>CAWKMR010000034.1:0-128112 GCA_963850705.1 uncultured Alphaproteobacteria bacterium | reverse complement strand
GATCACCGTGCCCTTCTTGAGCACCAGCGAACCCTGGCGGATGGAGTGGACGGCAACGCCGCCCTCCGCCTCGGCGATCGGGACCGCTCCGAACTTCACGATGCCTTCTCCGCCTTGTCGGGCGAGAGCCGCAGCCGCGCGGTGATCTCGCCCATGATCGAGACCGCGATCTCGGCCGGCGACACCGCGCCGATCGGAAGCCCGATCGGGGCATGAATGCGCCCGAGGTCGGCATCGGAAAAGCCCTGCTCTTTCAAGCGGTCAAGCCGACGGCCGTGAGTTTTCCGTGAGCCGAGCGCGCCGATATAGAAGCAGTCGCGCGCCAGCGCATGGGTCAGCGCCGGGTCGTCGATCTTGGGATCATGGGTGAGCGCGATGAACGCGGTGTAGCGGTCGACGCCGAGCGGCGGCAGCGCGACATCCGGCCATTCCGCGATCACCTTCACGTCCGGGAACCGATCCTGGGTGGCGAAGGCGGTGCGCGGGTCGACGATGGTGACGTCGTAGCCGAGCAGCTTCGCGATCGGCGCCAGCGCCTGGCTGATATGGACCGCGCCGGTGACGACGATGCGCGGCGCCGGCACGTGCACGGTCAGGAAGACCTTGCCTTGCGGCGTCTCCTCCATGCCGCTCTTGCCGCTGCGGATATGTTTCTCGATCAGGTCCTTGAGCGGGTCGTTCGCCACGTCGCCGGCCTTGACGAGCCGCTGCTCGCCGCTCGCCTGATCGGTGACGACCACGGCGGCGCGGCGCGCGTTGCGCTCGGCATTCAGCGATTTGAGGATGTCGAGTTTCACCTAGTCCACCTTCTCGACGTAGACGCGGATGGTGCCGCCGCAGGACAGCCCGACCTTCCAGGCGGTCTCGTCGGCGACGCCGAACTCCAGCGTCTTGGGCTTGCCGCTCTCGATCACGTCGAGCGCCTCGGTGACCACCGCGCCCTCGACGCAGCCGCCGGAGACGCTGCCGAGGAAATTGCCCTCGCTGTCGATCACCAGGTTGGAGCCGACCGGCCGGGGCGCCGAGCCCCAGGTCTCGACCACGGTCGCGAGAGCCACGCCGCGCCCCTGCTTGCGCCAGTCTTCGGCGGCCTTGAGGATATCGTCGTCGGTTGCGAGCGTTGTCATGATGTATGCCTCCTATATTTATGTGTATTGCCGCGAGTTGATCGTTTTCCGCAAGATCGGATCGCCATGGTTCCCATTCTTCGGGATCATGATCGGCTCATGCAGCCTTTTCGAGCCATTCCTTCGGATTCCCGGCCCGTCCGCCATGGGTCGACAGCGCGCGGACCAGATCGCCGATAGCCTCCAGATTGTGAATCGGACGCAATTCGTCAACATGCGGCAGCATCGACCGGATGCCGCGCGCCTTGGCCTCGAAGCCGGCGAACCGCAGCAGCGGATTGAGCCAGATCAGCCGCCGGCACGAGCGGTGCAGCCGGTCGATCTCGAATTCGAGCTCCTCGGCGCCGTCGCGCTCCAGCCCATCGGTGATCAGCAGCACGATCGCGCCCTGGGTCAGCACGCGGCGGGCCCAGAGCTTGTTGAAGTCGTGGAGCGAGGTCGCAATACGCGTGCCGCCCGACCAGTCGTCGACGCTGGCGGTGACCGCGGCGAGCGCCTCGTCGGGATCCTTCTGCTTGAGCGCGCGGGTGACGTTGGTCAGCCGCGTCCCGAACATGAAGGTGTGCACGCGCTTCCGGGCATCGGTGACCGCATGCAGGAAATGCAGGAACAGCCGCGTGTACTGGCTCATCGAGCCGGAGATATCGAGCAACGCAACGATCGGCGGCTGCCGCGTCCGCGGGCCTAAGAATTTCAGGTCGATCAGCGCGCCGCCGGCCTTGAGGCTGGCGCGCAGCGTGCGGCGCATGTCGATGATGTGACCGCGGGGATGCGGCGCCAGACGCCGGGTCTTGATCTCGTCGAGCGACAGCACCAGCCGCTTGATCGCGGCCTTGGCGGCGGCGATCTCCGCGGCCGACATCTGCGCGAAGTCTTTCTTCTGCAGCAGCTCGCGGTCCGACACCGTCAGCCGCGCGTCGATCTCGACGTCGCGGGCGTCGCGTTCGAGCTCGCGCAGGCCGGAGAACAGCGCGTCCTCGATGCGCTGCGCGCCGGGGCGCGGCTTCTCGTCCTCGCGCGGCGGCGCTTCCGACACCAGCGAGGCCATCAGCTTGTCGAGATAGTCGCGGCGGCGGAAGAAGATGCGGAACGCCTGATCGAACAGCTCGGTGTGCTCGTGCCGCTTCACGAACACCGCATGCAGCGTCCAGTAGAAATCCTCGCGGGCGCCGACGCCGGCAACCCGCAAGGCGTCGAGCGCATCGAGCACCGAGCCGGGACCGACCGGAATCCCGGCGGCGCGCAGCGCGCGCGCGAAATAGACGATGTTTTCCGCCAGTCGGCCGTCGGCCATGTCACTCCGCCGCGCGAAGTTGCGTCCGTACTTCGTCGAGCAATTCCTTCGCCCTGGTGCCCTCGATGCGGGCGATGTCGTCCTGATATTTCAGGAGCACGCCGAGGGTGTCCGACACCGTGGTCGGATCGAGCGCCGCCACGTCGAGCTCGGCGAGCGCACCGGCCCAGTCGAGCGTCTCGGCGACGCCGGGCGACTTGAACAGGTCCTGCTTGCGCAGCGCCTGCACGAAATGCACCACCTGCTCGGACAGCGCCTTGCTGATGCCGGGCACCTTGGCGCGCACGATCTGCAATTCGCGCTCGGCGGTCGGATAGCCGACCCAGTGATAGAGGCAGCGGCGCTTGAGCGCGTCGTGGATCTCGCGGGTCCGGTTCGAGGTGATGATCACGATCGGCGGCTGCGCGGCCTTGACCGTGCCGAGCTCCGGGATCGTCACCTGGAAATCGGCGAGGATTTCGAGCAGGAACGCCTCGAACGCCTCGTCGGCGCGGTCGAGCTCGTCGATCAGCAGCACCGGCGCGCCGGCCGGCGTCGGGCTCCAGCGCCTGCAGCAGCGGCCGCTTGATCAGGAAGCGCTCGGAGAACACGTCGTGCTCGATCCGGTCGCGGTCGTGGTCGCCCTGGGCTTCGGCGACGCGGATCGCGATCATCTGCGCGGCGTAATTCCACTCATAGACCGCCGCCGCGACGTCGAGCCCCTCGTAGCATTGCAGCCGGATCAGCCGGCGCCCGAGCGTCGCCGACAGCACCTTGGCGATCTCGGTCTTGCCGACGCCGGCCTCGCCTTCGAGAAACAGCGGCCGGCCCATGCGCAGCGCCAGGAACAGCACCGTGCCAAGCGAACGGTCGGCGAGGTAGTCCGCCGCCGACAGGAGTTCGAGCGTCTGGTCGATGGCCGCGGGCAGCGGCCGGGGGGAAACTGGCTTCATCGTGGGCATGTGTATCGTGTCTGGAACCGGTGGGCCACCGCAAACGGGGCGCGGGCGAAGGCTTCTCGCCGCCACGCCGGACTTGGTGCGCGCGGTTTGGTGCATAGTTAACGTCGGCTCGGCAAATCCGTTCGTAACCTCAACCGAGGCCGTCCAAATTTCCTCGCAATATGCAGGGCAATTACGAGAAACGACAGTCCGCCCAGCAGCATGCCAGCAATGCGCCAATCCCCTCGCCCGCCGCTCCGCCGGACCTTGCGCCAGCGCTTCGAATTCCGGGCGGCGCGGCTGCTGTTTTCCCTGCCGGCGGCGGTCCAGGTGCGCCTGTCCGGCCGGCCGCCGGTGGTCGTCGATGACTGCGCGCTGCATCCGCAGATGCAGCTCCTGCTGGCGCTGCGCAATCTCTGGCGTGGCCCATCGATCGCGGAGCAGCCCCTCGACGACGGCGCGCGCGAACTTCCGCAACGACACCGCGACCATCGCCGGCCGGCCGATCGCGGTCGGCGCCGTCACCGACATCGCCATCGACGGCCGCCCACGGCCCGATCGCCGCGCGCCACTACGCGCCGGCGGGCGGCGGCGCGCGGCCGCTGCTGGTCTACTACCACGGCGGCGGCTTCGTGCTCGGCGACCTCGACGGCCACGACAGCCTGTGCCGGCGCATCTGCCGCGATGCCGACATGCATGTGCTCTCGGTCGACTATCGGCTCGCGCCCGAGCACCGGTTCCCCGCCGCCGTCGATGACGCGTTCGCTGCCTTCCGCTGGGCCTGCGCGCACGCAGCGGACCTCGGCGCCCTCCCCGACCGGATTGCGGTCGGCGGCGACAGCGCCGGCGGCAACCTCGCGGCGGTGGTGTCGCAGCAGGCGATGGCGGCGGGCGGTCCCGCGCCGTGCGCGCAGATGCTGCTCTATCCGGCGCTCGACCGCACCGTCGATCGGCGGTCGCTGGAGCTGTTCCGCGAAGGCTACCTGATCGGCCGCGCCGACATCGCGTGGTACCACCTTCAGTACACCGGCTCGACCGTGGCGCAGCCGGACCCGGCGCAAAATCCGCTGCTCGCCAAAGACCTCGCCGGCGTGGCGCCGGCGCTGATCGTCACCGCCGGCTTCGATCCGCTGCGCGACGAAGGCGAAGCCTATGCCGACGCGCTGCGGCAGGCGGACGTGCCGGTCGTGCTGAAGCGCTTCCAAGGGATGCTGCACGGCTTCTGCAGCATGGCGACGATCAGCCCGGCCTGCGACGCCGCCGTCAGCGAGATCATCGCGGAGCTGCGCACGCTGATCGGCCGCCCGTTGGCTGCCTCGCGTACGGAAAGGGCAACAGTATGAGCAACGCGCGTTTCCCGGATCGAGCCGCCAACACGAATTGGAAGGCACTCGCTAGCATTTCCATCCAAACCTCGGATACTTGCCTTTCTGTGGGTTTGGGTTGCCTATGAAGTCAATATGAAAACGGTCGATATTACGTACAGGTACGAAGCGCGGGATACACCGGAGGAGTCTCGGGCCACTGGACGGTGACGCCGCCCTACGCCGGCTCGATGACGGCAACCGGGCGTTCGCCGCCATCCTCGAAAGTCTGGCGGAAGGTAGCGGCCCGGTGCAACGGATCGTTCCAGTCGATGCGCGCGATCTCGGTCTCTTGCTGGGCGCCGACGAGACGCCGAAGCAACGTCCGTTCGCCGCCATTCTCGGTTGTTCAGACGCTCGGGTGCCGGTCGAGCTGATCTTCAACGAAGGACCAAACGATCTGTTTGTAGTCCGGGTGGCTGGCAATGGTCTGGGTGGCGACGTACTTGGCAGCCTGAGATATGCCGTGAATCACCTGGGCGGAAGTTTGAAACTGATCGTGGCTCTGGGACACAGCGGTTGTGGAGCGTTAACGGCGGCAGTCGATGTGTTTTTGAATCCGGCCGGCTATTTGTCGGTCGTCACCAAGCATTCGCTTCGAAGTATTGTTGATGGCTTGCTCGTTGTCGTACAGGCGTCCGCGAACGCCATGCTGCGAGCGTACGGACCGAATGTCGCCAGTAACCCGGGATATCGAAGAGCACTGATCGAGACATCGATCGTCACAAATGCAGCACTTGCTGCCTACGCAATACACCAAGAATTTGGGCTGAGCGATCCGGGTTCATTGCGGGCCGTGTACGGCGTCTATCTTCTCGAGACCCGAGAGGTCTGGGCACCACGTCTTGGAGAAATCAAAGGAATGGGATTGGCTGCACCGCCGCAAGATGCTGCGGGATTTCGTCGAACTCGGCAATGCCATCGTTCAGTCAAATCGAATTGCATCGCTTATTGCTCAGACCGAAGCACGCTAGGATTAGCGAATGCGCCGCGGGCAGGCCGGCGTGCCGGAAACCGCGTGAGGGTCGCTTGCCCACGCACGCTGCCGTGCTAGGCTTGCCGGCAAGCGCTGTGCAATTAACGAGACCAACCCGCCTCGAGACAAAAATGGCGGGTGGTCGGGAGGAGACCGCAGATGCTGACACCACGCATGCCGCACCGCACATCCGTCCGATGCTGACCCGGCGTTCGATCATTGCCGCCGGGCTGTTGGCGCCCATCGCGGCGCGCGCTCAGACCACCTCCGGCAACATCGTGCGGATCATCAATCCGTTTGCCGCGGGCGGCAGCTCCGACGCCATGGCGCGCCTGCTCCAGCCGGCCCTGCAACAGAGCCTCGGCGCGACCGTCATCGTCGAGAACAGGCCGGGCGCCTCCGCCTCGATCGGCGCCGCGGTGGTGGCGAAATCGCCGCCCGACGGCACCACCTGGCTGCTCACGTCGGAGACGTTCCTGGTCTCCACGCTGCTGCTGCCCAATCTGCCGTTCGATGTGCAGAAGGATTTCGAGCCGGTGACGATGATCGCGCGCGGACCGATGGTGCTGTGCGTCCATCCCTCGCGGCCCTACCGCACGCTGCCGGAACTGGTCGCCGCGGCGAAGGCCAAGCCCGGCGCCTTGACCTACGGGACCACCGGCATCGGCAGCAACGGGCACCTCACGATGGCCGCCTTGAGCCAGCTCACCGGCATCAAGCTGGTGCAGGTGCCCTACCGCGGCGCCGCGCCGCTGTTGAATGACGGCACCGCCGGTCACGTCGACATGGTCATCAGTTCGAGCGCCACGGTCGCGCCCCAGGTCGAGGCCGGGCAACTGCGCGCGCTGATCCAGTTCGGCGAGCAGCGGGCTTCGTTCATTCCCGACACCCCGACCGCGATCGAGCAGGGCATCACCAGCCTGCGCGCCTATTCGTGGTTCGGCTTCTTTGGCCCGGCCGGAACGCCGAAACCCATCATCGACCGGTTCTACAAGGAGGTCGTCGCGGCGGTGCGCGAGGAAAAAACCCACGGCATCTTCATCAACAAGTTCCGGGTCGACGTGCCGCTCCCGACGCCGGAGGAATTGCGCCAGTCGATCGTCGAAGGGATGCCGTTCTGGGCCAAGATCATCCAGGACAACAACATCAAGGCCGGGTCGTAAGCGCCTGCCGGGGACGCAGGAATGCGTCCGGGGCCGTGGATAGGCACCGCGGAATCCTGCTAAAGCCAGCCCAGGGTGGAAATCGCAGAGATTGGACTGACGTGCTTGACCGCATAAAGAACGAGAACATCAAAGAGCTTGCCACCGACAAGCTGTTTGCCCTCCAGAACACGATGAAGCTCGACGGCCGGGTCAGCTCCTATCCGGGCAGCGCGACCGGGCTATTCGGTCACGAACTGCTACCTGCTCAAGCAGCCCGACGCCGCATGGCTGATCGACACCGGCTTCGGCGGCGACGAGCCGGCGCTGCGCGCGCAGATCGAATCGCTGATCCCGCGGACGCTGCCGCTCTCGCTGCTGCCGCTGCGGCTGAACGAGTTCATGTCGATCCAGAACATCGATCCGTTCACGCTCTACTTCAACGTCAAGGAATGCTTCACCGGCAATCCCGACGCCGCGTTCTGGTTCGATTTCGGCGCCGGCTCGGATTCCGGCGAGGACACGCTGACAAGCTCAAGATCACCACCATCAGCCGCGAGGAGACGATCCCGATCGGCAACATGGGACGCCCGGTCGTGGTCTATCAGGCGCCGATCCGCCTGATCGCGACGCGCTGGATCTACGACGAGGCGACCAAGACGATGTTCACCTCCGACATGTTCACGCACACCTGGCGCGACCGGCCGGACGGCCCGTGGATCATCCAGGACGGCGACGACGATCCGACCGATTTCGACCACGTGCGCTCGTTCCTGCTCAACACCCGCTACTGGTGGCTGGAGGGCGTCGACACCGCCAAGCTCCGCGCCGGCATCGACAAGATCCTGAGCAAGCACGACATCGAGACGATCGCGCCCGGCTACGGCTGCATCCTGCGCGGCAAGAAGACGGTCGCAAAGCACATCAAGCTCGTCGACGACGTGCTGCGCTCGCTCGACAAGAGCGTCGCCACCTCGCGCTACGTCGACCGCGACGAGGAGAGGTAAGACGCATGGTTCAGCTCGCGACAGCCGCCCGGTTCCGGTCAAGTCCACCCTCAACCGCCCCAACCCGCTGCCGCGCGAGGTCGCGCCCGGCATCTTCTGGCTCGGCGAATGCCTGGAGCAGCGCCAGCAGGGCAAGATCTATCACGGCTGCAACGCCTGCTTCCTGATCGTCGGCGAAACGGCGTCGATGCTGGTCGAGACCGGGCACCCGAAGGACTTCCCGATCATCGAGGGGCAGCTCAACAAGCTCCTGCCCGGCAAAGCCGCCGCTGAAATATCTGTTCGTCACCCATCAGGAGACGCCGCATTGCGGCGGGCTCGGCCGCGTGCTGTCGCGGTTTCCCGACGCGATCCTGTGCGGCGACGTCAGCGACTATCACCTCGCCTTCCCGCACTTCGAACACCGCATGCGGATGATGAAGGACGGCGACGAGATCGACCTCGGCGGCCGCGGCTTTCGCGCCGTCGAGCCGGTGGTGCGCGACATGCGCACGACCTGGTGGGGCTTCGAGACCCGCGACCGCGTGCTGTTCCCCGGCGACGGCTTCGCCTACAGCCACTATCACGAGGACGGCCACTGCGGGCTGGTCGCCGAGGAAGCGGCCTCGCTCGACCTGCAGGACACCACCGCCGTGTTCGCCGACCTGGCGCTGTGGTGGACCAAGTGGGCCGACATGCGCAACTACTGCGCCCGCCTCGATAGCCTGATGGAGCGGCTCGACGTGAAGACGGTCTGCCCGACGCACGGCCTCGTCATCACCGACGTCGCCACCACCATGCCGAAGGTGAAGGAAGGCCTGCTCTACGGCTCGAGCGTCGCCGAGCGCGGCACCAACGACGCGTCGTTCGGCAAGAAGCCGGCGCCGGTCGCGGCGAAGTAGGACGCGGCAGCAGCTAGTTCACGCGGCTGTTCGGCTGAATGATGCCGATGGCGGACAGGAAATCCCAACAGGCGGCGCCAGGGCTCGCGCCGGCAATTCCCGGTATCGCCTGCAAGAGCTGCTGAACCGTCCGGGACGGCGGCAGATTGACCGCAAACCCGCGCGCGCCCAGTTCGGTATAGCGTTCGATGTCTTCGACCGTGGGCGAAGCCAGATCTCGCAGCCGGTCCGACTCTTCACGCTCCGCAATTTCGAGGCCGTCAAAGCCGTGGATCAGCCGGGCGTCGCTGGAAACGACATAGCGATGCGGGACCACGTTGCAGAGATCACCGTGCCGTCCCAGCATGCAGACGAGAAAATAGTGCTCACCGGCCTCCGCGCCGACCATCAGACTGGATTGCTCATCGCCGAAGCCGCGGAAGCGCACCCAATCCGCCCAGGGCAATTCCGCCCACGCCGTTTGGCTCTCGATCCAGTGCAGAATGACGGTCTTGTCCGGAACGTTCTTCTTGGGAACTAAGTTCATAGCTGACCCCGACGGACCACAAGTTACTTGGCTGAGACTTCAGCAACGGAACCGTCAGGTCACGCTTCAGTCTTCTTGAGGCGAAAGAGCTGAAAGCCCTCGCTTCCGATCGCCTCTTCGATGGCGTCGCGCGAAAATTTGTGCGGAGGCGGCGCCTCGGCGGCAACGATGCCGGTCGCCGTCCACGGCGCATGCTTGTCGGGCAATTTCGAGCCGCTGACGTCGCCAGCGAACGCGCGCAATTCCCTCGTGGTCTCGGACTTGAAAATATAGAAACGCATGATTCGATTCCTTGTTGATAGAACGCGCGCCTATGCAACCGCTCAATATCGATAGCGCGGCACGGGAAGCGCGGCGGAGCACGGCGGCGGACTCGGCGGCAACTCATCGACCAGATCCTGATGAGTGGCGCGCTCCAACCACGAGCGTTGCATCCGCAGCAGAAGCTCGCGATCCGATGCCGATAGCGCATTGGCCGCAAAGGCACCGCACGCGGCAGCACTGCTTCGGAATTGCGTTGCCTTTACCGATCGAGATTGTTCGGGCACGGGCATGCTCCTCTTCTCAGGCGGGAGCGCAACCGGTCTCTCAGCCACCGGCGCCCAAGCGCGCATCGCGCGAACGACTCATTGCGCGAACGACTTGCCGATGATTGCAGCAGCATACACCGGCGACCCAAGGTTACCTAGGGAAATGCCGCTAACGGCGCTGGTGAAGGCTGCGGGGAGCGCGAATGAGGCGCTTCAGAAATGTCAAAGCCCCACGGCCGGATGAACGGCCGTGAGGCTGAACCATGAGCTTTGCCAGTACATCCGTGGTCAAAGCCTATGGGTGTATATCGCTAGACAGTCTTGAGATTGTCGGCCGACGACTTGCCGGTCTTGCGATCGGCGACGACCTCGAATTCAATCTTCTGGCCCTCATTGAGGCCGCGCATCCCCGCGCGCTCGACCGCGCTGACATGCACGAACACGTCCGCGCCGCCGTCATCCGGCTGGATGAACCCGAAACCCTTTTGGCCGTTGAACCACTTCACGGTTCCCTTTGCCATGACCTTCTCCTTCCAAGTGTGTAAGGCCGCACGTGATGCAGCCGCTCAAGTTCGAGGTTTTGGAAGAAGTTCGTCAGTCAGGCGCGCAATGAGCGCTGCGAGGCCAAGTCGTCCGGCCGAAAGCTCGATTGTCTTCAATAGGGATTCGCCGCCAATACTGCAAGCTCCAAGTCCTCGCATGATGGACCATTCGTGTCGTGAGGACGACAAAAGCCTAGCTATTGCGGACGTACGCACCCCATATTGGCCGCAACATCGGCATTTCACCCGGCGCCGATGGCTGAGAGACCACTCGTTACTCCCCTACCACCGGGAGACGCTGGGTCTGGCTTCTTGGTCTGCGTACAAGCCGCGCATCGATAGCTCGAATTCGATGAAATTGCGCAACACGCGTGACCGCGTGTGAGGCTTGGCCTGCGCGACCGGCGCCGCTGCCAACACTGAATTTGGAGGGACAAACCTTGCAAGTGCTCGTCCGTGACAACAACGTCGACCAGGCGATGCGTGTTCTGAAAAAGAAGATGCAGCGCGAAGGCGTATTCCGGGAGATGAAGCGTCGGAGATTCTATGAGAAGCCTTCGGAAAAATCGACGCGGGAAAAGGCCGAGGCAATCCGGCGCGCGCGCAAACTCGCCCGCAAGCAGATGATCCGTGAAGGACTGATCGCCGCACCGGTCAAGAAGAAGCCGACGGGATTTGGGCGACCGGGAAGTTCGCCGTTCGCACCGCGGCCACCCGCGGCCTGACGACGCTCGCCGGTGAGGCGCGGGGCGAACCGCACGCGATAGCCGCGCGAAGCAGTGGCGTTGGTTGTAGCCGGATCGAGGTTGCCACCATGACCAGCCCGGTCTTTGGAAAACGACCGTGGACGTCGACGGACCTCATGGACCTGAAAACGCTCATGCGCCGCAGGGTGGCCCTGAAGGAAGCGGCTCAGTTTCTTTGCCGGAGTGAGGCGGAAGTCGATTCCAAGGTCAAAGAGCTGGGCCTCTGGGACGGCCGCGACGATTGTTGATCGGCCGTTTCGAAGCCGCCGAGCGATTTCGTTCGCCGAGCTTCCGCAGCGGCAGCAACCCGCACGGCGTCCGGCCAGTACTTCCGGCTCATATCTGCAGCCATATGCGCTGAATTTCCATTTGAACCAAAACCCCTCCCCGCGCGACCAAGCGCATCGGCCCTTTTCCCTGGGAGGAACCCTCTATGCCAATGGCCAACGCAGCGACCCTCGTTAACAACGGCGTCAACGTCGAGGCGCTGATCGGCGCCCGCGAAGCGCTCACCGCCGCTCCCGCGGCCGCGCAATTCAAATGGCGCGCGGCATGCGAATGGAAAAACGGCACCCATAGCCTTTCGACCGTCGAAGGCTTCTACGGATTGGGTGCGGAACAGCACCGCAAGAAGACCTTCAAATTCGATGCCGACCATCCGGAAGTGTTCGCCTCCGAGGACAAAGGCGCCACGCCGGTCGAGTATGTGCTGGTCGGCCTGGCAAGCTGCCTGACCGCCGGCGTCGCCGCGATCGCGCAGCATCGCAACATCCAGCTTCGCGCGGTGACGGCCACCATCGAAGGCAACATGGATCTCGCGGGCATCCTCGGCATCGACAGCGACGTCCGCAACGGATTCGGCGGCATCAAGGTCAGCTACAAGATCGACGCCGACGCCAAGCGCGAAGACATCGAAGCCCTGGTTGCGCAATCGCAGAAGCGCTCCGCGGTGTACGACATCGTCACCAATCCGACGAACGTCGTCGTCGAGGTGCTTTGAGCGTCGGTGAGCGCTCAGCTCTATCCCGCTCGTCCCCGCGAAAGCGGGGACCCAGGAGCCACAAGGAAGATTCTGATTCCCGCTTGCGCGGGAATGAGCGGTAGATAGAGCTCAGCCTGCCTACGAAGCTGAAGGACTGACGTCATTCGTACCGTCGCAACAGTCGTGATCGGGGCCGGGCATGCCGGCCTCGCCATGAGTCGCTGCCTCGCCGAGCGCTCCATCGACCATGTGGTCCTGGAGCGCGGCGAGGTCGCGAACACCTGGCGCAACGAGCGCTGGGACTCGCTGCGCCTGCTCACGCCCAATTGGCAAAGCCGCCTGCCCGGCTTCGGCTACCGCGGCGACAATCCGGACGGATACCGAACCGTGCCGGAGGTCATCCGATTCATCGAAGACTATGCACGGGCGATCTCGGCCCCGGTCGAAACCGGCACGCGGGTGACATCCGTTCGCAGCACCGACGCGGGCTATCTGGTCCGCACCGACCGCGGCGACTGGGAATGCAAAGCCGTCGTGCTGGCTTCCGGCGCGTGCAACATCCCCGAAATTCCCGCGCTGCGCCGAGTCAGGTGCCGGCATCGATCGCCTGCCTCTCGGCCCAGCAGTACCGCAATCCCGGCCAGCTTGCCGACGGCGGCGTCCTGGTGGTGGGCGCATCGGCGAGCGGCACGCAGATCGCCAACGAGATCCAGCGCTCGGGCCGCCCGGTCTATCTGTCGGTCGGCGAACACATCCGGGCGCCGCGCGTCTATCGCGGCAAGGACATCCAATGGTGGATGGACGCCGCCGGCGTGCAAAACGAGCGCTATGACGCCGTCGACGACATTGTCGCGGGCGCGACGGGTGCCCTCCCTGCAGCTCGCCGGCACGCCCGACCGATCGACGCTCGATCTCAATGCCCTGACCGACATCGGCGTGACGCTGGTCGGCCGCCTGGCCGGGATCGCCAACGACAAGGCGCAGTTCGCCGGCTCGCTGCGCAACATGTGCGCGATGTCCGATCTCAAGATGGGCCGGCTGCTGGAAGCCTTCGACGTGTGGGCGCGTGACAACGGCGTCGACGGCGCGGTCGAGCCGCCGCATCGGTTGCCGCCCACGCGGGTCGAGGACTCGCCGCCGTTGAGCCTCTCGCTCGCCGCCGGGACGATCAAGACGATCATCTGGGCGACCGGCTACCGTCCGGACTATTCGTGGCTCGAATTGCCGGTGCTCGACCGCAAAGGAATGGTGCGCCACGACGGCGGCGTCGCCGATCTGCCGGGCCTCTACCTGATGGGGCTGCACTTCATGCGGCGCCGGAAATCGACGCTGATCGATGGCGCGGCCGATGACGCCCGCGAGCTGAGCGATCATCTCGCGTTGTTTCTCGACGGCGCGATAGCGAAGGCTGGCGAGCCACAGCGCATTCGCTCGCCATTGCCGGCAGTGGCCAAATAACGGCGCACTGTTGAAGCGATAATTCATCCCTGCCCTGGCGACGTGTTCGCTTCCCGACGAGCGGCTCGGCGCTCGAAGCGAAATTGCGCTCAACTGCGCACCGCCGACAAATCCGGTGTCATTGAGCCGATAGCTGTTGCGCGCGCAGCCGACATCGCACTCGGAAATCCTCAGGAAATCTTCAGACCGGCCAAGTCCTTTCCTCAAGCTTGCCGTGTCGGCTGCCGCTAAACACGCGCCCGACAACGGGCTGTCGCACGGTGTTTCGACTGCGTCGATCATCAGCCTCGGCTCAATCAGACGGAAAAGTGTGATCGCCATCACGGCGGTGCACCGCAAGCAGAACCAAGGTGCACATCCCGGGAGCGAATCCGCTCTTTCACATCACGGCCCCCCGGCCCCCTTCGAACAACAGGAGCGAACAATGAAACGTCGTATCAATGACCCGCAAGATCCGCCCGATCTTCCCGAGCCGCTGCCGCCACCGCCGCCGCCGCCTCCTCCCGCCGGCTTGACGCTGGTCGGCACCAACGGCGACGACCTGCTGATCGGCTCCTCCTTTGCGGACACCATCTACGGACTCGACGGCGATGACCTCCTGCACGGTGGCGCCGGCAACGACTTTATCTATGGCGGCATGGACGACGATGTGCTCGTCGGCGGCGCCGGTGCCGACCGGCTGGACGGCGGCGCGGGCATCGACATTGTCAGCTACGCCTACTCGCCCTCGACATGGGGCGTTTCCGTCGATCTGGCCCTCAACAAGGGCCTCAATGGCGATGCCCAAGGCGACACCTATTACGGCATCGAGGACGTCATGGGCTCGCAGTACCATGACCTGCTTGCCGGCAATGCGGACGCCAACAGCCTCTGGGGCGATACTCGGCAACGACACGATCCTGGGCCGCGCCGGCCAGGATTATCTCTACGGCGGCGAAGGCGACGACTGGCTCGATGGCGGCGCCGACGGCGACTGGATGGACGGTGGCGCCGGCGAGGACTGGATCACCTATGCCGCTTCAGCGGCGGGCGTCACGGTCAACATGGCCCTCAGCACCACCACCAACGCCAACAAGGGCGGTGACGCGGCAGGCGACATGTTTATCAACGTCGAGAACGTCGACGGTTCCGCCTTCAACGATATCATCACCGGCGACGCCGGCGACAACAAGCTCTGGGGCAATGGCGGCTTCGACCAGCTCGCCGGCGGCGCCGGCAACGACCAGCTCCTGGGCGGCGACGGCAACGACCAACTGCGCGGCGGCACCGGTGCCGACTACCTGGACGGCGGCGCAGGCACCGACATCGCCTACTACTACAACTCGTCGTGCCAGTGTTTCCGTCAGTCTTGCCGACGGCCGCGGCTATTCCGGCGACGCCGATGGCGACATCCTCTTCAGCATCGAGAATGTCGTCGGCTCGAACTACGACGACCTGATCGAAGGCAACGCCGGAAACAACGAGCTCATGGGGCTCAGCGGCAAGGACCATCTCGTCGGCGGCGCCGGCGATGACCGGCTCTTCGGCGGCGACGGTGACGACGGCCTCGTCGGCGGCCTCGGTGCCGACAGACTGGATGGCGGCAACGGCAGCGACTGGATCTACTACGGGTTCTCCCAGTCGGGCGTCACCGTCAATCTGAACACCGGCGTAGGTTCCGGCGGCGAAGCCCAAGGCGACACCTACTTCGGCATCGAGAACGTGAATGGCTCGAACTTCGACGACATCCTCATCGGCAATGCCGGCAACAATATCCTCTTCGGAGGCAACGGCAACGACGCCATTTTCGGTGGCGGCGGCCAGGACGAGCTGTGGTCGGGAGACGGAAACGACATCCTGACCGGCGACGGCAATGGCATCGCTGCCGCCGACAAGTTCGTGTTCGATCCGGGCAACGGCCACGCCACCATCACCGACTTCCAGCAAGGTCTCGACAAGATCCGGCTGGTCGGCCACGACCAATCGCTGGCAAAGTTCGGCACCGATGGCGAACTGGCGTGGGGATATACCGACCAGAACGGTCTGCACGCCAACGCACTCGACGCCAGCGACAAGTACTTCTTCGATGTCTCAACGGACACCCTCTACATGTGCGACTACACCAACGGCACGCTGACCCTGCATGAGGCCGTCGTCACCATCAACGCGGACGTGGCGAGGCTGCAGAGCAGCGACTTCGTGTGGGTGTAAGACGTAAGCATGCTGCGTCATCAAGGGAGGCTCCGGTCAACCCGGGGCCTCCCAACGAAAAGCGCGGCGCGCATGGCGGCCAGGTAGCGCATCCGTCCGCGCCGCTCTTCAGCGAGCCACCAATCTCTTATACCCCGCGATCAGCCGCTTGAGGTCGTCGTGCTCCTCGCAGCCGATGAGGCAGATGCCTTCCAAATGCGCGAGGTGCTGCTCGGCCGTGACCGGATCGCCAAGCACCAGGTGGACTTCGCCGAGATGCTCGTGGGCACTGCGATGGCGGGGATTGAGCTTCAGCGCCAGCTGGTAATGTCCGATCGCCGGCCCCATCTGGCGCAGCCGCCGATAGGCATAGCCAATGTAGTTCTGGATGTCGGCGTTGCGCGGATCGCGTAACGCGGCGGAATTCAGCAACGCAATCGCACCATCCCAGTCCTCGGCGGCCAACGCTTTTTTGCCGGCGGCGAACTCGGGGTCGAGCTTGGCCCAGTCGGCATCCGGCATCGCGACCGTCATGGTACAGATCGGCCATTCTTCGTACGCGGGCTTGGCGTCTGCAGTTTGCTCCGGTCCGCCGGACCGCAACCCGATCGCGGTCTGCCACAGCGAGGGACTGACTGTGTAAGCGGCAACGCCAGCGACCAACGCGCCGAGGATGGCAGACACCGTCATCGTACGGATCATTCTCATCTGCCTGTTCACTGCCGCGTCAGGAACGCCTTGGCCTCCCGCACTTCCTGCCGCTCGACATCGGCGTTCCTGGCGAGGTTGACGAGCTTGCCAAAATACTCAGAGGCTTGCGTTCCGTTGCCCATCGCATCGGCCGCGCGTGCGGCACCCCAGAAAGCGCGGTAGCGGTTGGGCGTCTGCCTGAGTGCGGTCTCATATTCCTTCAGCGCCGCCGCGGGCTCACCGACTTCCAGCAGCAGCTCGGCCAGCATCTCGCGCATCGGATAGAGGCGGTTCTCCATGATCACGTTCTTGATGCTCCCATCCTCGCCTTCCGCGGCTGCGCGTATGAACCGCAGCGCCTGATCGCGCAGCGCCTTCCTTCGCCGCGATCCAGGCGGAGATCGCCAGCATCTGCTCCTCGGTGCGATCGGCCCAGTAGGACTGATCGGCGCGTTGCAGCATCGTGCGCAAGCCCTTCATCTCCTCGATCTCCGCCTTGGCGCCGGCGAGGTTGCCCGAGCGCGCCATGCCGAGGCCCCGGGTGAACCGATAGAGCGAATCCGCGATCGGTACCCCCGTGGGATTCATCGGCATCGCCGCAGCGCCTTGCCAATCGCCGCGGTCGAGCAGATAGCGCGTCTCCATCAGCGCCTTCGCCACGTAATTGCCGAAGCTGGTCCGACGGTCGCCGCGCGGCGGCGTCGCAATCGCCTTTTCGATCAGGGCTTTCGCCTTGACGTCCTGCGCCAGTTGCAGGTGTGCATACACGGTGAAATCGGCGGCGTGGTAGTAGTCGGGCTGGATTTCCATCGCGGATGTATTCGACGCGATCAACTCCTCCCACATCCCGACCATCGAATAGATGTGCGATGGCATGTGACGCGCGTGCGGCACCGCCGGCGCGATGCCCGCGTAGCGCTTGGCCGCAGCAATGCCGCGGTCTGCCATCGGCGGATAGTCATAGGCGTGAATGATGAAGTGCGAGACGCCAGGATGCTGTGGGTTCTGCTCGAACAGTTTTTCCAGGATGGCGGCCGACTTGATCTGGTTTCGGTAGCTGATGTCGGTCTTCGAGGCCGACGCCTGCAAGGTCAGCGCATAGAAAACCTGTGCCTCGTAGTCGTCGGGGTAGCGCTCCGCCATCTGCCCCATCGCGCTGTTGTAGGCGCGCAGGCGGGTCTCGACGTCGATCTTGTCATGATCCCGGTAGTAAGCGCGGATCGCGTCGATCCAGCCGCGCTCGCGATCCGTCTTCGCGCCAATCTCGCGCGCCTTCTCCAGCGCAGCCCAGGCCGCGTTGGCATTCTCGCGCGACGGCGGCCCGCCCAGCGAGTTGCCGAGCAAATCCATCGCAATGCCCCAATAGGCGATGGCGCAACCGGGATCCTGCTGGAGGACACCCTCGAACACCCGGCGCGCGACCACGAACCAGTAGGAATGGATCATCGCGACGCCGCGCTCGAACTCCGCCTGCACCTTCGGATCGCAGGAGGTCGGGAAGCTCAGCGTGCCAAGCTTCTCCTCCTGCTGCTGGGCGAAGGCGCCGGAGGCGAGCGCCGCCGTGATCAGGCCTGCGGCGCACAGTGTCCGTCGAGATTGCCTCTTCATCGCGCGCTCCTTCGGCTGGCCGATAAGGGCAGGCGCAGTGTGTGACGATCGTCGACAGCCAGACTTTCTTCCGCATTGCCGGGCTTGACCCGGCAGTCATCTGCTTCGCAAAACGTGTCTTGCTAAGCGGATGACCCGCCGGTCAGGCCCGCGGGTGACGGCAGAGAATGGGCAGGACCGAGCCAATTCGAAGGGCACCGCTTCAGTAGGGGTAACCCTCAAGCCTTGGCGTGTTGGGCTTCCAGTCATGCCCCTTGGCGAAATCATCGCCAATCGGCATCTTGACCTTCGGCAGACTCTGTCTGTCGAGTACCTCGTCCTCCGGGATCACCTTATTGAGGAAGAGCAGGTAGGCGGTCAGCGAATAGACCTCATCGGGGGTGAGAGTCCCCTCTTGCCCGACAGGCATGCCGCGATTGATGTAATCCCACACGATCGTCGCATACGGGGCGCGCAGTGGCAGGATGCGCTCCCGTTCCCAGATCGGAAGCTTTGCGGATTTTTTCGATCGCAAGATGGGCGCCATTCCCTCGATGCCCGTTGCGCCATGGCAGGCCATGCACCCCTTCTGCTCAAAGACCTGTGCGCCCTGCTTGGCGTTGCCGCGGCCCGGAGGGAGTTCGTCTCCCGCAGGACCGATCGAGATATCCATGCGGCGGATTTCTTCCGCGGTCGGAGTGCGTCCCACGCCATAGGTGGGCGACTGCGCGAACGCGGGGCTCCCCAGGAGCCAGCAGCAGCGAATCGTGACGAGCTTAAGCGAACCCATTGGTCACGCTCCCGTCCTTGGCGATCTTCCAGGGCATAATGCTGTTGTCGAGCCCGGGCACTCGGTAATTTCGCTCCACAGGCACGTTCCACCACTGGGCGATCTGCTCTCGCAGCGGCTGCACCTGCCCGACCTCGTCGGTGCAGCGCGACAGAATCTCGGTCGCGTTTCCATCCCAAGTCCAGGGATAGGCGAACCGGACGTGCGCCATGCGGTGTGGTGGCGTCTTCAGCTGGGCGAGGTTCCACTTCTTCCCGCCATCGGTGGATACCTCCACGGTCTTAACGGCGCCGCCGCCGGACCATGCCAGCCCGCTGATCTCGTAGAATCCTCTGCCGGCCAGCCGCTGTGTGCCGGACGGGTACGTGATGACCGACTTGGGTCCGATCTGTTCGCTGAGCGCATGCTCTCTCGGATCCGGACGGAGATGCCCGAAGTCGTTGTAGTTCATGTAATACCGGTCGACGACCTTGATGCGCCGCAGATATTTGGTGTGGAAGATTCCCTCGAAGCCGGGCGGGATGATGCGCACCGGAAACCCGTTCTGCGGCCGCAAAGCCTCGCCGTTCATGCCGTAGGCGATGATGCAGTCGTCCATCGCTTTGGAGATCTGCATGCTCGAGGCGCCCTTCACTTCCTCGGCGCCTTCGGCGACGAACCATGTCGCGCTGCCTTTCAGGCCGCATTCCTTGAGCAGCGTCGAAAGCAGCACGCCGGTCCATTCGGCGCAACTGGTCATCCCGTGCGTTTCCTGCACGTTCTTTTGTTTCTCATTGTGCCGGTTTCCCGCACACTCGATGAAATGCATCCGGGTGACTGACGGGAAGCGCCGCAAGTCCTCCATGGTGAGGGTCAGGGGCCGATCCACCAGGCCGTGAATCGTCAGCGTGTGCTGACTGGGATCGATGTCCGGCATGTAGGAGCCGCGGGTCGTCGCCACATAGTGGAGCGACGATGGCGTGATCGTGCCAACAGAATCCTGCAGCGGCGTGGCGATGTGGAACTGCTTCCCGAACAAGTCGGGTGAAGGCCTGCCGCCCGGGGGGTGCTGAATGCGCACCGAGGTCACGTATTTGGAGCGCTGGCCGTATTCGGTCAACTCCTTGCTGCCGTGGATCATCGGAGTATTGGTTTTCGCTGCCCGGGGTCATCGGATGGTCGTGTGCTTGCGCCTGACCCGCTGCGATATCTCCCAGCGTCAACCCACCGGCCAACGCTGCGCCGCCCTTGAGCATCTCCCTGCGGCTAGTTCTTTTCGAATCCATCAGTCCCTCCCTGAAAGGAATACGACGACGAAATTACGTGTCCGCGACGCGAGCATATGCCGCATTGTCAAATCTGGCCAGTGCTTATGAGCAGGGGTTTGCGGATTTTGAACCGCCAATTGGTTTGCCGTCTTCCTGCCGCGTGGCGCGTTGGAGCCGATCATCCGCCAGCTCATCCACGCAGCGTTCGCAACGCGGATATGCCATCCATGCAGGGGTGTCTGAACGTGTTCCGGCGACAGCGGGCTACTCGATCTGAGCCCGTCACCGCAAAGCCGCCGCGTGAACTAATCCGAGCAAAACAGCGGCGACAAAGCTGCAAATACCGCCGGGATGATTTCACCGAAAAAGGGCGATCGCGGCGCTCAAGTCGGGAGCAATGTCGATGACGGTATCGATCCCGGCAATTTTCATGACCCTTTCGACCTCGGTCTGGGGATTCGCGAGCACCAGTTTACCGCCTTTTTCCCTTAGCGCCCTGGCGCTCATCACTAGAACCCGCATTCCGAGGGAGGTCAGAAAGCTTACATCCTTTAGGTCGACGATAATCTTGTCCGTCGTTTTCACGATCTCGTTGAATTGGGGTTCGACGTCCAACGCACCTTGGATATTCATGCTTCCGGTCAAGACCAGCTTCGTAATTCCATTCTCAGCACTTATGACGTCCATCTTCATTTTCGCCCCCAAAATTCCAATTTGGGACCTATTGCTCTGGAGCATGATCCGAAAATCCGGAGCCTCGCGCAACCGACCGATGAAACAAGTTTGGCCGCTTTTAGTGTTACCTCTCAATCTGCGGCCGGGGCTGTCGAGTTTTTCGCATTGCCGTCCCCAAGGGACTTCCGGATGATTGCAGCCGGCCTATAATCCCTCCTTACTTGTCGCGGAGGCTGGCGCGATGAGAACCGCTTCTTTTGCAGCATGGACCCGCGCGCTCGCCGCGGGCGCGACGGTTCTGTTCCTGTCGAAACCGCTCATCGCCGCTCCCGCAGCCGCTGTTCCGCTCGAAGACGTGCTGGTGGACGAGCTGGTGAAATGCCTGTCGTCCGACGAACGCGAGGCGGTGTTCTTTCCGGACCGGAAATTCGAGTGCGTGAAATTCCGCACCGGCGGGAAACTTCTGGCAAGCATCACCCCGCAGCAGCGTGACCCGGCCGTCATATGCCGGTCGGATCACCAGAACGACCAACGCCGCCTGCGGACGACGATCTTCAGCAAGATCGCCACGCACCCGGGAATAGACATCGGGGAAAACGGCATCCGGTTGATCGGCGCGGTTTTTTGCAGCGACGAGGTCAACCTCAACGACCTCACCCTTCCCTATTCGCTGGTTCTCGACCACGGGGTGTTTCGATACGGCATCCGCGCCGAGCGATTTTCCACACGCGGCAATTTCAGCGTGGAAGACAGCTTTGTCTTCGACAATCTGTTCCTGCGGCACGCCAAGATCGAAGGCTCTCTGTTTGCCCGGCGAAGCTTCATTCTCCACCTGAGCCTGATCGACACCGAGGTAGGCCGGACCTATCTGGAAGATAGCCTGCTGCATGGCACGGTGTATTTCGAACGGTTCACCGGACGGGGCGACGTCCGATTTAGAAATGCGGCATTCCCGACCTTGCTGATTCAGCAGAGCACCATTCGCGGGCGTCTCGATTTGCAGGCAACCGAGGCGCGCTGTTCCTACCTGATCAGAGGCGGTCAAATCGACGACATCTATGCCCTGAATGTCGGGCTTGGCGTGATGTCGGTCGAGCAACCGCCGGCCGCGGCGGGCACGGCTGCATTGCCGAAGAAGCGCTACGAATGGAGCCGCACCACCAAGCAGCCGTACTATGCGCGATTCATCCAGAACGGCTGGGCAAAGCAATTCATCGACGAGGCGAACTGCGGCGACCGTTCCGACTTCGCGCCCGGATTTCACGTGACCGGCGTCGACACGCGGTTTTTCTGCCTGCAGGATTTCAATTGGGAAACGTCGCAAAGCAATCCGCAGGACACCAGAAGTGAAATCAACCTGCTGGAGCTGACTGTCAGCGGCACCGCCATCATGAACCTATGGCCGAAGCAGGCCAATGACACCGGCGTCAACCCGGCCAGCCGCATCCTCAGGATGCATGGCGTGTCCGCACGGGTGCTCTACTATGATTTTTCCGACCGGGATCGGCCGCACACGCGCTCGATCGATCGGCTGCAGATGGATCGCGTCCACACCGCGGACATCGGATGCGGATCGATGGCAAGGGAAGATCAATCGAGGCTTCCCGACCCGGCCGACGTCAAGACATGGTTGAAGAACAACACGTCGCTGTCGCTCCAGCCGTTTGTCGCCTTCATCAAGGCGTTTGAAAACTCAGGCGCAAGCTCGACGGCGCTGAAAGTCGCGAAGGCGGACATCGAATACGAACGGACGCATGCGGCCTGGAACAGTCAGGCAAAGGCGGCATGGGACCGGGGAACGCTTGGAAGCGACGGCCTTCACCTGATCATCGACTATCTGCAAAACTGCGTCACATGGCTGACCGGCTGGATCGCCGGTTATGGATTCCGGCCGGGCCAGGTGGTCTGGTACGTGGTCGCGATCGTTGTGGTGTTCTGGTTGCTGTTCTGGTTCGCACTTCGCGTTGTTGCATTCATCCCCGACAAGAAAACCACGCTCCGCTCCGTCGGATTCCTTTTCATCTTCGATCGTCTATTTCCCGTCTACAAGATACGCGACGACAACTACAACATCGCGCAATACTTCAAACGGGGAACCGGGCCGGATCAGCAGACTTTCAAATATTGCGGCCGATTGATCGATTGCATACCCGCGACCGACCGCCAGATCCGCTGGGCCGGCATTGTCCTCGACATCTTGCGCGCGATCGGAATCGTGCTGGCGATCTTCCTGGTTGCGGCCATCAACGCGCTGGTCGTGAAGTAGCTTCGGATTGAACCGATTTCACAGCGCCTGGCATCCGCGCTACGGTCGAGCCATGGCGGACAAGATCCTCATCATCGGCGGCGGCATCGGCGGGCTCGCCTGTGCGCTCGCGCTGATCCGGCGCGGCATCGACGTCGCGGTCTACGAGCAGGCCCATGAGCTGCGCGAGGTCGGCGCCGGCGTGCAGCTCGGCGCCAACGGCACGCGCGTCCTGCACGCGCTGGGCCTTAAGCAGGCGCTCGAAGCCACGCAGGTCGTCGCCTCCGGCAAGCAGGCGCGGCTCTGGAACACCGGGGTGACCTGGACGACCTTCGACCTCAGCGCGGTGTCGCAGGAACGCTACGGCGCGCCGCACATCTTCATGCATCGCGGCGATCTGCAGGCCGCGCTCGCCGACGCCATCCGCCGCGAGCAGCCGGATGCGATCCGGCTCGGCTGCCGTTTCGCGGGGCTCACGCAAACGGACGGTGGCGCCGCGGTGACCTTCGAGAATGGTACACGCGCCGAGGGCGCGCTCGCGATCGGCGCCGACGGCATCCGCTCTGCCGTGCGCGCCTGTCTGTTCGGACCGGACAAGCCGGCGTTCACTGGCGTCGTCGCCTGGCGCGGGCTCATCCCGATGGGGCGCCTGCCCGCGCATCTGCGGACCAGCGCCGCGACCAACTGGCTCGGCCCGGCACGCCACATCTTGCACTATCCGGTGCGGCGCGGCGAGGTGATGAACATCGTCGCCTTCGTCGAGCGCGACGACTGGCAAGTCGAGTCCTGGACCGAGCGTGGCACCCATGACGAGCTCGCGCATGATTTCCGCGGCTGGCACGAGGACGTGCACACGATGTTCCGCAACATCGACGAACCGTTCAAATGGGCGCTGATGATCCGGGAGGCGATGCCGCGCTGGAGCGAGCGCCGCGTGACGCTTCTTGGCGACGCCTGCCATCCGACGCTGCCGTTCCTCGGCCAGGGCGCCGTCATGGCGATCGAGGACGCCTATGTGCTGGCGGGCTGCATCGCGAAGCATCCAGGCGACCACGCGGCGGCGTTCGCGCGCTACGAAGCGGCGCGCCGCGAGCGCACGGCGGCGATCGTCGCGCGCTCGATCCAGACGCGGCAGAAGGCGGTCGACCGCGCCTTCGCGGATGCCGACGCCGCCGCCGCGCATATCGATCGTGAATGGAAGCAGGAGCGCGTCACCGAGCGCTACGACTGGATCTACCGCTACGACGCCACCGCGGCGGTGCGTTAGGCCAAGTGCGCATTCACGCCGACCGCTTCCTGGCCGGCGCGTGAATGAAGAGCGGACGAGATTTATTCAGCGCGAGCCTTCAGCTTTTGACCCGAGCGGACATCAGCCACGCGCAAAAAAGCGCGCGCCCGAAGGCGCGCGCGACCATCGCCGAGGTTCTCGGGTCGGCAAGGGGAACCCAGCGGATGGCAAGTGTGATATTCAGAACGGCTCGTTGACGGTGAGGTTCGGCAAGCTGGCGATTTCGACGCTTGCCATCAGCACCGACACGTCCATGGCGGGCCCTTCCAGCGCGGTGGCGGTCTGCTGGCCATTGCCAGCGCCAACCGAACTGGCGACCGCAATCATTGCGGCCAAGCCGATCGCAAATGCGAAAATGTAGGCGAACCGGGAATTCATCTGGGAGGTCATGGCAGATCCTCTTGTTTGCGTCCGTGGACACATCAATAGCGCAAGGGAACGATCGGGCCCTGTGACGTAGGTCACAGGTTTGCCCAAATACTTCCAGCCGCCTTGCGGACGCGTCCTGCCTGGCGATGTCGATGAATTGTCCATTGAAAAAGCCCGGCGCGAGGCACCGGGCTTTCTGTAACCGCGACGTATTCGCCGCTTAGAACATCGAGGCGACCTGCCTCAGCCCCATGGTGTGGGCGAGCTGGCGGACCTCCTGCTTCTGGTCCTCGCGCATGCTCATGATCAGCGGGAACGCCGCCGACTTCAGCTGGGCGACTTCCGGGCTGTTGGGATCGATCATCGACGCCTGGTTGCCGCGCACGATCCCCCGCTGCTGGGTCGCGAGCTTCCACGAGATCGCGCGCAGTGCTTCCTCGACCTTCGGCCAGAGTGACTCCTGATCGCGCGTGAGGCGCAGCCGCGTCTTGATGCTGGCGAGCTGGGCGTCGTTGAACAGGACCGCCGACTTCGGCGGTGTGGGTTTGGCCATGCGCTTGGGCATCGGCGCCGGCTCGGCCGCGTGATCGACGCTGGCGAGCTGGTATCCGGACGACGACGCGGTTGCCGGTGGCGCCGGCTCGACTGGCTCGCTGCGCTGCGGCTCGACGGCATAGGCCAGGACCTGCGCCGGCGGATCGTTGTCGCCGGTGGTGGCGCGCGCAGCCTGCTGCCATTGGCCCGGGAAGCGCATGGCGATGATCGCGGCGGGCGCCGGGTCATTGGAGGCGACTGAAGGCGCCGCGGCATCGAGCGCCGGCGCGCCGCGCACATTCGCGGTCTTGCTGACCGTCGTCGTATTGAACCTGGGTTCGCTGGACTGCAGCTCGGTGGTATCGGCCTGGATGGGCAACACCGACGCCACCCGCGCCACGGCGGGGCTGCGGTCGCCCGCCATCTCGGCAGGACCGGTATCCGGTGACCGTGCCGCATTGGTGTAGCCGCCGGACAGTGTACCGGCGACCGCGCCCACGCCAACCATGGCGAGGCACGCGAAGAATTTACCTGCTTTCAAACGCAAACCCCCGTCTGCGACCATCCCGAAGGGTGAAAGGTCCCGCACAATCCGAGCAACAATATGACTTGACCGTGATATTTCTGCCCGGCGCCGCCCGCAGGACGTGCAGGCGTGGGTACCTGGCAACCGCCAGTTCCGAACTGGGAACCAAGACGAACAAGGCCCGGCGTTGCCACCGGGCCTTAGATTCGATTCGCGTTAACGAAGCGTTAGGCGGCCTCGTCCTCGACCAGCTCTTCAGCCGTCTTGGCCGGGCCGCGGCGCGGCCCCTTGGCGAGCGCCGCCTCGATTTCCTTGATCGCCTCGGTCTCGGTCACCCGCTGCACGGCAGCGATCTCACGCGAGAGACGGTCGAGCGCGGCCTCGTAGAGCTGACGCTCTGAATAGGACTGCTCGGGCTGCGACTCCGAACGGAACAGGTCGCGGACGACCTCGGCGATGGCGACGATGTCGCCGGAATTGATCTTGGCCTCGTATTCCTGGGCGCGGCGCGACCACATGGTGCGCTTGACGCGGGCGCGACCCTTCAAGGTCTCGAGCGCGCGCTTGACCAGCGTGCCTTCGGCGAGCTTGCGCATGCCGACCGACGCCGCCTTCGCGGTAGGGACCCGCAGCGTCATCTTGTCCTTGACGAAGTTGATGACGAACAGCTCAAGCTTCGCGCCGGCGACCTCTTGTTCCTCGATCGAGACGATCTGGCCCACGCCATGCGCCGGGTACACGATGAACTCACCGGTCTTAAAGCCTTGCCGTTGTGTGGTCTTTTTAGTGGTCATTCCGAGAGTTGCTCCTTCGGCCTCCGGTTTGCGCCGGAGGCTGGTCACGGGGGCCCTCCCACGAGCATGACCGCGGGCGGGCGACGTCCTCCGGCGCGCGCCGGATTTCTTGCTCCGGCGGGTCACAGCGGGGGTCTTCTTTGAACGATGACGCGTCTTGCCTGCCACGGCACTCTTCGTGGGTCTCACGCCTTCTAGTGACGGTTCCTCGGAAATTAACCCCGAAAAAATACGCTCCCCACGGGGAGCGGCTCGGATGCGGGGCTTTCACTCATTTTCAAGATATATACCACATTTTTCCCAGAAATCAAAGCCTTATGGCGTCGCAAAACGGTATTTCAGTCATGCATACTGATTAAATTAGAGTCACGTAGTTAATACGAAGAAATAATCCGTCCGAAGACTTGCTGCACCGCAAAACAGTCTTAGTCACCTTCCCCGGGCTCGGATGAGAAATGCTTTTCGAGCTTGTCGGGCACGCCTTCCCAGTCCTTGGCGTCCGCGGGCGATGGCTTCTTGGCGGTGATGTTGGGCCAGATCTTCGCGAACTCCGCGTTGAGGCCAAGGAACCGCTCAAGCCCCGGTTCCGTATCCGGCTTGATCGCCTCGATCGGGCATTCCGGCTCGCACACGCCGCAGTCGATGCATTCGTCGGGATGGATGACGAGCATGTTCTCGCCCTCGTAGAAGCAATCCACGGGGCACACCTCGACGCAGTCCATGTACTTGCACTTGATGCAGCCCTCGACGACGACGTAGGTCATTACAAACTCCGAGATTTGCGGGTCAGTAGCGCAAGGGAACCGGTGGAGCAAGTCAAACGGCCGTTTTGCGCGGTGTGGCGGTTCAGAAGTTCGCCCTGCCTCTGCGGCTGGATAGGCGAACTTCGGGTTCGGAACACTGGGCCTATTGGCCGTCCTCTCCCATGAATCGGCCGATGGCGCGACGCTCGCGCTTGGTTGGGCGGCCGGCGCCAGGTTCCCGTTTCGCCACCGGCCCTGGCCCTGGTTCCGCCGGCGGCGGCGCCGGGCTCAGGTCCTCGTAGAGCGCCCGCGCCGCATCGGCCGATCCGCGCCGTTCCGCAAAGCCCGCGACCTTGAGGATCCGCACGGTGCGGTCGAGCGCGATTGCCACGACATCGCCGGCGCGGACGGTGCGGCTCGCGGCGTCGATGCGCTGACTGTTGAGCCGGACGTGCCCGGAGGCGGCGAGTGCGGCGGCGGCACTACGGGTGCGCACCACCCGCGCGTGCCACAGCCATTTATCGATGCGCTGCCGGTCCAACTGACTAACGCCTAACTACCGTGGCGGTTCAGAAGTCCGCATCGAACTTCGAAATCGGGACACTAGCTCTCCTTGTTCGAACTCGAGCTGCGCTTTCAGCGCCGCGAGCTTGGCAAACGGCGAATTTGGATCGGGCTGCTGGTCGCGCCCGCCGCCACGGCCCTCGCGGCCTTCCCGGCCCTTGATGTACTTCGCCCGCAACTCGGGATCGCGGTCGGGACGGTCGCTGCGGGGCGCGCCGCGCTCGCCGCGTTGCGGACGGCCTCCGCGATCGTCGCGCGGGCGTTCGCTGCTGCGGTCAGGACGCGGCGGCCGCGCGCTACGGTCCGGACGATCGGCCTGCGCGGGGCGATCGCCAGGCTCGCGCCGCTCGCCCTCGCGTCCCCGGTCGCGGCGACGCCACGGCTTTGGCGCCTCCGCTGCGGGAGCGCCTTCGGCCACCGCCGGCGCGGCGGCGACGCCTTCGGTCGACACCGGCGTGCCGTTCGCAGGCACCGCGGCCTGCGGGGCAGGACGCGGCCGGCGCGGCTCGCGGCGCGGCCGGGATTCGCGTTGCGCATCGCGCTGTGCATCGCGTTGCGGGCGCGGACCACGTTGCCGCTGGCCCTCCGGGCGGCCCGGCCGCCAGACCTCGATCATCTCCGGCTCCGCCGGCGCGGCCGCCGCGATCGGCTCTGCGGACTGCTCTGGCGTCGCTGCGCCGGCTTCGGCCGGCGCGTCGATGGGCGCAGACGGCATATCCGCCGCCGCTTCCGTTTCAGGTGCAGCCGCGGCCGGCTCCGGTGATGCTGCAACAGCGATCGTTTCCGGCTGCGCAGACGCTTCGGCCGGTTCCACGGCAGGCGCAGCGTCGGCGGCAGCGTCCGCAACAATCGGCGTGACTTCCACCGCCGCCGCGTCGGTCATCGGCGTTTCGGTCGACCCCGCATCGGGCATCACCATTTCAGGCGACGCCACTTCGGCGGTCACGTTGTCGTTCGCGGGCACGTCGGCGGCGGCCGCTTCGACAGCAGGCGTCTCAACAGCAGGCGCTTCAACAGCAGCAACCGGCGCGGGCTCCGGCGGCGGCTTCGGCCGTTTCTCCATGCGATAGCCAAGCGCGCGCAGCACCGATGCGAAGTCGTCGCCGGAGCAGCCGGCGAGCGACGTCATCGCCGTCGTCACCACAAAGCCGAAGCGGTCGGCCGCGGCCGCCGGCCGCGGGCCGGGCGCGCCCGGGCGCCAGGCGAGCGCCGGACGAATGAGGTCGGCGAGCCGTTCGAGGATGTCGACGCGCACCGCGCGTTCGCCGCAGACGCGGAAACCCGCGATGCGATAGAGATCGTGCGCGATGGTCTTGTCGGCGACGATCGAGGTGCGGCCGGACGCCGCCAGGTTCTGGATCACGTCGAGGCCCTTGCTCTCAGGGCCGTCGTGCTTGAGCGCGTAGAGCTGCGTCGCCAGGACGCGCGGCGCCGGCTTGAGCAGCCCCGGCACATAGATGTGATAGGCGCCGAACCGCACGCCGTATTTGCGCAGCGTCGCGCGCGCCGGCTGATCGAGCGACTTGACGTCGTCGGAGATCTTGCCGCGCTCGATCACGCCGAGCGATTCCGCGAGCTGGAAGGCGACGCCGCGCGCGAGCCCGGACACGTCCTCGGCATTGGCGAGCTGGAACAGCGGACCGAGCAGCTTCTCGATATGCGACTTGAGCCACTGGTCGAGCCGCGTCTGGACGTTGTCGCGGGGCGCGCCGGTGAGCTGTTCGTCGGCGATGATGCGCACGCGCGGCTTGAGCGCCTCCTCGGCGGCGACGATGCGGCCGACCGGCTGGCCCTGCCAGCGGATGACGCCGTCGGTCGCCAGCACGAATTGATCGTCGTTCGCGCGCCCGACCTTGCCGGCGCGCGTGTCGATCTCGCCCGCCAGCGCCTTCTGCGCGGCGCCCGCCAGGGCCTTGGCCTCGGAGCCGGCGGCGGAGGCGTCGGGCGTGAAGGTGAAGCCGTCGAGGCGGCCGAGCAGATGGCCCTCGACCACGACCTCGCCGGTCTTGCCGATGTCGGTCGTAAGTCCATCGTTCTCGCGCATTCGCCGCATCAGCACGCTGGTGCGTCGATCGACGAAGCGCTCGGTCAAGCGTTCATGCAACGCATCCGACAACTTGTCCTCGACCGCCCGCGTCACGCCCTGCCAGTGCTCGGGATCGGCGAGCCAGTCGGCCCGGTTGGCGGCGAACGTCCAGGTGCGGATATGCGCGATACGGTTCGACAGCGTGTCGATGTCGCCGTCGTCGTGGTCGGCGAACTCCACCTGCTTGGCAAACCAGTCGGTCGGGATCTTGCCCTCGCGCATCAGGAAGCCGAACAGCGTCATCGCCAGTTCGGCATGGGAGGCGGGCGAGATCTTGCGGTAGTCGGGGACCTGGCAGACCTCCCACAGCCGCGCCACCGCTTCCGGTGTCGTCGCCATCTGCCTGACGTCATCGTCGCGAGACGCATGATCGAGCACCAGGATATCCTCGGCGACCGGCGCGCGGGTGAGCCCGTTCTCCTGCGGCACCTCCGACAGCGACGCCTGCAGCGCACCGAGGGAGATGAAATCGAGCGCCGTGTTCCGCCACTGCAATTGCTTGAGTGGCTCGAACGAATGGCTTTCCAGCGCCTGCACGAGCTCGGTCTCGAACGGCGGGCAGCGCCCGGTGGTGCCGAAGGTGCCGTCGCGGGTGGCGCGGCCGGCGCGGCCGGCGATCTGCGCGAGCTCGGACGGATTGAGCTTGCGGAACTGATAGCCATCGAACTTGCGGTCGGCGGCGAAAGCGACGTGATCGACGTCGAGGTTGAGGCCCATGCCGATGGCGTCGGTCGCGACCATGTATTCGACGTCGCCGGACTGATAGAGCGCGACCTGCGCATTGCGCGTGCGCGGCGACAGCGCGCCGAGCACGACCGCCGCGCCGCCGCGCTGGCGGCGTATCAGTTCGGCGATCGCATAGACCTCCTCGGCCGAGAACGCGACCACCGCCGAGCGGCGCGGGAGGCGCGTCAGTTTCTTCTCGCCGGAGAAGGTGAGTTGCGAGAGCCGCGGGCGCGTCAGGACATGCGCGCCGGGCAGCAGCCGCTCGACCATCGGCCGCACGGTCGCGGCACCGAGCACCAGCGTCTCCTCGCGGCCGCGCCGGTTGAGCATGCGGTCGGTGAACACATGGCCGCGCTCGAGATCGGCGCCGAGCTGCACCTCGTCGATCGCGACGAAGGCGACGTCGAGGTCGCGCGGCATGGCCTCCATGGTCGCGACCCAGAAGCGCGGATTCGGCGGCTTGATCTTCTCTTCGCCGGTGATCAGCGCGACGTTCTCGGCGCCGACCCGCTCCACGCACTTGTTGTAGACCTCGCGCGCCAAGAGCCGCAGCGGTAACCCGATCATGCCCGACGAATGCGCGAGCATGCGCTCGATCGCGAGATGGGTCTTGCCGGTGTTGGTCGGGCCGAGCACCGCGGTGACACCAGCGCCGCGGGCGCGGGCGTCGCGGTTACTCGGCGAAGAGAATGAAATTGCCATTTCGAGTCCGGGGAAGGGAAAGGGCCGCCACCCTTTCCAAGCCTCTTCTGTACCACAATGCGACGGGGGAAAAGCCTGTGGTTAAGCTGTGGAACGAGTTTGGAACGAATCGCGGCCGAATCGGTGACTCGCTCTGAGTTTGATTTCGTTCACGGCCATATGTCGCGCCCAACCCTTGAGGGGCCACTAAATCGAGTAAAATGCGATCCAGCCTATCTGGCGCATTTGACCTGCGCTGTTAACCCCCGCCTAACCCCACGCCTAGTGTTCGAATCCGAAGTTCGCACAACCGGGCTGCGACCGCCGGCCGCACTATTGTTGCCGCGCGCTCGTCGGCGTCAGCCGCGGCGTCTGCGGAATCGTCACGAATTGCGTCGCCTCCAGCACCCCCATGCCCAACGGGGTCGGCAGCGTCACCCGATACGGCACCATCAACCGGGTACCGGCGATCGGCGCGAGCCACATCTCGGTTTCGCGCAACTCGACAAGATATTTGATGACGGAGCGGGTCGGGACATGTCCGGCGATCGGCGCAAACCGAACCGCGCAGACGACGACGGTACCCTGATAGCCCTTCTCGGACTTCACGCGATCCAGGCGCTTGTAGGCGAGCTGGAGATCGTAGCGCATGCGGCCGTCGAAAATCGCGAGCTTCCGGTTGCAGGCCTGCGGCACGAAGGTGTCGCCATTGCCGGGAACACGGATGATCGCCGCCGTCATCGGATCGAGCACGCCGCGCCGGTGGGCAGCCTCGATCGGCACCCGCTGCGGATCCGGATTGTTCGGCGGCTCCGCCATGTACTCTTTCACGGTACCGGAATTGAGCAGCATCCGGACCTCGTCGTACTTCTGATCGGTCGCGATGCTGGATGAATAAGAGGACGCGTTCAGCGCACCGTCCGGCGGCGACGGTGCCGCGCGACGCGCTGGCGCCGCGTCCGGTGCTGAACAGGCGCAGCACGCCGGTTGTCGTGCCGTTGACCGTCGCGGTGAACTGGTCATCGCTGACGTTGATATGCCAGCTACCGCGGCCGAACGAGACGCCGCCAAGCAGTCACCTGGTAGCGCGCGTCGAGAGCGCCCTGCGCCCGGGCGTCGCCGCAGCCGGCAGCGCGGTGGCAAGAACCGCACCGGCGAGCACGACACTCCGGAGAGGACGTTGTGACATCAAGACCACGGCCCTTCCATTCGGCGACGCCGGTGCGTCCGCCGCGCCGGGCCCAATCAGGTCCCGTCCGGGATGAGTTGGGCACGGCCTCCAGGGGGCGTCGAAAAGACGGCTGTAGTAATGCGCACCCCGGCGACGGTTTGCCGTGTCATCGTGACCCGATCAAGGCAAATTCCCGAATCGGGCCTGTACGAGCCAGCCCGGACACCGCCAACCTTGACCTCAGGCCTCCGTTCCTATACGTCCGCGGTCTTCAAGCGAGCCTTTGTGCGCTGCACGGCCCCGAAGGCCGTGGCGACGCTCGCCAGACCACCGATTTAAGGGTTTCGTTATGTCGCGACGCTGTGAATTGACCGGCAAGGGCGCCCAGGTGGGCCACAAGGTCAGCCATTCGAACATCAAGACCAAGCGGCGGTTCCTGCCCAACCTGCTGAACGTGACGCTGATCTCCGACGCGCTCGGGCGCTCGGTGCGGCTGCGGGTCTCGGCCAATGCGTTCAAGACCGTCGATCATCGCGGCGGGCTCGACGCCTTCCTCGCCAAGGCGAAGGACTCCGAGCTTTCGCCCAAGGCGCTCGACCTCAAGCGCCAGATCGCGAAGAAGAAGACCGCCGCCAGCGCCTGACCGGCACACATAGTTTTGACTGACGTCGATGCCCGGGCTCTGTCCCGGGCATCGACGTTTTTCGGCTCACTCCGGCGCCAGCGAGAACTGCAGCAGCAGCGTGCGCTGCAGCACCGAAAAATTGTTGTCCGAGATCAGCGTCAGCACGGTCTCGCCGCCCGAGCGGTGCACGCTGATCCCTTCCATATTGTCGATCTGCTGGCCGAGGTCGGCCTCGATCAGCACCGGCCCGTCGACCAGCGCGCCGGGCGCAGATCTCCGCAATCGGAATCCGGCGGATGCGGATGAAGAGGCCGGTGGTCCAGCCGAACTTGCGCTCCAGCACCAGCAGATCGCCGTTCGGCAAGGCGGTGGCGTCGCTGACGTCGTAATCGTTGCTCGCTTGATCGTGAACGGACCCGGGCGCGGCCCGCCGATCAGGAAGGCCAGATGATCGCCGTCGCGGTCGCGGCCGCGCTCGGCGATCGCGATCAGCGTGCCGCCGAGCGGGCGCTGACCGCGCGGCACGAAGGCCAGCGCCTCGACGCTGCCGTTGCTCGGAAACGAGCGGAACGCCGCCGGCACCTCGATCGGCCGCGCCCGCGCCAGCAGGCCGTCCTTGCCGAAATCGAAACGCACGATGCGGTGCACGCGCTCGATGCCGACATAGACCGTGTTGCCGTCGCGCGCCATCGCTTCGGTGTCGTACCAGCGCCGCGACGCCAGCGTGCGCCCGTCGGGGCCGAGCATCGGCGCCATCTCGGCGGCGGTGATGCCGGTCGGCCGCGTGCCGGTGTAGGTGATGCGCCCGCGCAGCCACCAGCTCCGGTCGCTGGCGGCGATGAAATTCGCGCCGTCGGCGGCCATGTTGATCGAGGAGATGCCGCCGAATTCGCTGAACGTCGACGTCGAGCACCAGGCCGCCGCGGAAATCCAGCATGCCGAACCGCCGGCGGTCCGGCTCGCGGTGGTCGAACGACGGGATCGGCTGGGCCTGGATCTCGATCGCTGCCGGCGCAGGCGGCGGCGCGGCCTCCTTGCGCTGCGCGGCCGCCGGCAGCGCAACGGCCAGCACCGCGATCAACGCGATGGCGGCGCAGCCGATGCTTCGCGTCGCCATGGTGTTGTCGCCTATCTCCGCACCCCGGGGGCCGCCGGATCGAGGAAGCGCGCGGAGGCGCGCGACCAGGTGCTGGTCTGCGGCCGCGACGCGGCGCGCAGCTCCTGCGCCGCGTGCTCGTCGAACAGCTCGGCGAGCTTGTCGGTCATGGCGCCGCCGAGCTCCTCGGCGTCGACGATGGTGACGGCGCGGCGATAGTAGCGCGTCACGTCGTGGCCGATGCCGATGGCGATCAGCTCCACCGGCGAGCGCTGCTCGATCTCTTCGATGACCCAGCGCAGATGGCGCTCGAGGTAGTTGCCGGGATTGACCGACAGCGTCGAGTCGTCGACCGGCGCGCCGTCGGAGATCATCATCAGGATCTTGCGCTGCTCGGAGCGGCCGAGCAGGCGCTTGTGCGCCCAATCGAGCGCCTCGCCGTCGATGTTCTCCTTGAGCAGGCCCTCGCGCATCATCAGGCCGAGATTCTTGCGCGCCCGCCGCCACGGCGCGTCCGCCGACTTGTAGATGATGTGGCGGATGTCGTTGAGGCGGCCCGGATTGGCGGGCTTGCCGGCGCCGAGCCAGGACTCGCGCGACTGCCCGCCCTTCCAGGCGCGGGTGGTGAAGCCGAGGATCTCGACCTTGACGCCGCAGCGCTCGAGCGTGCGCGCGAGGATGTCGGCGCAGGTCGCCGCCACCGTGATCGGGCGGCCGCGCATCGAGCCGGAATTGTCGAGCAGCAGCGTGACCACGGTGTCGCGGAAGGTCGTGTCCTTCTCGCGCTTGAACGAGAGCGCGTGCATCGGATCGATCACGACGCGCGGCAGCCGCGCGGTGTCGAGCAGCCCCTCCTCGAGGTCGAACTCCCACGCGCGGTTTTGTTGCGCCATCAGCCGGCGCTGCAGGCGGTTCGCGAGCCGCGCCACGACGCCCTGCAAATGCGAGAGCTGCTTGTCGAGATAGCCGCGCAGGCGGTCGAGCTCGTCGGCATCGCACAGTTCGTCGGCGTCCACGGTCTCGTCGAAGCGGGTCACGAACGGGCGGTATTCCGGCCCGCGCGGCTCGTTCTGGCCGCGCCGGCCCGGACGCCGCGCCTCCGCCGGCGCCTCGCTGTCGCCCATCTCGGCGTCGTCGGACATCTCCGCGGTCATCGCCTCCGACGCTTCGGTGGTCGATTCCGACATGTCCTCGCCGGCGGCCGCGGCATCGTCGGTGCTCGCCTCGGTGTCGTCGGTCTCGGAGCCCTCGCCTTCTTCGCCGCTCTCGTCCTTCTGGCGGTCCTGATCGCCCTCCTCGCCTTCCTCCTCGTCGGAATCGGAGGTGCGGTCCTCGCCCATGTCGAGCGAGTCGAGCAGGTCGTGGACGACGTCGCCGAACAGCGCCTGGTTGTCGATCAGCTTTTCGAGCCGGTTGAGGTCCTTGCCGGCGCGATCCTCGATCAGCGGACGCCAGAGCTCGACCAGCCGCTTCGCCGCCGCCGGCGGCGCCTGGCCGGTGAGTCTTTCGCGCACCAGCATCGCGAGCGCGTCCTCGATCGGCGCATCGGCGCGGTCGGTGACTTCGTCGAACTTGCCGCGATGAAAGCGGTCGTCGAGCATCGCGCCGAGATTCTTCGCGACGCCGGACATGCGCCGCGCGCCGATCGCCTCGACACGCGCCTGTTCGACCGCGTCGAACACCGCGCGCGCGGTCTGGCCGCCCGGCGCCAGCTTGCGATGCACGCCAGGATCGTGACAGGCGAGCTTCAGCGCGATCGAGTCGGCATGGCCGCGCACGATCGCGGCCTCCTGCGCCGAGAGCTTGCGCGCCGGCTCGGGCAGCCGGACCTTGCCGCCGACCACGCCGGGACGTTCCGCCGCAAAGGTGACCTCGAGCTCGCCCTTGCGCGCGATCGCGCGCAGGCAGCCGGTGACCGCGCGCTTGAACGGCTCGGTCGGCGATTCCCGGTTGGGCGTCTTGGGTTTGAAGTTCGAGGACATCTAGAGCGCCTTGGTCAGCCAGGTTCGCGAATGACCGGCCGGAAAATCTTTCAGCTTGCCGAACTCGCGATAGCCGAGCTTCTTATAGAATTCCGGCGCCTGAAAGCTGAAGGAGTCGACATAGGCATTCTTGACGCCGCGCTTGCGGGCTTCTTTTTCGGCCGCCTGCATGATCTTCGACCCGAACCCTTTGCCTCGAAACTCGTCCGCGACCCAGAACAGCGAAATGAACATCCAGCCCAGATAGGTCTCGCCGTAGAGACCGCCGACGATGGCGCCCCGATGCCGGAGCGTGATCGAGAGCGGCTTGAACTCGAACTTGCCGAGCGCCCGCTTGTTGAACGCCAGCAGGCCCTTGAGGAGTTCCCGTCGTGCCGGGCCGTGGATCGTCTCGACCTTGACCTCGGCCATCGCACTCCGTTCAGCTCAGCGCCACGTTGACCGAGCTTTCCGGCAGCTCGACGCCGAAGCAGCGCTGATAGAATTCGGCGATGATCGGCCGCTCGAGCTCGTCGCACTTGTTGAGGAAGGTGAGCCGGAAGCCGAAGCCGACGTCCTTGAAGATGTCGGCGTTCTCCGCCCAGGTGATCACCGTCCGCGGGCTCATCACGGTCGAGATGTCGCCGTTCATGAACGCGTTGCGGGTGAGATCCGCGACGCGCACCATTTTGTTGACGATGTCTCGGCCCTCGTTGGTGCGATAGTGCTTCGCCTTGGCGAGCACGATCTCGACCTCGTTGTCGTGCGGCAGATAGTTGAGCGTGGTCACGATCGACCAGCGGTCCATCTGCGCCTGGTTGATCTGCTGCGTGCCGTGATAGAGGCCGGAGGTATCGCCGAGGCCGACGGTGTTGGCGGTGGCGAACAACCGGAACGCCGGATGCGGCTTGATCACGCGGCTCTGGTCGAGCAGCGTCAGCCGTCCGGACGATTCCAGCACGCGCTGGATCACGAACATCACGTCCGGGCGACCGGCGTCGTATTCGTCGAAGCAGAGCGCGACGTTGTGCTGGTAGGCCCAGGGCAGGATGCCGTCGCGGAACTCGGTCACCTGCTGGCCGTCGCGAATGACGATCGCGTCCTTGCCGATCAGGTCGATACGGCTGATGTGGCTGTCGAGGTTGACGCGCACGCACGGCCAGTTGAGGCGGGCCGCGACCTGCTCGACATGGGTCGACTTGCCGGTACCATGGTAGCCGGAGACGATGACGCGCCGGTTGTGCGCGAAGCCGGCGAGGATCGCGAGCGTCGTGGGGCGGTCGAAGCGGTAATCCTGGTCGACGTCCGGCACGTGGTCGTCGGGCTCGGAATAGGCCGGGACCTCCATGTCGCTGTCGATGCCGAACAGCTGACGGACCGACACTTTCATGTCGGGCAGGCCGGCGACTTCTTGTGTTGCAACAGTCATTGCTCCTCCGTGGTCTCGGTACGCACGCGAGACCCGAATCGTTCGAGAATGCGGCCGGAATTCCGGGCGAACCTAGCAAATGCGGCTGCGGTCCGGAAGCGGCCTAGCAATCGGCCGAAACGGGCGAAAATTCAAGCAAATCAGCGGAAAAAAGCCCGCGCAGCCGGCCTGCGCCGGTCGCATAACACCGCCGCGCGCCACGCTCCCCCTAGCGGGAGAACCAAGTCTGTAGTTTGCGCTCGCCGCCGGGCGAAAACCGCACGATCCGGGTCTTGGCTTCGCGCACCGCCCAACCCTGCTCGACAATCCGGTCCAGGATCGCGGCGCCGAGTGTGCCCCCGAGGTGGTACTTGCGCTCGCTCCAATCAAGGCAACAGCGGCACGGCGCCCGCCGGCTCCGCTCCAGCGCCTCGACGTCGATGCCGCCTTTGGCAAAGAAGCGCCGTCCGTCCGCCGTCATGCGCAGGTCGTCGCCGTTGCGCGCCAGCAGCCGGCGCTCGATGAAGCGCTCGAACATCGCCACCGCCAGATGGCCGGCGAGATGGTCGTAGCAGGAGCGCGCGCGGCGCAGTTCCGGATCGCGCGGGCCGGTACGCACACGCATCAGGCCGGCGCGGGCCGCAACCGGCATCAGGCCTTCGAGCGCGAGCGCCACGTCGGGATCGGCGAGGCGGAAATAGCGATGCCGCCCCTGGCGCGCGGTTTCGACCAGTCCCGCCTTTTCGAGCTTGGCGAGATGGCCGCTGACGGTCGACGGCATCACGCCCGCCTCCTGCGCCAGTTCGGTCGCCGTCAGCGCCGGCCCCGCCATCAACGCCATCAGCATGTTGGCGTTGGCCGGATTACCGATCAGCGCGGCGATGCGCGAGATGTCGGGGCCCGCTTTCATAGTTCGATTATTTCCGAAGTATGGCTGCAGGTCAATGTGGCAGGTTGCTGGTTGATCTCCGCTCGTCCCCGCGCAAGCGGGGACCCAGCTCAAGAAAGACTTCTGGATTCCCGCTTTCGCGGGAATGAGCGGAGTTTGTTTCAACCTCAGAGCATGCAATGTCCGCCACCTCCCCCGCCCTGCCGGTCGAGATCGACGAAACGTCGCCGCGCTATGCCGGCTGGCGTGTCGTCGCCGCCTGCTTCATCGTCGCCGTCTTCTGCTGGGGTTTCGGGCTCTACGGCCACGGCGTCTATCTGGTGGAGCTCCAGCGCCTGCACGGCTGGCCGGCGTCGCTGATCTCCAGCGCCGCCTCGGCCTACTACCTGCTCAGCGCCACGCTGGTCGTCTTCATCAGCGACGCGGTCGCGCGGCTTGGGCCGCGCCGGGTGGTGCTGACCGGCGCCGCCTGCATGGGCACCGCCGTGACGCTGCTCGCGTTCATCGGCGCGCCCTGGCAGCTTTTCGCGGCCTATCTTCTGCTCGCGACCGGCGCGGCAGCCATGCATACCGGTGCGATCACCACCATCGTCGGCCTGTGGTTCGACCGCCAGCGCGGGCTTGCGATCAGCCTGGCGCTCAATGGTGCGAGCTTCGGCGGCATCCTGGTTACGCCCGCGCTCGTCATCGCCATCGAAGCCGTCGGGTTTCAGACCGCCATGGTCGGCGCCGCGGCGATCATGGCGATGATGGTGCTGCCGGCCGCCGGCCTCTGGATCGACCGGCCCCCGGCGCGAGCCGACGCTCGACCGCATGCATCGCCACTACACAAGCCGGTGGGCGCGCGGACACGCGCCATGGCGCTGCGCAGCGCGGCATTCTGGAGCGTCGCCGGGCCGTTTGCCGTAGCGCTGATGGCGCAGATCGGCTTCATCGTGCACCAGATCGCGTTCCTCGAACCAGCGATGGGGCGCCCGCGCGCCGGATTGGCGGTCGGGGTCATGACCGTGATGGCGGTGATCGGGCGCATCGTTCTCGGCGTCTTCATCGCGCGATGGGATGCGCGGCGGATCACTGCCCTGTCGGTCGCAAGCCAGGCCGCCGCGCTGTTCGCGATGACGCAGACCACCGACGTCGCACTCCTGTTCATGGCCTGCGCGGTGTTCGGGCTCTCGGTCGGCAATCTGATCACGCTGCCGGCGGTGGTCATTCAGCGCGAGTTCGACGCCGCGTCATTCGGCATGCTGGTCGGCCTGTCGACCGCCATCGGCCAGTTCACCTGCGTGGTCGGACCGGGGCTGCTCGGCTTGCTGCGCGACGCGACCGGTGGCTACGGCGCGTCGCTCGCGCTCTGCATTGCCCTGGAGATCGCGGCGGCGGCCGTGATTCTTTGGCGGCCGCGTGGACACCGAACAAGATCAGCGCTCTAACTGCGCATGATCTTGTCCGAAAACCGGTTCCCACTTTTCGGGATCATGCGCTATTTGAAGCCGACCGACTTGAGGTAGTTGTAGGCCTGGATGATCTCGCGCAGCCGCTCTTCGCTGGAGCGGTCGCCGCCATTGGCGTCGGGATGGTGGCGCTTCACCAGTTCCTTGAAGCGGACCTTGATCTGCGCCGTCGTCGCCTCGCCTTCGAGGCCGAGCGCGTCGAGCGCCTTGCGCTCGGCGTTGCGGATCACGCGGGTCTCGCGGCGGCGCAGGTGATCGCCGTTCTGTGCGTCACCGAACAGTTCGAACGGATCGTTGGTACCCTCGAAGGCCGGCCCGAACCGCGCGGCGCGCGAGCGCCCGGTCGGCTTGCCGCCATTCATCCCCATCTTCCAGGTCGGACGATGCCCGACCACCGCCTCGCGCTGGTAGCGCGCGATGTCGTCGGTGCTCATGCCGGCGAAGAAATTGTAGGAGTGGTTGTACTCGCGCACGTGATCGAGGCAGAACCGCCAATACTCGTTCTCGCGGCTGCGCCCCTTCGGCGCGCGGTGGGTCGCGGCGCCGGCGCAACCCGGCCACTCGCAGGGCGGATGCTGCGCGCGCAGCCGCCGGTCCTCGTCGGGCTTCACCCGGATGCGATCAAAGAATGGCGAGTCGCTGGACATGACCGACTAATATGCGGACGTAGCCCATCAACCTTCAAGTCTTGACTTTCACGAATGCGGTCTTCGGGACTCTTTTATCCGTTCGGCGGCAATTGCATGACAAGCGAACGCGGTGCGAGTCGGCGATAGCGCGCCCGGTTCGACACCGGGGTCCTGCGGAATACGGATCAGAACTCCTTCCAATCCTCGGCCTTGTCGGCGAGCGCGAGCGCGCCCTGGGTCCGGGGAGCAGGAGCGCTGCGGCGCACGGGAGCCGGCGGGCGTTTGGCCGGCGGCGCCTTTTCGCGCGCGGCCTCCGAGGGTGCGCGCTTCGGCGCCGCCACCTGCGACGGCGCGGCGAAGCCCCCTGACTCCATTCCCTTGAGTTTGAAGGTGCCGACGCTGCTGCTCATCGCACCGGACTGGTGCTCGAGCGTCTTCGCGGTGGCCGCATTCTCCTCGACCAAGGCCGAGTTTTGCTGCGTCACCTCGTCCATCTGGTTGAGCGCGGTATTGATCTGATCGATCCCGGTCGCCTGCTGGTTGCTGGCCACCGCAATGTCGGCAACGATCTGCGCAACCTTCTTGATCGATTCCACGATCTCGTTGAGCGATGCGCCGGCCTTGTTCACCAGCTCCACCCCTTCCTGGACCTGACCGGAGCTGCTGGTGATGAGGTCCTTGATGTCCTTGGCGGCCTGCGACGAGCGCTGCGCCAGGCTGCGAACCTCGGACGCGACGACCGCGAAACCGCGGCCAGCCTCGCCGGCGCGCGCCGCCTCGACGGCGGCATTGAGCGCCAGCAGGTTGGTCTGCCGCGCGATCTCGTCGATCACGCTGATGATGTCGGAGATCTTGCGCGAGGATTCCTCGATCCGCGACATTGCGTTGACCGCTTCCGCGACCACCGCGCCGCCGCGGTCGGCCACCGCGGCCGTTTCGTTCGCAAACTGGTTGGCCTGCTGCGCATTCTCTGCATTCTTCTTCACCGTCGCCGACATCTCCTCCATCGAGGCCGATGTCTGCTCCAGGCTTGCCGCCTGCTCTTCGGTACGCTGCGACAGGTTCGTCGTGCTGGCCGAAATCTCCGATGCCGCGTTCGACACTTCGTTGCTGGACAGCGCGATATTCTTGATCGTGTCCTGCAACTGCTCGATGGCTGCGTTGAAATCTTCCTGCACTTTCTTGTATTCGTCGACGAACTCGTCGGTGATGCGATAGGTCAAGTCGCCCTTGGCCAGCCGCTCGAGGCCGGAGCCGAGGCCCGTCACGACCCGCTGCACCTGACGCGCGGCCTCCGCACGTGTCGCTTCGTTGCGCGCGCGCTCTTCCTCGGCGGCGCGGCGTTGCGCCTCCGCCTGTGCTTCGGACTCCTTCAGCGCGACGGCGTTGTCCTTGAACACCTGCACCGCCTTGGCCATCGCGCCCACTTCGTCGCCGCGGCCCTGGCCGTCGATGTGCACCGAGAGATCGCCATTGGCGAGGGTTCCCATGCGCTGCCCCAGCTCGTTCAACGGCCTGGCGATCTTGGCCATGGAGATCCACAGCGCCAGCAGAAGGCTGAGTACGATCCCTACGGCGCTCGATACGTAGACAAGCATGAGCGACCGATCGGCGGACGCGCTCAGGGATGCCATCGACGACGCCATCTCCTTCGAAAACTGCACGTTGATTGCGTTCAATTCCGTCGCGAGGACCGGGATCAGATCGTTGAGCCTTTTCACGTCCGGCGCAGACGTCGTCTCCGTTTGTATGTAACTGTTCGCAACGGTCGTGGCGATGCCGCGCAGGTCGGTCAGCGAGCGTTCCAATTTCGCGAAGTCGGTCGCGCGACGCGGGCTATATTTTTTTGCAAGTTCGAGACTTCCCATGCCCGCCTTGAAGGCGGCGTCGATGCTCGCAACCGCCTTCTTGGCCTCCGGCGCATCCGGCGCATAGGTGGTCACCGCCAAAGCGTTGTAGCTGAGCTCGTAGACACGGCGGGTCACCCGCGCAAGCTCGACGCGAGTCTGGGCGTCGCCCTCCAGGAGCTGCGAATATTCGTGGTCCAGACGATTCATCGTCAGGCCGCTAAAGACGATGAGACACACCGAGACGACCGCCAGCAACAACACGACGCCGATGGTTTTGACCGATATTTTGATGTTGTCGAGGAAGGCCATTCGAGAGTCTCCGATGTCGGGCCATTTTTCACGGCCGCGTTTGTTTTCTGTGTTCTACATGCATTCACTGGTAGCCGCCGACGCGGCGGCGACGTCACCGCGTTGCGCAGAGCCGATGATTCCGAGGGCGAGCCTGCCGCGTCGCGCTCCGTGGGCGGCGACGGAACCGGCGGCGAAGGATGCTGCAATCCGATTGCCACGCCAGGCCCGATCACCGTCCCATCTCGGGAACGGAAGCCGCGCCGAAAACACGCCATGGCAAGATTTGTCGCGCCGTACCACGTCCGAAATTTTCTTAGCTGCGCGCATCAGTTGATGATGAATGCCACCGTATCGTTACTGATTTGTTTAACCGCTCATTAATCGTATTATTTTGCATTGTTAATGCAGATGTCGGGGACCGGGAACGGCGCGAACGTTCCCGTGTTTGCTGAATTGACACGCGGCAGCCCCCTCGGCTTTTTTTTGGAAGCCGATCAGTCTCAAACCGATCCGTGTTGCGCGTGTGCCCTGCCCATCAAAACGATCGGGGCGCGCCGTTTGCAGGCGCGCCCCGTCACGATGCCGGTTTTCCGAAAGATGCGACTTTAGAATTCCTGCCAATCCTCGGCCTTGTCAGCCAGCGCCAGCGCGCCGTGAGTCCGGCCGCCGGAAGCGCTGCGGCGCGCGGGAGCCGGCGGACGCTTGGCGGGCGCCTTCGCGGCGTCCGGCCGACCGACCGGCGCCACCCGCCGCTGCGGAGCGGCACCCGATGCCGCGCCGGGAACCTTGTAGGCGCCGACGCGATCGTTCATGGCGGCCGATTGCTGCTCGAGCGTCTTGGCCGTCGCGGCATTCTCCTCGACCAGCGCGGAGTTCTGTTGCGTGACCTCGTCCATCTGGTTGAGCGCGGTGTTGATCTGGTCGATGCCGGTTGCCTGCTCGTTGCTGGCCACCGCAATGTCGGCGACGATCTGCGCAACCTTCTTGATCGATTCCACGATCTCGGTGAGCGAGGTGCCGGTTCTGTTGACCAGTTGCACGCCCTCCTGCACCTGGCTCGAACTGTTGGTGATCAGGTCCTTGATGTCCTTTGCCGCCTGCGAGGAACGCTGCGCCAGGCTGCGCACTTCGGAAGCCACCACCGCAAAGCCGCGTCCGGCCTCGCCCGCGCGCGCCGCCTCGACTGCGGCGTTGAGCGCCAGGAGATTGGTCTGGCGCGCGATCTCGTCGATGACACTGATGATGTCGGAGATCTTGCGCGACGAACTCCTCGATCTTGGACATCGCGGTGACCGCCTGCGACACCACCGCGCCGCCGCGGTCGGCGACTGCGGCCGTCTCGTTGGCGAACTGATTCGCCTGCTGGGCGTTCTCGGCGTTCTTCTTCACCGTAGCCGACATCTCCTCCATCGCAGCGGAGGTTTCTTCTAGGCTCGATGCCTGTTCCTCGGTGCGCTGCGACAAATCGGTGGTGGAGGCGGAGATCTCGGACGAGGCGTTGTTGACCTCGCTGGCGGCCGTCTTGATGTCGACGAGGATGTCCGTCATCGTGTCCAGAAGCCCGTTCACTCCCTCACAGAGCTGCGCGATGTCGCCGCTCTTGCCTTCGAGCGGGATGCGCTGGGTCATATCGTTTTCCTTGACCGCGGCCACGACCTCGCGGGTCTGCTGCACGGCTTTCACCGTGGCGGTGACGTCGGTGGCGTATTTGACGACCTTGAACGGCTTGCCGTTGGCATCGAGGATCGGATTGTAGCTGGCCTGGATCCAGATCTCTTTGCCGCCCTTGCCGAACCGCTGATACTGGTTGGCGTCGAATTCGCCGCGGCCGAGCTTCTCCCAGAACTGGCGATACTCCGCGCTCTGGCGATAGGCCGGATCGACGAACATGCTGTGATGTTGCCCGCGGATTTCCTCGAGCGTGTAGCCCAGCGCGTTCAGGAAGTTCTGGTTGGCGTGCAGGACCTTTCCTTCGAGCGTGAACTCGATGACCGCCTGCGCCTTGTTGATCGCGGCGAGCTGGCCCTCGACGTCCAGATCGCGCATTTTCTGCTCGGTAATATCGGTCGCGAACTTCACCACCTTGAACGGGCGGCCGCCGCGATCGAGGATCGCGTTGTAGCTCGCCTGGATCCAAATCTCCTTGCCGCCCTTGGCGATCCGCTTGTAGCGGCCAGAATCGAACTCGCCGCGGCCGAGCTTGTCCCAAAACTGGCGATACTCGGGGCTGCGCGCATAGACCGGATCGGCGAACATGCTGTGGTGTTTGCCCTTCACTTCTTCCAGCGTGTAGCCGACCGTCTTCAGGAAGTTCTCGTTGGCGGTGATGATCGTGCCGTCGAGCTCGAACTCGATCACGGCACTCGACTTGCCGATCGCGGTGATCTGTCCGCGCAAGTCCTGCAATTCAGAGACGCGACCGCCCCGACCGGCTTTGCTTAGCCACGACATGTTTTTCTCCTGTAGAGACAGCGTGATGAAGGGAAGAAGTTGTGATTGTTTCGGTCCATGAATGCGCTGACAAATCAGCGGCTATGCCGCCGCAGAACCCTGTTGGGCCGGCGCGAGATCCGCGCCGTCGTGGACTGCCATCGCCAGCAGGCGAGACAGGTCGATGAGCGCGATCATCCCGCTCTCGACCGTCACCAGCCCGGAAAGAAAGTCGATGCGCGTCACCTCGGCGACACGCGGGACCGCCTGGATCTTTGAGGGCTCGACATTGACGATGTCCAGAACCCGGTCGGCGAGCAGGCCGACCGGCCTGCCGTCGATCTGGACCACCATGACGATGTGGAGCGGCGTGGCCTCGGTCATGCCCTGACCGAAACGGCAGCGCAGGTCCACGATCGGGACCATGACGCCGCGCAGGTTGAGCACGCCGCGCATGTAATCCGGCTGACGCGGAAGGGCGCAGATTTGCGACCAGCCCTTGATCTCCCGCACGGCCATGATGTCGACGCCGTACTGGTCGTCGCCGATGGCAAAGGTGATGAACTGGTCGAGATCGGCGGTCGCCCGGTCCATCGAGACCGGTCCGCCGGCGGGTGACGCCGTCTGATTCGCGCCTTCATTGCTCATGAATGTTGCTCCCCAATTCTTGGGCGCGCCGGACCGTGGCTGTCCGACGGACGCACAATGCGAGGCCTTTCAAGGAGCGGAAGCGAACCCGAAATAGCGTTGCGAAGAAATTCCGAATGCCCCAAGTCCCATCAAGTCACGAAGTGGAACATAAGGAAAAGCTCTTGCACGGCGGTTTACTGAACTATTAGCCATAGTGATGGATCGGAACCGGATACTACCGCTTCGCGACCGATGATTGTGGCGTCCGGACTGCTGCAACCGCCGTTCGGGGACAATCGGATGGATTGAAACGCCATGAGCACTCGCGATCGTATCGCCGCGAAGCTGACCGCGGCCTTCACACCAGCTCAACTCGACGTGCAGGACGAATCACATCAGCACGCCGGCCACGCCGGAAGCCGGCCGGGCGGCGAGACCCATTTCCGGGTCCATATCGTGTCGGACGCGTTCCAGGGAAAAAACCGGATCGAGCGCCACCGCATGGTCAATTCGGCGCTTGCGGATGAGCTCGCCGGCGGCGTGCATGCGCTCGCGATCCACGCAAGCGCGCCGGGAGAAGGACATTGAAGGAAGAAATTGCCGCCGCCGGGCGTGATGCTCAGGCGGTCCCCGTGACCTCGGTCGTGGAACGGACCTGCCAGAAGCGGATGATTCGCTGCGCGGTCGTGGTCGAGAGCTTCTGGTAGTCCTTGTGCAACTGCTCGTATTTGTCTTCCGTCAGCGCACGATGACAGGGATTGAGCTGCGTTACGGCTTTGACGGTCGGCCAGCTGAAGTCCGCGGCCCGGCACGGAATCAGCAAGGCATCGATATGACTGCCTTGCATCAAACGGTCGATGATTTCGAGCTTGGTCGAGCAGAGCAAAGACAGCGCAACCACGACATCCTCGAAACGTTTGTCGCGCGCAAACTGCATGATCTCCGCCTCCTTGAGCTTTCCGTCATGGTGCAGCGGCTGCACCATGCGCTTCGCCGAGGAGTAGTCGCGAGCGACATTCGTCTTGGCCAGATCTCCGGAAGCCTTGTTGAGCGCGCGCGACACGCCATCCTCCAGCATCCGGCCGGCTCGCCAGCAACCGCGCCCTGACCGTTTCCGTCGCCTTTTGAACCAGCTCCTGGAACAGTTGCGGCGGAATGTCGGCACGCTTGCCGATGCTGTCGGTCAATTCGCTCGTCCTGCTCGGCGCGCCGGACGAGCGTAGCGTATCCGGTGCCGGAGAGGCGCGCGCCCTGGTTGACCGCGACCTTTCTCGCGACCTCGACGTTTCCCCGTTCGACCAGGACGTCCGTGACGGATTCGTCGATCTCCTTGCGTCCGGATATCGCGAGCAGGTGATCCTGGCTCTTGGTCGCCGCGATGCTCACGAGGTCGCTGGTCGACAGGCGAACTGAGTTCTCGATGACCGGACCCGCAACCTCGATGGCGTCGTTCATCGCCAGCGTGCGGATGACCTCCAGCGGCGCATTGTTCACGGGAGCAAGCCGATTGCTGAGCTCGGCCAGCGCGCGGGCCTCGATGTGGCTGATCATGCGCCCCAGCACGTCGTCGAACACCTCGACCTGCGCGGCATCGTAGCGGTCCGCATTGGACAGGAAGAGATCCGTGACACGGCGGAGCGTCTCGATCCGGCGGTCGCTGCCGCTGCTCGTGATCGCCGCTTCAAGATCCGAGATTAGGGAAGTCTGAGCGTGCATTGCCGACCCATCCTGGGCTGGGAGTGCGATGGATGCGCACATTCCCAGAAATTGTTCTTTTGCGGACGGGCAGACGCGCCCCCGGATCGGAACGACCCGCGGACGGTTTGGGATTCCCAACCCACAAACGGACGTTAGCGATCAAGAGTTGCGGTTGGGTAACGAAATGATCGGTGGAGGGCTTCTGAATGAAAAATCATGCTTGTGAAATTACTTTCATGCCGGCTCCAGGCCGGCATCTTAACGATTTGGCAACCTAACGTTTGGCAACGGCTGGCGCTTGCCGTCGTCCGACGCGGCTTCCGCAGGCTGCAGCACAGACTGCAACGCGCGCAGCACCGACGCCGCTCTTTCCTTGTCAAAACCATCGGCTAGGTAGATGCCGCCGCGCAAATTCGGCAGCGGCGGCAGATAATATTCGCGGGCGATGCACAGATTCGACGCCTCGATGGAGCGCTCCGAGGCAACCATGAGCCCGATCCCGGCCCGCACCGCGGCCATGCGCAGGCTCGGTCTGGGCTGGTGAACGTCATCGAATATTCGACTCCGGCTCTGCGCAGCGCTGTGATGCACAGCCGGTCGGAAAGGCTGCCGGGCCATCCAATGATCGGCACCGGCGCGCCGGGGCTCAGCAGGAAGTCGGGCGCCTTGATCCAATGCCATTGCTCGACCCATTCGGTCGCGACCGTTGCCGATATCGGACTGAGGTCGGCGAGGAACGCGGCGTCGATGAATCCCAAATCCAGCGCGCGAAGGAGGTTTGCTTGTGTGTCGCAACTCACCAGAGCATTTTCGCCCAATTCCGACGACAGCCGCTGCAAGACGCGAACAAGCAATTCCTGATCGATCCCGCGTGGAAGGCCGACCCGGACCTGGTTACTTGCGAGGACCGGAGCTGACGATCGTTTGCAGTTGGTCGCTCAGCGCAACGATACGGCGCGCATGCGACGAGATCAGCTGCCCAAGGTCGGAAAGCTGGACGCCACGGCCTTGTTTGACGAAGACCACGCCGGAGACGAAGTTCTCAAGTCGCCGGATCTGGGCGCTGACCGCCGACTGGCTGATGCCGAGCGCTGCCGCCGCGCGCGTCACGCTTCCAAGATCGGTGATCAGGACAAGCGTCTTGAGCAGATCGATCGGAATGTTGCCGACAGAACCCCGTACCAACCTTTACCCCCAGGGAAAGTCCCTGCCTTGTTCGATCGGTCCGGCACCGCCGAACGGCTGTTTGAATTCGCGAAAGGCCGCTTGACCCAGCTGCTACGCAACGCTCGTTCTGCAATCACTGTTTCAACACAGATAATGTACAGAAGATGCGCGACAATAGAAGCTTTGATGGTTCCATAAAAATCTTTGGCGGCGCTTTGCCGCGCTAAGAGCGGATAAGAGCACAATCGTGAGTTTGCTTCATTGTCGCGCGCACCGTCAAACGTGTGCCCTCAGTTTGCGTGCGCGCCAGAATGAAGAACGCGCGATTCGCGTCGCGCGCTCCTTGCAAAGCAAAATGACGGTGGGCCTGCGCCCACCGTCATTCAATTCGCCGCACGCTGCAGCCGCAAATTTTAGCGCTGATGGAACGGGCGGTTGACGAGATGATTGGACGGGCTGACGAAGCCGCTGCCGGTCATCTGAGTGCGCTCGTTCTTGAAGCGCGGGTAGGCGCTCGCACCGCCGTCATCGATGATGCGGGCCGAAGCCGGCGCCGAGAGAAGCGCAACGAGCGCCGCGGAGATGATGAGCTTGGTCTTGATGTTCATGGTGCAGTCTCCTTGAGGGGTTGGGTTGGGTCGGGGATGAGCGTTGCTGCTCATCTGTCTTTAAGTTCGAAGGCACCCGGCCCAAAGTTGCGTTGCTCTCATCACAGCAGCGTGTGGCGAAGCTGCGTGCCGGATCGCACCGACGTGACCGATCACCTTGTCTTTGTTGAATTCTTGCGAGCCGGAAGACGTGAATAGCCGCCGTCAATGGAGATCATGCCTAACAGGCATTTCCATCGAGCGGCGCCCGCCGCCAAAGTCCGAGTGTCTCAAGCGCCCCCCGAAATCATCGGACATCGCCGGGACACTGGATCGCGGATGGTCTGCGACCGTTTCAAGGGAGAACACCATGCGAATGATTGCCTTACTCGTCGCCGCTTTCGCCATCGTCAACGTCGCCGTCCCGGCGAGTGCGCAAATGAGCGCATCCACCCGGGCAGAAATGGCGCAGATGCGTGCACAGAACCCGGCCGGCTTTGACGCCTGCCAATCGTTGGCGGTCCAGCGCGGCTACAGCACCGTCGACCACGAGCAAGAAGGCCGGTCGCTGATGAATTTCATCAGTGGCTGCCTGAGCGGCAGAACCCGGTAGCGCTTTCTCGCCGCGGCTTCGACCATCGAAGACACCACCTTGAGCACGGCCCCTTCGGAAGAAGCGGGCCGTGTTTCGTTTTGCATTGTCGAGATGAAGCACGGATCGGAGAGAAGGAATTCGGGAGCCCGCTCCGGTTCAAGACCGCATGGCGGCCAGCAGATCCTCGATCGTCATCCGCTTGCGGTAATCGGGATCGACAAAGCGCGCCTTGATGCGACCGTCCTGGCCGACCACAAACGTCGCCGGAATCGGCAGCACCCAGGAATCGTTGCCCTGATACCTGGCTACGTCGTGTCGCTCCGCGATGAATTTTTGAATTTCGTCACCGACCCAGATCGCAAGATTGAGCGACAGAGCGTAACCGTTGTCCATGTCGGTGAGGACCAGGAACGGAGCCTTCGACGTCGACCTGAGGTCCGAGACGAATTGTTGCCGGTCCGGCATGACGGCGACGATCTGTCCGCCTTCCGAAGCGACCTGTTCGTGCGCACGCACCAGTGCGTTGATGCTGATGCGACAGAATGGACACCAGTGTCCGCGGTGAAACGTGACGGCGACCGGACCGCGGACTGCGAGATCTTCGAGGCTGACGATGCGCCCGCTCTCATCAGGAAGATAGAACGGCGGCATCTCCTCGCCGACCTGAGGCGCCTGCGCGCCGGCGCCACCTTGCTTGAGACGCCCAACCATTCGATCGATGGCATCTGCGAAATCCGGTCGTCGCTCCTTGACGGATCGAGATGCGGCATCGAGCTGTTCAGTCAACGACAGGTTCGAACTCGTTGAGGCGCTCGAACGCCTGCTTTAGCTCCAATTGTGTCTGTGTCTCGTTCATCCGGCGTACCGAAGCTTCAGCAACTCCGCCCTCGCTACGTCGAGCAGACGGGGCTTAAGTCACTGCTCATCAATAACGCGTCCGCCGCGGCCATGCCAGTGCCCGTCATGCGGCTTGGTAAGGGGCAAGCGAAACGCGCAAGGTCCTGACCGCGCGATGAACCGACGCCTTGAGCGCGGTGATGCTCATGCCGGTCATTGCGGCGGCCTCGCGCAAACTCATTTCCCGGAGCTTGAGCAGTTCGATCGCCGAGCGTTGGCCGGCAGGAAGCTTGCTGATCGCCTTCTGCAGCGCGTCAACGGCATCGTAACGGACCACGGCGTCGCCCGCCGAGACGTCGGCTATTTCCGCCAGGTCTTCGGTCAGGACCTGCCCGGTGGCATTGCGCTTTTGCCGCCGCATGAAATCGATTGTCCGGTTGATCACAATGGCCTTGAGCCAGGGAATGAACGGGCGCGTGGGATCGTAGGTCGCCCGCGCAGTATGGATGCTCATCAGCACCTCCTGCAGAACGTCCTCCTGATCACTCGGCGATGCGCCGGCCATCTGTCGCCGGATCATCCTGCCGATAACCGGCGGAAGCTCCACAAGCAGGCGTGAATACGCGCCCTCGCTCCCGCACTGCGCGCGCTGCATCAAGGCTGCCAAGACTTTGTCCCGGGCGATCAGCGCCTGGAGCGTACCGCCGGCCCGCCGCATCGAAAGGCTCGTCAACGCCGCCGTATCGGCGGCAATCATCGTGTCCATCGCAACCTCCTCGCTGGCAGGCCGGTTTGGCCTGTGGAACGGGTGCAATGTGCTGCGGGGGACGTCCGAACTGAAATATCGATGGTCTATGGTGCCGATACGGTTCTGCTATCCGGCCCGGCCGATGGCTGGCGGTTAACTCAAACGTGATGGCTGGAGGGTGCCCGCGCACTTGCTTGCGACCGTGCAACCGCCGTCGATAGACTATGCCCACCAATCCGGATAAGGGGTCGGACGGCCTCCGGAGGCTATAAGGACGACACGGGTCTTGGGCGCCTGACCGATGGAAATGCATCAGGTGAGGTATTTCCTCGCGGTAGCGAAGAACCTCAATTTCACGCGCGGCGCCGACGAGTGCAACGTCAGCCAGCCCTCGCTGACGCGGGCGATCAAACAGCTTGAGGGTGAGTTCGGGGGCGACCTGTTTCGCAGGGAACGTCCACAGGCGCAGCTCACCGAGTTGGGTGAGCGCATGCTGCCGTTGCTCAGGCAATGCTACGAGAGCGCGCTCAGCGCGCGCGAATTGGCCTTGTCGATGAAGAAGGGCGAGGTCGCGTCATTGCGGCTGGCGCTGTCGCATACGTTCGACATCAACCTGCTTATGCCGCACCTGAACGAAGTGCGGCGCAAATTTGAACGGCTTGATTGCAGGCTGCTGCGCGGAACGGCCGCCGGAGGTTGTCGAGCTTCTGAAAAGCGGCGACGCAGAGCTCGGCATCGCATCCGATCTTGGCGAGGGATGGGATCGCCTCGATCACTGGCCGCTGTTCACCGAGGACTTCATCCTCCTGGTCAATGCCCAGCATCGCCTCGCGAGCTCACCGTCGATCGCGCTCGCAGAATTGCGCGACGAGCGCCTGTTGCTTCGGACCTATTGCGAACACGCGGGGCCGACCGCAGCGCTGCTGCGCGCCAACGGTCTCGACGTCGACCATTGCTTTCAGATCACAGCCGAGAGCGACTTGATGTCCATGCTGGCGTCGGATTTGGGGGTGGCGATCGTGCCAAGAAGCACGTCGAGCTCCGGCAACTTGGCGCGCGTCGTCATCGACGGCCTGGAGTTGAGCCGACCGGTTCACCTCTACGGCGTAGCCGGCCGCCAGCGCACCGCCGTAGCCGCGCTGGTCATGAAATTGCTGCGCGCCGCCAACTGGTCGCATCATATCAACTAGATCGCCACGTTTCAGTCCACGCGCAGGTTGGCGTCCTTGGCGATGCGCGCCCACAGCGCGGTGTCGGTACGCAGGAATTCACGCGCCTCGGCGGCGGTCGATCCGATGACGGCGATGTCCTGCGCGGCGAATTTGTCGTGCAGCTCCGGCGATTTGAGCGCAGTCGCGGACTTCGCGCTCCAGGAGACCCGCGATCGCGTCCGGCAGACCGGCCGGAGCCAGCAGGACGAAATAGCTTCCGAGCTTGAAGTCGGGATAACCGGCTTCGGCCATCGTCGGCACGTCCGGCGCCAGTGGCGAGCGCGTGGTCGCCGATATCGCAAGACCCTTCAGCTTGCCGTCGCGCACGTGCTGGATGACGCCGGCGGTGGAGACGAACCCGGCCTTTACCTGCCCGGCCAGGAGATCGACCACCAGCGGCGCGTTGCCGCGATACGGCACCTGCACGGTGTCGAAGCCGGCCATGGTGCGGAAATATTCCATCGCGAGATGGCCGCCGCTGCCGGGCCCGGCGTGCGCATAGACCAGCGGCTGCTTCTTCGCATAGGCAACCAACTCCGCCAGCGTGTTCGCGGGCACCGACGGATGCACGACCATCATCTGGGTCTAAGCGGCCAGCAGCGAGATCGGCCGCAGGTCCTTCTCCACGTTGAACGGGAGCTTGCGGTACATCGCCGGATTGGCGGTCAACGTTCCAGACAGCACGAACAGCAGCGTGTAGCCGTCCGGCGCCGACTTGGCGACGAGCTCGGTTCCGATATTGCCGCCGGCGCCGGTGCGGTTCTCCATCACGAAGGTCTGCTTGAGGCTCGTCGACAGCTTGTCGAATACCGCGCGGCCGACGAGATCGAGCGGCCCGCCGGCCGCGAACGGCACCACCACCTTGACCGGTCGCGTGGGATAGGACTGCGCGAACACCGGCGGCGCGACGCCTGTAAGCGGGACCATGATCGCGACGAGTACGGCGAACGCCGCCACAGTCCTGTTCCGCTTCATCGCGCGTCTCCCCTGCCCTATCGCAAAATCGTATTGGCCTGCCCCGGCTCGACCTGATCGATGACCAGAAGCCGCACCGGCACCTTGCCGTTGTTGGCGCCGTAGTGCCAGCCATCGACCATCTCGATGATGAAGTCGCCGGGCTTGTACTCGAAGCTGCGGCCGTTTTCGACGTCGGTCACCTGCAGCGTGCCTTGCAAGCACATAGGCGTAGCGCTGGATACGGATGTTTATGCACCGCCAGTTTCGAGCCGGCGGGGATGTCGTACATCCAGACCACGACTTCGACATTGCCTTGCGGCAGCTTGATCGGCTGGCCGCTGTTGGTGGTCGTCGCCCGAAAAAATGCGCTTGGCGCGAACCTTGCCGGTCGCCTCGGCGTCCTGCGTGCCCATCGATGGCGCGGACGCAGCAACGCTTGCGATCAGCGCGACCGCTATCAGTCGAAAGACCTTCATGTGGTGATCTACTCCGCCTTGATGCCGGCCGCCTTGATGATCTCGCCCCAGCGCACGCGCTCGGCGCGGATCTGCGCGGCGAACTCCTGCGGTGAATTGCCGACGAGGCTTGCGCCGGATTTCGCGAAGCGCTCCTGCATCGCCGGATTGCGCAGCGCCGCGACGATCTCCTTGTGCAGCCGCTCGACGATCGCCGCCGGCGTGCCGGCCGGCGCGGCAATGCCGAACCAGGACGACGCCTCGTAGTTGGCGACGCCGCCCTCGGCCGCGGTCGGCACGTCGGGCAGAAGCTTCATGCGCGATTTCGCCGCCACCGCCAGGGGGCGGAGCGCGCCGCTCTCGATATGCGAGATGACGGTCGGCGGGTTGTCGACGACGCCGTCGATCTGGCCGGCGATCAGGTCCTGCACTGCGGGCGCTGCGCCGCGATACGGCACGTGGGTGATCTCGACGCCGGCGGCATACATGAACATCGCGAGCCCGAGATGGCCGGTGGTGCCGATGCCGGGCGAGCCGAAATTAAGCTTGCGCGGCCGCGCCTTGGCGAGCGCGACGAAATCCTTGAGCGTCTTCGCCTCGACCTTGGGATGCACGACCAACAGCATCGACATCTCGGCGACGTTGGAGATCGGGATGAACGCGGTCTCTACGTCGAACGGCATCTTGGCGTAGAGGAACGGATTGGCGGTGAGGATGCCGGCCGACGACATCAGCAGCGTGTAGCCGTCGGGCGCGGCGGTGGCGACCGCCAGCGCGCCAGTGTTGCCGCCGGCGCCGGCGCGATTCTCGACCACGACCGGCTGGCCGAGCGATTTCGTCATCTGGTCGCCGACCGCGCGCGCGAGGACATCGGCGAGCCCGCCGGCCGGGAACGGCGCAATCAGCCGGATCGGGCGGTCGGGATAGGTTTGCGCTTGCGCGGCGGACGCGAATGCGAGCGCAAACAATCCAGCAAGCAGTCGGTGCAGCATGGCCACGGCGTTCCCCCTCGAGGCTGTGCCCGCGCAAGCGGGATCCAGTCAGCTCTTGATTTTTGGTAATGATACGCCGTGCACCGAGTTGATTCCAATGAATACCGGATCGTCCGCCGGAGCAATCGGCCGCAGCCGGGCCGAGCGATCATCAATTTTGATTGCTCGGCACTCTGGGCCGGTCCGACTCTCCGGAGGCCAACTCACCACGGTCGAAACTCATCCGCGCAAAGCGGCTTCGATATTCGGCTGGTGTCATGCCGGTATGGCGCTTGAACAAACTTCTGAAGAACGCGATGTCCTCGTATCCGATTTTCGAGCAGACGGTCTGAATGGACGCGGCGCCGATGCTCCAACAATTCCTTGGCCGCCGCCACCCGCAGCATTTGAACGTAGGCGCCCGGCAAGCGGCCGGTCGCGGCCTTGAAGCGGCGGATGAAATTGCGCGGGCCCATTCCGACGCGGTCGGCCAGAGCATCGATGGATACATCGCGATCGAAGTGCTTTTGCAAATATTCCTCGGTCCGCTTGATCTTGTCGTCGGAGTGCGGACGCGACAACGGCAAAACCGAATATCCGGACTGGCGGCTTCGCGGCATGCTGACGAGCAGGGACTTGGCGCACTTGAGAGCGATTTCGTGGCCGCAGAATTTTTCCACCAAATAGAGGCTGAGATCGATTGAGGCGTAGACGCCGCCGCTGCAGAAGACCCGGCCGTCTTCCGTCACGAACTGTTCCGGCCGCCAGAGAACCTTGGGATAGCGCTGGCGCAATATTTCGGCCACCGCCCAGTGGGTCGTCGCCTGCCGGCCGTCGAGCAGTCCGCATTCCGCAAGGAACGCAACACCCGAGCAGATGCCCGCAATGTAGGCGCCGCGCGCATGCCACTTGCGCAGCCAGGGCAGAAGGGAGGTGTTTCGTGCGATCCGGTCCTGCACGTCCAAGCCGGAAGCGGGAAGAATGATGATATCGGTCCGCTTGATGTCATGGATCGCGCATTCCGGCGTCAGGCCGAGGGAGCAGAGGCTCGCCACGCCGGTCCCGTCAATCGAGGCGGTCCGCACCCGGAAACGCGGTTCCTGCGCGTCGCCGTGGAGCAAATTCCACAGCACGCCCGCCGAGTGAAAGACTTCGATCGGCCCGATCGCCGTCGACGCATAACCGCCTTCCAGAAGCACGACTGTTACGTCCAGCGGGCGATCACTGCATCTCGCAGCCTGAGCGTTCTGGTTGCTTGGGTCGGGTCGACGTCCCGATTTGGCACTTCTAGCCATGCGGGCTCTCTTTCGTGTTCGCCTCGATCGGCTCCCATAAACCAACCTGCGCGCCGACTGAATCCAGGATGAGCGCTATCCGCGCGATGCCGGACACGACGAAGGGACGAACGATCACCTCGCCGCCACGGGAGACGACCCGCCGGGCGACATTGTCCACATCGTCCACCTGGATATAGGGCGTCCAGTGCGAGGGCACGCCCTGGTCGCGATGTGCGCGCTTCAATTGATAAATCGAGCCGACATCCTGATCGGACAAACGCATGCGCGCGAAGCTGCCGCCATTCGCGGGCTGTTCGCAGGACGTCCAGCCGAATAACTGTCTGTAAAAGTCTTGTGCGCGCGCGGCGTCGGTCGCCGCCAGATCGACCCAGCAGAACCGTCCGGCCCCCGCGTTGCCAAGGTCAATCATCGTAAGGTCTCCGCCGTGCTCAGGCCGCGATGGCGCCGCCGGCCATTGCGGCCGGCGGCGCCGCTCGATCAGGAAAGCGCGGTCATCGGATCAATGATGGTACGCACTTCGGTGACTTTGTTTGCTGGAAAGCCGCTCAAGCGGGCGTGCTCTTGAACCGACGCCTCGCTGTCGGCCAGGTAGATGCAGAAGGTCTTGTCGTCCACGACGTATGACTGCATCCACTGCACCTTGCCGGGAAGCTTCGCCAGCGCCTCATTGGAGGTCGCGGCGGCGACCTTGAGCTGTTCGCGATTCATTGTGCCGATGCCCGGCACGTTCCGTTCAATCACATAGCGTTTCATGGCTCTCACTCCGTGTGGGGGTTGAAGGAGCGCAAGATCGGCCAATCCCAGCTTACAATACAGATGGCATTTTTGACAATGTTCATGGGTGATAATGACAAGCAGCCAAACGAACCGTCGCTTGGAGCCCAGATGCGGCCTACGCCGCCTTGGCGGGCTTGCGCACCACCGGCGTGATGCGTAGCGCGGTGATGCGGTTGCGCTCGCGGCGCAGCACGTTGAAGCGGAAACCGTGGAACGTGAAGCTCTGGCCCGGTTCCGGGATCGAGCGCGACTCATGGATCACCAGGCCGGCGATGGTGGTCGCCTCGTCGTCCGGCAGGCTCCATTCCATGGCGCGATTGAGGTCGCGGATCGGCACGCCGCCGTCGACATTGACCGAGCCGTCGGGCAACGGCCGCACGCCCGGCACCACGATGTCGTGCTCGTCGGTGATGTCGCCGACGATCTCCTCGAGAATGTCTTCGAGGGTCACGAGGCCCATCACCTCGCCGTACTCGTCCACCACCAGCGCGAACGGCGTCTTGCGCCGGCGGAACGCCTTGAGCTGCTCCGACAGCGGGCGGATATCGGGCACGAACCAGGGCGGCCGCGCGATCGCCTTGACGTCGATCCGGGTGGGATCGCCGTCGGCACCTTGCAGCGCGCGCAACAGATCCTTGGCGTGCAGGATGCCGATGATGTTCTCCGGACGCTCGCGCCACAGCGGCACGCGCGTCACCGGCGATTCCAGCACCTCCTTGACCACCTCCTCCGGCGGATCGTCGGCGCAGGCGGTGATCATCTTGGTGCGGTGGATCATCACGTCGGACACGACGAGATCGCGCAGGTCGAGCAGCCCGCCGAGCATGTCGCGGTCCTGCTTCTCGACGCTGCCCTCCTGGTGCAGGAGGTCGACCTGCCCGCGCAGTTCCTCATGCGCCGACAGGAAGGCCTGATCGGTCCCCATCTTCACGCCGAACATCCGCAGGATGAATCGGACCAGGCCCTCGATCCCGATCAGCAACGGCCCGAACACCCGCACCGTCCAGGAGATCGGGCGGACGACGAGCAACGCCACCCGCTCCGGCGCGTTGATGGCAAGCGTCTTGGGCAGCACTTCGGTGAACACCACGACGACGACCGTCATGATCGCCGTCGCGTAGAGCGCGCCGACATCGCCGAACCACGACAGCAGCAGACCGGTGGTCAGCGCGGTCGCGGCGATGTTGACCACATTGTTGCCGGTAAGGATCGCGCCGATCATGCGCTCGCGAATTTCGAGCAGGTTGGCGACCAGCCGGGCGCGCCGGTTGCCGGCTTTTTCGAGCCGCAACAGCCGCGCGCGCGAGACAGCCGTCAGCGACGTCTCGCTCGCGGAAAAGAAGAACGAGAAGAAGAGACAGAGGACGATCGCTGCGAGTGAAAGCCAGTCTTCGGTCAACATTGCTTAGTTGGCTTGTTTGAGCATCTCGGCCAGGAAAGCACGCACATCTTGAGCATCAACGTCCGGCGCGACAAAGGCGTTCCCGATCCCGCGCGCCAGGATGAAGGTCAGCTTGCCGCGGCTCACCTTCTTGTCCTGCGCGATGAGGTCCATCAGCTCGTCGAGCGGCGGCGCGCCGCCCTCGACCTGACCGATGCGGGTCGGCAGGCCGACCGCCGCCAGATGACCGACGGCGCGCTCGGCCTCGGCCTTCGGCAGGAGCCCGCGCCGCGCCGAAAATTCGAAGGCGAGCGCCATGCCGATCGCGATCGCCTCGCCATGCAGCAGCCGGTCGGAGAAGCCGGCGGCGGCTTCGAGCGCATGTCCGAAGGTGTGCCCGAGATTGAGCAGCATGCGGTCGCCGGTCTCGCGCTCGTCGCGCGCGACGATCGCGGCCTTGGCGCGGCAGCTCGTCGCGATCGCGTGCTCGCGCGCGGGACCGCCGGCGAACACGTCCTTCCAGTTTGCTTCCAGCCAGGCGAAGAACGCGGCATCGCCGAGCAGGCCGTATTTCGCGACCTCGGCATAGCCGGCGCGGAACTCGCGCGCGGGCAGCGTGTCGAGCAGCGCGGTGTCGGCGATGACCAGCACCGGCTGGTGGAACGCGCCGATCAGATTCTTGCCCTGCGGCTGAGTCGATCGCGGTCTTGCCGCCGACCGAGGAATCGACCTGCGACAAGCAGCGACGTCGGCACCTGCACGTAGTCGAGCCCGCGCCGCACGATGGCGGCGGCAAAGCCGGTGAGATCGCCGATCACGCCGCCGCCGAGCGCGATGATGAGATCGTTGCGCTCGATGCGTTGCGAGATGAGCTCGTCGCAGAGCGACGCCAGATGCTTGAACGACTTCGTGCTCTCGCCCGGCGGCAGAACGACGGTCGAAACCTGCAGCACGCTGCCCTTGACCGCGGCCACTGCGGCGTCGAGATGCCGCGTCGGCGACGTTCTTGTCGCTGACGATCGCGACCTTGGCGCCGGGCCGCAGCTTCGCGATGCGCGCGCCGAGCGAGGCGAGCTGGCCGCGGCCGATCACGATGTCGTAGCTGCGCGCGCCGAGCGCGACGTCGACAACGATCGGATCGCTTCCCCGCAGCGGCGCGGTCATGACGTTGCATCTCCCTTGATGGAGCCGTCCGGCACGGCGCTGCGCGGCAGCGGTGCCGCGGAGAGCGCCGACAACGATCTCGTCGACGATTTTCTCGTGCGGCACTTCGCGCGACTGCACGGTGAAATCGGCGAGACCATAGACCGGATAGCGCGCGTCGATGAGCTGCCGCAAGGTCGCGGCCGGGTCGTCGGTATGCAGCAGCGGCCGGTCGTGGCGCCGCCTGATCCGGCGCATCAGCGTGTCGAAATCCGCGTTGAGCCAGATCGACACGCCCTTGGTGCCGATCGCGGCGCGGGTGTCGGGATTCATGAAGGCGCCGCCGCCGGTCGCCAGCACCTGCGGACCGCCTTCGAGCAGCCGGGCGATCACGCGCGCCTCGCCGGCGCGGAAATCGGGCTCGCCGTGGGTCGCGAAGATATCGGGAATCGACATGCCGGCCGCCTTCTCGATCTCGGCATCGGCATCCACGAACGGAATATTGAGCCGCGTCGCCAGCCGCCGGCCGATCGAAGACTTGCCGGCGCCCATCATGCCGACGAGCACCACCGAGCGCGCGCCGAGCGCGGCCAGGATGGCCGTTTCCGGCGCCGCATTGCCGTTCGAATGGTGCGCCACCGGCTGCGGCGCTGCCGGGTTGGGCGCTACCGGGTTGGACATGGCTCGAATCCCGCTGTTGCTGCGGCCCCGCCTCAATAGACCATCCGTCCACGGGGATCGAGCCTCTTGTCAGAGACCGGATCGACGTAGTTTTTTCACCTTTGAATGCATAGTTTAGCGTCCCAATTCTGGACGACGCCGAATCGAGCGCAAGCATGCCCAGCCTGTTCCGATTCCTCTTCTTCGTCGGCATCGTGGCCGGCGTGATCTATGGCGGCATGCTCGCGCTCGCGCAGTTCTACGATCCGCCGCAACGCGAAATCACGGTGCCGATCCCGCCCGACCGGTTCTCGAAGCAGAAATAATGAAAGCGGCAGCCGCCGATGGCCCGCCCGGCGCGACACTCCGACGATACCCTGATCGAGCTGTTCCTCGACATGCTGGCGGCCGAGCGCGGCGCCGGCGAGAACACGCTCGCCGCCTACCGGCGCGACCTCGACGACTTCGCGCGAATACCTCGTCACCAAGCGCCGCACCGTCGCGAGCGCGGCGACCGACGACGTGCGCGGCTATCTGCAGTCGCTCTCGAAGCGCAGCTTCGCCGCGGCGTCGGTCGCGCGGCGGCTGTCCGCGATCCGGCAGCTCTATCGCTTCCTCTATGCCGAAGGGCGGCGCGGCGACGATCCCGCCGCCATCATCGAAGGGCCGAAGCGCGGACGCGCGCTGCCGAAGGTGCTCAGCGTCAAGGAGGTCGATCGCCTGCTCGCCACCGCCCGCAAGGCGATCGGCACCGGACGCACCAACGGCGAGCGGCTGCGGGCGGCGCGGCTCAATGCGCTGCTGGAGCTCGTCTACGCCACCGGACTGCGCGTGTCCGAACTGGTGTCGCTGCCGGCCTCGGCGGCGGAGCGCAACGCCCGCATGCTGGTGGTGCGCGGCAAGGGCGGCAAGGAGCGGCTGGTGCCGCTCAACGACGCCGCCAAGACCGCGATGACGGAGTATCGCGCGCTGCATGGCGGAGCGCGAGCTCCGCTCGTCGCGAAAGCGGGGACCGGACGACGACAAGGAAGCCGGCCGAATGAGCGGACCGGTCAGCGTGAAATCGAAATGGCTGTTTCCGTCCTTCGGCGACAGCGGCCACCTCACCCGCCAGCATTTTGCGCGCGAATTGAAGGCGCTCGCCGCCGGCGCCGGCCTGCGCGCCGAACAGGTGAGCCCGCACGTGCTGCGCCACGCCTTCGCGAGCCACCTCCTGCACAACGGCGCGGACCTGCGCATCGTGCAGACGCTGCTCGGCCATGCCGACATCTCGACCACGCAGATCTACACCCATGTGCTGGAGGAGCGGCTGAAAAGCCTGGTGCGCGATCTGCACCCGCTGGGGGAAACGTAGCGATGTCAACGCTTGGACGGCGAAGCGATTGCTTGCAGATGACTTCGCCATCAATGAATAGTCCGCGCGTGGCTCGCCTTCGAGGCATCGATCCACGAGCGCGGATCGATGCGCTTGAGGTCGAGCGCATGGCCAGCCTGCTCGGCCAATTGCTTGAGATATTGCGCCTGCGTTCGGCCATTTCCTTCGCGGAACGGATGGATGTAGTTGATATCGCCGATGATGACCCGGCCTCGCGAGCAAACTCGCTGCGGGCAGACGCTTGAGAAATCCGGCGCGGGTCAGCCGGCGATGAACATCCGCCATCCCGTTGGAATGTACTGACGGAATTGGAATTGATTGCCGCCTTTGAAGATTTCGACGGTGCGAAGCTCGCCGGCCCAATCGTAGACGTCCTGGAACAGGTGGCGGTGGATGGCGCGCAAATGGGCAAGGTCGAATGATCCGAGGGGCACGCCCTCAGCAATTCTATCGCCGACCAAACGACGCTCGATTCTGTCGAGCTTGCGCGCGTCGGTAATGCCGAGGCGATTACGAAGGACGTGGGTGCCGGGGTAGACGTACGGATCGACGTCACGGCTCACTTGGCGTCGGCAGCTGCGCGAGCCTGCGCCAGAATATAGGCGCGTCGCCGTTCGTGGTCCCACCCTTCACGTTCGAACATCTCGAACATGGCGATATCTTCCTCGTCGAACGGATTGCCTTCGATCAACTGAAGATGCTGGGCCTCAAGCCGCCGCTCGCGTGCCGTTGCGATCTGTTCGGGGTCAGACGATCTTTGACCTTAGCCATATTAGAAATATACCCGATTCCGTTCAAAAAGTCACGAATTTCAAGTCGTAGGAAGCGCACGCCTTGCCGCCTCCGCTTTACATCGCTCCGCCCGCCGCGCCATAACAACCCCACAAACGCGCGGAGGGATCGCATGGCCGACACTCAGTGCCCAACACTTGGAAGAAAATCAAAGAATGGCCGGAGCTCTATCTGGAGCGCCTCGACGACGCCGGCGTCGCACGCATCACGCTCAACCGGCCGGACAAGCGCAACTGCTGGAACCGGCCGCTCTGCAACGCCTTCCTGGAGTCGCTCGACATCATCCGCGCCGACAAGGAACTCAAGATCGTCATCACCCGCGGCGCCGGCAAGGTCTATTCGTCGGGGCTCGACCTCACCTTCCTGCGCGAAGTCTCGAACGGCCCGATGCTCGACTGGGACCGGCCGAACCTCACCATCCAGATCGCGGAGGACATCCGCGCCTTCCCGCGCATCATGATCGCGCAGGTGCACGGCTATTGCCTCGGCGGCGCGCTCGGCATCATGAACTGCCATGACCTCGTGTTCGCGGCCGAGGACGCGCAGCTCGGCATGCCCGAGGTGTTGCGTGGCTCGTTCGGGCAGCTCGTCACCTCGACGCTCCTGCATTCCGGGCTGCCGGTGAAGAAGCTCTCGCTGATCGCGCTTGGCGGCAAGAACGTCACCGGCAAAGAGGCCGACGCGCTCGGCATCATCAGCCAGGCGGTGCCGGCAGATAAGCTCGAAGCGCACACGATCGAGTTCGCGCGCGACCTCGCGACCCGCCACCTTGCGCCGCTTGAACATCACAAGATCACCGTGCAGATGGGGCGCGACCTCTCGCTGTCGCAGGCGATCCAGCTCGACTCGCTGGTCGGCCAGCGGCTCCGCCGCGTGATGGATCCGCTCGGCGACGTCGAAGGCTATCTGCAGTCGCAGAAAGGCGGCGCGAACCTCAACTACAAGCGCCCGGATGTGTGACGCTGTCGTTCGACCCGCGGGGCAGCACAGCGGCCCTATTCGAGACTGAACGCGCGGGCATCGAAGTCGTACACGACGCAATGGCCGGTGATCAGGGGGATCTCCAGCACGGCACGGGCACCCGCGAACCGTTGCCGGGGTAGGCCCGCGACAAGCTCGTGGCCCTTCAGCACGCTGTGCCAAATGGTCGGGAAATCTGCGCCCTGCCTGTGGGCCTGAACGCACCTTCGGACAAGTTCGCTGGGCATGACGGCAAATCGATCCACCGCCCCGTAACTCCAGGCGATTTCTGTGCTTTCAGCCAAGTAGCTGGCAGAGCCCGAGAGAATTCAACTAAGGGGATGTACTGAGGCGACCGCGGGCCTCCCCATTGCTAAAGAACCTGGGTCCGACGCCGTGGCGGCACACCGCGGCGAACTATTCGTAGGGCCATGCCGATGAAGCCGTCCCCGTCGACCCAGGACACCGCGCTTTTTCAGCGCTCGCCGGTGCTGCTGCCCGGTCACTCGCCGCTCCGCACGACCAGATCGGCGGCACGTTCGTCCGCAACGAACGGCGAGATCGAGCCCGCGGGACGCGAAATCCATTTTGCCGGACGCGTCATCATTTTTCTGGAGGGAGACGAAACCGATTCGATCTACCAGTTGGTCGATGGCGCCATCATGCTTTACAAGCTGATGCCCGACGGCCGGCGTCAGATCGTTGAAATGCTGCACGCCGGCGACGTGTTCGGCTTCTCACCCGCCGCCGTCCACGAGTGCTCCGCCGAATCTCTCGTCGCCAGCACGTGCATCGTGTTCAAGCGAGCTGACCTCGCGCGCTCGCCGGCCTCATGCAAAGCGTGAACGAGCATATCCAAACCCAGCTTTGCGCAATGCACGACCACGCCATTCTTCTGGGACGCAAGACCGCGATGGAGCGCATCGCGACCTTTCTGATGCGATGCGTTCCCGGTCGGGGCGGCTATCATTGCCTGGCCCCCGCGCCGAGCCTGGAACGCACCGGCATCCGGCTCAACATGACGCGCCATGAGATCGCCGATTTTCTCGGACTGACGATCGAAACGGTCTCGCGTTGCCTTTCCAAGCTGAAACGGCGCGGCGCCATTGCGATCGACAGGCCCGACGAAATCCTCATCAACGACGTTTGCCGGATGTGCCGGCTGACCGGTACCGAAGCGACCTGCCAGCGGTAACACCCCTGCCCTTGACCTAGATCAAAGCCAAGCGCGTCCCCCATTGTCCAGGTTGCCCTCTCGAAACCGCCGCGCCCGGAGCGGCGGTCACGAAGGGAGGTTGCGCAAATGGCAGAAAAATTCGTCGGTAAGGCCGCCGAGCTCAAGGACGGCGATCGCCGCATCATTTTCGATGGCGACAACGAAGTCGGCGTCTTTCGCCACGGCGACCAATATTACGCCTACAGCAATTTCTGCCTGCACCAGGGCGGCCCGGCCTGCGAGGGCCTGACCATCGCCAAGGTCGAGGAACGGCTGAATCCCGACCAGACCTCGCGCGGGCTCTACTTCTCCGGCACCGACATGAACTTCGTCTGCCCGTGGCATGGCTACGAGTACGACATGAAGACCGGCGAATGCATTTCGGACCGCCGTCTGAAGCTGCGGAGATACAAGGTCGTGCAGCGGGGAGACGACGTCTATGTCATCACCTAAGGCGCAAGCCGCGAAGGCCGCCCGGCCGGCCCGCACCGCCACCGTAAGCGCCCCGGATTCCACTTCGACGCTTTCGGCCGACGCGGTGCGTCTCGCAACCACGATGGAACGCGACTTGTCGGCGGGCCGTCTCGATGCACTGACGCCGCAGGCGCTGCAGGCCCTGATGACCGCGAGCTGCAAGGCCTACGCGGCACAAATCGAAGCCGGCCGCGACCTGCTTCCCTTCGGAAAGCGCAATGCCGTCAGTCCGACCGACGTGATGGTGACGGCCTCAGGCCTGTTGCGCGCCGTCAACCTCGCGGTGTTCGAGCTCGGCATGTGGCAGAGCTGGACCGGCCGATAACGCAGCGGCGACCGAGATCAACAACAAGATCGCAGGAGAAAAACGCAGATGGAGATGCTCGCAGAACGCGGCCGACGGGTCACTGTCGACGAACTCAACACCAGCAAGCTGCTCGCGCATGCCCGCAAGCAGGCAGTGCAACGCAAGTACGACGACATGCTGATCGTCGATTGCGATGCGCATCACTACGAAAACGAGAACTACGACCAGATCCTTCCGTTCATGGAGAACGACGTGCTGCGCCAGCTGTCGATCGGCGGACGCGCGCTCGGCCGGCGCGGGCTGGTGCCGTCGCAGGCGGGCTTCACGCAGGACATGGGCGGCCGCGTGACGCGCTATCCGCTGCGGTCGACGGAGAAAACGGATCCGGGCCGGATCCGCGACGTGCAATTGGGCGAGCGCTGGATGGACGCGATGGGCGTCGACTATTCCTGCCTGTTCCCGACCGGCATGCTCAACATCGGACTGCATCCCCAGAAGGAGATGGAGGCCGACCTGTGCTGGGCCTACAACCGCTGGCTCACGGAAAAGGTGCTGCCGGAGTCCGAACGAACGGTTCTATTCCGCGCTCTGTCTGCCGTTCTCCGATCCGGACGCGTCGCTGCGCCAGGTCGAGACCTTCGGCCATCGCAAGGGCGTCTCGGGATTCATGGTCACGACGGTGCGCAACATCCAGGTCAATGATAACGGCCTGATGAAAGTCTACCGTGCGATGGAAGAGCGCGGCCTCACTCTGTCATTTCATTCCGGTCCGAACTGGAGCGAGCCGGTGTTCCGCGCGTGCAACCGCTTCATCTCCGTGCATGCGCTCGGCTTCTCCTTCTACAATATCCTGCATTGCACCAACTGGGTCATCAACGGCTTGAGCGAGCGCTTTCCGAAGCTGCCGGTGATCTGGATCGAGGCCGGTCTGGCCTGGATCCCGTTCCTGATGCAACGGCTCGACCATGAATACATGATGCGGCCGTCGGAGGCGCCGCTCTTGAAGAAGAAGCCGTCCGACTATATGCGCGACATGTACTACTCCACGCAGCCGATCGAAATTCAGGACCAGGAGGCGATGGAATGCACGTTCCGCATGATGAATGCCGAAACGCAGTTGCTCTATGCCTCGGACTATCCGCACTGGGATTTCGACCTGCCGTCGACGATCTACGACCTGCCCTTCCTGTCCCAGAAGGCCAAGCACAACATCCTCGGCGGCACCGCGGCGCGGCTGTTCAAGCTGCCGCCGCGCAATGCGAAACAGCGCGAGAACCTGATCAAATACGGCAATCTCGCCGCCTGATCGCGCCGAGGAAGGATGCTTAAGTCCCCCTCGCGCTTGACTTCACGCCGCCCTTGGGGGCTTTTTCGTCCAATCCGCGGCGTCAGTCCCCTTGAGGCCGATGCGCATCTACCTCGACTTTGAAAAACCGGTGGCCGAGATCGAGGCCCAGCTCGAGGAATTGCGCGCGGCTGCAGACCGGCGAGACCGGCGCCCGCCATCGGCGAGGAAATCACGCGCCTGGAGGCCAAGGCGTCGCAGACGTTGAAGGACCTCTACGCCAACCTCACGCCCTGGCAGAAGACGCTGGTGGCACGCCATCACGAACGGCCGCGCTGCTTCGACTATATCGGCGCGCTGATCACCGATTTCGTTCCGCTCGCCGGCGACCGCAAGTTCGGCGACGACGAAGCGATCGTCGGCGGCTTCGGGCGCTTCCGCGGCGAGAGCATCTGCGTGCTCGGCCACGAGAAGGGCTCGACCACCGAGGACCGCCTCAAGCACAATTTCGGCATGGCGCGGCCGGAAGGCTACCGCAAGGCGGTGCGGCTGATGCAGATGGCCGACCGCTTCGGCATTCCGGTGCTGTCGCTGGTCGACACCGAAGGCGCCTATCCCGGCATCGGCGCCGAGGAGCGCGGACAGGCCGAGGCGATCGCGCGCTCGACCGAATGCTGCCTCGAGCTCACCGTGCCCAATGTCGCGCTCGTGATCGGCGTCGGCGGCTCCGGCGGCGCCATTGCGATCGCGACCGCCAACCGCGTGCTGATGCTGGAGCATTCCTTCTACAGCGTGATCTCGCCGGAAGGCGCCGCCTCGATCCTGTGGCGCGACACCACCAAGGCGCAGGAAGCGGCGACCAGCATGAAGATCACCGCGCAGGATCTCGCGCGCTTCGGCGTCATCGACCGGATCGTGACCGAGCCGGTCGGCGGCGCGCACCGCGATCCCGCGGCGACGATCGCTGCCGGCCGGCCAGGCGATCGCCGACGCGTTCGACGAGCTCAAGGGGCTCGACCGCGAGGCGGTGCGCCGCCAGCGCCGCGAGAAATTTCTGGCGATCGGGCGGATGATCACGTGAGCCCCGCCAAGGCTACGCGATCTTAAGCATATTCGGCGCTACCGATTGCCGTTCGCCCGCACCTGACTACGCTGGCGCCGACGACCCGGTGCGCGGAAATGGCTTACGCGAGGGCGGGGCACCGCTCGCATCCTGGTTCGAATCCAGGCTGGGTCTCCAGATTTCACAAATCGGAAATGACAAACCGCCCGGCGCGACGCGCCGGGCGGTTTCTGCATTTGCGCGACCGCGTTGCCCGCTTACTTCGCCAGCGGATCGGGACGGATCTGGAATTTCACCACCTTCGGGCGGTTCTCCTTGCCGCCTTCGAGATGGAACATGGTGCGGTTGGAATAGGTGGTCCACAGACCCCTGCCCTTCCAGCCGCCGCTCGGATCGTCGATGCGGCCTTCCACCCATTTGGTGAAGAAGCCCATCGGATACGGCACGACCATATTGACCCACTGGCCCTTCACGAACGCGAGCAGCGACGAGTTCTGGTTGCCGGTCGCGATCGGCGTGTTCTCGCCGAACCCGCTGATGTTGTACCAGTCGACCCAGGTGTAGTAGCTCGCCTCGACGCTGTGCTCGTCGTCGACGCCCGACTCGAACGTCGGGCCGGGCATGCGGTGCAGCTTCCAGCCTTCCGGACAGTGATCGCCGGTCGCGGTCGGGCCGTTGAGCACCTTGCACTTGCGGCGGTCGAACTCGCCGAGATGACCGCTGGCAAGCGACGTCCAGAACACGCCGTTGCGGTCGATGTCGCCGCCGCGGCCGCCGTAACCCGGCGACGGCGGCGCATAGATTTCCGAGAGCTGCGTCTTCGGATCGAAGCGCACGACGTAGCTCGGGAACGGGCTCAACGCCTGGCCCCAGACCGTGCCGTCCTGCGGATTGACCACGACGCTGTAGAAGTTGACGGCGACGCGCTTGTCCTTCGCCGGATCGACCGGCTGGTTGGGCTGCACCCAGCCGTCGTCGCGCCGGCCGTTGCCGTTGGTGTCGAGCACGAACGGCGACCAGCCCTGCGCACGCTGGTGATCGCCGGTCTGCTCGAAGACGCGGCGATTGAGCCAGCCCGCCACGTTGAGCCCGCCGACGCCGCTCGAGAACCACAGCGTGTTGTCGGCGTCTTCCCCGAAGTTCAGGTGATGCGTGGGGAAGCACAGGTCGATCAGCGTGAACTTGCCGGTCGCCGGATCGTAGATCGACGTCTGGCGGGTCGAGCTGTTCAGCGGATAGGCCTTGGCGGACGGATGCTCGGAGCCCTGCCTGCAGAAGGCCGGATTGTTGGCGGGCGGACGCACGCGCACCGTGAACCACAGACGGCCCTGCTCATCCATCATCGGGTTGTGGTTGTCCGCCTGCGCGGTCCAGATCGGCTCGTCGCCCCAATAGGCCGACGGCGTCATGGAATTGAGCTCGCGGGTCGACGGCGTCTTCGGATCGAGCACCGGATGCTTGATCGCGGACGCGGTGTGCGTCACCGGATCGAGCACCGGCACCAGGTCCGATCTGTGCTCCTGCGTGCCGTAGATCTTGCCGTTGGCATTGACCGTCGGCTTGCGCCGGTCGGTCGCGATCAGGTCGTGCAGATAGGTCTTCGGATCGCTCCAGTCCCACAGCGTGAGCACGACGTTGCGCTCGACGCCCTGCGGCCGCGTCGGCTTCGCCTTCGGCGTTTCGCCGGCGGCGACGCGATCGGTCCAGCTCGCCCATTCGGCGACGGCGCGATCGGGGCCCAGCCGCGTCACCACGCCGACCATCTGTCCCATCGCCTGGCCGGCCTGGACGCGGCGCATCCAGGCGTCGCGCGAATTGGCGAAGTTCTTGCTGAATTCCTGCGGGATGGTGCGCGTGCCCGGCGTGCCGAGCGCATGACACGAGATGCAGCCGAGCGATTTGATGTCGGCCACCCAATACGCCTGCGTGCGCTGTCCGGGATCGATGCCGTTGCCGGTCGGACCGGTGCCCGGGAATTCGTTCTTCGCCGGAATCCGCAGCATCGAGTACCAGTAGATCGGCGGGTAGTACTCCGCCGCCGCCTTTTCATTCGGCGCGACGACGGCGGTGAGATTGAGCTGCCGGCCGGGCTCGGCGTCGACCTTGGGCGAGTCGACGAGGCCGTAGCCGCGCACCCACACCTTGTATTTCGCCTTCGGCAGGTCGGGCAGCACGTAGCGGCCCTGATCGTCGGTGACGACGATCTTGGCGTATTTGGTCGGAAGGTCGGTCGTCTCCGCGATCACCCAGACGCCGGCTTCCGGACCCTTCGGGCCGGTCACGACGCCGCCGATGTCGTCATTGTCGATCGCGACCGCGGCGGTCTGCGCCACCGGCTGCGACGGCGCCCCGGCCAGCGCCAACAGCGCAATGGCCGCGGCGCCCAGCATCAAAGCTTGCTTGAGTTTCATGTCGTCCCCTCCCCAGGGTCTTGTTCGTGTCCCGGCGCGGCGCAGCGCGAAGTGGTGGCTGCTGACTGGTCGTTTCATTTAGTCGGAGTCACGCGATCGCGAGCATCCAGCTGTCGCTACTTCGCCAGCGGATCGGGACGCATCTGGAATTTCACCACCTTCGGGCGGTTCTCCTTGCCGCCTTCGAGATGGAACATGGTGCGGGTCGACGTCGGTGGCCCACAAGGCCCCTGCCCTTCCAGCCGGCGTTGGCATCGTCGATGCGGCCTTCCACCCACTTGGTGAAGAAGCCCATCGGATACGGCACGACGAGATTGACCCACTTGCCGTTCACCAGCGCGAGCAGCGACGAGTTCTGATTGCCGGTCGCGATCGGCACGTTCTCGCCGAGCCCGCCGGTGTTGAACCAGTCGACCCAGGTGTAATAGCTGCCCTCGGCGCTGTGATCCTCCTCGACGCCCTCGAAGCGCGGGCCGGGCATGCGATGCAGCGTCCAGCCCTCCGGACAGTGCTCGCCGGTCGCGGTCGGACCGTTGAGCACCTTGCACTTGCGGCGGTCGAACTCGCCGAGATGGCCGCTCGCGAGCGACGTCCAGAACACGCCGTTGCGATCGACGTCGGCGCCGCGACCGCCATAGCCCGGAGCCGGCGGCGAGTAGATTTCGGTGAGCTGCGTCTTCGGATCGTAGCGCACGGCATAGCCGGGGAACGGACTGAGCGATTGTCCCCACACCGCGCCGTCCGGCCGGGCTGACGGCGACGCTGTAGAATCCGACCGCGACGCGCTTGTCCTTGGCGGCATCGACCGGCTGGTTCGGCTCGACCCAGTCGTCGCGCCGGCCGTTGCCGTTGGTGTCGAGCACGAACGGCGACCAGCCCTGCGCGCGCTGATGATCGCCGGTCTCATCCAGGACCCTGTCGATTGACCCAGCCGGCCACGCTCGCACCCGCGCCGCCGCTCGAGAACCACAACGTGTTGTCGGCGTCCTCGGCGAAGATCAGGTGATGGGTCGGGAAGCAGGTGTCGATGAGCGTGAACTTGCCGGTCGCGGGATCGAACATCGACACGTGGCGGGTCGACGCGTTGATCGGAAACACCTTGGCCGACGGATGATCCGAGCCCTTGCGGCAGAACGCCGGATTGTCGGCCGGACGCAGACGCACCGTGAACCACGGGCGGGCCTTCTCGTCCATCATCGGATTGTGCTGGTTCGCCTGCGCGTCCCAGATCGCCTCGTCGCCCCAATAGGCCGACGGCGTCAGCGGATCGGTGCGGTGCGACGGCGTCTTCGGATCGAGCACCGGATGGCGGATCGAGGACGCGGTGTGCGTCACCGGATCGAGCACCGGCACGCAGGTCCGAGCTGTTCTCATGCGTAGCCGTAGATCTTGCCGTTGGCGTTGACGGTCGGCTTGCGCCGGTCGGTCGCGATCAGATCGTGCAGATAGAGCTTCGGATCGCTCCAGTCCCAGACCGTCAGCACGACGTTGCGCTCGACGCCCTGCGGCCGCGTCGGCTTGTCTTTCGGCAGCTCGCCGGCGGCGACGCGATCGGTCCAGTTCGCCCATTCGGCGATCGAGCGGTCGGCGCCGAGCCGCGACACCACGTTGACCATCGAGGTCATCGCCTGGCCGGCCTGCATACGGCGCGTCCAGGCGTCGCGCGAATTGGCGAAGTCGCCGAACTCGCGCGGGATCACGCGCGTGCCGGGCGTGCCCATCGCATGGCAGGCGAGACAGCCGAGGCTCTTCACGTCGGCCAGCCAATGATGCTGGCTGCGCTGCGCCGGCGCGATGCCGTTGCCCTTCGGTCCGGTGCCGGGGAATTCGCTCTTCGCCGGAACGCGCAGCATCGCGTACCAGTAGATCGGCGGATAGAGCTCGGCCGCGGCGCGCTCGTTCGGCGCGACGACGGCGGTGAGGTTGAGATTGCGGCCGGGCTCGGCATCGACCTTGGGCGAATCGACGAGACCGTACCCGCGTACCCACACCTTGTATTTTGCCTTCGGCAGGTCCGGCAGCAGGTAGCGGCCCTGGTCGTCGGTGACGACGATCTTGGCGTATTTGGTCGGAAGGTCGGTCGTCTCCGCGATCACCCAGACGCCGGCCTCCGGCCCCTTCGGGCCGGTCACCACGCCGCCGATGTCGTCATTGTCGATCGCGACCGTGGGGGTCTGCGCCGCCGGCTGCGACGGCATCCCGGCCAGCGCCAGAAGCGCGACGGCCGCAGCACCCAGCATCAAACCATGTCTGATTTTCATGGGGGCCTCTCCCTTGTCTTTGATGTTCTTCTTGGGCCCGTAAGCCGCCGGGGCTGATGGGCCGCGGGCGGGGCAGGCTTTGCGGCAATTGTGGCGGCTATCGAGGCAAAGTCCACCGGCGATTAACGAACATGGCAGGATTTTACCTCCCGGCCCCCGAACTTCCCTGGGGATTTCACTTGCCTGCCCCGATATCTCCTAAGTTTGGCAGGCCGAGTTTGGTTGACGGTATGTTCTGCCAGAATACGGGTTCGGTGGGGAACACTTTCTTAATATTTACTATTCGTTCACCACCGGCATGCTGAAACGGCTATCGCGCGGGGGGCCTTGCCTTGCGGTAAACCCTTCCAAGCGATAATCATTAACCTTCGGAAGGCTCGGGATGGCCTTTCGATCGGGGGAGTTTCGGGTTTGAATCGTCGCCCACTGGTGCGCTCGCTGTTGGCGTCCGCGGCAATTCTCGCTGCCGTGATGCTTGGCGGCTGCGACACCGACAGCAGCAGCACTCCCACCTTGCGCTCGCTCCAGCCGCTCTCTCCGCAAATGATCTCGGAGATCGAGCGTCGGAACATGAGCAAGGAATCCCCGATCCTCGTCCGCATCTTCAAGGAAGAGTCCGAGCTCGAGGTCTGGAAGGAAGACCAGAGCGGCCGCATGGCGCTGCTCAAGACCTATCCGATCTGCCGCTGGTCGGGCGATCTCGGCCCGAAGGTCAGGCAAGGCGACCGCCAGGCGCCGGAGGGCTTCTACACGATCACGCCAAGCCTGATGAATCCGAATTCCAATTACTACCTCTCCATCAACTTGGGCTACCCGAACGCCTATGACCGTTCGAACAACCGCACGGGCTCGTTCCTGATGATCCATGGCGATTGCTCATCGGCGCGGCTGCTACGCCATGACCGACGAGCAGGTCGCGGAGATCTACGCGCTGGCGCGCGAGTTGTTCTTCGGCGGCCAGAGCTCGTTCCAGATCCAGGCGTTCCCGTTCCGGATGACGCCGCAGAACATGGCGCGGCACCGCAATTCGACGCACTTGGCGTTCTGGAAGATGCTCAAGACCGGCTACGACCATTTCGAAGTGACGCGGCAGGAGCCGAAGGTCGACGTCTGCGACCGCCGTTACGTGTTCAACACCGAGACCAAAGGCCGTTACGTTTCGACCGCGGCATGCCCGGCCATGACGACGCCGGATGACGTTCTCGCCGCGGTGCAGAGCAAGACGCAGCGCGACGAAGCACAGGTGGCCGACCTCGTCCGGCGCGGCGCCAACCTGCCGGCGGTGCGCAGCTTCGCCGATGGCGGCATGCATCCGACGTTCGCCGCCTCGGTGCAATCGCACCAGGTCGACGACGACGGCATCGTTCGCGCCCCGGTCTCGTCCTCGGGCGGAACCATCCCGGCCAATATCCGCTTGCCGCCAGGCGAGCGCCCGAACGCATCGCGCGCCGTCGCCGCCGCTCCGGCGCGGACCACGACAGGCAGCGTTTCGGAGCCGGTCGTTCGCACCGACACCAAGACCGAAACCGCGTCGGCCTCGGGCGGCGGCAGCTTCTTCGGCAGCATGTTCTCGTCGTCGAGCAGCAGCAGCAGCTCTTCGTCGTCGTCCGGCGGCGGCGTGATGGACCGCATGGCGCGCATGGTCGGCCTCGGCGGTTCCTCGAGCGAGGAGAAGCCCGACGCCGAAGGCGAAGCCCGCGACGCAAGACCGCCCAAGTCGAAGCCGACGACAAGAAGCAGCCGGCCAAGCAGACCGCGAACGCAAATGCGAACCCGGGCGCCGTCCGCCCGAAGGGCGAGCCAGCCGCCGCGGAGCCGTCCCAGCAGCAGACCGCGGCCACGCAGCCGCCGGCGGCCAGTCAATCGACGATCAACGGCGCGCAGCCGGCCGTACCGGCGGGCAGCTTCGAAAATCGCTTCGGCGCCTGGCGCTGATTTCAATCGCACATTGATGCTGAGCGCGTCGCGACGGCGCCGCGCGTTTCATTGACGCTTGCCTACGGTTTGTTACGATGAACGCACATGCGAGCAGGTAGCGACATCGTGGCGAACTACAGCTTCTCGGTCTGTCCTCGAACCGCAGGAAGGCGGCGGCTTCACTGTACTGGTCCCGCGCTCCCGGAAGTCGTCACCGAAGAGCGAGACCGAGCAGGAAGCGCTCGCCAATGCCGAGGTAGACCATCCGCGCCGTTTTGGCGTATCGGCGCGACCAAGGCATGTCATCCCGCCGACGCCGCAATGCCGGAAATCCGCCGCGTGACCGTCAGCCGCATAAGATGGCGCGCGGCCTGCCGACGCGTCAGCGGCTATCAGGTTGTTCGCGCGCTGACGAGAAATGGCTTTGTCGTTGATCGCATCGTCGGTCAGCCATCATGTCGATCGTCATATCGGCTGATCCGACGCGCACGGTGACCGTGCCAGTCCACGCGATCGAGACCTCAAGCCATGGCACTTTGCGCGATCATCCGACAAGTCGGGCTTCACTGATCGATAGAAATTCATAGGAGCTTCTGTAGCCCGCTCACCCCTTCGCCGGCAGCGGATAGGTGCGGATCTGCTCCGCCACGCTCGGATACTTCGCGGCAAGCTCATCCATCTTGCCGAGCTCGACATCGGCGGGCTCGACGCCCGGCCATTCCGTGCTGCCGCCGAGGAACCAGCGGCGCGATCCGGCAACGCGCGCGGTGTGGAACGTGTTGCCCGGAATGAACAGCTGCACCTTCTGCCCGGCGCGCAGATCGGGGCCCACGACATGGTGCTGGGTCGAGCCGTCGGTCATCAGCATCAGCAGCTCGATCGGGTCGCCGAGATAGTAGTGATAGAATTGGTCGTTCCGGATGCGATGCAGCTTCACCGGCTCGTCCGGCGTCAGCATGAAGTAGAGCGCCGAGCCCATCGGGCGTCCGGCCTCGAACGGCGCCGGCAATCCGCCCGGCGCGATCCGCTGCGGGCTCATGAATGTCACGCGCACATAGCCGCAGGTGGCGTTCGGTTCGAGATTGAGGAGCTTGCGGACATCGTCGTAGCTCATGCCCTGATGCATCGAACTCCCCTGTGACGTCCCTTGCGCCCTGGCGCCCGTCGATGGGAGAGACGCGGCGCCGGCCAGCGCGGCGCCGGCCACGAATTCGCGCCGGCTGTGATCGGCCATGATGACCCTCGCTCGACAAAGTTGCGATGCCGGACCGTCGCGCGCGGTCCGGCGTTCGTCAATTGCCTTGCGATGGCGCGGTTTAGAAAGTGTGACGCGCTGTAAGAGCCCGAGGCCTTAGCCAAACCGCCCGTGGCAGTGCTTGAACTTCTTGCCGGAGCCGCAGGGGCAGACCTCGTTGCGGCCGACCTTGCCCCAGCTCGACGGATCGGACGGGATTGCGATCGACGGCGCGCGCCGCGCCGAAGCCGTTGCCGGCCATCGCCGGCGCCAGCGTCGGCTCGGCCATGGCGTAATCCGCGCCGTTGTCCGGATTGAGGTGGTGCGCCTCCATGTAGGGCAGCTCCGGCGTCTGGTCCGGCGGCGTGTCCATGACCTGGATGCGCATGAGATAGCCGGTCACCTGCTCGCGCAGGTTCTGGCTCATCGCCTCGAACAGATTGTAGGCCTCGGCCTTGTATTCGTTGAGCGGATCGCGCTGGCCGTAGCCGCGCAGCCCGATCACCTGGCGCAGGTGCTCGAGCATCACCAGATGCTCGCGCCAGAGATGGTCGAGGGTCTGCAGCAGCACCGTCTTCTCGACCGCGCGCATGGTCTCGGCGCCCCACTGGGCGACCTTCGACGCCATGTGCTCGTCGGCGCGCCGCTCGATGCGCGACAGCAGCTCCTCGTCGGCGATGCCTTCTTCCTTCGCCCATTCGTCGACCGGCAGATCGAGGCCGAGCACGCGCTCGAGCTCGGTCTTGAGGCCGGCGGTGTCCCACTGCTCGGGATAGGCGTTCTCCGGCACGTGCTTGGCGACGAGATCGTCGATCGCGACGTGGCGCATGTCGGTGACGATCTCGGCGACCGACTCCATCTTCATCCATTCGACGCGCTGGTCGAAGATGACCTTGCGCTGGTCGTTGGAGACGTTGTCGAACTTCAAGAGGTTCTTGCGGATGTCGAAGTTGCGGACCTCGACCTTCTGCTGCGCCTTTTCGAGCGCCTTGTTGATCCAGGAATGGACGATCGCCTCGTTCTCCTTGAGCCCGAGACGCTGCAGCATGGTGTCGAGCTTGTCCGACCCGAAGATGCGCATCAGGTCGTCTTCGAGCGACAGGAAGAACTTGGAATGGCCGGGGTCGCCCTGGCGTCCGGAGCGGCCGCGCAGCTGGTTGTCGATGCGGCGGCTCTCGTGCCGCTCGGTGCCGAGCACGAACAGGCCGCCGGCGGCGAGCGCCTTCTCCTTGAGACGCGCGATCTGCATCTTGATTTCGGCGATGCGCACGTCGCGCTGCGCCGGTGGTCGGTGACGTCCTTGAGCTCCTGGCGCGACGCGCATGTCGACGTTGCCGCCGAGCTGGATGTCGGTGCCGCGGCCGGCCATGTTGGTGGCGATCGTCACCGCGCCCGGCACGCCGGCCTGCGAGATGATCTGCGCCTCCTGCTCGTGGAAGCGCGCGTTGAGGATGGCGAACACCTTGACCTTGGTGGCGCCGTCGTCGCCCGAATAGAGCGCCGCGAACGCGTTGCGGATCGGTGAAATCGTGCTGCTCCCAGCCCGCCTTGCGCAGCATCTCGGCGAGCTGTTCCGACTTCTCGATCGAGGTGGTGCCGACCAGCACCGGCTGGCCGCGCTGCTTGCAGTCGTCGATCAGCGTCAGGATCGAGCGGTATTTCTCGATGGCGGTCCGATAGACCTCGTCGTCGTCGTCGATGCGGACCATCGGCTGTTGGTCGGCACCTCGAGCACTTCGAGGTTGTAGATGTCCGCGAACTCGTCGGCTTCCGTCAGCGCCGTGCCGGTCATGCCGGCGAGCTTCTCGTACATGCGGAAGTAGTTCTGGAACGTGATCGACGCGAGCGTCTGGTTCTCCGGCTGGATCGGCTGGTGTTCCTTGGCCTCGAGCGCCTGGTGCAGGCCGTCGGAATAGCGGCGGCCCGGCATCATGCGGCCGGTGAACTCGTCGATGATGACGACTTCGCCGTTGCGGACGATGTAGTCCTTGTCGCGCTGGAACAGCTTGTGGGCGCGCAGCGCCTGGTTGACGTGGTGCACCGTCGAGACGTTCTCGACGTCGTAGAGCGAATCGCCCTTGAGCAGATTGGCCGCGCGCAGCCTCTGCTCCATCTTCTCCATGCCGGCTTCGGTGAGCACGACGGTGCGCTGCTTCTCGTCGACCTCGTAGTCGGACTTGTCGAGCTTCGGGATGTAGGTGTCGATGGTGTTGTAGAAGTCGGAGCGGTCGTCGAGCGGACCGGAAATGATCAGCGGCGTGCGCGCCTCGTCGATCAGGATCGAGTCGACCTCGTCCACGATGGCGAAGATGTGCCCGCGCTGGACCATGTCCTCCAGCCGGTACTTCATGTTGTCGCGCAGATAGTCGAAGCCGAGCTCGTTGTTGGTGGCGTAGGTGACGTCGCAGTCGTATTCCTTCTTGCGCTGCTCGTCGTCGAGGCCGTGCACGATCACGCCGACGGTGAGGCCGAGGAACTTGTAGATCTGCCCCATCCACTCGGCGTCGCGCTTGGCGAGGTAGTCGTTGACGGTGACGACGTGGACGCCGCGCCCGGACAGCGCGTTGAGATAGACCGGCAGCGTCGCGACCAGCGTCTTGCCTTCGCCGGTCTTCATCTCGGAGATCCGGCCGTCGTGCAGGATCATGCCGCCGATGAGCTGGACGTCGAAATGGCGCTGGCCGAGCGTGCGCTTGGCGGCTTCGCGGCAGGTGGCGAAGGCCGGTACCAGGATATCGTCGAGCGTCTTGCGCCGTCCTCGAGCTCCTTCTTGAACTCGGCGGTGCGGGCCCGCAGCGCATCGTCGGAGAGCTTCTCGAGCTCCTTTTCCAGCGCGTTGATCTGCGCGACGCGCGGCTGATAGGCCTTGATGCGGCGCTCGTTGGAAGAGCCGAAAATCTTGCGGGCGAGCGCGCCAATCATGCTGGAATTCCCTTCAGGACACCGGAGCGCAGACGCGCTCTAGCTTCTTGATTGAGCATGATCTTGTCCGAAAACCGGTACCCGACTTTTCGGGATCATGCTCCGAAACGCCAGTCTACCAAAGCCGGCCGGAAACGGCGCACCGGACATTACGAAACCAACCTTTGTCGCGGCAGAAGGCGCGCGCGTTCATCGGTCTTGCCACAGCATGCCGGAATATGCAGCGACTTTCGAGTGGGCAAACGGCGGCTTGGGGCCTGATTTGGCCGGTTTCGCCGAGACATAGGAGTGGGCTAGACCCTTGTCAATTGGCGAGTTTTCTCACTTTCTTTTCAGAATTCCGGCCCCGTTGCGGCCATTGCAAAGGGGTTCCGATTGGGCGACTGTCCGGCGACATGCCGCGGTCGGCGGGCCCGCATGATCTTCAAGGACAGCGCCATGATTTCGCTGAAACTTCCCCTATCGACGTGCTTTGCGCCTATGGACGAGCGGCCGCGCCGCACTGCGGTCTCGACCGTCGCCGCGCTGGCGCTGCTGGTGCTGCCGGTCGTCACCGGCTGCGGGCAGCAGTCGTCGTCATCGTCTTCGTCGTCATCGGCCGCGCTCGGCATCCGATCCGGTGGTCGCCCGGGTCAACGGCATGGACATCCGGGAAAGCGACCTCGCGATGGCGGAGGACGACCTCGGCGCCGAGCTCCAGCAGTTGCCGCCGGACCACCGGCGCGAACAGCTCATCAGCTACGTCGCCGACGTGATGCTGGCGGCCCAGGCCGCCGAAGCGCGCAACCTCCAGAAGACCGACGATTTCAAGCAGCGCGAGGCGTTCTTGCGCAGAAAGCTGCTGATGGGCCTGATGTTGCAGGACCATGCACGGTCGTTGGTGACCGACGAAGCGCTGCGGAAGGTCTATGACGAGCAGATCAAGCCGATGGGCGCGGCCGAGGAAATCCGCGCCCGCCACATCCTGTTCCGCGCCGATCCCAAGGACGAGAAGGCGCAGGCGGAAGCACAGGCCCGCGCGCAGGCGGCGCTCGAGCGCATCAAGAAGGGCGAAGATTTCGCGACAGTCGCGAGCGAGCTGACCGAGGATCCGTCCGGCAAGGAGAACGGCGGCGACCTCGACTACTTCACCAAGGAGCAGATGGTGCCGGAATTCGCCAATGTGGCGTTCCAGATGTATCCGGGCCAGATTTCCAACCCGGTGCGGACGCAATTCGGCTGGCACGTCATCAAGCTCGAAGACCGCCGCAACCGGCCGGTGCCGGAATTCGAGAAGGTCCGCCCCCAGATCGAGACCTTCCTGGTGCGCCGCGGACAGACCGAATTGATCTCGCAGCTGCGCGAAAAGGCGAAGATCGAGCGCCTGGACAGAGGGCGCGCCGCCGCCCGCCGCGCCCCCTGCGACGCCGCCCGCGAAGAAGTAAGCCGAACATCAGCATGTCCATTCCGGGTCATGGCGCGCAACGCGTCGGGCTTCCACGCGGAATCCATCTCACGCCACTCTTGCCCGATTGCGTGAGCAGCCACGTCGTTAATGTCGACTCAGACGTGGATGCCCGGCACAAGGCCGGGCATGACGCAGCTTGGCAAGCGAACACGGCAATGACATGACCACCAAGATCTCTCCCCTCGCCCCTGCATCCGTTCCGGACATGCCTGCCATCGCCGGCGTGCGCTTTGCGACCGCGGCCGCGGGCGTCCGCTACAAGGGCCGCACCGACGTGCTGCTGATGGTGCTCGATCCCGGCACGGCGGTCGCCGGCGTCTTCACCAAGTCGAAATGCCCGTCCGCGCCGGTCGAGTGGTGCCGCGCACAGCTCAAGAGCCGCAAGGCGCGCGCGCTGGTGGTCAATTCCGGCAACGCCAATGCGTTCACCGGCAAGACCGGCCGCCAGGCCTGCGTCTTCACCGCAAAGCTGGCGTCCAAGGCGGTGGGCTGCAAGGCGGACGAGGTGTTCCTCGCCTCCACCGGCGTGATCGGCGAGCCGCTGAACGCCAGCGTGTTCGACGGCGTGATGGACACGCTGGTCGCCAATGCGCAGCGGCGACGGCTGGCTCGACGCCGCCAAGGCGATCATGACCACGGACACGTTCCCGAAAGTCGCGACCGCAAAGACCGCGATCGGCAAGACCACCGTCACCATCAACGGCATCGCCAAGGGCGCCGGCATGATCATGCCCGACATGGCGACCATGCTGTCCTTCGTCTTCACCGACGCGCCGATCGCGGCGCCGGTGCTACAGGCGCTGCTGCGCGAGACCGTGGCGGACACCTTCAACGCGGTGACCATCGACGGCGACACCTCGACCTCCGACACGCTGCTCGCCTTCGCGACCGGCGCGGCGCGCGGCGCGCCGAAGATCACCAAGGCCAACGATCCTCGCTTGAAGGGTTTCCGCAAGGCGTTCGAGATGGTGCTCGCCGATCTCGCCGAGCAGGTGGCGCGCGACGGCGAAGGCGCGCGCAAGCTGGTCGAGATCGAGATCGAAGGCGCGGTCTCCAAGGCGTCCGCGCGCCGGATCGCGATGTCGATCGCAAATTCGCCGCTGGTGAAGACCGCGATCGCCGGCGAGGACGCCAATTGGGGCCGCGTCGTGATGGCGGTCGGCAAGGCCGGCGAGCCCGCCGACCGCGACAAGCTCTCGATCTGGTTCGAGGGCATCCGCGTCGCCCACAAGGGCGCGCGCGACCCGGGCTACGACGAAGCCAAGGTGTCGGAGGCGATGAAGAGCCCGACGATCAACCTGAAAGTCCAGCTCGGGCTCGGCAGCGGCAAAGACCGCGTGCTGACCTGCGACCTCACCAAGGACTACGTCGCCATCAACGGCGACTACCGCTCCTAGAGCATGATCAAGCTACCGCGCCGTCACCCTGACGCTGATCCGGACCGTGCGCACGGACGGATTGTTCCTCGTATCCAAGCCACGCCGTGCGTAGGTGAAGCTGTCATTGCCGACATACCCAGGTCGCGATCGATAGACAATGCGATGTGGCGGCTCGATAACGACGGTACCGTTCGATGGCCGCTGCACGATCTCCGCGGTGTGCGTGGGACCGCTGGAGGCACGGAGCCTGATGGTGCAACGGTCGCCGCTTGATACCGTCATGTAGCCATCGACGGTCTGATTGCCCAACGTCCCGAAGGTTGGCACCGAGCAACGCGCCGAAGCTTCTGCGGCCCATGCAAACAGCATGAGGCCCGCCAGTCCAAGTGTCTTGAGCATTGGGTATCCCTCCCAGAACGGCGAAAGATTATCCCGCCACTTTCGGTTGAATCAATTAAAAGCGCCCGTTACTGACGATGTTTCCACACGCGGAGAATCGCGCCTCTTAAGCACCCCTTAACCAGCGGGATTTCCCCGCGGATCGTCTGTAATAAGTTGCACAGCCGTTAACCCCGCCCTCGATACCATCCGGAGCAACACTCGTGAGCGCGAAGGTCGTCCTGGTTGCTGCCTGCGCGCTGATCGACGCCGACGGACGCGTCCTGATCGCGGAGCGCCCGCCCGGCAAATCCATGGCCGGCCTCTGGGAATTCCCGGGCGGCAAGGTCGATCCGGGCGAGCGTCCCGAGGACGCGCTGATCCGGGAGCTGAAGGAGGAGCTCGGTATCGTCGTCAACGAAGCGTGTCTCGCGCCGCTCACGTTCGCGAGTCACAGCTACGACGACTTTCATCTCCTGATGCCGCTCTATGTATGCCGGCGCTGGGAGGGGATTGTCACCGCGCGGGAGGGCCAGAAGCTTGCCTGGGTCCGCCCGAACCGGCTCAGAGACTATCCGATGCCGCCCGCGGACGTGCCCTTGATCTCGCACCTGACGACGCTGTTGTGACGCCGACCCAAGGACAAACGGAAAGCACGATGTCCAGGAAATCTAAGCCGGCCGGTTCCATGCGCAAATTTTCGCTTCGGTTGCGTCTCGCAATACTGAGCAGGCGTGCGGCGGGGAGCGAGGACGGCGCGACCGCGATCGAATATGCGATGATTGCGGCCGGCGTCGGCGCCGCCGTCGCCGCGACAGTGTACAGCCTCGGCAACACGACCGCCGGCTTGTACCAAAGCATTGCAAGTCTGCTCTGAACCAGTCTGCTCTGAGCAAGTCTGCTCTGATCGTTCGAAATCAACGCTTCGCTTTTTCGCCCGCGGGCTGTTCCTTCGTTCCCAAAGCATCCGCCAGCCGCTGCCGTGCCGAGCCGGGCCGAAGCGGCTGCTGCTGGCTCTCGTGCGGCGCCCAGCCTGACAGCCACACGATCTCGAACGTTGCACGGATGCGGCCATCGGCGTCCGCGAAGCGCTCGCCATAGATCTCGATCATCCGCCTCAACGTCGCACGCCGCAGCGGCCTGCGCCGCCGCTCCGTCAGCACGTTGGTCGCGCCCATGGCGCGCAGATCGTGCATCAAGGCGATCGGCGAAGCGTAGCGTACTGTGACCCTGTCGACGTCGGTGACCGGCAACGCAAAACCCGCACGCTGCAGGAGCGCGCCAAGCTCGCGCAGATCGGCGAACGGCGCGACGCGCGGCGAAATCCCGTCCTCGATCTCCGCCTCGGCCTGCGCAAACGCCTGGCGCAGTTCGGTGAGCGTATCGCCGCCGAGCAGCGCCGCAAGCAACAGTCCGTCCGGCCGCAGCGCGCGCCTGATCTGCACCAGCACGCCCGGCAGGTCGTTGGCGAATTGCAGGGACAGCGCCGACACCACGAGATCGATCGCGCCGTCACGGAACGGCAGCGCCTCCTCGTCGGCAACGACGGCAAGCGGCCCGCTCGCCCACGGACTGGCCGCGACAATCGCGCCGACCTTGCCGCTCGCCGCCAGCGCGCGCCGCACTGCGTCGCCCGCCGTGCCGAGATCGACGGCGAGATCGAACTGCCGCAGCACCACGGCGAGCCGCTCGGCGATGTCCGCCGCGACCCGCTCGATCAGGAAGTCCGACGCACCGAGCCGCTCCGCACGCCGACGCCGCGCGCGCAGAAGTTTTCGGTCGAAGATGATGGGGCTCGATGCCATGTCACGATCTAATATCACGGTGGTCGCGCGAGTAAGGCGCGACGGGTCTCTCCGCTCCCCTCCCCCCGCGAGCGAAGCGAGTGGTGGGGAGGGGTCGGGGGTGGGGGGACGAGCGCGTCGATTGAGGCACCCCCCACCCCCAACCCCTCCCCGCCGCTACGCGGGGGGAGGGGCGACTCGCGGCACGATCATGACTCTACCCAACGGTTCGGAATTGAGGACACACCACAACCGCGTTAGCCTTGATGCATGGAGACGGGGCTCGCCACCGCCGACACGCGACCGACGCGGCTGCGCCGCATCGCCGGTGCGCTGCGCGCCACATTCGGCCTGGTCGTCGATGTGGCGCTGCCGCCGCTCTGCGCATCGTGCCGCGAGCCGGTCGGCGACGCCGGCGTTTGCGCCGCCTGCTGGTCGAAGCTCTCGTTCATCGCCCCGCCCTATTGCGAGCGGCTCGGCATCCCGTTCACCTACGATCCCGGCCCCGGCATCCTGTCGATGGAGGCGATCGCCGATCCGCCGGCCTATCATCGCGCCCGCGCCGCCGTGCGCTACGACGATATCGCGCGCACCCTCGTTCATGCCTTCAAATACGGCGACCGGCTCGATCTCGCGCCCACCATGGGCCGCTGGATGGCGACCGCCGGACAGCCGCTGCTGGGCGAGGCCGATGCGCTGGTGCCGGTGCCGCTGCATTGGCGCCGGCAATGGGCGCGGCGGTTCAACCAGTCGGCGCTGCTCGCGGAGATCATCGCCAAGGTGGGCAATGGGTCGAGCGCGCTGCCGGTAACCTACCGCGCGCTCAAGCGCGTCAAGGCGACGCCGCAGCAGGTCGGGCTCTCGCAAGTCGGCGCGCGCGCAGAACGTCCAGGGCGCCTTCCGCGTACCGGCGGATGGCAAGGCTAATGTCGCCGGGCGCCGGCTGATCCTGGTCGACGACGTGCTCACCTCGGGCGCCACCATGGATGCCTGCGCGCGGGCGCTGCTGCGGGCCGGCGCTGCGCAGGTCGACGCACTGGTATTCGCGCGGGTTGTGGCAGGGGCGCGCAATCCCATATAAACTTCGAAGAAACGGCATTCAGATGAGCAAAGTCGAAATCTATACGACCCGCTATTGCCCCTATTGCATCTCGGCCAAAGCGCTGCTGACCCGCAAGAACGTGCAATTCACCGAAATCGACGTCAGCGGCGATCCGCAAGGACGCGCGACGATGATCGACCGCGCCGATGGCCGCATGACCGTACCGCAGATCTTCATCGGCGACGTTCACGTCGGCGGCAGCGACGACCTGCACGAGCTGGAGCGCGCCGGCAAGCTCGACCCGCTGCTGACGAATAGCAAAGGACAAGCGGCATGACGACGACCTTCACCGTCGGACTCGTACAGATGCGCTCGGGGCAAGATCCCGCGCGCAATCTCGACGCCGCCGTGAAACTGATCGAAGAGGCCAAGGCCAACGGCGCCGACTACGTGCAGACGCCGGAGATGACCAACATCGTCGCCAACAAGCGCGACATCATGCTGGCCGCGACCGCGCCGGAAGAGAGCGATGCGAGCCTGGCCGCGTTCCGCACGCTGGCGCGCCAGCTCGGCATCCATCTCCACATCGGCTCCCTCGCCGTCAAGATTTCGCCGGAGCGCGCCGCCAACCGCTCGTTCCTGATCGATCCGCAGGGCGAGATCGCCGCGCGCTACGACAAGATCCACATGTTCGACGTGGATCTCGCGGGCGGCGAGAGCTACCGCGAGTTGCGGAGCTACCGGCCGGGCGAACAGGCTGTGGTGGCCGACCTGCCGTGGGGACGGCTCGGCTTTACGATCTGTTACGACCTGCGCTTCCCGACCTTGCATCGCGCGCTCGCCGAGACCGGCGCGTCGTTCATCGCCAGCCCGGCGGCCTTCACCAAGCAGACCGGCGAGGCGCATTGGCACGTGCTGCTGCGCGCCCGCGCGATCGAGAACACGTCGTTCGTGTTCGCGGCGGCGCAAGGCGGCCGCCACGAGGACGGCCGCGACACCTTCGGCCATTCACTGGTCATTGACCCTTGGGGGCGTATCCTCGCCGAGGGTGATACCGAGCCGGGCGTGGTCATGGCGAAGATCGATCCAGCCGAGGTGGCGACCGCCCGCGCGCGGATTCCCTCGCTCCAGCACGGCCGGCGTTTCGAGATGGTCGATCCTTCGGCCAAGCCGATCCCGCTGCACGCGGTCGGAGGCTCTTGATGATCCGTTACGCGTTGGCGTGTTCGAAGGGCCATACCTTCGAGAGCTGGTTCCAGAATTCCGCCGCCTACGACAAGCAGGCGAAGCGCGGCCTGGTCGAATGCCCGGTCTGCGGCGACAGCAAGGTCGAGAAGGCGCTGATGGCGCCGACACTCTCCGGCACCAAGAAGCGCGGCCGTCCGTCTGCGCCTCTTGCGATGCCCGCTTCCATGCCGGCGCCGGCTCCTGAGACAGTGCCCACGGCGGCTCCCGACACACCGGCGCCGGTCGCCATGATCTCGCCGGAGGAGCGCGAGTTCCGCACCAAGCTCAAGGAATTGCGCGACCACCTCACCAAGAACGCCGACAATGTCGGCCGCAAGTTTCCGGAAGAAGCCCGCAAGATGCATTACGGCGAGACCGAGCACCGCTCGATCTACGGCGAGGCATCGCCGGAGGAAGCCAAGGACCTGCACGAGGAAGGCATCGAATTCCATCCGCTGCCGGTGCTGCCCGACGAGCGGAATTAGTTTAGGGCGTGTACTCATTATCGCGATTGCTTGGCGATCGTTGGCCGATACCCGCCTGCTCGTTGTGCCTTCTTCAAACATTTGCCAAACGCAAGACGGCCGCGGTTTCGGCGCGCACGCGCCGGCATAGCTCGGCTTTTTCGATCAGCGATTCACCGTATGAGGGGATCATTTCTTTTAGCTTGGGAAGCCAGCCATTCGGGGTCAACTCGTGCTTGAAGCACTGCTCCAGGACGCTGATCGCGATAAATGCCGCCGTTGATGCTCCCGGCGAGGCGCCCAGCAGAGCGACCAGTGATTGGTCGGAGGCCGCGACCAATTCGGTTCCGAATTCGAGAAAGCCGACACGCTTGGGATCCGGTTTGATGATCTGGACGCGTTGCCCCGCGACCTCAAGCTGCCAATCCGCCGGCCTCGCACCCGGATAGTATTCTTGCAGCGCCGCAAACCGGTGGCGTGACGACTGCAGCACCTGACCGATCAAGTATTTGGTCAGGTCGAAATTGTCACGGGCGACCGCCAGCAATGGCCCGATATTGCTTGGCGTGATGGAGCGGAACAGATCCAAGAGCGAACCATGCTTTAGGAACTTGGTGGAAAAGCCCGCATAGGGCCCGAACAGGATGGAGTGCTTGCCGCCGATGACACGCGTATCGAGGTGCGGCACGGACATCGGCGGCGAGCCCACCGACGCCTTGCCATAGACCTTGGCGTGATGCCGCTTGTTGATCTCCGGATTGTCGCAACGCAGCCAGATGCCGCCGACCGGAAATCCGCCATAGCCTTTTCCTTGCGGGATGCCGGATTTCTGCAGCAGCGGCAGCGCACCGCCGCCAGCGCCGAGATAGACGAATTTGGTCGTGGTCGATCGCACATCGCCGCTCTTGGTGTCCTTCACGTCGAGGCGCCAGCGTCCGCCCGGCTGCGCGACTGATGTTGGTGACGCGCTGCGAGTAGTGCACCGAAAAACCCTTCATTCCCCCGAGATAGCCGACAAGGCTGCGCGTGAGCGACCCGTAGTCCACGTCCGCGCCGGTGATCGATCCGCGTGGCCGCGACCGGCTGATCCGCCGTACGGCCCTCCATCACCAGCGGAACCCAGTCGCTGAGCTTGCGCCTATCCTCGGTATATTCCATGCCGTCGTAGCAGTGGTGCGCCGTTAGCGCTTCAAAGCGCTTTTTGAGATACGCGACGTTGTCGGCCCCGTGCACGAAGCTCATGTGCGGGACCGGATGGATGAAGGATTGCGGGTCTGCGATGGCGCGCTTCTTCACCAGGTAGGACCAAAGCTCTCGCGACAGGTCGAACTCGACGTTGACGTCCAGCGCCTTGGAAATGTCGATGCTTCCGTCACTGCGCTCGGGCGTGTAGTTCAGCTCGCAATTCGCCGCGTGGCCGGTGCCGGCGTTGTTCCAGGCGTCGGAGCTCTCCAGCGCCGCACCGCCAAGCGTTTCGAACATCGCGATGCTGAGCGTGGGCTCAAGCTCCTTCAGAAACACGCCCAGCGTCGCGCTCATGATGCCGGCTCCGACGAGGACGACATCTGGTTCCGTGACGTCATGATTTCCAATCATGAGCTTCTCCGACGTACGGGTCCGCGCGGGCCCGTACTAGTGTGCCCACACCAGCACCGCGACTCCGATCACGATCAGCACGATGCCGACGCCTTCGCGCGGTGTCGTCTTCTGCTTGAACACGAACGACGAGATCGCCTGCGCGAACAGCACCTCGACCAGCGCGAGCGTGCGCACGCTGGCGGCGGTGGCGAGCGCAAAGGCGAGGAACCAGAACTGCGAGGCGAGCGCGCCGAGGAAGCCGGCGAGCAGCGACGGCCGCCAGTGCCGCGCGATCGCGCCCAGCACCTTGGGCTCGCGCAGCAACAGCCAGGCCGACACCAGCGCGCACTGGATGATCAGGCCGACCACGAGCGTGAAGGTCGCCGCCATCAGGTAGCTTTGCAGGCCGAGGCTCAGGATCGCGCCGCGATAGCCGACCGCCGACAGCGCGAACATGCCGCCGGCGGCGATGCCGAGCAGCGTCGCGCGGACGTCGAGCCTGGTGCCGGGCTTGAGCGCCATCAGCACCACGCCGGTCGGTGGCGATCAGGATCGCGGCGCCCATCGGCAGCGTGACGACGTCGCCCAGGAAGACGAGGCCGAACAGCGCCGCCTGCACCGGCTCGGTCTTGATGTAGGCATAGACCACCACGAACGAGCGGTCGCTCATGGCGGCGAGCATGAGCGCGGTGGCGGCGATCTGCGCGATCGCACCTTGCAGAATCCATGGCCAATAGACCGCCGATGGACTCGGCAGCGCCGCGCCGCTCGCGAACAGCACGATCAGCAGAAACACCAGCGCGAACGGCAACCCGAACAGGAACCGCACATGGGTCGCACCGGCGGTGCCGAGCGTCGTGGTGAGCTCGCGCTGCGTCGCGTTGCGGACGGTCTGGGCGCCGGCGGCGATGAGGGTGAACAGCGCCCACAGCCAGGAGGAGTCGAGCATGGTGCGATGTTGTCAGCCGTCATGGCCGGGCTTGTCCCGGCCATCCACGTCTTTGCGTGACACGGCCGTACAATGCGAAGACGGATTCGGGATGCCCGCGATCGAGCGCGGGCATGACGCAGAACTACTGCGCCGCCTTCTCCGCCGTCACCATGTAGTTCACGTCCATGTCGGTCGAAATCTGCCAGCGGTCGGCGATGAGATTGTAGATCACGCCGGTCTCGTCGACGACCCGCAGTCCGTGGCGCTCCAGCGCGGCCTCGAGCTCGTTGGGCGTCACGAACTTGTCCCACTGGTGCGTGCCGCGCGGCAGCCAGCCCAGCACGTATTCGGCGCCGACGATCGCCAGCGCGAAGCTCTTGATCGTGCGGTTGAGCGTCGCCGCGATCATCATGCCGCCGGGCTTCACCATCTCGGCGCAGCGCTTGATGAACAGCGCCACGTCGGCGACGTGCTCGACCACCTCCATGGCGAGCACCACGTCGAAGCGCTCGCCGGCATCGGCCAGCGCCTCCGCGGTGGTGACGCGGTAGTCGATCGCGAGGCCGCCCTGCGCGGCGTGCAGCCGCGCCGCCTCGATATTGGCCGCCGCCGGGTCGGCACCCACCATGTCGGCGCCCAGCCGCGCCAGCGGCTCGCTCAGGATGCCGCCGCCGCAGCCGATGTCGAGGATGCGCAGCCCCGCGAGGCTGTCGAGCCGCTTGGGGTCGCGGCTCGAACCGCCGGCAGGCCGCCTCCTTGATGAAGCCGAGCCGGACCGGGTTGAACTTGTGCAGCACGCCCATCTTGCCGCGCGCATCCCACCAGGTGGCGGCCAGCCGCTCAAAACGCGCGATCTCGTCGGCGTCGACGGTCGGACTGCTCGGGCGTCGCAGATGCTGCCATTGCCTGCCTCTCCGGGGCGCGGTTGCAGCCCCATTCCCTCGCCGCTATGTATACGCGCCTTTTGGCGCGGCGGCTTGCGGCAAAGTCTTGCGGCCCCCGCGTCCTTAGCAGAAGACTTGGTCCCCCATGGCCCGCCTGGTGATGAAATTCGGCGGAACCTCGGTCGCCGATCTCGACCGAATCCGCAATGTCGCGCAGCACGTCAAGCGCGAGGTCGACGCCGGCCACGAGGTGGCCGTCGTGGTCTCCGCCATGGCCGGCAAGACCAACGAGCTGGTGGGCTGGTGCCGGGACGCGGCGCCGCCTGCACGACGCCCGCGAATACGACGCGGTGGTCGCCTCCGGCGAGCAGGTCACCGCCGGGCTGCTCGCGATCGTGCTGGAGGGCATCGGGGTCAACGCCCGCTCCTGGCAGGGCTGGCAGCTCCCGATCGTCACCTCCAACGCCCATGGCGCGGCGCGCATCCTCGCCATCAACGGCGGCGAGCTGGTCGCCCGCTTCAAGGAGCGCGGCGAGGTCGCGGTGATCGCCGGCTTCCAGGGCCTGCACAAGGACACCGGCCGCATCACCACGCTCGGCCGCGGCGGCTCCGATACCTCGGCGGTCGCGATCGCGGCGGCGATCCAGGCCGACGCGCTGCGACATCTACACCGACGTGGACGGCGTCTACACCACCGACCCGCGGGTGGTGCCGCGCGCGCAGCGCCTCGACAAGATCGCCTATGAGGAGATGCTGGAATTCGCGTCGCTCGGCGCCAAGGTGTTGCAGGTGCGCTCGGTCGAACTCGGCATGATTCACAACGTGCGCATTTTCGTGCGGTCGAGCTTCGACAAGCCCGACGACATCGATCCGCATGCGGAGCCGCCCGGAACCCTGATTTGCGGCGAGGAGGAGATCGTGGAACAGCAGGTCGTCACCGGTATCGCCTTCTCCAAGGACGAGGCGCAGATCTCGATCCGGCGCATCGCCGACAAGCCCGGCGTCGCCGCCGCGATCTTCGGCCCGCTGGCGGACGCCAGCATCAATGTCGACATGATCGTGCAGAACGTCTCGGCCGACGGCGCAGACCACCGACCTCACCTTCACGGTGCCGGCCGCCGACTACGAGCGCGCCGCCGACGTGCTCGCCAAGGCGCGCAAGGACGATCGGCTACGAGCGCCTCGACGGCGCGACCGACGTCGCCAAGGTGTCGGTGATCGGGGTCGGCATGCGCAGCCACGCCGGCGTCGCCGCCAAGGCGTTCAAGGCGCTGGCCGAGCGCCAGATCAACATCCGCGCCATCACCACCTCGGAGATCAAGTTCTCGCTGCTGATCGACGCCGAGTACACCGAGCTTGCGGTGCGCACGCTGCATCACCTCTACGAGCTGGACAAGGCGTAGCGCGCCCGGACGAAGTCCGGTCCTGCCGGGTGATCCCGCCTTGGCGCTGTTTCTACTTGTCGTTTACCAACCTCGTTTGAGCCGATGAACATTTCATCGCGTTGAGCCGACTAATTGCTTTGTCAGCAGCCGGGCTTCGGCGCCTCGAAAGACTGGGAATCGACGTGACTATCACTGGTGATCCGTCGTCGCCGCCGATCGACGGCCCGCGCTACGGCCGCTTCTTGCGACGTTTCCAGGCCGCGGTGATCGACGTGATCGTCATCCTGCTGGCGATCTACGGTGCGGTCTTCATCGCGGTCACGCTGAACTCGGAAAACCTCGCCCGAACGCTGGGCTTCTCCATTGCCATCGGCTGGCTGCTGTATGAACCCGTGCTGGTCGCGCTCACCGGCAGCACCGTCGGACACTATCTCTGCAATCTGCGCGTCGTCGACAACCGCACCGGCGGCAACATCAACTTCTTCAAGGCAGTCGCCCGGACTTTGCTCAAGGCGGTGCTCGGCTGGCTGTCGTTCATCACCATGGCCACAACGCGCCGTCACCAGGCGATCCACGATCTGGCGACCGGGTCGACCGTGCAGATCCGCAATCTGGCGCAGGCCAGCCCTGCATCACTACCGCGCCGAACAGACCGAGCTGTCGAGCGCGGGCATGCCCTCGCGCGGCCGCCGTCTGCTTGTCACCGGCCTCTATCTGATTGCGGTCACCGTCGTCTTTGCGTTGGCGGCGCTGGCCGCCGAGGACCTGTTCTCGCCAGCCTGCCTGAACGACGACCGCTGTACGCCGGGGCGAAGAGCTTGCGCTGACCGCCATGGCCCTGACCTGGCTTGCGGCGCTTGCGGTCGTTCATCGTGCTCGGCTGGCGGGGGCGACCTGCTCGGCGCGCAAAGGTCCGGGCGGGTTTGTAGTATCGCCGTCGCCGCTATTATCGACGAACCCGGGATCCGTGAGACATCGACGATAGAATTCACCCGGGTAAAGAAATCGCCGTGCCGCGCGGTCCGCCAATACCGCGTATCGCTGGCGCTCTGCATCGTTCTGGAGCAAGCACACCCTGAGCGCGCCTCGATTCGGCGCTGCACCGTCTGCTCGCCGATCGCGATTGGAGTCGGGTCAGAGCCGCCGGGACGCGCTTCCGGCATCGGCCGGGATTGGTCGAGCGGCTGAACTGCGAATCGCCAGCCCGGCGACCAAGCCCAGCAGAACCAATGCGACGGCTCCGAATGCCAGCTATCCGGCGCATGATCGATGTCCCCTCCGGTTCAGCGAACAGAGATCACTGGAATTGTGCCAGCGCAAGGGCATTCCAAGGCCGCCACCCGCCCCTTTGGCTTGCGGTTTGCATGCCGCATTCGCTATAGGCCATAGGTGGATGTGTCCGCGGGTGACCGGCCCTGCGGGTGCGATTTCCTGACTGAGTAGCGCCGGAGCCCTCCCGCTCGGGCCAGCCCCGAGGATCACGCCATGCGTGGCGCGCTCGGCGGTCCGCGCGTGCTGTTGCGCCGGCTTCGCGAGGTGATGGCGGAGCCGGTCAGCGCGCAGGAACGCCTCGACAAGATCGTGGTGCTGATCGCCGCCAACATGGTGGCGGAGGTCTGCTCCGTCTACGTGCTGCGCGTCGACGGCCGCCTCGAGCTGTACGCCACCGAAGGCCTGAAGCCGGAATCCGTGCACAACACCGTGCTCGGCGCCGACGAAGGCCTGGTCGGCCTCGTCGTCCAGCGAAGCCAACCCGATCAACCTCTCGGAGGCGCAGTCGCACCCGGCCTTCTCCTACCGGGCGGAGACCGGCGAAGAGATCTACCACTCCTTCCTCGGCGTGCCGATCCTGCGCGCCGGCAACACGCTCGGCGTGCTGGTGGTGCAGAACCGGGCGCGGCGCACCTATTCCGAGGAGGAAGAAGAGGCGCTGCAGACCACCGCCATGGTGGTCGCGGAGATGATCGCCTCCGGCGAACTGTCCGCGATCGCGCGCCCGGGCGCGCCCGAGCCGGCGGCGCGGCGGCCGGTGCATATCAACGGCGCGGCGCTCAACGACGGCATCGCGCTCGGCCATGTGGTGCTGCACGAGCCGCGCATCGTCATCACCAATTTCATCGCCGACGACGTCAACAAGGAGATGAAGCGGCTCGAAGCCGCGATCGAGACCATGCGCTCGGACCTCGACGTGCTTGCTCGAGCGCGGCGAAGTCCCCGATGCCGGCGAGCACCGCGACGTGCTGGAAGCCTATCGCATGTTCGCCTACGACCGCGGCTGGCAGCATCGCCTCACCGAAGCGGTGATGACCGGCCTGACCGCCGAGGCCGCGGTCGAGCGCGTGCAGTCCGACACCCGCGCCCGCATGCTGCGCGCGACCGACCCTTATCTGCGCGAGCGCCTGCACGACCTCGACGAATTGTCGAACCGGCTGATGCACCAGTTGCTCGGCAAGGACTACACGCCGCCGCGCGACCGGCTGCCGGAGAACGCGATCATCGTGGCGCGCTCGATGGGGCCGGCCGCGCTGCTCGAATATGACCGCAAGCGCCTGCGCGGCCTGGTGCTGGAGGAAGGCGGGCCGAATTCGCACGTCGCGATCGTCGCGCGCGCGCTCGGCATTCCCGCGGTCGGCGAGATCGCCAACGCCACCGGCGTCGCCGACCCCGGCGATCCGATCATCGTCGACGGCGCGACCGGCGACGTGCATGTGCGGCCGTCGCCCGACATGGAAGCGGCCTATGTCGAGCGGGTGCGGCTGCGGGCGCGCCGGCAGTTGCAGTACCTCGCGCTGCGCGACAAGCCCTGCGTCACCAAGGACGGCGTGCCGGTGACGCTGCTGCTCAATGCCGGGCTCGCGGTCGACCTGCCGCATATCGAGGAGACCGGCGCCGCCGGCATCGGGCTGTTCCGCACCGAGCTGCAGTTCATGGTGGCGGCGACGCTGCCGCGCACCGCCGAACAATTCTCGCTCTACCGCGCGGTGCTCGACGCCGCCGGCGACAAGCCGGTGACCTTCCGCACGCTCGATATCGGCGGCGACAAGGTGCTGCCCTATATGCGCAACGAGGAGGAGGAGAACCCGGCGCTCGGCTGGCGCGCGATCCGGCTCGGCTCTCGACCGCCCCGGACTGCTGCGCGCCCAGATCCGCGCGCTGCTGCGGGCGGGCGGCGGGCGCGAACTCAAATTGATGTTCCCGATGATCGCCACGGTCGAGGAATTCGACGAGGCCAAGGGGCTGGTCGAACGGGAGCTGACGCACCTGCGCCGGCACGGCCACAAGCTGCCGGACCGGGTCGAGGTCGGCACCATGGTCGAGGTGCCGTCGCTGCTCTATCAGCTCGACGAGCTGATCGAGCGCGTCGACTTCCTGTCGGTGGGATCGAACGACCTGTTGCAGTTCCTGTTTGCGGCCGATCGCGGCAACAAGCGGGTCGCCGGGCGGTTCGATCCCCTGTCCGCGCCGATGCTGCGCGTCCTCCAGGCGATCGCCGTGAAGAGCAACGCCAAGCACAGGCCGGTGACGCTGTGCGGCGAACTGGCCTCGAGCCCGCTCGGCGCGCTTGCGCTGGTCGCCATCGGCTATCGCTCGCTGTCGGTGGCACCCTCGGCGATCGGACCGGTCAAGGCGATGCTGCTGGATCTCGATGTCGGCAAGGCCAGCAAGCTCCTTTGTCCCGCTGATCGACAGCCCCGCCGGCAGCGCTCCGATCCGCGAACGCCTGAAGGCCTTCGCGGCCGAGCAGGGCTTGCAGGTGTGAGGATTTGGCGCCGCTTCAATTGGCCGGGCGACTGGATGATCTTGGTGATCCGCTCGATGATCTCGGGCGATGCCTGTTTCGCCGATCGGATCAGCGCCTCGAGTTGCTCGCCGGTCCGCAACGTGATCTCGAAGCCGAGCTTCTGCGCCTCGTCCCGGAACTGCGGATCGTTGACCGTCGCCTCGAAGGCGCGGCGCAGCAACCGTACGCGCTCGACGGGCACCTCTGGCGGCAGCAAGATCGGTCGGCCGTATTCGATGCTGGATGAGAAATATTCCAGCATCCGGCGCTGCTCGTCCGTTTTGGTAAATTCGTAGATCGTCGGCGCGCCGGTCCATGGCACGGCATCGCGTTCGAGCGTGAACAACACGCGGGCGATGCCCGACCTGATCCAGTCCGGACGGAAGTTGCGGAACGACTGCACCGTCGAGCACATTCCGTCGAGCTCGCCGTTCTCCATGGCGAATTGCGCGTCCTGCGGCTTCACATAGCCCTCGACCACCTTGAGCTTCATGCCCAGAAGCCCGCGCAAGAGCTTCGGGGTCTCCGTGACGGTCGAGCCGGCGCCGGTCCCGCCCACCACCAGCTCGTGCTCGAACAGGTCCGCGGCGGTCTTGATGCGCGGATTCTTGGTCATGGCGAAGCAGCCGCGGTTGGTGAGCTCCGGGCTGCCGAGCCAATTGAATTTCAGCGGATCGAACCGCACGCCGGACAATTGCTGCAGCCCGACGCTCGGGATGTTGCGGCTGACGCTGCCCCACACCGTGCCGTCGCGCGGCGCAACGTTGTAGAGCCAGTTGGTCGCGAGCAGATGGCCCGCGCCCGGCATGTTCTGGACGACGAAGTTCGGCGCGCCGGGAATGTGGCGCGGCAGATGGCGGGCGAGGAAGCGCGCCCAGACGTCGTAGTCCTGCCCCGGCGCCGCGCCGAGAACGAAGCGGATCTGCTTGCCCCGGAAGAATTCGTCGGCCGGCTGCGCGAGGCCGGAACACACCGTCGCCAATAGCAGCGCGGCCGCGATGCAAACTCCGCTCATTCCCGCGCAAGCGGGAATCCAGGGTCGCTTGACCTTTGCACGCCGCCCTGGGTCCCCGCTTTCGCGGGGACGAGCGGAGTGGGATGCCGCAATGTCGCTCAAGGAAGGCTCGCTCGCCTAGGCGGTGACGGGCGCCTTGGTCTTCTTGGGCGTCGCGAGGTCGCGGTCGAAGCCGCCCTCGGCGATATCGTACATGTTGCCTTCGGGATCGGTCGCCCGTTGCTCGGCATAGGTGCGGTCGGCGGGACGATCGGACGGGCCGACGATGTCCCAGTTCTTCAGCCGCTCGGCGATCACGTCCGAATCCTCGACATGAAAGCCGAAATGGTTGAGGCCGTTGGCCTTGCCTTCGGCCTTCTGGCTGAGCAGCGCGAGGTTCATGTAGCCGTCGGTCAGGAACACGTTGTTGCGGCCGTTGCGGGCCACGATCTTCATCTCGAAAACCTCGGAATAGAATTTCGCGAGTTTTTCGGGGTCCATGCAGATGATGGCCAGATGCCTGATCTTGGGCATTTCTTGCTCCTTGCGCTATCGCGGGCCGGTTCCGGCTCCCTGTACCATTGACATACACCGCCACTTGCGCCGATTCCAATAGCCGACCAACCGGCGTATTCAACCGCATGCTGCCCGAACAGAAACTCGACGCGCTGATCACCCGCCACAAGGCGATCGAGAGCGAGCTGTCGACCCAGCTCGCGCCCGAGACCTTTGTGCGGCTGTCGCGCGAATTCGCCGAGCTCAACCCGGTCGTCGACGCCATCAAGGCCTACCGCGACATGGCCGCGGAAGTCGACGGGCTCGATGCATTGCTCGATGACCCCAAGACCGACGCCGAAATGCGGGCGATGGTACTGGCTGAGAAGCCGGCGCTGGAACAGAAGCGTGCTGCCTTGGAGCAGCACATCAAGGTCGCGCTCCTGCCCAAGGACGCGATGGATGAGCGCAACGTCATCATCGAAATCCGCGCCGGCACCGGCGGCGACGAGGCCTCATTGTTTGCCGGCGACCTCTTCCGCATGTACGAGCGCTTCGCGGCCAAGCAGGGCTGGAAGGTCGAGGTGGTCTCCGCAAGCGAGGGCTCGATGGGCGGCTACAAGGAAATCGTCGCCGAGATCCGCGGCCGCGGCGCCTTCGCCAAGCTGAAGTTCGAATCCGGGGTGCATCGCGTGCAGCGCGTGCCCGACACCGAGGCCTCCGGCCGCATCCACACCTCGGCCGCGACGGTCGCGGTGCTGCCGGAAGTCGAGGACGTCGACATCGTCATCAACGAGGCCGACCTCAGGATCGACACGCTGCGCGCCAGCGGCGCCGGCGGCCAGCACGTCAACAAGACCGAATCCGCGATCCGCGTGTTCCATATTCCCACCGGCATCGAAGTGAAGATGCAGGAGGACCGCTCCCAGCACCGCAACCGCGCCAAGGCGATGGCGGTGCTGCGGGCCCGCCTCTATGAGCACGAACGTCAGAAGCGCGACTCCGCGCGCGCTGCCGAGCGGCGCGGCCAGATCGGCTCCGGCGACCGCTCCGAGCGCATCCGCACCTATAATTTTCCGCAAGGACGCGTCAGCGACCACCGCATCAATCTCACGCTCCACAAGCTGCCGCAGATCATCGAGGGCGAGGCGCTCGGCGAGATCATCGACGCCCTGGTGACGGAACATCAGGCAGAATTGCTCGCGTCGGAGTTGTCGTGATGACGACCGCCGAAGTCGACGCAACCCTCTCCATCGCGGCCGCGCGACGCAGTCTTGCGCGGCAATTCAGCAATGCCGGGCTCGATACGCCCGATCTCGACGCGCGCATCCTGGTCGGCCACGCGCTTGCGCTCGACCATGCCGCGCTGGCGGCGCAGGCCGACCGCGGTCTCACCGAGGAAGAAGCCGCCGCGATCGCCGCGGTCGCGCAGCGCCGCCTCAATCGCGAGCCGGTCGCGCGGATCGTCGGCACGAAAGAATTCTGGAGCCTTCCGCTCGCGCTCAACGCCGACACGCTGGTGCCCCGGCCGGAAACCGAGACTGTTGTCGAGGCGGCGCTCGCGGCGCTTGGCGACGCCCGCGGCCGTGCGTTGCGCGTCGCCGACCTCGACACCGGCTCCGGTGCGATTCTGCTGGCGCTGCTCGGCGAATGGCCGGCGGCACACGGTATCGGAACCGACATCAGCGTGGCCGCGCTCCAATGCGCCCGATCGAATGCTGCGGCAGCTTGGCCTTGCCTCCCGCGCATCGTTCGTCGCCTGCGATCACGGCGCGGCGCTTGGTGGCGGCTTCGATCTGGTTGTTGCCAATCCGCCCTATGTGGCCAGCGGCGACATCGCGGGCTTGCAGCCCGAGGTGCGCGGCTTCGATCCGCGCCGGGCGCTCGACGGCGGTCCGGACGGGCTGGCCGCCTATCGCACGATCGCCGGCGACGCGCGACGCCTGCTCGCGCCGCACGGCGTGTTGGTGCTTGAGCTTGGCGCCGGACAGCTTGATGCGGTCATGTGGTTAACCGATTCAGCGGGGCTGGTGCGCGCCGCCGCGCCGCGATGCGACCTGTCGGGCGTACCGCGCGCCCTCGCCGTCAAGGTTTCGTTATAGGTCTTTGGGCCCCAAACGGCAGGAACCGGCATACCGCTCCCACAGTTCAGCCACGCAAAAAAGCACTTGGATTGTGGGTCAAGAACGACTAGGTTTCGCGCAGGAATCGACCCCAGGCGCCACAAGAGAGCCCGCAGCGACGCTTCGGAGAGCCACAGGCGCGAAGGCGCGAGACACTTGAAGCCGGATATCCGGCAGTAGGTTCGCCTTCCTGGGATCGAAATGCTTCATCGGTTACGCGCCGTCCGCGATATGAGATCGACGCGGCGTTGCGCATGACGAGAGGTGGGCAACACCGCACAGAAAGTTGCGGGCAAGGGGTTGCTGCTTCGTGACACGAATCCGAGGTGCGGCTTTTGCCGCAATTCGGCAGCGCATTCCGTCCGGCAGGATTCGGCTCCGGTGCCGTCATGCCGCATGGATGTCGCGAGCGTGGGATAGCGGAATCGGTTGAAGCAAGGCGGGGCCTTAACCGCCAATCGAGAGGTTAACAAACAGGCGAGTCATGAGAAACGGTCAAAACAACAAGCGGATGCGCGGTCGTAACAACAACAACCAGCATCATCACCATCACCAGCGCAAGAATCAGAACCCGATGTCGCGGGTTTTCGAGTCCAACGGACCCGACGTAAAAATCCGCGGAAATCCGTCTCACATCGCCGAAAAATACGTCCAGCTTGCCCGCGACGCGCAGTCGTCCGGAGATCCGGTGGCCGCCGAGAATTACTATCAGCACGCCGAGCACTACAATCGTTTGATCGCCGCTGCGCAGGAACAGTTCCGCCAGCAGAATCCGCAATTCAACAATCGCCCCGAGACCGACATGCGCAGCGACATGCGCGACGACTCGTTCGACGACGGCGAAGAGGACAACTCCGGCGCCAACGGCAACCAACAGCCCATGCAAGCCGGCGGCGGCGATGTGCCTTACGCTTACGGCACGCGCGAGCCGCAGCCGTATCTGCCGCGCGAGGCGCAGCCGTTCCCCAATCAGCCGCCGCCGCAGCAGCAGCAAGCCCCCCGGCAGCATCAGCCGGCCGCACCGGATAGCGGCGACGTTGACCGGCTGCCGTCGTTCATTACCGGCGGGCAACCGCAGAACGCGGGCGGTCAGCAACCGAACCAGGGCGTTGCCCAGAATGGTCACGACGGGCAGCCGGACCGTTTCCCGCTGCATCGCCGCCGGCGCCGCCATCGCGGTCCGCGCCCGGACGGTCAGCGCGACGACGCGGCGTCGCAAGACTAACGTCGCAACAATACTAAGAGCATTCCAAGTCGCGCGGTGACGGCGCGGGCGCCAGTGCCGGCTCGAGCGCCGGCACCAGTCGTCGGCGTTCGCGGCGCGCGGGTACGGCGCGATAGACCTGCTTCGTCGCCTCGACGATGTGCACGCCGGCAAACGGCGCAGAGATCGTCGCGCCTGCCCGCTCCCACGCCACCGCGGACCGCAGGAACCAGCCGCGGCCGATCGGCGGCACGTAGAGCGCTTCGCTCCATCCGACCGGCGTGAACCAGGTGTCGCGCAACAGATGCGTGATCTGCGAGCGCGAATACGGACGCCCGTGTCCGAACGGCGTCGTATCCATGCGCGCCCATAAGCCGCGCCGGTTGGGCACCACCGCCAGCAGACGTCCGCCACCGGCAAGCACGCGCCAGACTTCACGGAGCAGCGCGCCGGGGTCGTGCGCCATTTCGAGCGCGTGCACGAGCAGCACGCGATCGACCGAGGAATCCTGGAGCGGCAGGTCGAGCTCATCGACAAGGGTCGCAAGGCCTGGGCGCAGCGAGGGCCACTTCACCACGCCTTGTGCGGCCGGCATGAAGGCCAGGCAGCGCTCCGCCTCCTCCCGGAACAATCCGAGATAGGGCGTCGCGTAGCCGACGCCGAGCATGCTCATGCCGCGGGTATCGTTTAACCGCGCGCGGATTCCGCGACCGATGAAGCGCCGCGCAACCACCCCCAGACGCTGGGTGTAGAAATTGCGCAGGTCGACCACGTCAATGGACATGAGGGGGAACTTAGCACGTCATTCTGCAAGACGCGGAATCCATGCCCTTCCGAGCTTTCGTTTTCGCTTACGGGGACCTAACTTAGCCGCCTGTGGTTTATGGAATGACAAGGGAACCCCATGCCTGCACAAACGCGTCTTTTCATGTGCCTCAAGGACAATTTCGGTGTGCTCCTGCATGACCCCGGCAGCGGCCGGACGGCCGCGATCGATGCGCCCGAGGCGGCGTCGGTAGAGGCCGCGCTCAAGGCGACCGGCTGGAAGCTCACCGACATCCTGGTGACGCATCACCACGGCGACCACACCGGCGGCATTGAGGAACTCAAGAGCCGCCATCGCTGCCGCGTGGTCGCGCCGGATGGCGAAGCCGGCGCCATTCCGGAGGTCGACGAGACCGTGCGCGATGGCGACGCCGTGCGCGTCGGTGCGCTCGAAGGACGCGTCATCGTAACGCCGGGTCACACAGCGGCTCCGGCAACGCTCCACTTTCCCGCCGACAAGCTTGTGTTCGCGGGTGACACGCTGTTCTCGATCGGTTGCGGACGCGTGATCGAAGGCTCGATGGACCAGATGTGGCAGTCGATGCTGAAGCTGCGCGCGCTACCCGACGACACGATGGTTCACTGCGGTCACGAATACACGCTGGCGAACATCCGTTTCGCCAAGACCATCGAGCCCGACAACAAGGCGCTCGCCGCGCGCGAGCAAGAGGTCACGCAGCTTCTTGCCGCCGGCAAGCCGACGGCGCCCTCGCGCCTGGGCGACGAAAAGGCCGCGAACCCGTTCCTGCGCGCCGACGTGCCGGAGGTCGCAAAGGCGGTCGGCATGGCCGGTGCACCAGCGGCCGAAGTCTTTGCCGAAATCAGGACGCGCAAGAACAAGTTTTGACCGCACCGCGTGGAGTCACGGCGCGAGCTTGATCCACTGATCCGCCTGAACGCGCGCGACGAGCTTGTAGCCGCCGCCATCGGGCCGGAAGACCGACGCTTCGCCTTCGCGCACGTCGAACCAGTCCCTGCCGAAGGCGTCCAGGATATTGGGCTTGTGGGTCACGACGATGACATTGCCGCCCGCGGGCGGCGCCGTGCTCGCAAGCTTCTTCAATGCCGCGGCGCGGCGATTGTTCTCGATCGGCGTCACCACAAGACCGCCTTCTGACACATCAACGGTGGTCGTGACTTCCCCGAAGCCAAGCAGCGTCCCAGTGTCGATCGCACGCTGGAACATGCTGGTGGTGACCCTGGCCACCGGAATCTTCAGCTTACGGATCGAATCTCCGATCGATTTCGCCAACGCCCGGCCGCTGTCGTTGAGATGGCGCTGCTTGTCGACATTCTTGAGATTGAGCGGGTCGGTGTCGGCCTGATCCTGGTGGGTCGCACCGTGACGGAACACAATCACATGACCGCCAGCGCGTAGTGCACCGATCCATTCTGGAGGCGCCGTTTCGGCACGAGCCGGCGAAACATTGAGTGCTATGGCAATGGCGCAAAGTATCAATCCAATGATATGCATGTGTATCCTCCCATGCATGCCTTGTTGCGCGAAAGCCGGAGCAGCATGGCATGCAAGCATGACAATTTATTGCCCGCACGAAGAATTGAATGAAATCAGCAGACGACATCATCCGCGTGCTCGGTCTCAAGCCGCATCCCGAGGGCGGGCATTTTCTGGAAACGCATCGCGATGTGCGCACGGACGGCCGTGCCGCATCGACCGCGATCTACTATCTGCTGGCGCGCGGCGAGCGTTCGCATTGGCATCGGGTCGACGCGGCCGAGGTCTGGCACTACTACGCCGGTGCCGCGCTGCTGCTGGAGACCGCAACGAGCGGCGACGGCCCGATCGAGCGCATCACGCTCGGCCCGGATATCGCCGTCGGCGAGCGCCCGCAGGCGGTGGTGCCGGCGCAGGCATGGCAGGCGGCCGAGAGTCTCGGTGACTGGACACTGGTCGGCTGCACGGTGGCGCCGGGCTTTGAATTCGAGGGATTCGAGCTCGCTCCCAAGGACTGGTCGCCGGGCTCGGGCAGAAGCGGGTAAAGTTTGCGGCACAAATACAAATCGGCGCACGCCCGAAGACGTGCGCCGCTTGTCTTGTGTCGTCGTTGGCTCCTAACCTTTCGGCGTGAGGCGCTTGAACGCCAGGAACGTGATCAAGGCCACCAGCATGATGGCAACAAAGTTCACGATTCCCATATGGACGACCGGAGTGATGTAGGAATTCCAGTGCATCGGTTTGACGAGCGGGCTGAGGGTGCCGACGAGCGCGATTGCACTGCCGGCGATCGCGAATCCTGCGGTCCAGTAGAGCGCACCGCGAGCCGCGGGCCGCAACACCAGGGCCTGGAGGCCACCGATCACAGCGCCAAGAATTGGACCGACGACCAGGACCAGCAAGAGGCTGAGCGACCAGTCAATCTGACCTTGAGGCGCGACCGTTGATGCGGCTTCCGCCGATGCCGGGTCGAATTGGTCGACCCCGGCGATAAACGCAAAAAAGGCGGCGATTGCGAGATGCGCCGCGATCCACTCGCGCCGGGAAAATCCCGGCAGCTTCTCGCGCAGAACCGGACCCGTCAGCTCGGCATAGACCGCGAAGTTTACACCCAATACAACAAACCCGAGCAGGGCCTTGAACCAGGCCATCTCGATGAACGAGAAATTGGGCTCCATCATCTTCTGAAGCGCGTTCGACGCCAAGGCGACCAACGTGACGGTGATGGCGACCAGCGCGTAGGCCCTGATCCACTTGCCAACCAAGGACGGGCCGGTTGCCGGCATAGGGAGTGCATTTATGGCAGCGTGCATTTTGTTCTCCTGAGAAATTGATTTGAGCCGTGCAGGAAGGTCCACACGATGGCGGGGTCTAGCTCGGCGCGCCTTCAGACGGGCGGATCGCAAAATTGCACGAATGAATGTTTGGAGAGCTTGGGCCACCAAACGCAAGCGGCGCACACCTGAGGGTGTGCGCCACTTTTCGCCGTCGCCGGAACGTCAGTTCTTCGGCGTGAGGCGGTTGAACGCCGGGAGCATGATAGCGGCCATCACCATAATCCATGCAAACGCGACGCTCTGCTCGAGAACGAAAGTGGCATCGTTCGAAATGAGGGACGAGATCGGCTCGAAGTTCCAGACCATGCGCGACATGGCAACGATAGCAACACAGCCAACCGCGAACGCTGCGATCCAGGCGAGTGCACCGCGCGCCACGTTCCACAACAGCAGCGCCTGGAAGCCACCGAGCAGCGCGCCGAGCACCGGAACGGAAACCAGCACGGCGAAAAGATGGTTGGACGCTTCAAACTGGCGGCCAGACATGTACCACGCCCATGCGCTACCCGGCGCCATCTCCAACTCGGCTCGCGCCATGATCAGCCCCCAGACAGCCGAGAACGCGAGATGTCCCCCGATCCACGTGCGCCGGGAAAAGGCAGGAAGCTTCTCGCGCAGCACCGCGCCCGTCAGCGTCGCGTAGACCGTCAAACACACAACGACCGCAACAAAGCCCACCGCGGCGCTCACCCAGGAGAACGTTGCGTCGGACAGGCCAGGAAACGTCCTGTCGGCCACGATCGGCAGAACGCCGGCGGTCAGCGGAATGGTGATGGCGGCCAGCAGATTGGCCTTGAGCCACCTGTTGGCCAACGACGGGTCGCTCGCCGGCATGGGCATTGCGTCGGCAGCAGCTTGCATTTCTGTTCTCCTAAAGATTTGGATTTCAGGCCCTTTGCCTAAAGGCGGGCCTGATACAGGCGGTGGGCGGCGTGCATTGCTGCGCAATGCGCTCTGTCAGACGGACAGGTTTCAAGATTGCGCGAATATTTTTGGAGGGCCGCCGAGGCCGGTGCAGCCCGCTCAAACCGCCGAGCGTCAGCGCGGGCGCAGCCGATTAACCGCCGGCAGCAGAATGACCGCGGCAAGGATCGTCACAACCAGCGTGACGAGCTCGACCACGAGTTCCTGGGCGAACCCGGATTGCGGCCCGTAGAGCACCGCCGGCACGATGAGCGCAAAAAGCACGCCGGCCAGTGCGCAGCATGCGATCCACCTGCCGAGCCCTTGCGCGGCCGGGCGCAGGATGAGTGCCTGTAACGATCCAACCGCGGCGCTGACCGCAACGCCGACAATGACGGCGCCGACCGCGACGGCAACGACGATGTCGGTGTCGACGGCGCCGACGTCCGGCGAGCTCTCCGGCGTCAGCCAGGCGACGGCCGAGATCAGCCCGAAGATCATGCCCAGCAGCCCATAGAGCGCGAGCCAGTTTCGCATCGGAAACGCGGGCAGCTTTGTCCGCAGCACCACCCCTGACAGATAGCCAAGCACCAGGAGCCCGAACGCAAGCGCCGCGGTCGCGACGACGACAAAGCCCGCCTGGAGCACCCCCGAGGCTTCAGGTTGGCTCACGCCCAGCACTTGGCCGATCAGAAATGCGACGAAGGCGATGGCGATGTTGATGACGGCGCCGATCGCATTGGCCTTGATCCACTGGGAGCCGATGCCGGGACGCGCGCCGTCCGATCCGAGGGTCACACCATCACCTGACCGCCGTTCGCAGACAATGTCGAGCCGGTGATCAGGCCGGCGTCGTCGGAGGCTAGGAAGACAACGCAACGTGCGACCTCTTCCGGCTCGCCGAGGCGGCCGAGCGGAATCTGCGGCAGGACGTTCTTTTCAAGCACCTCCTGCGGCATCGCCTTCACCATCTCGGTCGCGATGTAGCCGGGACAGATCGCATTCACGGTGATGCCGGCGCGTGCGCTCTCCTGCGCCAGCGCCTTGGTGAAGCCGAGCTCGCCGGCCTTGGCGGCGGAATAGTTTGCCTGGCCGAACTGCCCCTTCTGGCCGTTGATCGACGAGATGTTGATGATGCGGCCGAACTTGCGCGCGCGCATGCCCTCGATCACCGGCCGGCACATGTTGAACAGCGAGCTGAGGTTGGTGTTGATGACGTCGGTCCACTGCTCCGGCGTCATGCGGTGGAACGTGGAGTCGCGCGTGATGCCGGCGTTGTTGACCAGGACCTCGACCGGGCCGAGATCGGCCTCGACCTTCTTCAGTCCGTCGACGCAGGACTGGTACGACGAGACGTCCCACTTGTAGACGGGAATACCGGTCCCGGTCTTGAACTTCTGCGCGGCCTCGTCATTGCCGCCGTAGTTCGCAGCGACGCTATAGCCGGCCGCCTTCAGCGCCTTGGAGATCGCTTCGCCGATCCCTCGTGTTCCGCCCGTCACCACCGCAACGCGTGCCATGACTACGTTCCTCCCTATTTAACCGATCAAGCCATGGCCGGCCCGCCATACGCCTTCCTTCGACGCTAGCCTAAGACGTGGATGCCCGGGCGCGTTTGCCGTCTTCGACGGGCTATGCCCGGGCATGACACCTATTTCGAGCGACGCCTCAGCGCTCCACGCACATGGCGATGCCCATGCCGCCGCCGATGCAGAGCGTAGCGAGGCCCTTCTTGGCGTTGCGCTTCTGCATCTCGAAGAGAAGCGTCACCAGCACGCGGCCGCCGGACGCGCCGATCGGGTGACCGAGCGCGATCGCTCCGCCGTTGACATTGACCTTGCCGGTGTCCCAGCCGAGGTCCTTGTTGACCGCGCAGGCCTGCGCCGCGAACGCCTCGTTGGCCTCGATCAGGTCGAGGTCCTCGACCTTCCAGCCGGCCCGCTTGAGCGCAGCGCGCGAGGCCGGGATCGGACCGGTGCCCATGATCGCGGGATCGACGCCGGCATGCGCCCACGACACGATGCGCGCGAGCGGAGTCTTACCGCTCTTTTGCGCCTCGCTTGCTCTCATCAGCACCACCGCCGCGGCGCCGTCGTTGATGCCGGATGCGTTGGCGGCGGTAACGGTGCCGTCCTTGGCGAAGGCCGGGCGCAGCTTGCCAACGATGTCGAGCGTGGTGCCGTGCTTGGGATACTCGTCGGCGTCCACGATCACGTCGCCCTTGCGGGTCTTCACGGTGACCGGCGCGATCTCGTCCTTGAACCTGCCGGCCTTCTGCGCGGCTTCCGCCTTGTTCTGCGAGCCGACCGCGAACTCGTCCTGCTGCGCCCGTGTGATCTGCCACTGGCGCGCGACGTTCTCGGCGGTCGATCCCATGTGGTAGCCGTTGAACGCGTCCCACAGGCCGTCCTTGATCATGGTGTCGATCATCTCGAAATTGCCCATCTTCACGCCGCCGCGAAGATGCTGGCAGTGCGGAGACATGCTCATCGACTCCTGGCCACCGGCCACGACGATGTCGCTGTCGCCGTTGAGGATTGCCTGATAGCCGAGCGCGACCGCGCGCAGCCCGGAGCCGCAGAGCTGGTTCACGCCCCAGGCCGGGCTCTCAACCGGAATGCCGGCCGCGATCGACGCCTGCCGCGCCGGGTTCTGGCCCTGCCCGGCCGTGAGGATCTGTCCCAGGATGACCTCGGACACCTGTGCCCCCTCGACGCCGGCGCGCTTGAGCGCCTCCGCGACGGCGACTTTGCCCAGCTCGTGCGCCGGAAGGGTCGCAAACGCCCCATTGAACGCGCCAACGGGCGTACGCGCCGCGCTGACGATGACGATATCGTCCTTCATGTCGTAGCTCCTTCCTGTCCGGCTTGGGTGGCGGCCCATGTCTTAACCGGTGAATCTGGCGTCCCGACGACACCCGGCTGGCCGCGACTAAATCCTTTATTACCCATGGCGGTCCCTTTGAAAGCTGTCAATTGGACCACCGGGCGGATCAGCTTTGCGCCGAACTAGTGCGGCGGTTCGGAAGTCCGCATCATTGTTGCGGCGAGATCGGAATGCGGACTTCCGAACCAAAGCCGCACTAGATTCAAAGAGTTGCTAGTGTCCTTCGACTCCGAAGTTCGTAGATGGGGGCGCCGCAGGTGGTACGAACTTCGGAATCGGGACACTAGCGTCAAATCCCCGTGTTTACCGCGTGCGCAATCTGCCGACAAAACGGTGGCTTGGCCGCTTAGAAACGGTCTATGCTCCCTTTTGGGGCTGGAGTGACGCCGAACAATGACCGAGGCCGGGACACCGCTGCTCGTCAAACGATATGCCGAAAACGGCTCTACGATCCGGCTGCGGGCGCCTACCTGACGCTCGACGACCTGGCCCTTCTGGCCGAGGACGACGAGGATTTCGCCGTCACCGAAGCCGAAACCGGCGAAGACATCACGGGGTCGGTGCTCAAACAGATCATTGTCGAGCGTAGGCGCCATGGCTAATTCCGCGGAACCGATCACGATCAAGAAATACGCCAACCGGCGGCTCTACAACACCGGAACCTCGAGCTACGTGACGCTGGAGGATCTCGCCAAGATGGTGAAGGCCGGCGAGGACTTCGTGGTTTTCGACGCCAAGACCGGCGAGGACATCACCCGCTCGGTGCTGGCGCAGATCATCTTCGAGCAGGAGAACAAGGAAGGGCAGAACCTTTTGCCCATCAACTTCCTGCGCCAGCTCATCCGCTTCTACGGCGATTCGATGCAGATGCTGGTTCCGCGCTATCTCGAAGCCTCGATCGAGTTGCTGACGCGCGAGCAGGAAAAGTTCCGCCAGCAGATTTCGCAGGCGTTCGGCACCGGTGCGTTCGGGCCGCTCGGCCCGCTCGAAGACCAGGTGCGGCGGAACATGGAGATGTTCCAGCGTGCCTTTACGATGTTCACGCCGTTCGCCAAGCGTGAAGCGCAGGCCGACGCCGAACGGCAGCAGCGCGCCGCCAACGCCGCCGCCAGCGGCGGTGCCAGCAGCGGAACCGACGAGATCGACGATCTCAAGCGCCAGATGGAAGAGATGCAGAAGCGGCTCGACCGCCTCGGCAACAAGGATTGACGGCTCAGGCTGACGCAGCCAACGACGCGCGGCTCCACGGCCGCTCCTCGGACGCCAGTCCGATCAACGCGCCCTGCATATAGTCGCAGCCCCAGTCGGCAAGGATCGCGGCCGACTCCTCGTCCTGCACCCATTCCGCCACCGTCTCCAGGCCGAGCCGCCGCGCAAGGTCGATGAGCGTCTGCACGAAGGCGCGGTCGTCCTCGGATCGCCGGAGATTCTGCACGAACGAGCCATCGATCTTGACGATGTCGACGCCGAGCTTGCGCAGGTTGCGGAACGAGGTGTAGCCGGCGCCGAAATCGTCGATCGCGATCCGGCAACCGAGATCCTTCACGCGCGCGACGAAGCCGCGGGTGTCGTCGATGTCCTGGATCGCGGTCGTCTCGGTGATCTCGATGGTGAGCCGTTCGGCGATGTCCGGTTTCGCGCGCAGCGCGGCGCCGAGCGACGCCCACCAGTCCGGATCGACGGTCGACGCCGCGGACAGGTTGAGGCTCGCCTTCAGGCTGGGCGCGGCCGACAGTTCGTCCAGCACAAGCTCGAGCACGCGGTGGTCGAGCAGGCGCACGAGGCCGAGCCGCTCGGCGAGCGGCACGGCTTCATTGACCGCCAGGAGGCTGCCGTCATGGCGGCGAACGCGCATCAGGCACTCATAGAAGGCGGGCTGCGCGCGAGTTGATCGCCACCACCGGCTCATAGACCAGGAACAGCCGGCGGTCGTTGAGCGCCTTGATGATCTCGTCGGTGGCGCGGACGTTTTCCCGGCGCTGCGCGTCGCGCTCGGGATCGGGCCGATAGGCATGGAACGAGCCGCGCCGCTTCGCCTTGGCGGTGTCGAGCGCGTCCTGCGCGCGGGCGAGCACTTCGTTGACGTTGCGGGCGTGCCGCGGCGCGGTGACGCCGCCGATGGTCACGGTCACCGCGACCGGCCCGACCGAGGTCTGCACCACATGGTCGCGCGCACCGACCAGCAGTCGGTCGGCCGCCACCAGCAAGTCGTCGGGCGTGCAATTGTTGAGGATGACGCCGAACTTGTTGCCGGAGAACCGGCCGAGATGGTCCTTGCCGCGGAGCTGCGACCGGATACGCGAAGCGATCGCCGCGATCACTTCGTCGGCGATGTTGAAACCGTACGCCTCGTTGATGCGGCCGAGACTGTCGATCGACGCCAGCATGAAGCCGCAGGATGAGCGCAGCTTGATCGCCTCGGTGATCGTTGCCTCAAGCACCGCGGTCATGTGCCAGCGGTTCATCTCATTGGTGAGCGCATCGAAGCGGGAGAGATAGGCGAGCTGCTGCTCCTGTTCGCGGCGCGAGTTCGATCACCCGCACGATGCCGTGCGCACGGGCCGGTGTTCCGTCAGAGCCGGCGAACCAGCGGCCGATGTCCTCGATCCAGTGCAGCGGCGCGGAATCCGGCGTCGGCCGCAATGCGTATTGCACCTGGTAGGGCACGCCGGCGCCGTCGTCCTTCATGCCGGCGTTCATCACGGCGTCGAACCGCGCCCGCCCGTCTCGCTGATCGACCAGTCGCGCGTAGGCGCTGCCGCTGGCGATCAGCGCGGCGTCAGGCACCTCCAGCACCTCGCCCGCATTGGCGCCCCAGGTGAGTTGCGTCGGTCTCGACGCACCATTCATAGGGAACGGCGCCGGTCGAGGTGAGTATCTCCGTGGGATCGAGCGGACCGGACGCGGGGCTGGACGCGGCCGGAGACACGACATGGCGGGCTCGTCGCCCGCGTCATCGCGGCAATCGGCGGCGTCTGTCCGATTTTGGATGGACACGTTGTCCCCGCTTGGCTCGCAGTGCCGCGGCGGAAGCTTGGCAGGCCGGCGGCGGAGTGCGGCTAAAGTGCCGTAAAACCTTAAATTATTCGGAAATTGCCGGGGTTCCATCGCGCCCAGTTGATCGGGCACCGCGAAACGGCATGTCCCTTGCGATGTTGACGTGAGAAGCGGCGGGTTGTCCCGATCCGCGACACAAGGCGTCACATGCCGGTCAGCGTTACCGAGGATTTACCATCACCGACCGGACGCAGCCTCGTCCCGGTGACCCAGCATGCTGCCCCGAGCGACGGCCTGCCGCGCGCGCACAACACGCGGCCGTCCGCGGCCTTTCTGGCGCAACTCGTCGCCATCGCACAGGGCGCGCCGCAAACGCGTGTCCGCCGGCGGGCGACCGCCGATCATGCGGCTGCGCTCTACGCCGCCGCCGACCGGCGCGACCGGCCGAGCGTGATCCAGGTGTCGCTGTAAGCAATCAGATGCCGGGCGCCATGTGCTCGGGCCGGTCGACCGCGATGTCGCGCTGCGCGGTCCTAATGGTGATGGTGAAGCCGCCGAGCACGTCGACGCAGCTCAGGGCCAGCAGCATCAGGAACGTCGCGTCGGCCGCGCGTGGCACCGCGATGAACACGATGATCATCACGATGAACAACACAAACGACAGGATGTGGTCCATGATCGCCCGGCTGGCCAACCGCGTCGCCTTGAGGATCTCGAGATAGAGAAAAAAGATGCCCAAGAGCACCAGGAGATCGCCGGTCGAGACCGGCATACTCCGTCCCGCCAAGAGCGGTACGCTAAACAGCTTCGTGCTGAAGTCCATGTCCAGCAGGTACGCTACCATGAGGTAGAGCACGAACGGAATCAGGAGCAGCGGAAAGGCGATCAGGTACATGATAGCGTTGCTCCCTTCGTGTCGGCATGGCGGCAGCCGCCCGCAATGACGGCCGCGCAATATAGCGACTCTACTAGGCTTCAGTCTTCGCCTTGAGCACCTGCCGGCCCTTGTACATGCCGGTCTTGAGGTCGATGTGGTGCGGGCGGCGCAGTTCACCGGAATCCTTGTCCTCGATATAGGTCGGCCGCTTGAGCGCGTCGGCGGATCGGCGCATTCCGCGTCTGGACGGCGATGTTTTTCTCTTCGGGACGGCCATTGGCGAAACTCCTGATCTTGCCGCGAACCGGGCACGGATGTCTGGAAAGCCGGGCTTATAGAGGATGGACCGGCCAAACGCTAGTGTCCCCGATCCGAGGTTCCTCCGGCCTTCTAGCGCTTACGGGCAGCCGCGAGGCAGGTCGTCCGCGCCTCCGATCGGGCCGCGCGGGCTTCGTAAATCCCCGCCAGCCGGCGCACATTCGCCGACGGCTGGCGGGCGCTGCGGACCCTTGGCCCGGGCAGGACGGCTGCCATCAGCGCCGCCTCGCGGGAGGTGAGCTGGCGCGGCCGATTTGTTGAAGGCATGGCGCGCCCCCGCCTCGGCGCCGAACTGCCCGTTCGGCCCCCATTCGGCGACGTTGAGATAGATCTCCAGGACGCGGCGCTTCGGCAGCACCAGGTCGATCCAGACCGCCAGCGGCAGTTCCAAAGCCTTGCGGACGTAGCTGCGGCCCTGCCAGAGGAAGAGGTTCTTGGCGACCTGCTGCGTGATGGTCGAGCCGCCGCGCATCTCGGAGATGTCGTCGGCTTCGTAGAACGCCTCGCGCATCCCGCGCCAATCGATCCCGTGGTGGGTGCAGAAGCTGCCGTCCTCGGCCGAGATCACCGCGCGCGGCAAGCTCGGCGACATGCGATCGAGCGGCACGACGGTGCGCTCCACGCGCTGGCCTCGTCATCCAGCGCCACACCATGGTGGTCGAGACCGGGTCGATGAACCGGTAGAGCGGCGCGATCAGGTAGGGCAAGACGACCAGTATCAGCACCACGATCGCGATGAACCGCAGCACGCGAAAGATGCGTGCGTGATCGGGATGGCGGCGCGGTCATTGGCAGATCCGGTCCTAATCACGCTTTCGCGACGGCATTGCGGCGGGCCCTGCCCCGCTGTTTAATCGCGACGAAAGCGAAGTCGTACCAGGAGGAAGTTCGTGGCCAAGGACGCAATCGTTTCGAAAGAGCTGGCGGAAAAATTCAAGACCGAAAAGGATACGCCCTATCTGCGGTTCGTGCGCGGCGACGGCCTCGACATCATCAGCGCGCAATACGTTCCCAATCTCTGCACCGTCGACCTGAAGCCGTGGCCGCGGCGGGGCGACGGCGCCAAGGGCGTGTTCATCAACCACGAGGCCTCGCGCACCTCCAACGACTGCTATGTCTGCGAGATCGCGCCCGGCAAGAAGCTCGAGCCGCGCCATCATCTGTTCGAGGAAATGATCATGGTCCTGTCCGGCCGCGGCTCGACCACGGTCTGGAACAATTCCGGCGCGCGCGTCACCTTCGAGTGGAAGGCGGGATCGATCTTCGCCATTCCGCTCAATTGCTGGTACCAGCATTTCAACGGCTCCGGGCAGGAGGTCGTGCGGCTGGTCGCGGTCACGAATTTTCCGTCGGTGATGAACCTCTACGAGGACGTCGATTTCGTCTTCAACTTCGACCACGACTTCAAGAACCGCTTCTCCGGCGAGCCGGACTACTTCGCCGTCCAAGGGCGAGCAGGACGGCTTCCTGCTGCGGACGAATTTCGTCGCCGACGCGATCAACCTGCCGCTGATCACCGCCAAGGAGCGCGGCGCCGGCGGCGGCCACATCCGCTTCAACATGGCGAAGGGCTCGATCGCGAGCCACATCTCGCAGTTCCCGGTCGGCACCTACAAGAAGGCGCATGCGCACGGCCCCGGCGCGCATGTGATCGTGCTCACCGGCGAAGGCTATTCGCTGATGTGGCCGGAGGGCGAGGAGCCGAAGCGCTACGACTGGAAATACGGCACGCTGATCGTGCCGCCCAACGCCTGGTTCCACCAGCATTTCAACGGCGGCGCCACGCCGGCGCGCTATCTCGCCTTCAAGCACGCCTCGCCGCGCAACAGCCAGGGCGTGCCGCTGTCCTGGATCAGCCGCCGCCTCGGCGGCAACCAGATCGACTACGCCGACGAGTCGACCGCGGTGCGCAAGATGTTCGCACGACGAGCTCGCCAAGCACGGCGTGACCTCGAAGATGGAGCCGGTCTACGAGGCCGAGCTGCCGAACCTGCCGCCGAAGGCCGCGGCGTGACGACGCCGGGGCGCAGGCCGGACGCAGCGCAACGTGGCGCGCTGCGGTCCGGCTTGCAGCCATCGGCGATCCTCGCGATCGCACTCCTGCCGGCGGCCGCGCCCGCGCAGCCGACATCTTCAGCTATGCCGGCGCCGACCGCAGCCAGCGCATCCTCGACGGCGCGAAGAAGGAAGGCACGGTCACGCTCTATTCGTCGGCGACTGTCGCCGACATGGGCCCGCAGATTGCCGCCTTCGAGAAGAAATACGGCATCAAGGTGCGGCTCTGGCGCGCCAGCTCCGAGGACGTCGCGCGGCGCGTGATCAACGAGCAGCGCGCCGGCGCGCTTCGAGGCCGACGTCGTGGAGACCGCGGGCTCCGACATGGAGGTGCTGGCCCGCGAGAAGGCGATGCAGCCGTTCCGTGACGCCGGTCTCGGCCGAGCTCATTCCGGCCGCGACCTATGCCCACCGCCAATGGATCGCGACGCGCATCAATCGCCTTCGTCGGCGGCTACAACACCAAGCTGATCGCCGCCGCCGACGCGCCCAAGCGCTACGAGGACCTCGCCGATCCGCAATGGAAGGGCCGGCTTGCGGTCGAAGCCAGCGACGCCAACTGGCTCATGCAGCTCGCCGCCATCATGGGCGAGGACAAGGCGATCAAGCTCTTCCGCGATATCGTCGCGCGCAACGGCATGTCGGTGCGCCGGGGCCATTCGCTGCTCGCCAATCTGGTGCCGACCGGCGAGGTGCCGCTGGCGCTGACGCTCTACGGCTACCGCGTCGAGCAATTGAAGCAGGAAGGCGCGCCGGTCGAGATCCTCTATCTGCCGCCGGTGATCGGGCTGCCGACCGGCACCGGCATCGTGCGCCGCGCGCCGCATCCGCATGCCGCCGCGCTGCTCGCGGATTTCTTCCTGACCGACGGACAGCGCGATCCTGGCCGACCGCTTCAACGTTCCGGTCAATCCGAAAATCCGGCCGATGCCGGACAACCTCGCGCTCATCGACGTCGCGAAATTCCTGGACGAGGGCGAGCGCTGGACCAAGCTCTATGCGTCGATCTTCACCGGGAAATGACGGCTGACGTCCATGGCCGACTCAAGGCCTCCGACGAAGCCCAGGCGCAGCGAAGCTGGCGCAGATCGCCCATGTGCACTGGAAGCTGATCGTATCGGCCGCAGTCGGCGTTGCGCTGTTCGTCGCCCTGCATTGGCGGATCGTCAACATCCTGCAGGACGAACCGCGCCATGTGATCCAATTTCTGGCCGCCTGGAACGTTGCCATCCTCGTCTATCTGGCGCTCGCGACCTGGGTGATCGCGCGGCACGAGCACAGCCACATGCGCGAGCTCTTCGCCGAAGAGGACGACGGCGCCGCGTTGATCCTGGCGCTGACCGTCGCCGCGGCCGCGGCGAGCGTGGTTGCGATCTTTGCCGGACTGGGCGCCGCCAACAAGGCCAACCGGCTGTCTCCCGCTGCTGGCGATGATCACCGTCGTGCTGTCGTGGGTGTTCATCCACACCATCTTCGCCTTCCACTACGCGCACGAGTTCTACGGCGAAGCCGACGGAAGGCAAAAAGGCGGACTGCTGTTTCCGACAGCCGACGAGCAAAAAAGACCCCTGCCCGGAATACTGGGACTTCGTCTATTTCTCGTTCGTGATCGGGATGACGTTCCAGGTGTCGGACGTGCAGATGACGAGCAAGTCGCTCCGCCGCCTGGTCGTCGTTCCACGGCGTGGTGTCGTTCTTCTACAATGTCGCGGTGCTCGCGCTGATGGTGAACATCGGCGGCGAGTTCATCAAGGATGACGAAGCGTCGCGGATCAGCGCCGCGCCAGCCAGTGCCGGAAGCGCCGCCAGTACTGGCGGAATGCGACGGACAGGACGAACGCGCGATCAGGACGATCACGACCGGAATCCAGATCACCGCCACGCTGAGCAGCACGATCAGCATGATGCCGCGCGATCAGCGCCAGAACCGCCAGCGCCAGAATGATCGTGAACGGGCCGGGCTGCGCGATGTAGACGCGGCGCGGGCCGCCGTTGTCGTCGACCGAAACCCAGATGCGCGGGCGAGCGTCGTCCGGCCGGATTGGCCCGGCGGAATGATCTCGGGCTCGGAACCGGGCCGGGACGCGCCGGAGATCGCTGGGGTCGCGATTGGTCATGCCGGATCATGTATGACCGCGCCGGCCGAGCGCAATGGCTCGACAGGAAGCCCGGCTGCGGGTCGGCGGCGATGCTGCCGGTCCCTACTCCGCCGCGGTGCGCCCGCGCCGCCGTGGCCGAAGCGGCGCTCGATATAATCGATCACCATCTGCTTGAAATCGGCGGCCACCGTCGGGCCGCGCAGCGTCACCGCCTTCTTGCCGTCGATGAACACCGGCGCGGCCGGGCTCTCGCCGGTGCCGGGCAGCGAGATGCCGATGTCGGCGTGCTTGCTTTCGCCCGGGCCGTTGACGATGCAGCCCATCACCGCGACGTTGAGCGTCTCGACGCCGGGATATCGCTTCTTCCACTCCGGCATCGAGGTGTGGATGAAGTTCTGGATGTCGCGCGCGAGCTCCTGGAACGTGGTCGAGGTGGTGCGGCCGCAGCCGGGGCAGGCCGCGACCAGCGGCACGAAGGTGCGGAAGCCCATGGTCTGCAGCAGTTCCTGCGCGACCTTGACCTCCAGCGTGCGGTCGCCGCCGGGCTCGGGCGTGAGCGAGATGCGGATGGTGTCGCCGATGCCCTGCTGCAGCAGCACGCCCATGCGCGGCCGAGGAGGCGACGATGCCCTTCGAGCCCATGCCGGCCTCGGTGAGGCCGAGATGCAGCGCATAGTCGGAGCGCTGCGCGAGATCGGCATAGACCGCGATCAGGTCCTGCACCGCCGAGACCTTGGCGGAGAGGATGATGCGGTCGCGCGGCAAGCCCGATCTCCTCGGCGCGCTGCGCCGACAGCAGCGCCGACTGGACCATCGCCTCGCGCGTGACCTCGCGCGCGTCCTTCGGATCGTTGGAGCGCGAATTCTCGTCCATCAGGTGCGTGAGCAGTTCCTGGTCGAGCGAGCCCCAGTTGGCGCCGATGCGCACCGGCTTGTCGTGCTTGATCGCGGTCTCGACGATGGCGCCGAACTGGCGGTCCTTCTTGTCCTTGAAGCCGACATTGCCGGGATTGATGCGGTACTTGTCGAGCGCCTCGGCGCAGGCGGGATGATCGGCGAGCAGCTTGTGGCCGATGTAGTGGAAGTCGCCGACGATCGGCACGTCGCAGCCCTGCTGCAGCAGCCGCTCCTTGATGTGCGGCACCGCGGCGGCGGCCTCGTCGCGGTCGACGGTGATGCGCACGATCTCGGAGCCGGCGCGCGCCAGCGCCGCGACCTGCCCCACGGTCGCGTTCGACATCGGCGGTGTCGGTATTGGTCATCGACTGCACGACGACCGGCGCGCCGCCGCCGACGGTCACGCCGCCGACATCGACCGCCACCGATTTGCGCCGCTCCTGCGGACCCGCTTCGTTCATTCTGTCTCCTTCGCGCCGTCTCGGGTGCCAGAGCGCATCCGGCGGCGTCAACGTGGCGGGCTTACGCCCTTTGCATTAACCCTTGCCGCAATGCGTGCAGATCCCGCTGATCTCGATCACCGGCGATTTCGGCGTGAAGCCGACCGCATCGGCGGCGCGATTTCACCGTCGAGGCGACCTCCGCCGAGGACGCCTCGCCGACCGTGCCGCAGCGCTCGCAGATCAGGAACACCACGAGGTCGCCGGCGGCATGGGTATGCACGCAGGCAACGAAGGCGTTGCGGCTTTCGATCCGGTGCACCAGGCCGTTCTCGCGCAGGAACTCGAGCGCGCGATAGACCGTGATCGGCGCCGGCCGCGGGCCCTGGGGCGCCACCCGCTCCATGATCTCGTAGGCGCCGAGCGGCTGGTGGCTGGCCAGCAGCGCGCCCAGCACATCGCGGCGGATCGGGGTCAGCCGCTGCCCGCGCTCGCTGCAGCGCGCCTCCGCGACCGCCATGGCGTCGCTGGTGCAGCGGTCATGGTCGTGCCCGGGCGCCGGGAAAACCGCCGCCGTCGCGCCTTGTCATGCGCCGCTTTGGCCCTGGCCATGCCGGAACCTTAGCCGCTTTGCGCCGCATTCGGAACAATGATGCGTCGCAACAATTTCATATTGCAATGCAATAAGACGCTGCCCCAAGCTCCTATGTCGCTGAGTCGCTTCAATTTTTGGTCGTCAACACCCCGACTGATGTGATGCTTCCAGTCCTGTTGAACAAGGTGCTTTCGGCGCTCTGGCGCGCCGCTCCGGCGCGCAGCCGGGCGCGCGCGGCTGGGATTCGCGCAGGCGCGAGCAAGCGCGTCAACCTCGCCCTGCAGGGCGGCGGCGCGCATGGCGCCTTCACCTGGGGCGTGCTCGACCAGCTGCTGGCCGACGGCCGGATCGCCATCGACGGCATCTCCGGCGCCTCGGCCGGCGCGGTGAACGCGGTGATGCTGGCCGACGGGCTTGCGCGCGGCGGCCCGGAGGAGGCGCGGCAGCGGCTCGCCGACTTCTGGCGCGCGGCGAGCTTCGGCGGCGCCCTGCCGGAGCTGCAGCGCGAAGCGATCGAGCGGCTGTTCGCGTTCGTGCCGCGGCAGAGCTCGCCGGTGCCGTGGCTCGGCGCGCTGTCGCGCTACTGGTCGCCCTACGATCTCAACCCGCTCAACATCAATCCGCTCAAGGACCTGATCGAGCGCTTCGTCGATTTCGAGCGGGTGCGCGGCGACACGCCGCCGCGAGCTGTTCATCTCCGCCACCAATGTGCACACCGGCGAGCCGCGCGTGTTCTCGCGCGCGGAGATCACGCGCGGAGGTCGGTGATGGCGTCGGCCTGCCTGCCGCTGTTGTTCCAGGCGGTCGAGATCGACGGCGTGCCCTATTGGGACGGCGGCTACAGCGGCAATCCGACGGTGCTGCCGTTCCTGCGCGCGACCGCGACCGAGGACGTGCTGATCGTGCAGATCAATCCGCTCGAGCGCGGCGGCGCGCCGACCAGCGCGCGCGATATCATGACGCGGCTGCACGAGATCACCTTCAACGCGCCGCTGCTCGCGGAGCTGCGCGCGCTCGAGCTCGCGGAACGGCTGATCGCCGAAGGCGGCCTGCCGCGCGGCACCGCGCCCGGGCGAGTACCGGCGCATCCGGCTGCACCGCATCGTGATGGACGCCGGCGTGGCCTTCGACGACCGCAGCAAGCTCAACAACGACTACGAGTTCTTCGACCGGCTGCGCCAGCTCGGCCAGGCCGCGGCGCAGCGCTTCCTCGACGCGCATTTCGACGACATCGGGCGGCGCAGCACGATCGACTGCGCGAGGCGGAGGTCGAACGCGGCGCCGGTAATGGCTCGGATCGCGGGTCGGCGTCCCGGCGCAAGAGCATCGGGCTTGATCCGCTTTCGCGGGAATCGAGCGGACGCTAGACTATGGCGCCATGCCAGCGCCAACCTCTCCTGACCGCCGCAGTCGGACCGACGCGGCTCGACATCTGCGTCGCCGACATCACGACGCTTGACGTCGACGCCATCGTCAACGCCGCCAACACGTCGCTGCTCGGCGGCGGCGGCGTCGACGGCGCGATCCATCGCGCCGCCGGGCCGGAGCTGCTGGCCGAATGCCGCACGCTCGGCGGCTGCGCGACCGGCTCGGCCAAGATCACCCGCGGCTACCGGCTCAAGGCCAGGCACGTCATCCACGCGGTCGGGCCGGTCTGGCACGGCGGCGGGCGCGACGAGGAAGACCTGCTGCGCTCCTGCTACTACACCGCGCTGACGCTGGCGGCGGAGCACAGCTCGCCTCGATCGCCTTTCCGGCGATCTCGACCGGCGTCTACCGCTTCCCGCCCGACCGCGCCGCGCGCATCGCGGTCGGCACGGTGGCGGCGGAGATCGCCGCAGCGCCGGGCAAGCTCACGCAGGTCGTGTTCTGCTGCTTCTCGCCGGATTCGGCGGAGCATCATCAGAACGCCTTTGCCGATTTGGGCTTCTGGTCTAGCGATAGAAATTCGGCGCGGATCTTCGCCGTGTGCTCGCCGAGCGCCGGCACCGCGCCGTAGCGGCGCGTCTCGCCGGCGCGGCGGGCCGCCGGCGCCGGATAGCTGACCGGCGCCGCCGGCGTTTCGACCGCGATGCGGCGCAGATGCGGATGCTGCGCGAGCCCGGCCGGATCGTTGACGCGCGCGAAGGCGATGTCGGCGGCGGCAAGCTTCGCAATCAGCGGCTCGGCATCGAGTCGCGCCGAACACCGCGGCGACGCGGCCGTCGGTCTCGGCGCGGCGCTTCACGCGCTCGACATTGCTGGCGAAGTTCGGATCGGTCGCGAGCGCCGTGTCGCCGAGCACCTCGTCGGCGAGCACGCGCCATTCGCGGTCGCTCTGGATCGAGATCAGCATGTCGACGCCGTCGCGGCTCTTGAACACGCCGTAGGGCGCGATCGAGGTATGCGCGAGGCCGACGCGCTTCGGCGGCTTGCCGCCTTCGTGCTGCAGCAGCGGCACCGTCATCCAGTCGGCCATGGCGTCGAACAGCGAGACCGAGAGCTCGGCGCCCTCGCCGGTGCGCCCGCGCACGATCAGCGCTTCGAGGATCGCCTCATAGGCGTTCATGCCGGCGCCGATGTCGCACACCGAGACGCCGACGCGCGCCGGCGCTCCGGCCCGCCGGTGATCGAGGCGAGCCCGACTTCGGCCTGGATCAGCAGGTCGTAGGCCTTGCGCTGCGGCATAGGGGCCGCCCTCGCCATAGCCCGAGATCGAGCAGACGATCAGGCGCGGATGCTCGCGCGCGCAGCCGCTCGATCGGGAAGCCGAGCTTGGCGACCGCGCCGGGCTTGAGGTTCTGCACGAACACGTCGGCCTTCGCGAGCATCGCGGCGAAGCAGCGCCTTGTCGTCGGCCTTGGCGAGATCGAGCACGACCGATTCCTTGCCGCGGTTGAGCCAGACGAAATAGCTCGCTCTCGCCGTGCGCGACGTCGTCGTAGCCGCGCGCGAAATCGCCCTCCGGCCGCTCGATCTTGATCACGCGCGCGCCGGCATCGGCGAGCCGGCAGGTGCACATCGGCGCGGCGACCGCCTGCTCGAGCGCGACGACGAGCAGGCCTTCGAGCGGGAGCGGTCATGCGACCTCAGTACGACCGCGGCAGGCCGAGCACGTGCTCGGCGAGATAGGACAGGATCAGGTTGGTCGAGATCGGCGCCACCTGGTAGAGCCGCGTCTCGCGGAACTTGCGCTCGATGTCGTATTCCTCGGCGAAGCCGAAGCCGCCATGGGTCTGCACGCACATGTCGGCCGCCGCCCAGGACGCTCGGCGGCCAGCATCTTCGCCATGTTGGCCTCGGCGCCGCAGTCGCGCGCCGGCGTCGAAGAGCGCCGCCGCCTCGCGCACCATCAGCTCGGCGGCGCGCATCTGCGCATAGGCGCGCGCGATCGGGAACTGCACGCCCTGGTTCTGCCCGATCGGCCGGCCGAACACGCTGCGCTCCTTGGCGTAGGCGGTCGCCTTCTCGATGAACCACTTGGCGTCGCCGATGCATTCGGCGGCGATCAGGATGCGCTCGGCGTTCATGCCGGACAGGATGTAGCGGAAGCCCTTGCCTTCCTCGCCGATCAGGTTCTCCGCCGGCACCCGCAGGTTGTCGAAGAACACCTCGGTCGTGGCGTGGTTCATCATGGTGCGGATCGGCCGGATGGTCAGGCCCTTGCGTCGCCTGCGCATGTCGACCAGGAAGACCGACAGCCCGTCGGTGCGCTTGGCCACCTGCTCGCGCGGCGTGGTGCGGGCCAGCAGCAGCATCAGGTCGGAATGCTCGGCGCGCGAGGTCCAGATCTTCTGGCCGTTGACGACGTAGTGCGTCGCCGTCGCGCACCGCGGTGGTGCGCAGGCCGAGCGTGTCGGTGCCGGACGTCGGCTCGGTCACGCCGAACGCCTGCAGCCGCAGCTCGCCCGTGGCGATGCCGCGGCAGATAGCGCGCCTTCTGCTCGGCGCTGCCGTGCCGCAGCAGCGTGCCCATGGTGTACATCTGCGCATGGGCTCAGCTCCTGGATCTTCGCCAGAATCGGCGCGCCCCAGCCGGGGTTCTTCGTGTCGACGACGGTGATGCCGTTCGACTGGACGAAGACGGTCGTGTTGCCGCCGCCGCCCGTCAGAACGAACAGGTTGTCCTTGAGTTTTTCGACCTCGACCACCATGGGCTTCTGTCCGCCCTGCTGCGCGACGACATACGAGACGGCGCCGGCGGCGATCAAGGCCGTGAGCACGACGATGCGTTTCATGTCAACCCCTCCAGAGAAAAAGACCCGTTGCACGAACCAGAATGCGCCGGCGAGCATCACGATGATCGAGCCGGCAAACACGAGCCGCCGCCCGGCGGCCTCGCTGCGCGATCGAATCCAGATGAACAGCGACGCGACGAGCACGACGAAGACGAGCTGACCAATCTCGACGCCGACGTTGAACGCGAAGAGCGTCCAGCCGAGCGCGCGGCCGGGCAAATCCATCTCGCGAAGCACGTTCGCGAAACCGAACCCGTGGATCAGGCCGAACGCAAACGCAATCCACGCGCGCGTGTCGCGCCCACCGGCGCTGACGAGCAGATTGTCCGCGCCAACGTACACGATGCTGAGCGCAATAGCCGGCTCGATGGCGTTCGCGGGCGGTATCACCATCCCGAGCGCCGCCAGCGACAACGTAATGCTGTGGGCTATGGTAAACGCGGTGACGACCAGCAGCAACTGCCGCAGCGTGCCGCCCAGCAGCAGCAGGCCCACAAGGAACAGGAGATGGTCGGGACCTATCAGGATGTGATGCACGCCCGCCGGGCACGAACCTCTGCAGCACCGCCCGCACGCCCTGCCGCGTGCCGGCGAAATACTCGAAGCCGGTGCGGTCTTTATCGAGGATCGCCTGAGCGGTGACCGCCCCGCTTTCGTACACGTTCAGGAATGTCTTGTGCTGCGGGTCGTACGGGAACATCAGCGCCGCGACGTCGAGCCGCCCGGCGGGCCGCGCCAGCACTGTAGCTCGCGCGAACGCGTATCGATTGGCGATCGGGCAATCGCCTCGGGCGCCGACCATGTGGCAGCTCGCGAAGCACCTCGCCGTCGGCACTCGAGCGTCAGCCGGCTCTGAACCAGCGTCGACGATCGCACGTCCCTGCGCGTTCAGCGTGTCGCGCTCGAGAACGTTCTCGGGCGGCTGAATCTTCAGATCGTTCGCGAGGTCGAACGTGTGCACGACGATCGTCATCTCGACCGTGCCCGCCTCGACGCGCACGTCGATGTAACTGAAAGGAACGGGATGGGCGTCGGCCGGACGCGCACGTCGCAGCCACACCAGACACACGATATGAACAGGACGGCTCTTCAGCGCGCTCATGCTGACGTGAGTCGGCCATGGTAACGTACGCTCCACTACGCCCATGGCGCTCTTCGAGAGTCTCCTCGCGCTGCTGCTCGTCTCGATCCTCCTGCTGAAAATCTCGGGACACATCGGTGCGCCGTATCCGACGATGCTCGCGTTCGCGGGCATGTGCGTCGCGGCGCTGCCGTGGGCGCCGGAAATCGACATGGAGCCGCGGCTCGCGCTCGCGCTGTTCATCGCGCCGGCGCTGCTCGACGCCGCATACGATCTGCCGCCGCGCGAACTGCGGCGCGACTGGCTGCCGCTGACCTGGCTCGCGCTCATCGCGGTGGTGCTGACGACGGCGGCGGTCGCGTGGATCGGCTGGGCGTGGCAAGGCATGCCGCTGGCGGCGGCCATCGCGCTCGGCGCGATCGTCGCGCCGCCCGATGCCGCCGCAGCCGCGGCGGTGCTGACGAAATTCCCGCTGCCACGCCGGACGATGGCGATCCTTCAGGGTGAGAGCCTGCTCAACGATGCAACCGCCCTGCTCATCTTCACGGCCGCCGTCGCGATGGCCACGTGGCAGGAGACGTCGGTCGTCGACATGATTCCCGGCCTGCTCGTCGCCGCGCCGGGCGGCATCGTGCTCGGCCTCGCGTTCGCGAAGCTGTATTTCCTGTTGAAGCGATGGCTCGGCCAGACGCTCACCGCGCGCGTCTCCGAGTTTGTCGTCACGTTCGGCACGTGGGTCGTCGCCGAGCACGTGCACGTGTCACCCATCCTCGCGGTGGTCGCCTTCGCGATGACGGCGGCGCACTACGGACCCGAGCGGCAGACGGCGCGCGACCGCGTGCATTCGTACGCGATCTGGGAAGTCGTCGTCTTCGTCCTCAACGTGCTCGCCTTCCTGTTGATGGGCCTGCAGGCGCGGACGATTCTCGGCCGGCTCGACAGCTCGCAGCCTTTGGGAGGCCATCTGGTTTGGCGTCACCGTCCTCGCCGTCGTCATCGTCGTCCGGATCGCGTGGGTGATGATCGGCACGCTCATCCCGCGCCTGTTTCATCGGCGCGAATCGTCGCATTCGACGACGACGCGCGAGGCCGTGCTGATTTCGTGGTGCGGCATGCGCGGGCTGGTCACGCTTGCGACGGCGTTCGCGCTGCCGTCCGGATTTCCGCATCGCGACGTCATCGTCCTGAGCGCCTTCATCGTCGTGCTGGGCTCGCTGATGATCCAGGGGCTCACGGTCGGCTTCCTCATACGAGCTGCTGCGGCTCGAACCGGACAATTCGCTCGAAGCCGAGATATCGAAGGCGCGCGGCGCCATGGTCGACGCCGCGCTCGCGACGTCTGCGCGATCGCGACGGCGATGCCGCCGTTGCGGTGCGCGCCGAATACGAAGCGATGAAGGCGGTCGCGAAGGATCGCGCCAACCCACAGGCCGACACCGAGCACGACCGGCTGCGCATCGACGCCATCTGCGCGCAGCGCGAGCTGCTCGCGACGCTGCGGCGGCAGGGAAAGATCTCGGACGATGCGTTCCATCGGCTGGAGGAAGAGCTCGACTGGGCCGAGCTGCACGCGTCGCCGCGCGAAGAGATGGAGATGCTCGATGCGTAAGACCACACGCGCTGTTTGTCTGCGTTGCTCGCTGACGGCATCGATCGTTGCGCAGACCGTTGCCGCGCCAGGCGTCCATCCGATTTCCGGCCGGCGCTTTGCGAACGTCATGGGCTGGCAGGGCGCGGAATGGCTCGAGCGATCGGAGCGCGATGCCGAAGAGGAGCCCGACAAGGCACTCGATGCGCTGGGACCACTGACGGGGCTGACGCTCGCCGACGTCGGCGCGGGATCCGGCTACTTCACTGTTCGCCTTGCGGCGCGCGTCGGCGCGAAAGGGCGCGTGTATGCGAACGACCTCCAGCCGGAAATGCTGAAGATGCTCGCGGCGCGGCTGGCGCGCGAGAACGTTCGGAACGTCACGCTCGTGCAGGGCGCGATCGACGATCCGAAGCTGCCGCCGGCGTCGATCGATCTCGCGCTGATGGTCGACGTGTACCACGAGTTCTCCGAGCCGCAGAAAATGCTGCGCGCGATGCGCGCCGCGTTGAAACCCGGTGGACGGCTCGTGCTGCTCGAATACCGAAAGGAAGATCCGGACGTGCCCGATCCGGTTCGAGCACAAAATGTCGGTCGCCGAAGCGAAGATGGAGCTCGAAGCCGAAGGGTTTACGCTCGCCAAAGTCGACGGCCGCCTGCCCCGGCAGCACATCCTGATCTTTTCGAAATAGCCCACGCTGCGTGCTGAAACGGAGCAATCCCGGCATGCGTACCCCCGCGATCAACCCCGAAAATCGCTGGGACATTTTTCCGGCAAGGAGCACGCGAATTGCCATTGAGACCGGCCGTCTATGGGGAGCCGGACCTTCAGCATTCGAGCGGCTGTTCGAGCGCCTCATGGTGGCGATTCAGCGCATTCGTGCTGCTTGGCGCCGCCGCGGTCCTCGACGACCGCGTCCGCGATCGCGCAACCGGTGTCTTCGCGGGCACGGCGATGAGCGAGCTATCAACTGCGCCCGCGACATGCGCGACGCGCGCCCTGCAACAGGCAGCTGATACCGTCGGCTATCAGAGCAGCGAAAACGGCACGCTCGTCTTCTTCGTCGTTGCCGCCTCGATTCTCTTCCTCGTCATGTTGCGAACGTAGAGATCTAGCGTCTCGGATTTCACTTGTTATAGGATCTCGATCTGTCCATGACGACGGCCAACCGGCGCGATTTCATCAAGACGACAGCAGCCACCGCCGCGGCCGCTCGGCCAGCGGCCAGCTGCAGCTGCATCCGGCCGCGCAAACGCTTGCGGCGCCCGTCGGCCGATCCCCTCGTGCTCGAGCTGGCGAACGAAGCGCTCAACGTCGCGCGCAGCAGCGGCGCGTCGTATGCCGACGTGCGCGATCGGACGCTACCGCCGCCAGATCATTCAGACGCGCGAGCGCCAGGTGGGCGGCGGTCAGCCGACGACGAATCGTACGGCCTCGGCATCCGCACGCTCGTCGACGGGTGCTGGGGATTTGCCGCGACCAGCACGATGACGCGCGCCGGCGTGCAGAACGCCGCGCGCGAAGCCGTCACGCTTGTCGCGCGCCGCACGCACCGTGCAGCGCCATCCGGTCGAGCTCGCGCCGGCGACGCCCGTCACCGGCACGTGGATGACGCCCGTGCAGCGCGATCCGATCGACGTGCCGCTCGAGGAGAAGATCGCCCTGCTGCTCGACGCCAACGAAGCCGCGCTCAGAGTGAAGAACGTCCGCTTCGTCAGCTCCGGGCTTCCAGCTGCTGCGCGAGGTGAAGACGCTCGTCACGTCGGAAGGCACCAACGTCACGCAGACGTTCATCCGCGTCGGCCCGTATTTCAGCGCCACCGCGATCGCGCACCGGCGATTTTCAGACCTACGAACGAAGAGCTCGCGCCGCGCGGACAGGGCTGGGAATACGTCGAATCGCTCGACATGCCGCGGCAACGCCGAGCGCTGGGCGTCGATCGCCGCCGAGAAGCTCACGGCGAAGAGCGTCGAGGCCGGTCAATACGATCTGATTCTCGATCCGACGAACCTCTGGCTGACGATTCACGAATCGATCGGCCACCCGACAGAGCTCGATCGCGCGATCGGCCAGGAAGCGAACTACGCCGGCACGAGCTTCGTCGCGCCGCCGGAGAAAACGATCGGCAAGCTGCGTACGGCCCGGAGTTCATGAACGTGCAGGCCGATCGCACGCAGGAGGGCTCGCTCTCGCGCGTCGCGTGGGACGACGAGGGGGTGCCCGCGGATCAGTGGCTGATTGTCGAGAAGGGCATCTTCAAGGACTACCAGACCACGCGCGAGCAGGCGAAGTGGATTCAGCACCTCACCGGCGTGCAGCGCTCGCACGGCTGCTCGTTCGCCGAATCGTGGAACGCCGTGCAGTTTCAGCGCATGCCGAACATCTCGCTGCTTGCCCGGCGAGCGCGACATCACGCTCGACGACATCGTCGCGGCCACCGACCGCGGCATCGTCATCAAGAACCGCGGGTCGTGGTCGATCGACAACCAGCGCTACAACTTCCAGTTTTCGGGACAGTCGTACTACGAAGTGCGCAACGGCAAGATCGCCGGCATGCTGCGCGACGTCGCGTACCAGAGCAACACGCCGGTCTTCTGGAACTCGATGGACATGATCGGCGGCAAGTCGTCGTACTGGCTGGGCGGATCGTTCAACGACGGCAAGGGCGAGCCGTCGCAGGTGAGCTCGGTGAGCCACGGCTGCCCGCCGTGCCGCTTCCGCAACGTCACCATCCTCAACACGGGGCAGAAGTCATGACGCGCGAAGAAGCCAAAGCGCTCGCCGATCGCGTGCTGGCGCTCAGCAAGGCGCCGACCAGACGCGCGTGAACATCACCAGCGACGTGGAGCGGCAACACGCGCTTTGCCGACGCGAGCATCACGACGTCGGGCGGCGTCACCGACGTCGTCGTCGACGGTGACGGTCACGATCGGACGCCGGCGCGCGTCCGCGTCGACCAACGTGCTCGAAGACGCGAGCCTGCGGCGCACGGTCGATCTCGCGGCTCAGCTCGCGCGCCTGTCGCCCGACGATCCCGAGCTGATGCCCGAGCTCGGGCCGCAGACGCATGCGGCCGTCAACGCCTACATCGAAGACACCGCGAACCTGACGCCGGCGGCGCGCGCCGGCGCGGTGCAGCCGCGCCGATCGACGGCACCGGCGGCGGCCAGATTTTCTCGGCGGGATTTCTCGACGCCCACGCCATCGCCGTCGCGGTCGCCACCAGCAACGGGCTGTTTGCGTTTCACCGGACGACCGACGCGGATCTGTCGATGACGGCGCGGACGCCGGACGGCACCGGCAGCGGCTGGGCCAGCGCCGGATCGCGCGACTGGGGCACGATCGATCCCGCGGCGATCGGCCGCGCGGCCGCGCGAAAAGCGCGAGTCGAGCCGGAACCCGCAGGCCGATCGATGCGCGGCCTATACCGCCGTGCTCGAGCCGCAGGCGGTGAACGATCTCGTTCCGCTCCTGTCGAGCGCGCTGAACGCGCGCAGCGCCGACGAAGGGCGCAGCGCGTTTTCGAAAGCCGGCGGCGGCACGCGGATCGGCGAGAAGGTCTGCGACGAGCGTGTGACGCTCTATTCCGATCCCGCCGATCCCGATCTGCTCGGCGATGCCGTTCGACGTCGAAGGGCTTTCCGCTCAGGCGCACGGTCTGGATCGAGAAAGGGGTGCTGCAGGAATCTGTCGTACACGCGCTTCTGGGCGCAGAAGCAGAAGGTGCCGCCGACCGGCGACGACATCTACGACGGCAGCTCGAACGTGCTCGGCGGCGGGCTGAAGCTGACCGGCGGCACGAAAACGACCGACGAGCTGATCGCCGGCTGCGAGCACGGCGTGCTCGTGACGCACTTCTTCTACATTCGCTCGCTCGAGCCGCGAACGGTGCTCTATACCGGGCTCACGCGCGACGGCGCGTTTCTGATCGAAAAAGGCAAGGTCACGCGGCCGCTGAAGAATCTGCGCTGGAACGAAAGCCCGCTGCTGATGCTGAACCGGCTGGAAGACATCGGCCGTTCCGGAGCCCGTCGCCGCCGGCCGCCACATGCCCGCGCTGCGCATCCGCGACTTCAACTTCACGTCGCTGTCCGACGCGGT
>CAWKMR010000033.1:0-104081 GCA_963850705.1 uncultured Alphaproteobacteria bacterium | reverse complement strand
ACAAGGGCAAGACCATCCGCATGGTGGTCGGCATCGACGTCGGCTCCGGCTACGACGTGAACGCGCGGCTGCTGGCGCGACACCTCGTCAATCACATCCCCGGCAATCCGGCGATCGTGGTGCAGAACCAGCCCGGCGCCGGCAGCGCCAACATGACGGCGCAGGTCTACGCCAACGGACCGTTCGACGGCACTTTGATCGGCGCGGCGTTCGCGGGACTGCCCACCTACCCGCTGTTCACGCCGGCAGCGGCATCGCGCTTCGATCTCACCAAGCTCAACTGGCTCGGCAACACCAACCGCGAAACGCACGTGACCTATGTGTGGCACAAATCCAAGGTGCAGTCGTTCGACGAACTGCGCACCAATGAGCTGATCATGGGCGCGCAGGCGGCCGGCTCCTCGCAGGTCGATTTTCCGCTGGTCGCCAACGCGCTGTTCGGCCTCAAGCACAAGGTCATCACCGGCTACGGCTCCACCGCCAAGATCAACCTCGCGATGGAGTTGGGCGAAGTGGATGGCGCGATCGCCGCGCTCACCAGCGTGCGGACGCTCTCCTCGCAGTGGCTGGCGGAGAAGAAGATCAAGATCATCACGCAATGGGCGTTGCGGACGAATCCCGACCTGCCCGGCGTGCCGAACGCGCTCGACCTCGCCAAGACCGACGACGAACGCGCCGCCATGCAGCTCATCATGGCGCGGCTCGACGTCGGGCGGCCGTTCTTCCTGCCGCAGAACGTGCCGGCCGACCGCGTCGCAGCGCTGCGCGCGGCATTCGACGCGACCATGAAGGATCCCGCCTATCTCGCCGAGGCCGCGAAGCTCAAGATCGATGTCGACCCGATGACCGGCGCCGACCTCGCCGCGTTCGTCGAGCAGGTACTGAAGACGTCGCCCGACACCGTGGCGCGCGTGCGCAAGGCGCTGGAGACGAAGTAGCGCCGCTATTGCGCGGTGATCCCCGCCGCTTTCACCAGCGCGGCGTTGGTCTTGATCTCGTTGCGGATATAGCTGTCGAATTCGTCCAGCCGCATGAGCATCGGCTCGGCGCCGAGCTTGGCCATGCTGGCGCGGACCTCCTTGCTTTCGAGCGCCTTCGCCGTCTCCTGATGGATTCGGTTCACGATGTCGCGCGGCGTCTTCGACGGCACGACCATGCCGACCCAGAAATTGTAGTCCGAGTTCGGAACGCCGGCTTCGACCGTCGTCGCGACGTTCGGCAGCGCCGCCGAGCGCTTTGAACTCCCCATGGCCAGCGCCAGCAGCTGCTTGCCCTCGATCAACGGCAGCACCGCATTGACCGGGCAGAAATAGTAGTCGACGCGTCCGGCGATGACTTCGGTCAATGCCTCCGGCGTTCCCTTGAACGGCACATGGACGACCTCGATGCCCGCGCCCATGCGAAAGCGTTCGGCGTTCAGTTGCGTCGCGGTCCCGACGCCCGCGGACGCATAGTTCATCGCGCCCGGCTTGGCCTTGGCGGCTTTCACCAGGTCCGGCACGGTCTTGATGCCTTTGTCCGGCGAGATCACCAGCACGTTCGGAAGCAGCGCCAGCGGCGTGATCCCGACCAGATCGCGGACCGTGTCGTAGGCCGTGGTGGGATAGGTCGTCGGCGTGATGGTGTAGGACGACGAATGCACCAGGATCGTGTGGCCGTCCGGCTCGGCCCGCGCGACCGCGCCGACCCCGATCGTGCCGCCCGCGCCGGGCCGGTTCTCGACCACGAAGGGCTGGCCGAGCTGTTCCGACAGCCGCTGCGCCACCGTGCGCGCCATGATGTCGGTCGCGCTGCCGGCCGTGAACGGCACGACGACCGTCACCCGCTTGGTCGGCCAAGATTGCGGCTGTGTTTGCGCCAGCGCCTCGCCGTGGGCGATGCACGCCGCAATCGCGAGAACCCACATCCAGGACCGTCTCATAACCCCTCCCTGAGGCGTCTTTCGCGCCGGGGTGATATTGAACAGGGCGCGTTGCGCCCCACAAGGGGGACGTGTGATCTTCGGACCGTAGAATGAGGTTTTGCAGCCCGATCGCTTGATATCGGGCTGGCAGCGTCTTGAGGTCGCAGGTTGAAATCGCCCCCGTTTGAATATGCCCGCGCGGCCTCGATCGACGAGGCCTGCGAGCTGCTGTCGCAGCACGGCGACGACGCCAAGCTGATCGCCGGCGGGCAGAGCCTCGTCCCGATGATGGCGTTCCGGCTGCTGCGGCCCGCCTGGCTGATCGACATCAACGAGATCGCCGCGCTGAAGTTCATCGCGCTCGAGACCGACGCCGTGCGCATGGGCGCCTGCACGCGGCAATGCGTCATCCAGCGCGACGACACGCTCGCCGCGAGCGTGCCGCTGCTGCGCCAGGCGCTGGCGTTCGTCGGCCACGCGCAGACGCGCAACCGCGGCACCGTCGGCGGCAGCCTGGCGCATGCCGACCCGTCGGCGGAGCTTGCCGCTCGTCGCGCAGGTGCTGGAGGCGCGGCTGGTGCTGCGCTGCAAATCGGGCACGCGCACGCTGCCGGCCGTCGGCGTTCTTCGCCGGCGCGATGACGACCGCGCTGCAGCCACGACGAGTGCCTCGAGGAAATCCACTGGCCGGTCTGGCGCGAGCGCGAAGACCGGCTCGGCCTTCACCGAGATCAGCCGCCGCCATGGCGATTTCGCCATGGTCGCGGCCGCCGCCCAGGTCGCGCTCGACGACGACGGACGCTGCACGCGCGCGACCTTCGGCGTCGGCGGCGCGGCGCCGACGCCGGTCGCGTTTCCCGCGCTCGCGCGCGCGGCTCGTCGGCACGCGAGCTGGACAAGGCGACGCTGCGCGACGTTGCGCATGACGCCGCGGCGGCGCTCGAGCCCGGCAGCGACACCCATGCCAGCGCCGACTACCGGCGGCATCTTGCCGGCGTGCTGGCGACGCGCGTGCTGCAATCCGCCTACGACGGCGCGAGGGCGGCGCCATGAGCGAGAAGCTCTATCCGATCGCGATCGAGGTGAACGGCGTCAAACGCACCGGCCAGGTCACGGCGCGCACGTCGCTGGTCGACTGGCTGCGCGAGCATCTGCACCTCACCGGCACGCATGTCGGCTGCGAGCACGGCATCTGCGGCGCCTGCTCGGTCATGCTCGACGGCGAGCCGGTGCGCTCCTGCCTGATGTACGCGGTGCAGGCGGACGGCCATCGCATCACCACGGTCGAGGGCCTGGCGCAGCCGGACGGAAGCTTGAGCATCCTGCAGGACAGCTTCTGCGAGGCGCACGGGCTGCAGTGCGGCTATTGCACGCCGGGCATGCTGATCGCGGCGCAGGCGCTGCTCGACGCCAATCCGCGGCCGACCGAGGACGAGATCCGCGATGCGATCGGCGGCAATCTCTGCCGCTGCACCGGCTATCAGCAGATCGTCGAGGCGGTCGCGCTCGCGGCGCAACGCATGGCGGGAGAAGCCAAATGAGCGCGCCCGCCGGCAGCCCCTATGGGTTCCGCTATATCGGCGCCAAACGCCGCACCAAGGAAGATCCGCGCTTCGTCACCGGCCGCGGCCGCTACGCCGCCGACATCGCGCTGCCCGGCCTCAAGCACGTCGCGCTCGTCGCCTCGCCGCATGCCAGCGCGCGCATCCTGTCGATCCACACCGACGCGGCGCGCGCGGTGCCGGGCGTGCACTACGTGCTGACCGGCGAGGAGTTCTGCGCCGCCACCGATTCGCTGCCGATCGGCGTCGATGCGCCGAAGGTGACGCGCTAGGCGCTGGCGCGCGACCGCGTGCGCTATGCCGGCGAATGGGTCGCCGCGGTCGTCGCGGACACGCGCGCGCTGGCCGAGGACGCCGCCGAGCTGGTCGAGGTCGAGTACGAGCCGCTGCCGCACGTCATCGATCCCGAGCAGGCGATGGCGGACGCGAGCGCGCTGGTGCATCCGGCGCACGGCTCGAACGTGATCCTGCACCGGAATTTCGTCTGGGGGCCGGTCGAGGATGAATTCGCCAAGGCCGAGCACCAGCTCGCGCTTCCGCGCGACCTGGAGCCGCAGCGCGACGGTGCCGATCGAGACGTTCGCGCGTCGCCGCGCAATGGAATCCCGGCACCGGAGATCCTCGACATCTGGGCGTCGATCCAGATGCCGAAATATCCCGACCAGGCCGCGCGCGCGCTGCGCCTGCCCGGCAACGCGGTGCGCGTGCACTACGACGTCGACGTCGGCGGCAGCTACGGCGTCAAGCGCGGCATCAAGCACACCGTGCTGGTCGGCTACCTCGCGAAGCGGCTCGGCATGCCGGTGCGCCTCATCGAGGACCGGCTCGAGAACATGCGCGGCGGCGACATGCACGGCCCCGACCGCATCTTCGACATGACGGTCGCCTTCGACGGCGACGGCACCATCCGCGCGCTGAAAATCCGCGCGATCGACGATGTCGGCGCCTATGCCGGGCCGCGCGCCGTTCCAGCTCGGCAAGCCGGTCAGCGCGATCTGCGGGCCCTATCGCATCGGCGCGGTCGACTACGAGCCGATCTCGGTGATGACCAACAAGACGCCGCAGGAAGCGGTGCGCGGCTTCGGCCAGGCGCCGACCAACTTCGCGCTCGAACGCACCATGGACCGCGTGGCGCGCCACCTGAACATGGATCGGATCGCGCTGCGCCAGAAGAACCTGATCCGCAAGGACGAGTTCCCGTACACGATCCCGAGCGGCTCGACCTACGACTCCGGCGACTACCACACCGTGCTCGACAAGGCGCTGGCCGCGATCGACTACCCGGCGCTGCGTTGCGCCGCGCGACGCGGCGCGGCAGCGCGGGCAAGCTCGCCGGCATCGGCATCTCGACCTGCCTCGAGCCGAGCGGCGGCAACTCCGCGTTCGAGCCGCTGCTCAATCCGAAGAACGAGACCACGACGTGGATGGATTCCTGCCTGGTGCGCGTCGATCTCTCCGGCGCGATCACCGGCATCATGGGCACGTCGTCATCGGGCCAGGGCCACGAGACGCTGGTGTCGACCGTGATCGGCGAAGTGCTGGAGCGCGATCCGGCGCAGATCCGCGTGATCCACGCCGATTCGCTCCAGGCGCTGCCGTCGAACAGCCCGGTCGGCAGCCGCATGGCGATCATGCTGGGCGGCGCCGCGGCCGGCGCGGCGCGCAAGATCAAGGAGACGCTGATCGCGATCGCCGCGCACAATTTCGAATGCGCGAAGGAGGACCTCGACTACCGCGACGGCAACGTCAGCGCTGAAGGGCGTGCCGGAAAGCGCCTGAGCTGGGACCAGCTGGTCGAGATCGCGCATCGCAAGTTCCACCCGATGCCGCCCGGCATCGAGCCCGGGCTGCAGGCGAAATTCGTCTGGGAGGTGCCGACCGGCGGCGGCCTGCCGACGGCGGACGGCCGCATCCAGATCTATCCGTGCTACGCGTTCGAGTGCCACATCGTCTATGTCGAGATCGACCCCGACACCGCCGCGCCCGCGATCAAGCAATATGTCTGCGGGCACGATTGCGGCGTGATGATCAACCCCGACATCGTGCACGGCATGACCTATGGCGGCATCGCGCACGGCATCGGCGCCGCGCTCTACGAGAAGTTCACCTATGACGACAACGGCCAGCTCACCGCCGGCACGTTCATGGACTATCTGATTCCGAGCGCGCTGGAAGTTCCGCCGATCAAGATCGTCGACCACTGCACGCCCTCGCCGCTGACCACGTTCGGACAGAAGGGCTCGGGCGAGGCCGGCTATCTCGGCGCGCCGGCGGCGGTCGCCAATGCGGTCAACGACGCGCTCGCGCCGCTCGATGTCGAGGTCAACACGCTGCCGATCTCCCATCTCGCGATCTGGGAGACGCTCATGAAGGCCAAGCGCTAGTGTCCCAATCTGAAGTTCGCGCACCCGTGCCGCTCGCTGTGCTCGCCTTGAGGATTTCCGGTTCTGACCCAAATTAGACCTGACGCGTCGGCGCAGTCCGTCGGGCGAGTTGCGTGATTAGGCAGGAACGTAGGTCAACCTGATCACATCCTCGCCAATCCGATCATTAGCCACAAGGCGGAGCGGCGGCCGGGGTCCGGCGAAATATGGCTTGCCGTGACCAAGCACGACGGGGTGCAGGTAGATTCGATACTCATCGATCAGGCCAAGTTCGGTGAGGCTTTGCGCCAAGTCCGGGCCTGCAACTTCGATCTCCCCGTCGCGCTCGGCCTTCAGCTCGCGGATCGCGCCCTCAAGATCATCCTCAACAAGCCTGGCGTTGGGGCCGACCGACTTCAACGAGCGCGAGACGACCCATTTCGGCTGGTTCCGCCACGCCGCCGCGAAGGCGCGTTCCTCTGCATCCCATTCAGGATGATCGTCGTCCCAGTAACGCATGACCTCATACATTTGGCGACCGTACACACTGCCCGCCTGCCGCTGAGCCTCCTCGATGAAGTGGCGGAAGAGCGTGGGGCTTGGCGCAAACGCCATATGGTCGACGTAGCCGTCCAGGGACTGGTTCATTCCGAAGACGAGCTTTGCCATGCTACAAAATCTCCATCCCAGGTTCTTCAGAATAGCTTGAGCCGCCGTGACGCGTAAGTGAGGTTGGGCACAAACTGCGTGCCGCTTTGTCGGTGCAGGGCAGCAAGGTCGCGCCGCATAGCATGGCAACGCCCACAACGATGATTGGACAGCCCACGCTCGCCATTCTATCCATTCGGCCAACCTATCGAGCGACAAACGCGAGCCCAACATGACTGACACACCTGAATACACGCCGCCGGAAGTCTGGGTCTGGGAGAAGGACGACAGTCCCAAATGGCGCTATGGCCATACCAATCGCCCTATCGCGGGCGCGACGCATGAGAAGGAGTTGCCGCGCGGAAAGCATCCGCTCCAGCTTTATTCACTAGCGACGCCCAATGGGGTCAAAGTTACGGTCATGCTGGAGGAATTGCTGGCCGCCGGTCATGGCGGAGCGGAATATGACGCTTGGCTGATCCGGATCGGTGAGGGCAACCAGTTTGGCAGCGGGTTTGTCGGGGTGAACCCGAATTCCAAAATCCCGGCGCTCATGGACTATAGCGAGCAGACGCCGCGACGCGTGTTCGAATCCGGCGCGATCCTGCTCTACCTGGCGGATAAATTCGGCGCCTTCCTGCCAAAGGATCGCGGCAAGCGCACTGAGGCGCTGAACTGGCTGTTCTGGCAGATGGGTTCAACGCCCTATGTCGGCGGCGGCTTCGGGCATTTCTATGCCTATGCTCCGGTAAAGATCAAATACGCCATTGACCGTTTTGCAATGGAGGTGAAACGCCAGCTCGACGTGCTCGACCGGCAGCTTGCGGACAATCAATTCATCGCCGGCGACGAATATACGATCGCCGATATGGCGATCTGGCCGTGGTACGGCAGCGGGATGTTGAACGGCACCTCTTACAACGACCCGCGCAAGTTCCTCCAGACGCACGAATATAAAAACCTGACGCGCTGGACGAAAGAAATCGGCGAGCGCCCGGCCGTCAAGCGCGGGCGAATGGTCAACCGCGCCAGCGGGCCGCCTGAAGGACAATTGCGCGAGCGCCATGAGGCCAGCGATTTCAAGACCAAAACGCAGGACAAGATCGAAGCGCGCGGGTAACCCATTTCATGCCTCACAAAATCAAGCCGTCGATGCCCAACCTCACTTCTGGTGCGTGCTGACGATCGAATGACAAAGCGCGATGTCGGCTTGTAGCCCAAAGCGGACCACCCGCGATGTCCGCTCACATGTCTGCTTTCAAGGGGATTGTGTTGCAAAAACTATTTTGAGCGAGAACTAGAACCCAGTATTTTGAACCTAGCCACTACGCTCCAAGCCAAAGTCACATCAGCAATTCGTGCGCCTTTGGCATGTTACTTTTGCTATCTGTTCGTCTCAAGAACCAACTGCCACGGAGCCCGCCATGCCAAAACAACGCCTCGCATCCATGTCAGTAGACGCCCTGTTAAAGCTTAGGAATGACATCAGCGGCATCCTCAGTCGCCGAGCTGAAGCCTTGAGACGCGAGCTTCGGTCCTTAGGTGAAGATTATAAAGAAGTTGGCCGCATCGCCATCTACGGAAAGAAGTCTAAGAAAGCGAGCAAAGCGAAGATCGCCAAGAAAGCGAAGGCAGCCAAGAAACCCAAGGCAGCCAAGAAACCGAAGGCAGCCAAGAAAGCCGAAGAGAGCCAAGAAAGCCACCGGCGAAAGGGCGCCCGCGCCTATTCGCTCCCCTGACTCCCCCGTTCTCTAGCAGCGCGCCGTGAGTCCGTTGTTGGCCCCAAGCGGACCTCCCGCGATGTCCCCCTTGTGTGCCGCTTTCGGGGGTAAGGCAGACAGTCAGCAGCGATTGTTGAACAATCGCGGTTTATGAGTACACGCCCTAGTAACAGCGCCGCTCACGCGGCCGCGTCGGCGCCGATGGCGGCGGCGATTTTTTCCGCCAGCATGATGGTCGGAATGTTGGTGTTGCCGCGCGTCAGCGTCGGCATGATGGAGGCGTCAACGACGCGCAGTCCGGCAAAGCCGCGCACGCGTCCCGCCGGATCGACGACGGCGTGCGGATCGTCCGCCGTTCCCATGCGGCAGGTGCCGACCGGGTGAAACTGGCCGGCGACGTTGTCGCGGATGTGCTCGGCGAGCGCCGCGTCGTCCTCCACCAGCGCCGCGAGATCGACCCGGCGATCCGCCAGCGTCGCGAACACCGGGGCGCGCAACGCCGGAACGAGATCGAGAAGCTTCGCGATGACGGCGCTCTTTAGGGCGTTCGCACGCGAAACCCGATTGAGCATGCGCAGCCGGTCGGTGAATTTGACCGGGAAGGTCACGCCGCCCAGTTCGCGCACCCGCGCGTCGGCGAGCATCTCGACGGTGCGGCGGAACGCGATCTTGAAGCGCTGCAGATCGAGCTCATGGCCGGTGAAGTTGAATTCGACCAGCGGCTCCTGCCGCGGATCGGCCGAGGTGAGCGACACCTGCCCGCGCGCAAACGGCTTCCACAGCACCGGCGCGAGATTGGCGATCTGGTGGCCGAGCGCACTCCAGGAGGTCTTGCTCTGGACGTTGATGTACATGTCGGCGGGCGGACAGCCGGGGACACCCGACGAGAACCGGAACAACGTGGTCGGATGCGGACGTAGCGAAGGCGCCTGCCGTCCATGCGGCTTGAGGTGGATCGCCACGAACAGGATTGCGTGATTGGACAGATTGCGGCCGACGCCGGGCAGGTCCGCACGCACCTCGATGCCATGGTCGCGCAGATGATCCGCCGGCCCGATGCCCGAACGCATCAGCATGGCGGGCGAGTGGATGCCGCCCAGGGACACGATGATCTCGCGGCCGCGAAACTCGACGTCCGCGCCGGCAACGTTTGCCTTCACGCCGACGGCCCGCTGCCCGTCGAACAGCAATTGCGTCACGGCCGCCCGGCTGGCGACGGTCAGATTGCTGCGCGAGCGCACCGCCGCATCGAGATAGCAGATCGCCGAGGACGCCCGCTTGTCCGGCCAGTTGCTCATCGGCACCGAGCAATAGCCGTCGCGGAAGTCGCCGTTCATGTCGGCGATGAAGGGAATCTGCCGCTCCTGCGCATAGCCATGCATCGCGTGCGACAGCGGCGGCCAATCCGCGACCGGCGTGCGCCGGATCGGGACCGGCCCGTCGCCGCCGTGCAGATCGCTGCCGGAGAAATCGAAGTCCGCTTCGAGCTTGCGAAAGAACGGCAGCACGCCGTTCCAGCCCCAGCCGGCGGCGCCCTTAGCCTCCCATTCGTCGTAGTCGTCGGGCGTTCCGCGCAGCGCCACCATGCCCATCACGGAGGAGCCGCCGCCCATGATGCGCGCCTGCGAGAATCCGACCCTGGGCGAGTTGTTGCGCAGCCGCCAATGCACCTTCAGCTCCGGCCACATATAGGCGTCGTTGTAGTAGGAGACCGGATAGGTGTCGCGCACGTCGGCGGGCAGATCGTCCGGCGGCGTGTCCTGCCCGGCTTCGAGCAACAGCACGCTCCGGTTCGACGCCGCGGAAAGACGGTTGGCCAGCACGCAGCCGGCCGCTCCGCCACCCACGATAATGGTGTCGTAGTGCTTGGTAGTAGCGTTCATTGCAGGGAGAAGCGCACGTCACCAATCATGCCTTGATTGAAGCATGGCGGCGCGCTTCGGCAAAGCGGCTTCCCGCATTTCGCTTTGCTCAATGCGGGCTACACGCTAATCTTCGTCCAATCCTCTCGGTATGCTTTGGAACGAGGAGACATCGCCATGCCCTACACCCTCGATCAATTCTCTTCAGACTGCCGCGCCGCGCTGTTGAACGACCCCGGTCCCGCCGGCCGCGAGCGGGTGCGCCAGTACACCGAACGCGCCTGTTCCGATCCGGACTTCGTGGCCAGGCACCTCGGCCCGGACGCGACCGACGACCGCAAGATCCTCTACGAGGATCCCGATCTCAAGTTCTGCATCCTCGCCCACGTCTACAGGGGCGAGAAGAACAGCAACCCGCACGATCACGGGCCGAGCTGGGCGGTCTATGGCCAGGTCGCCGGCGTCACCGAGATGACCGACTGGCGGCTGTTGCAGAAGCCGGCGAACGGCGCGCCCGGCAAGGTCGCGAAGGTGCGCACCTACGAGCTCACGCCCGGCATCGCGCACGTCTACAACGAAGGCGTGCTGCATTCGCCGCGCCGCGCGGGCGACACCCGCCTGATCCGCATCGAGGGCCAGGACCTCAGCAAGGTGAAGCGCGACAAGTTCGAGATCGCGGCTTAGAGCAGCAAACAGGCCTTCGGCGTCACTGCGGCTTCATGCCGGAGGCCTTGACGACCTTGCCCCACTTCTCGATTTCGCCGGCGAAGATTTTTCCGAACGCGGCCGGCGAGCCCGGCAGCGGCTCGCCGCCGGTGTCGGTCAGGCGCGCGCGCATCTTCGCATCCGCATAGGCGGCGTTAACCGCCTTGTTGAGGATGTCGATGACCTCGGCCGGCGTGCCACGCGGCACGCCGATGCCGGTCACCGCGCTCGCTTCGTAACCGGGCAGCGTGTCATTCATCAACGGAAGCTCGGGCAGCGTCTCCGAGCGCTGCGCCGTCGTCACCGCGAGCGCGCGCAGCGATTTCTTTCGCAGCGGCCCGATCGACGCCGACATCGGCTCGAACATCATGTCGGCCTTGCCGGCGATCATGTCGCGCAGCGCCGGTCCGCCGCCGTCGTAGTGCAATTCCTCCACGTCGACGCCGGTCATCAGCCGGAACAGCTTGCCCGACACATGCGGCGACGAGCCGGCGCCGGTCATGGCCATCCTGAGCTTGCCCGGATTGGCTTTGGCAAAGGCGATGAGCTCGGGAACGGTCGACGCCGGAACCGAAGGATGCACGACCAGGACCAGCGCCTCGCGGGTAAGGCCGGCGACCGGCGCAATGTCGCGGCGGATGTCGAAGCTGAGATTGGGGAACAGCGAGGCATTGATCGCGTTCGCCGGCCCCATCAGCAGAATGGTATGGCCGTCGGGTGGCGCGCGCACGACCACCTCGGTCGCGGGATTGCTGGAGCCGCCCGGCAGGTTCTCGACGGCAAACGGCTGACCGAGCCGGCTCCCAAGCCATTCACCGATCAGACGCGCAAGAATGTCGTTCGGACCGCCCGGCGCGAAGCCGACGACGAAGCGCACGGGGCGCGCGGGGTAGGTTTGCGCCAGCGTGAGCCGCGACATCGCCGGCAGCGCGGCAACGCCCGCAGCCAGACTCAAGAAACGTCGACGTGGAACGTGCATTGCATTCCTCCATCGCCGCGTACAGCGCGGCCGTCGTGATCACCCGCCGAGCAGCGTCACCGCATTGCCGTTGAGGATCGCGGCCTTGTCGGCATCGTCGATCCAGAGCGCATCGACCTGACGCACGCATTCGCCGGTGCCCATGTCGTAGGGATAGTCGCTGCCCATCAGCACGCGCTTCGGGCCCATCGACGCCACCAGGAATTCGAGCTGCGGCTTCGCGTGCAGGATGGTGTCGTAATAGAACCGGTCGATCCACGGTTCCGGCGACTGCTTGATATTCACCTTCGGCTCCGGCCGCACGTGCCAGCCGTGCGCCCAGCGTCCGGCCTGATAGGGCACGAATCCGCCGCCGTGCACGAGGCAGACGTTCAGCTTCGGATGCCGCTCCATCACGCCGCCGAACACGAGGCACGCCGCCGCGATCGTGGTGTCGAGCGGATTGCCGATCAGATTCGCGAGATAATACGAGCGCAGCCGGTCGGCGCCGGCAACGTTCGTCGGATGAATCATCATGAAGGCGCCGAGCTCGGCCGCCGCCGCCCACACCGGCTCGAGCGCCGGATCGTCGAGGTTCTTTCCCGCGATGTTGGAGCCGATCATGGCGCCGTGCATGCCGAGCTCGCGCACGGCACGCCTGAGCTCATCGGCCGCCTGCTCGGGGGCCTGCATCGGCAGCGTCGCGATCCCCATGAAGCGATCGGGATGCGTCTTCGTGAGCTTGGCGATCTGATCGTTCTGGAGCGTGGAGGTCGCCACCGTCAGCGCAGGGTCCTGGTCGTAGAGATAGGTCTGCGGCGTCGCCGAGAGCACGTGCACATTGACCTCGGCGGCGTCCATGTCCGCGAAGCGCCGCTCGAGCTCCCAGCCGCCGCGCGGAAACGGCTTGTAGGGCGTGCCCGCGACCTCCAGCACCGCGAAATCCGCATCGATCGGGGTGAGCTTGGGCGCGACCCAGGGCGCCTCCTTGGCCAGGAGCCCGATCGTCTCCTCGGTCAGGATATGGGTGTGAATGTCGATGGTGCGGGGCCGGGTCATCGTTGTCCTTTATGCAGGAGTGCGCGGGGTGCGCGGCGGGACGTCGCAACGGTGCATCAGGCGGCGGCGGGCGTGGTACTATATCGACGATAGACCGCCCGGGCTCAAGCGCCCCTTTTTCGAAACACGGCGGCGACCATAGGGGAGTGAAATGAAGCGAGACGGTGCTGGTTCTGTCTTTCATTGCCGGATGTTGCGCGCCGGCGGCGGCGCAGCAGAGCGTCGCGGATTTCTACAAAGGTAAGACCATACGCATCGTGGTCGGCATCGATGTCGGCTCGGGCTATGACGTCACCGCTCGCGTGCTGCAGCGCCATTGGGGCAAGCATATTCCCGGCAACCCCGCCGTCATCGTCCAGAACCAGCCGGGCGCCGGCAGCCGGACCATGGTGAACCAGCTCGTCGGCAACGGCCCGTTCGACGGCACCGTGATCGGCGCTCCCTTTAACGGACTGCCGACCGCGCCGCTGCTGCAGCCGGACGGCGTGCGCTTCGATCCGGTGAAGATGCTCTGGCTCGGCAGCACCAACCGGGAAACGCAGGTGACCTATCTGTGGCACACCGCGCCGGTGAAGACCTTCGTCGACATCATCAAAACCGAAGTGGTCACCGGCGCCCAGGCGGCCGGCACCACGCAGTGGGACTATCCGCTACTCGCCAATGCGGTGCTCAACACCAAATTCAAGGTCGTCAGCGGCTACAAGAGCACGCAAGCCATCCATCTGGCGATGGAGCGCGGCGAAGTGTTTGGCAATGGCGCAACCAATTGGACGACGCTGCTCTCGCTCAATGGCGATTGGGTGAAGGACAAGAAGGTCAACGTGATCGCGCAATGGGCGATGAAGAAGCATCCGGACCTTCCCGACGTGCCGATGGTGCTCGACCTCGCGAAGAGCGACGCCGATCGTTCCGCGCTCGAACTCCTGATCGCGCGGCTTGAATACGGCCGACCCTATTTCGTGCCGCCGGGCGTTCCGGACGACCGTGTGCAGGCGCTGCGTCGCGCCTTCGACGCCACGATGAAGGATCCGGAATTCCTTGCCGACGCGAAGAAGCTCAGCCTGGAGATCGATCCGATCACCGGCGAGCAGGCGCAGGAGCTGATCGCCAGGGTCATCGCCACGCCGGCGCCGGTCGCCGAGCGCGTGCGCAAAGCGCTGGAGCCGCCGAGGTAGACTCCCGTAGGGGTCATCGCCGGGCTTGACCCGGCGATCCATCTTTTTCGCAAAATGGATGGATGCGCGGGTCAAGCCCGCGCATGACGATCCCCTAACGTGAACCCAACGATTTCACGCCGAGCTCGCTCGCAAACGCATCAAGCTGCAAAATCAATTCGCGCGGCAGCGGCACGCCGTTCTCCACCCGGTCGGCACGGCGCGTGCGGCGCTCCTGACCCGGCAGGCGGATGGCTTCGACACCCGGCAACGGCTTCGACGTGCGCAGGTCGCGCAAATGGCGATCCATCTCGGACTTGAACGTGTCGAGCGGCGTGAAGCGCTTGATGTCAAGCGCGACGATAAAGTGACCGGTGTTGCAGACGTCGGTGTCGTTGTAGTTGAAATCGAACACCTCGCGGCCGAAGGCGGCGCCGTTGAGCGGCCCGGCCAGCAACCCGAGCACCAGTGCGAGGCCCGAACCCTTGTAGGCCCCGATCGGCAGCAGCACGCCCTCGCTGCTGCGCGCCGGCATCGGTGAGCGGCGCGCCGTCCTTGGTGTTGACCATCCAGCCTTCCGGCATCGGCTTGCCCTGCAGGCGGTGCGACTTGACCGTGCCGTAGGACACCACTGAGGTCGCGATATCGAGCACGATCGGCGCTTCCTCGCCGGCCGGGATTGCGATCGCGACCGGATTGGTGCCGAGCAGGGATTCGACGCCGCCCCACACCGGCATGTGGTTGGCGCTCGCGACCACGCCATAGATGCCGACCATGCCATGCGGCAGCGGCATCGCGGCGTAGACTCCGGCGGCCCCGGCATGGTTCGACCAGCGCGCGCCGACCCAGCCGACGCCAGCGGCGCTGGCGAGCTCGATCGCGGTCTCGGCGGCGCGCGCCATCACCAGATGGCCCATGCCGTTGTCGCCGTCGACCAGCGCGGTCGCGGCCGCGGTCTTCTCAACGCGGATGTCGGGCTTCGGATTGACGCCGCCGCCGCGCAGCCGCTTCACGTATTGCGGCAGCCGGAACACGCCATGAGCGTCGGCGCCGGTGAGGTCGGCCTCAAGCATCAGCTCGGCGCACTTTGCGGCGTCCGTGGCCGGCAGCCCGATGGCCTTGAACGAGTCCACGATCAGCGCGGCGATCGTCTGCGCCGGCACTCTCGACGACGTATTGACCTGATCCATGGTTCGTCTCGTCCCATCTTTCGTCGTGTCTTGATGGCCGTTTTTGCAGATTGCAGACCCTGGCGAAAGCCCTACCCTGTGCCACCATTTGGGCTATAAACGCAGCCCGCGAAAACCTCCCGGACAGCCCATGGACACCAAGACCGCCGACAGCCACGCCCATCATCCGCGCGTCGAGGACGACTACCTCGTGCGCGGCAACGGCCGCTTTGTCGCCGACGCTGCCGAGCCCGGCCAGACCACGGCGGCGTTCGTGCGCTCGCCGCACGCCCATGCGCGCATTCGCGGGATTAATTCAGACGCAGCGAAGAAAGTGCGCGGCGTGATCGCGATCGTGACCGCAGCGGATGTCGACGCCGCCGGCGTCGGTAGCGTGACGCGACATCCGCCGCTGCCGGGCCGCGGCGGCACGAAGCTCGTGATGCCGCATCGCCATGCGCTCGCGCGCGACCGCGTGATGTATGTCGGCGAGACCGTCGCCATGGTGATCGCGGACAATGAGTTCGCGGCGCAGGACGCCGCCGATCTCGTCGAGGTCGACTACGAGCCGCTCGATCCCGTGATCACCATTGCCGCTGCGCAGGAAACGGGCGCAGCGCAATTGTGGCCGGAAGCGCCTGGCAATCTCGCCCTCGACTGGGCCGGCACCCATCCCAATCCCGATGCGAACGCGGCCGAGATCGAGCGCATCATCGCGTCCGCCAAGCACGTCGCGCGCGTGAGCGTCACCCAGCAGCGGCTGACCCACGTCACCATGGAGCCGCGCGGCGCGACCGCGAACTACGATCCCGCGGGCGACAGCTATCGGCTCCGGGTCTGCTCACAGAGCGCGGGCGCCATGCGCGACAACGCCATCGCGGTCATGAACATCCCGAAGGAGAAGCTTCGGGTCATCACCGAGGATGTCGGCGGCGCCTTCGGCATGAAGACCGGCGCCTATCCCGAATACATCGCCCAGCTTGTCGGCGCGAAAATCACCAAGCGCCCGGTGCACTGGATGGCGAGCCGCTCGGAATCCTTCCTCAATGACGCCCATGCGCGCGACACCGTGACCGAGGCGGAGCTCGCGCTCGACGACAACGGTCGCTTCCTCGCGCTGCGGGTGCGGCACTTTGCGAACCTCGGCGCCTATGTCGGATCGGTCGGCGCGAATTTGCAGACGCTTAATTTCGCGCGCTGCTTCCCCAGCATGTACGACATCAAGGCAATCGATATCGGCGTAAAGTGCCTGTTCACCAACACCGCGCCGACCTCGCCCTATCGCGGGGCCGGACGGCCGGAGGCGAACTATGTGCTGGAGCGCGTCATCGACGAGGCCGCGCGCATCACCGGCATCGACCGTGTCAGGCTACGCAAGAAGAACCTGATCCCAGCGAAAGCGATCCCCTACAAGACCGCGGTGGGCACGACCTATGACTCCGGAGAATTCCCGGTCATCGTCGACAAGGCGCTGAAACTCGCCGACGTCGACGGCTTCAAGAAGCGGCGCAAGGAGTCGCTAAAGCACGGCAAGCTGCGCGGCCTCGGCATCTCCTGCGTGCTCGAACACTCCGGCGGCGCGCCGCTCGAAGGCGCGGCGCTGCGGTTTCCGGGCGGCGACGGCCTGATGCTCGTGCTCAACGTGCAGTCGACCGGCCAAGGCCACGCCACCGTGTTCCCGCGCGTGGTCGCCGAACGGCTCGGCATTGCTGCCGACAAGATCGTTCACCGTCACGGCGATTCCGCCAACGAGATTCCGGGCTTCGCCTCGGTCGCGTCGCGCTCGGCGATCACCGCCGGCGGCGCGATCGTCAAGACCATCGACACCATGCTCGCCAAGGGAAAGACCATCGCGGCAACGGTGCTTGAAGCCGCCGAAGCCGACATCGCCTACAAGGACGGGCGCTTCGAGGTGGTCGGCACCGACCGGCGGATTTCACTGTTCGAGCTGGCGACGCGCGCGAAGGAGATGAAGCAGCGCGGCGAGATCGCGGAAGACCTCGACACCAAAACCACCACCGAGACGCCGCAGGCCTTCCCCAACGGCTGCCATGTCGCCGAGGTCGAGATCGATCGCGACACCGGCCAGATGGCGGTCGTGAGCTACACCGCGGTCGACGACAGCGGCAACATCCTCGACCACATGATCGTCGAGGGCCAGTTCCATGGCGCGCTGGCGCAAGGACTCGGACAGGCGATTGGCGAGAATATCGTCTACGACCCCGACGGCGGCCAGCTCCTGAGCGGCTCGTTCATGGACTATGTGATGCCGCGCGCGGTCGACATGCCGGTGATCCGCGACCAGATGCACATCGTGCCGGCGACCACCAACCCGCTCGGCGTCAAGGGCGTGGGCGAGGCGGCGACCACCGGCGCGATCGCGACCGTGATGAGCGCCGTCGACGACGCCATTGCCGGCGCGCCGGGCGCGCTGATGGAAATGCCGGCAACGGCGGAGAAGGTCTGGAAGGCCATCCGCGCCCACAGCGCGTGACGCGCGCGAAGCCCTTGCGGCATTCCGTCGCCGGGCGGATACTGAGCGCCTCTCGCGAGTCCGGCAGCAAAGACCGGATCGCGCATATTCGTCTCGGGAGGCGACCCATGCGATTCAATCGATTCAGCCTGTACGCGTTAGTCGGCGGCATCCTGCTCGGTGCGTTCGCCGCGAATGCCCAAGCGCAAGCCCCTACCGCACTCAGCGGACAGGTCACTTCGACCCAGGAAGCCCAGATGGAGGGCGTTCTGGTCAACCTCAAACGCGAGGGCTCGACCATCACCACCACCGTGGTGACCAACGAGCAGGGCCGCTACAGCTTCCCGGCCGATCGCGTTCAGCCGGGCAAGTACACGATCTCGATCCGCGCGGTCGGCTACATCCTCGATGGGCCGAAGTCGGTCGAAGTTCCGGCCGGCGGCAACGCCACCGCCGACCTCAAGCTCAACCGCGCCCGCAACATCCACCTTCAGCTCTCGAACGGCGAATGGCTGGCCAGCCTGCCGGGCACCGACCGCGACAAGCAGTTCCTGACCAACTGCACCGGCTGCCACACCCTGCAGCGCGTCTTCAGCGCACAGCATGACGTCGACGAGTGGATCCAGGTGTTCAGCCGGATGGGCCGTTATGCGCCGGGCTCAACGCCGGCGCAGCCGCAATTGCTGCAGACCGGTGGCCCGCGCGGCGAACAACCACGCGTCGATCCCAAGGTGGCCCAGGCCGCCGCGCAATTCCTGGTCGACGTCAGCCTGACCAATCCGGACGCCAAGGAGTACGCGTTCAAGCCGCTGCCGCGTCCGAAGGGCCGCGCCACCCGCGTGATCATCACCGAATACGACCTGCCGCGGAAGACTGCCTATCCGCACGACGTGGTCATCACGGCGGATGGCAATGCCTGGTATTCGGATTTCGGCTCGCAGTTCGTCGGCGAGCTCAATCCGCGCACCGGACAGGTGAACGAGTATCCGGTTCCGGTCGTGCGCAAGGAAGCGCCGAAGGGCGCGCTCGATATCGAGCTCGATCGTGACGGCAATCTGTGGCTGGCGATGATGTTCCAGGCTGGGATCGCCAAGATCGATGCGAAGACCAAGCAGGTGACGGTCTATCCCTATCCGAAGGATTGGATGGGCCCCAACACCCAGGTCTCGATGGTGTCGCCGAACTACTGGCACGTCGACGGGCATGTCTGGTCGAACAACCAGGAAACCCGCGAGCACTACCGGTTCAATGTCGCGACCGGGGAGTTCGTCAATGCCGGCAAGGCCATCGACGCCGGTGGACGCTTCATCAGCGCCTACGGTATGCCGACCGATCACAACAACAATCTTTACCTGCTGGAATTTGGCGGGACCAACATCGGCCTGCGCAATGCCAAGACCGGCGAGGTCAAGATCTATCGCACACCGTTCGCGAACTCCAAGCCGCGCCGCGGCCGGGTCGATCAATACAATCGCCTGTGGTTCGCCGAATACCACGGCGGCATCGCGATGTTCGATCCGAAGAGCCAGACCATCAAGGAGTGGATGACGCCGACCGCGTGGGACAATCCCTACGACGTCGTGGCGGCGAAGAACGGCGAAGTCTGGACCGGCTCGATGAACACCGACCTGGTGACGCGCCTGTTCCCCGACTCCGGCGACATGGTGCAGTACCTGCTGCCGCGCACCACCAACATCCGCCGCGTGTTCGTGGAAGAGACCGGCCCGCGGCCGGTGCTCTGGGTCGGCTCCAACCACGGCGCCTCGATCGTGCGGGTCGAGCCACTGGATTGAACGGAATCTTCATCGAAAACTGCGATGGCCGGGCTCACGCCCGGCCATTTTATTTTTCGTTGATTCCTGTGTCGTTGCGATGACGGGTTGGCTTCACCGGACCTTCGGCAGTTTCGACGCCTTGACCAGCGCCTCCCAGCGGACGGCCTCTTCCTTTTATGCATCGAACGCGTTGAACAGCGGGCGAGACTTTGCGATGATCGGCTAAGCCGGTTTGCCGGCGCGGCGCTTGGAGGTGAAGTGTGATGCACTCCGATCAGCCTTCCGCAGCCGATTCAAACCTTGAAGTCGCCGATGATGTCGACGAGGCGGCCCTTGCATCCGTGATGCGGACCGTTCCGCTCGGCGCAGCCGTGCTGGCCGGCTCCGCCGTCGCGTTGCTCGTTCTCGGCTATCTGCTCGTCTACATGCTCGTCTTCATTCCGCGTGGCACGGTGGGCTGACCATGTCGGACGCCCCACACGAGCTGCATGAGAGCTGGATTCTCAAGACCGAATTGCTGTGGGCCTTTGGAGTTGGCGTTTTCGTCGCCGCGACGCTGAGCATGATCGTGTTTACGGCGCTCACGATCAGCGTCAATCCGCCGAGCAATGTCGAGCGCATCGACCCAAAGTCGCTGCATCTCTCGGGAGAGTTCGCGGAGCACAATCTCGGCACCACCGTTTCGAGTGACGGCGGCGTGACTGTCCGCGCGATCGCGACCCAGTTCATGTTCCTGCCGCAATGCATCGCCGTTCCGGCAAAGCGGAGGGTCACGCTTCGTTTCGCGTCGCCCGATGTGATCCATGGCCTTCTGATCACCGGGACCAACGTCAATACGATGGTCATCCCGGGGTATGTCGCTCAGGTGCACACCGAGTTTACGCGCACCGGCGATCTCCTGATGCCGTGCCACGAATATTGCGGCCTGGGACACAGTGAGATGTGGGCGACTGTGCAGGTGCTGCCCGATGATCAATTCAAGCCAGGACCCGATGGGAGGATTTCCTGTGCGCAACGTTGACCGGCTTTGCCTGGCGCATTTCTGGGTGGCTTTCGGAGCCTTCCTCTTCGCCTGCCTGATCGGCACCTGGCAGATGTGGGTGCGCAGTCCGCTGGGTGCGAACGTTGGCACGCCGGGACAATATTTCATGTCGGTGACGGCGCATGGCGTCTCGATGGCCTATGTGCTCACCACCTTCTTCATCATGGGCTTTGGCTATTTCGTCGCGGTGACAGCGCTCAACCGGCCGCTTCCCGGACGCCCTTGGGCCTGGGCTGCCTTCTGGATTGCGCTGCTTGGCGTGGTGGTAACGATCATACCGATCGGCCTTGGCCAGGCTTCGGTGCTGTTCACCTTTTATCCGCCGCTGACTGCAAGTGTGTGGTTCTACATCGGCCTGGTCCTGGTGGTGGCCGCGTCCTGGATCTGGTGCGTCCTGATGCTGGTCACGATGGGCGCATGGAAGCGCGAGAATCCCGGACGGCCCGTTCCGCTTGCAATGTTTGGCACGGTTGCCAACGCAGTAATGTGGCTCTGGACCACGGTTGGCGTGGCGGCGGAGCTTGTCTTCCAGGTCATTCCCGCAGCGCTGGGACTTGTCCAGACCATCGATGTCGGCTTGTCGCGCACGCTGTTCTCGTGGACGCTTCACGCGATCGTGTATTTCTGGCTGATACCGGCTTACATCGCCTTCTACACCATGGTGCCGCGCGCCGCCGGCGGACGACTCTACAGCGACACGATGGGACGCCTGACGTTCATTCTCTTCCTGATCTACAGCCTGCCCGTGGGCATGCATCATCTGCTGATGGATCCGGAACATGGCAACGCGACCAAATTCATTCAGGTCTTGTTGACGGCGTTCGTAGCCGTTCCGACCCTGCTGACGATCTTCACCATCACGGCTTCGCTCGAGATCGCGGGACGTCTGCGCGGCGGCCGCGGCGTGTTCGGCTGGATCGCGGCGCTTCCCTGGGACCGACCGATGATGCTGGCCACCGGCCTTGGCTTCATCATGCTCGGGTTTGGCGGTTTCGGCGGAATCGTCAACATGGGCTATGGCATGAATGCGATGGTGCACAACACCTCGTGGGTGACCGCGCATTTCCATCTCATCTTCGGCGGCTCGGTGGTGATCATGTACTTCGCCATCGCCTATGAGATCTGGCCGCGGCTGACGGGTCGCGACCATGCTTCGCCTGCGCCGTTGCGACTTCAGCTCTGGCTGTGGTTCATCGGCATGATGGTCATGACGCTTCCCTGGCATTGGCTGGGACTGCAAGGCCAGTGGCGGCGCGTGGCAAACTTCAACTATGCCGATCCTATCATCGCAGGCTGGGGGCCCATGGGTGGTGGTCTCCCTCGTTGGCGGGATCATCCTGCTCGTCTCGGCAATCCTGTTTGTCTGGAACCTGGCCCAGCTCCACAGAAGCACGGTCCGGGCGATTCCCCGCCCGCTCTACGCACTGGCTGTCCATCCCCCGCAGCGCGTGCCTGCCGCACTGAATGGTTTCGGTCTGTGGAATGTTCTGGTGCTCGTGCTGATGGTCCTGGCCTATGGCTTTCCCATTGCCCAGTTCCTGATCGAGCCGTCGCCTTCGGCAATCGTGCATAGGGTGCATTGAAGATGTCGAACGGCCGTCCCTCCGATCCTGATGTCCTCGACCAGCCGTGGCGCCTCTGGTCGACCGTGGCCGTCATGGGCATTCTGCTCGTCGGCATCCTTTTGGGCGTCATCGTCATTCCCGTTGTTCAGGGCCGGGGCGCCGGGCTGGATGCCTACACGGCGATCTGCCGGGCGCTTGGACTTCTTCCGGGTTCGCCCGCCCAACCGCAGCCGTTGGACAGGACGCCCTCAACGCCGGTCTCGCAGGTGATCTGGACGCCTGAAGTCTTGCAGATTCTCGCACGCGCCGATGTCGCAAAGGGGCGCGCAAAGGTCCAAGAAGTCTGTGTGGCTTGTCACGGCGAAACCGGCGTTTCAGCCTCGTCGGAATTTCCGCACTTGGCTGGTCAATCCGGGCCCGCCATTTACAAGCAGCTATTCGACTATCGGACCGGCAGTCGTACTCACCCGCTGATGACGGACGTCGCCAAGGCGCTGAGAGAATCGGAAATTGCCGACGTCGCTGCCTATTACGCGGGCCAGCCACAGCGTAATCCAAATCCAGTGACACTGGCGCCGGCTCGGCCAGAGATCGTGCAGCTCGTCGAATTGGGGGACCCTCGCCGTAATATTCCCCCCTGCGCGTCATGCCATCGTCCTGGATCAGGGGGACCCATCGAAGCGCCGATTTTGGCCGAGCAAGGGCATGAATACCTGGTGAAGCAATTGCAGCTGTACGCGTCCGGCGAGCGACGCAATGACGTCTATGCGAGGATGCGCACCATCGCTGCGCGACTGACGCCGGCTGAAATTGAGGGGCTCTCGGCCTATTATCGCGCCGGATTCAGGTGAGCTCGCACGCCGCGTAGCCGCCGCTCAACGCACCTTCGGCAGCTTCGACGCCTTGACCAGCTCGTCCCAACGCACCGCTTCTTCCTTCATGAACGCGCCGAACTCATCCGGGCTGACGATATTGGCCGTGATCCCGAGCTTGGCGTAAGTCGCCTTCAGCTCCGGCGATTTCAGCGCTTCGTTGACCTCCTGATTCAGGCGGCGGACGATCTCGGCGGACGTGCCGGCCGGTGCGCCGAGCCCGTTCCAGGAATTGGCGATCAGCAGCGGGAATCCCTGCTCGGCGAGCGTCGGGACATCGGGCAGCAGCGGCGAGCGTTCCTGCGCCGCGATGCCGAGGATACGCACGCGCTTGTCGCCCAGCAGCGGCAGAACGATGGTCGTGGCCTGAAAGATCGCCTGCACCTGATTTCCCATCAGGTCGGTCATGGCCGGACCGCCGCCTTTGTACAAGGCGACCGTGAAATCCACGCCGGTCAGTTCCTTGAAAACGAAGGCAAGGATATGCGGCGGCGTGCCGGTCGGCGCCGCGAATGCGAATTTCGGATGGGCTTTGACATAGTCGGCGAGTTCGCGCGCGGTCCGCACCGGGACGTCGGCGTTGACGACCAGCAGGTAGGGCGCGCTCGAAATCCGGGCGATCGGGAGAAAGCTCTTGATCGGATCGTAGTCGAGCTTCTCGTACATCGCCGGCAGGATCGCGTTCGTCGCCGAGGTCGAGACCAGCAGCGTGTAGCCGTCGGGCTCGGCCCGTGCCACGGCTGTGGCGCCGATCGTTCCGCCGCCGCCGGAACGATTCTCGATCACGATCGACTGCTTCATGGAGACCGACATCAACTGCGCGATCAGCCGCGCCGAAACGTCGGTGATGCCGCCCGGAGCAAACGGCACGATCATCCTGATGGGGCGGTCGGGATAGACCTGTGCGGAAGCCGATGTTGCGAACGGCAGCGTCAGCAGGAGGGACAGCGCGGCGCGCCGGTCAAGCATCGCGGATACGCGCGAGTTCGATAACTCCTTCGGCACGGCACCCCCCTGCTGTTTCTTGACTCCCTATTTCTGGAACAAGCCTCTCCCAGAACGGGAGAGGACACAACACGAATTCCGCGTCGCAGTGTTACGCCTGCGAGATGAACTTCGTCACCGTGTAGGCTTCGAGGCCCTCGACGCCGCCTTCGCTGCCGTAGCCCGACTCCTTCACGCCGCCGAACGGTGTCTCCGGGGTCGAGATCGCGACCGAGTTGACGCCGACCATGCCTGACTCCAGCGCGTCACCGATCGCGGTCGCGGTCGACGTCGAGGTCGTGAAGGCGTAGGCGGCCAAGCCGAACGGCAGCGAGTTGGCGCGCGCGACGACCTCGTCGAAGGTCTTGAAGGGGACGATCGGCGCAATCGGCCCGAACGGCTCCTCGGTCATCACCTTGGAGTCATCCGGAATGTCGGTGACCACCGTCGGCTCGAAATAGTAGCCCTGGTTGCCGCGCCGCTTGCCGCCGGTGACGATCTTGCCGCCGCGGTTCTTGGCGTCGTTGACGAGGCTTTCGAGCGCGTCGAGCCGGCGCGAATTCGCCATCGGCCCCATGGTGGTGCCTTGCTCCAGCCCGTCGCCGAGCTTGATGTTGTTGGCGAAGTCGGTGAAACGCTTGAGGAAGCGGTCGTAGACCGGCTCCTGCACATAGAAGCGCGTCGGCGAGATGCAGACCTGCCCGGCGTTGCGGTATTTGAACGCCGCGATGGTGTCAGCGGTCTTTTCCGGATCGGCGTCGCCGAACACCACGACAGGCGAATGCCCGCCGAGTTCGAGCGTGGTGCGCTTGACGCCTTTGGCGGCGAGCGCGGCGAGATGCTTGCCGACCGGGATCGAGCCGGTGAACGACACCTTGCGCACGATCGGCGACGGGATCAGGTGCTCGGAGACTTTCGCCGGCACGCCGAACACGAGATTGAGCACGCCCGGCGGCACGCCGGCCTCGACCACGCAGCGCACCAGCTCGACGCAGCTTCCCGGCGTCTCTTCCGAGGCCTTCAGGATCAGCGAGCATCCGGCGGCGAGCGCGCCGCCGATCTTGCGCGCCGGCGTGAGCGTCGGGAAATTCCATGGCGTGAACGCCGCGACCACGCCGACCGGCTCCTGCATCACCATCTGCCGCACGTTCTTCTGACGGCCCTGCACGATGCGGCCGTAGCTGCGGCGGCCCTCCTCCGCGTACCAATCGATGATGTCGGCGGTGACCAGGACTTCGAGCCGCGCCTCCGCGAAGACCTTGCCCTGCTCCTGGGTCATGATGCGCCCGATCTGGTCGGCGCGTTCGCGCACCAGGCTCGCGGCCTTGCGCAGCACCTTGGCGCGCTCATAGGCGTTGGTGTTGCGCCAGACCTCGAAGCCCTTCTTCGCCGCTTCCAGCGCGCGGTCGAGATCGGCCGCGCTCGCATGCGGCAGCTTGCCCAAGGATTTCTCGGTCGCGGGATTGATCACGTCCTCGCCGGCGCGGCCGTCGCCGTTGAGCCACTGGCCGTCAATGTGGAGCGCGAGATCGGTGTACATGCGGGGGGCCTCGTTACGCGTTACGCGGGAAGCTGTCGGCGAAGGGCGTAGCACGATGGGGCCGCCTCGTCATGACGAGCCTGATCAACGAGGCCGGACGCGCGACCGCGCAGTTCCGCGGGAAAAAATGGTCCGCACGAATGGGCGGATTTTCTTTCGCAGTGCACAATAATTGGACTGGCGTGCCCGCCGCCCGGCCCGCAAGCTCTGGGCGCTGCCGGGCACCACGGAGTCGTCCATGGACAAGACACTCACCCGACGTCAGGCGCTCAATCTCGGCCTGACCACCTTGGCGGCTGCCGTCGCGCCATCTTCGAGCTTCGCTAACGACGGCAGATATCCGACCCAGCCGATCCGACTGATCGTGCCGCGCACGGCCGGCGGCGTGGTCGACGTGATCGCCCGCCAATGGGGCAACCTTGCGAGCGGGATACTCGGCGGCAGCGTCGTGATCGAGAATGTCGCCGGCGGCGGCGGCACCATCGGAAGTGCGCAAGCGGCCCGCGCGGCGGGCGACGGCCATACGATCGTCATGGGCAGCACCAGCGATCTGGTGCTCAATCCGATCATCAGGCCCAACCTCGGCTACGACCCGGTCAAGGATTTCACACCGATTTCGATCATGGCGGTGACCGTGTGCACGATCGCCGTGAACGCCTCGCTGCCGATCACATCGTTGCGCGAGCTGACTGCCTACGCCAAAGCCAATCCCGGCAAGCTGTCCTACGGCTCGGCCGGCGCCGGCAGCATGGCGAATCTCGCCGGCGAACTCTTCAAGGAATTGGCGGGCGTGCCCGATATCGTTCATGTCCCGTACAAGAGCACGGCGCCTGGGATCGCAGATCTTGTCGCCGGTCACATCCCGCTCATGACGGGCACGATCGGAGATACCGTGATCGACCTGCACCGGGCGGGCAAAATCCGCCTGCTGGTGGCGGCGTCCGAGCGGCGTGTATCGGCGGCCCCCGAAATTCCGACCAGCGCGGAATCTGGTTATCCCGATTTCATCGCGCAACTGTTCATGGGCTTGTTCACGACGTCGAAGACACCGCGATCAATCGTCGACCGGCTGACGGCGGTCACCGCACAGGTGATGACCGACAAGGAAGTCCACGCGAAACTGGTGTCGCAAGGGTTCGACCCGGTCCCCGATTCGAATCCCGAATCCGCTGCAAAGTACATGGCGGATGAAGTCGCGCGCTGGGCGCCCGTGCTCAAGCGGGCCGGGATGATAACGAATTGAATTCCGGACGTTGGGTCCATTCATCCGCTTGTCCGCCGCGAGCGTGTTTGGTCCGGGGGGAGCGTCGCACCTCGCCGGAAAAGATCATTCCAAGCCGCAGCGCCCAGAGAGGACGTCATTCCACGAAAAGCGGGTTAACCGGCCGCCTCCCGGGCAGCGCAATTGTGCCATGCACAAATTGGGCGCGGCTTTCTTCGCAGTGCACAATAAATGGACTGGTGTACCCACCGCCCGGCCCCTAGGTCTCGGCGCTACCGGGACACGACGGAGTTACCCCATGAACAAGAACTTCACCCGACGTCAGGCGCTCAATCTCGGCCTGACCACCTTGGCGGCTTCTTTCGCGCCGCTCTCGTCCGCACTGAGCGACACAAAATACCCGACCCAGCCCATTCGACTGATCGTCCCGCGCCCCGCCGGCGGCGTGGTCGATGTCGTGGGCCGCGTGTGGGGCAACCAGGCCGGCGCTATCCTCGACGGCACCATCGTGGTCGACAACATCGGCGGCGGTGGCGGCACCATCGGGACCGCGCAGGCGGCGCGCGCCACGTCCGACGGCCATACGCTGCTGCTCGGCAGCACCAGCGACCTGGTGCTCAATCCGATCATCAGGCCGAACCTCGGCTACGACCCGGTGAAGGACTTCACGCCGATCTCGATCATGGCGGTGTCGGTCGCTGCGATCGCCGTCAACGCCTCGTTGCCGGTGACCTCGCTCAAGGAGCTCGCCGCCTATGCCAAGGCCAATCCCGGCAAGCTGTCCTACGGCTCGGCCGGCGCCGGCACCATGGCGAACCTCGCGGGCGAGCTGTTCAAGGAACTCGCCGGTCTGCCCGACATCGTGCATGTGCCGTACAAGGGCGCGGCGCCGGGCATCTCCGATCTCGTCGCCGGCCACATTCCGATGATGGCCGCGAACGTCTCGGACGCCGCCATCGAACTGCATCGCGCCGGCAAGATTCGCCTGCTCGCGGCGGCATCCGAGCGGCGCGTGACGGCGGCGCCCGAGATTCCGACCGGCGCCGAAGCCGGCTATCCCGACTTCATCGCGCAGCTCTTCATGGGATTGTTCACGCCGGCGCGCACGCCGCAGCCGGTCGTCGACCGTCTCGCGGCCGTGACCACCGAGGTGATGGCGGAGAAGGATTTCCAGGCCAAGCTGATCGCGCAGGCGTTCGAGCCGGTGCCCGGCTCGAATCCGGAGACCGCCCGGAAATACATGGCGGAGGAAGTCGCGCGCTGGACGCCGGTGCTCAAGCGGACCGGCATGACGACGAACTAGCGAAGCGTGTCCCAGGCGCAGCGCAGCACGTAGTGACGCGACGCTGACCCGGGTTCGAATACGTGCTCTAACCTCTTCTGCAAGAATCGCTGTCCGATAGCTATATTCTGCTGCGATTGTTCTCATTCGCACGCACGTGCGCGCGTTGAACGAAGGAACAGTTGCGTGGCAAGTCACTACTTTTTCGATGTTCCCGTCTATCGCCTAGCCGAGGACACGTATTACAAACAGATGGATGATTTCATCGATCAAACCCTGTTTCCGCCTAACATGCCCTACAGCGCTGCTCGCCGTGAAAGGGAGCAGCAGAACCCAAATGAAAATACTTGGATGAGAGATCACCTCCATCAACAGTTTGGAGGTGCATGGAGATATAACGAGGTTATTGGCTACATCCGCCTGCACTTCCTCGGCTCGCAGATACGAGGTGAGTACTACGGCGTTCAAGTAAAGCGCATCACACGGACTCGCAAGAAAATTCTGGAGTTTCGAACTTGGAAGCTTGCACCTGAAATCGACATCCCACAGGAAGCAAGCAGTGCTGATATTTATCGGCTCGTGCTTGAATACTTGGACGATTGCCGGAAAGAACTGAAAGGACGGATTGTAGATTCGAAGCTACTAGAAGCCATCGGCCCATATGTTGACTGGAAGAGTCTCTGGCAAAGCGGCTGGGGTAGAGACAAAGCGACGTTATGACGGGGCGCACTCATCCCCGCAGCGGCGCGAGGTCGATCTCATCGTCGTAGAGCTTCCGCAGCAGCGCGATCGCCTTCCGGGCACGCGCCTCATCCCAGCCGCCGTAGCGGCAGTTGAGCACGAATTTGTCCTCGATGTCGGCGCGCGTCAGCGGCTCCTTGGCGCCGCCGCGGAAATGCGGCTGGCGCTCTTCGATCACGCGGCCGTCGTTCAGCGTCGCCCGGATGTGGCCGGTGAACTCGCGCGGATAGGGATTCTGCGGATCGATGCGGAATGAGACCTTCTGCGCCAGCGCGACCACCGTCGGATCGCGCACGGCGTCGTCGCTGAAATCGCCGAGCCCGACATTGCCGCGCACGAAGCCGGCAGCGATGCAGTAGGGCGTGGAGAATTTCCCGGCATAGCCGTTGGCGGGCTTCTGCTTGGCGGCGAGCGGCTCCCAGAGCCGATGCACGGTCCCCTCGCCCACGTCGCAGACCATCTCCTTGATCTCGGAAGCCTTCACCTTCGCCGCCAGCCGCCGCGCGCAATCGATATAAGGATGCGCCATGGTCCCGCAGGGATAGGGCTTGAAGGCGATGGTCTCGGTCACCCAGCGCTTGCCGAAATCGCCGATGACCTCGTCGTAATTGCCTTCGAGCGTATTGGCGAAGCCGTGGAACAGGCCATGCACGCCCTCGAACACCGTGCGCGGCCCGTAGAAGCCGGCGCGCGCGAGCAGCGCCGCGCGCATGCCCGACTGCGCCGACCATCCGGCATGCATGCGTTTGGTCCAGGCGCCCTCCGCGAGATATTCGATAATGCCCGACGCCATCGAGCCGACCACGCCGAGCGCATCGACGATCTGCTTCCTGTTCAGGCCGAGCGCCGCGCCGACGCCGGCGGCCGCGCCCATGGCGCCGTAGATGGCGGTGGGATGGAAGCCGGCCTTGTGCGCCCGCATCGGCGCGACCAGCGAGAGCCGGCACATGATCTCGACGCCGGCCGCGATGCCGACCAGCGCCGCGCGCCCGTCCGGATTGTGCCGCTCGCAAGCGGCAAGCACGGCCGGCACGATCACCGCGCCGGCATGGACGGGACCGCCCTCGAAGGTGTCGTCGAAATCCTCGCCATGCGCCGCCGTGCCGTTGACGAAAGCGGCGCCGGCCGCCGTCATGGTGCGGGCGTGGCCGATCGCGGTGCAGGGGCCGTCGTCCTCCCAGCCCTTAAGCGAGGCCTTGATGTAGTCCGCCTCGCGCACGGTGACGCAGAGGCCGGCGACGTCCACCAGCAGATCCTCGCAGGTGCGCCGCACCGCGGCCGGCAGCTTGCCGGCATCAAGCGCGACGACGGTGTCCGCCAGATGCTCGGCGACGGAGATTTTCGGGAGGGCAGCGTCCATGTGATTTTACCAAAGGCATTTGGATTTTTGATCCGTCACCCTGAGGTGCGAGCGAAGCGAGCCTCGAAGGATGCACGGCCACGGTCGCACAGCCGGGCCGTGCATCCTTCGAGGGCCGGCTTCGCGGCCACCTCAGGATGACGGATAGAAGGAAGGTGTTCGCCGCGCTGTCAATCTCACGTATTCCGCAGGCGCTGCGCGCCACCGAAGCCGGGGATGCGGTTGATCGCGATGACGACGGCAAACGTCAGCACCAGCATCATGATGCCGAGCACCGCGATGGCGCCGAGATCGCCGCTTTCCTTCAGGTCGAAGATCAGGACCGACACCACCTTGGTGTCGGAGGTGAACAGGATGATGGCGGCGGAGAGCTCGCGGATGGTCGCGACGAAGATGAAGCACCAGGTCGCGATCACGCTGGTGCGGAGCAGTGGCGCGGTGATGTGGCGAAGCGCCTGCAGGCGCGTTGCGCCCAAGATCCTGCTGGCATCCTCGAGGTCGTTGCCCACGGCCTTGTAGGCCGACGAGAGCTGCTGGAACGCCGCCGGCAGCTCGATGGTGAGATAGGCGAGCAGCAGGATCCAGAGAGTCCCGTACAGCACAAATGGCGGCTGGGTGTAGGCCAGGAACAGGCCGACGCCGAGCACGATGCCCGGGATCGCGATCGGCGCGGTGGCGAGGAAGCCGAGCGCCTGATGTCCGACCACCGCGCGCCGCACGACGATGTAGCCGATCACCAGCGCCATCAGGGTGCCGAGCGTCGCGGTCAGCGCGCCGAGGATGAAGGTGTTCTGCAGCGCGATCCTGGTCGACGACAGGCCGAACGTGAACCAGAGGTTCTTCAGCGTGGCGTTCTCGGGCGTCACCAGCGTGGTCGCGATCGGCGAGAACGCGGCATTGAACAGCGCGAAATACGGCAGGAACACCGGCAAGCACAACATGGCAAACACGAAAAAGACCGCCGGCCATTTCCAGACGCCAAGACGGATCAGCCGCGGATCGCCGGTCTTGCCGCCGACCACCGAATAGCCCTTGCGCCCGAGGATCATGTGCTGCGCGCGCAGGAGCATCACGGTGAGCACCAGCAGCGGCAACGACGCGGCGGCCGCAAGCTCCGGCTTGGGCGGGAACTGGAACAGGCTCCAGATCTTGGTCGTCATGGTGTGGAAGCCGGCCGGCAGCGCGAGGATCGCCGGCGAGCCGAACAGCGTCATCGCCTGCAGGAACGCGATCAGCATGCCGGCAAGCAAGGCCGGAAGCGCAAGTGGGATGGTGATGCGGCGCGCCGTCGTCCAGGTGCCGCCGCCGAGCATCGAGGAGGCGTCTTCGAGATCGCCCGGGATGCGGTCGAGCGCGTTGGCGATCAGCACGAAGATGTAGGGGAAGGTGTAGCAGGAGACGACGAAGATCAGCCCGGTCAGCGTATAGATGTTGAAGATGTGCTCGCCCATCTCCGCGCCGGTGACGTGGCGGTAGAGCTTGTTGAGCAGCCCTGAATTGGGCGCCGCCAGAAGCTCCCAGGCGATCGCGCCGAGGAACGGCGGCGTCACGAACGAGGCCGTCACCAGCGCACGCACCGCTTTCGCGAACGGCAGATCGGTACGCGCCACCAGCCAGCCCATCGGCGCAGCCGCGAGGCAGCAGAAGATCGCCGCGCTGGTCGCGAGGATCAGCGTGGTGAGCATCGGGGCGCGGAATTCGGGCTCGGTGATGAGCGTCGCGAAATTCTCGAGCGTGAGCGCGCCCGACTTGTCGACCACGCTGTAGTAGACCAGCCACGACATCGGCAGGACGATCAGCACGCAGAGCAGCGCCGCGAAGGCGATCAGCACCGGCCAGGAAAAGTCGAACCTGAACGACCGCCGCTGAACCGCGGTATCCGCCGGCAATGCGATGGTCACGCCGCAGCTCCCTTATCTTGGCGCGCCATGCGACGGGCGCAGTTCTGTCGGTGCGAAGGCTCGCGCCACAGCGTCCCCTCCCCCCTTGCGGGGGAGGGCATAGGCGGCCTTCGGCCGCCGTTCTTAGCGCTAAGAACGCCGACGCGGAGCGTCGGCTGCGGAGGGGGGTGGCGGCAAATACCGAATCTGTTGCTACCCCCCTCCCCACCCCTCCCCCACAAGGGGGGAGGGAGCAGACCGAGACCGTCGCAACTGCTTCGTCCCGACATCAGCAAACGAAAATCAGTCATCACACGCCGAAGATCTTCTGATAGCGCGCCTTGATCTCGACCGCCTGCGCTTCGACGGCGACCGGATCGTCCTTCATCACCTTGATGTCGGCGAGCACCTTGCGGCCCGGCTTCGGCTTGACCTGCGGATGGGCGGAATGCTGGGCGGCGAAGTCGCACAGCACCTGCTGGCCTTCCTGCGAGAACAGGTAGCTCTGGAACAGACGTGCCGCGCTCGGATTGGGCGCGGATTTCAGCACGGCGTTCGGGCAGACGATCAGCGGCGCGCCCTCGCTGGGATAGACGATCTCGACCGGACGGCCGGCTTCCTTGTGCAGGACGACGTTGAAGTCGTTGCCGTCGACCATGGCGGCACGCTCGCCGAGCGCGACCTTGTTCGGCGGATCGACCGACGACTGCACCTGCATCACCTTCAGCTTCGCGATCTTCTCGAAATAGTCCCAGCCGAGATCGCGCGCCATCTGGTAAGTCGAGGTCATGATGGTGCCGCTGTAGGACGGATGCGCTTTCACCAGCCGGTTCATCCACTTCGGATGCAGGAGATCCATGAAGCCCTTCGGGGCGTCCTCCGGCTTCACCATGGTGGTGTTGTAGGCGAGCGAGACGACATAGATGCGCGAACTCGCAAACAGGCCGTCGGCGTCGCGGTGCTCACCCGGCCAGAAACGCGCGACATCTTCCGGCACATAGGACGCGAGCCAGCCATTGCGCTTCCACGACACGAAATGCGCGGCGTCCGAGGCGTTGATGATGTCGGCGGCGTAGATTTTCGAACCGTATTCCTGCGCCAGACGCTGGAACTGCCGTTCGGAGCCCGTCCGCTCGATCCGGACCGGGATGCCGGGATACTTCGCTTCAAAACCCTTGGCGACCTGCTGCGAGACCGGCAGGTCCATCGCCGCATACCAGACGACCTTGCCCTCTTTCTTGGCCGCCGCGATCAGCTCGGGCGTGACCGCGGCAGCGGCCGGCGCCTGCGCCAGGACCTTGGCCGGCGCCGCCAGCAAACCCGCGGCGGCGGCGCCGCCGACCAGCACGTGCCGGCGCGAAAGCTTTGGTTCCGTCATGGCCGTCCTCCCACAGACAGACCTTGTTTGAGCATGACCTTTCCGAAAACCGGTTCCCACTCCGGATCAAGTCCGGGGCAGGCTTTTTCGGGATCATGCTCTCAGCACATTACACCTTGAAGATTTGCGCGTAGCGCTTCTTGATCGCCTCGGCTTCCTTCTCGACCGCGGCCGGGTCTTCCTTCATCAGCTTGATGTCGCGCAGCGCCCGGACGCTCGGCTTCTCCACGGTTTGTCCGTGCGCCGAATACTGCCGCGCCCAATCCACAAGGTACTGCTGGGCCTCACGCGAGTGCATCCAGTTCTGGAACAGCCGCGCGGCGTTCGGGTTCGGGGCGGTCTTGAACACGACGCTCGGTCCGGTCGCGAGCGGCGTCCCCTCTTCCGGATAGATGACCTCGACCGGGCTGCCTTCTTCCTTGTAGCGGATCACCAGATAGCCGGCGCCGTCGACCATCACCGCGCGCTCGCCGAGCTGGATCTTCTTCGGCGTGTCGGTTGCGGACTGGACCTGCATCACCTTCTGCCGGGCGAGCTTCTCGAAATAATCCCAGCCGAGATCGCGCGCGATCTGCTGGGTCGCATTCATGATCGTGCCGCTATAAGCCGGATGGCCCTTGACCATCTTGCCGGCCCATTTCGCATCGAGCAGGTCCTTGAAGCTCTTCGGCGCGTCTTCTTTCTTCACGAGTTCGGTGTTGTAGGCGATCGGCGACACCAGGATGCGGGTCACGATCGAGAGCGCGTCGGCATCGTAGTAGGCCTTGTCGTAGTGCTTGGCGACCTCCTCCGGCAGATAGGGAGCAAGCCAGCCGTTGCGCTTCCAGATGATGCAATGCGCCGCGTCGGCGGTGTTGGCGACGTCAACCGCATAAATCTTCGACGTATGTTCCTGGCCGATACGTTGGAACACGCGCTCGGCGCCGGAGCGTTCCACCTTGGTCGCGATGCCGTATTTCTCCTCGAACGCCTTGCCGAGGCGCTGCGCGAAGTCGAGATCCATCGCGGTATAGAAGGATACTTTGCCTTCCTTCTTGGCCGCGGCGATCAGCGCGTCATTGAGCGGCGCCGGCGCCGGCAATTGCGCGCGCGCCGGCGCGGCGAACACGGTGGCGGCAGCGGCAGCCGCGGAGCCCCTGAGCACCGCACGCCGGGAGATCGGACGCTTCGTCATAATGGTCCTCCTTACTTTATCCGCCCTCATCCTGAGGAGCGGCCATAAGCGCGTTTACGCGCGTCTTCGACGCGCTATGGCCGCGTCTCGAAGGATGGGGCGGCCCCGATGCTTCGAGACGCGCCCTCCGGGCGCTCCTCAGCATGAGGCCGATTGAGAGCCTTCATGGTCACACACCGAAAATTTGGCTGTAGCGCTTCTTGATCATGTCGGCCGACTTGTCGACGCCGGCCGGATCGTCCTTCCATTTCTTGATGCTTGCGAACGGCGTGCGGCCGGGCTTCTCCTTGGTGTTGGGATGCAGCGACCGCAGGCCGCCGACGTCGATCAGAAGCTGCTGGCACTCGGCGGTGTAGCAATAGGCCTGGAACAGCTTGGCCGCGTTCGGATTCGGCGCCGCCTTCAACACGCCGTTGGGACCGATGATCAGTGGCGTGCCCTCGCTCGGGTAGATGATCTCCACCGGCCGGCCGTTCTCCTTCTCCTGGAACATGTTGTACTCGTTGCCATCGGCCATCACCGCGCGCTCGCCGAGCGCCAGCTTCTTGGGCGGATCGGCCGACGACTGCACCTGCATCACCTTCTGCTTGGCAAGCTTCTCCAGATACTCCCAGCCGAGCTCGCGGGTGATCTGGAACGTCGCGGTCATGATGGTGCCGCTGTAGCCGGGATGCGCCTTCACCATCTTGCCGGACCATTTCGGATCGAGCAGGTCGGCAAAGCTCTTCGGAGCGTCCGGCGCCTTGAGCATGCTGGTGTTGTAGCCGAGACAGCAGAGCCAGGCGCGGAAGGTGGCGAATTGACCGTCCGGATCGCGGTGCTCCTCCGGCCAGAACTTGGCGACGTCTTCCGGGACGAACGGCAAGAGGATGCCGTTGCGCTTCCAGACGATGAAATGCGCGGCATCCGACGACTGGACGACGTCGACGGCGTGGATCTTGCTCGCGTATTCCTGCCCGATGCGCTGGTAGACGCGCTCGGCGCCGGTACGCTCGACGCGCGGCGTGATGCCCGGGTAGCGCGACGAAAACTCTTTCGCGACCCGCTCCGCCGCCGGAAGATCGAGCGAGGTGTACCAAATCACCCGGCCTTCCTTTTGGGCCGCCTTGATCAGCTCGGGCGTGATCGCCGTGGCGGGCGGCGCCTGCGCCAGCACCTTGGCCGATGGCGCGAACGTGCCGGCGGCAACCGCGGCCGATCCTTTCAGGACATCGCGCCTCGAAATCTTGCGCCACTTCATTGTCGTCTCCCTCTCAAGGCCCGGTCGCATGCCGGGCGACGATTATTTCGTTCAACCCGCGAGCACGCGGCAGCGTTCCGGCGGCAGATGCAGCCAGACCGACGATCCCGGTTCCATGTTCTCGGCCGGCGACGCGACCACCCGGATCTGCGTGCCATCAGCGACCTCGACCATGTAATCGCGGCTTGCTCCCAGGAAGACCTGACGCAGCACCTTGGCCGGCAGGATGTTCTCGGTCGACTCCGGCCTGCTCGACCACAACCGGATCACATGCTGGCGCACCGACACGGCGGCGGCGGCGCCGGCCGCGAGCCGGTCGCCGATACAGCGCAGCGTCTCGCCCGCGACCGAGATGTGGTTGCCGTCGAGCGCCTTGCCGCGCACGACATTGCTCATGCCGATGAAGCGCGCGACGAATTCCGAGCGCGGGCGCTCGTAGATCTCCTCCGGCGGACCCGCCTGCTCGATCTTGCCGAGGTTCATCACCGCGATGATGTCGGCGGTCGTCATCGCCTCGGACTGATCGTGGGTGACGTAGACCGTGGTGTAGCGGTATTCGTCGTGCAGTCGGCGCACCTCGAAGCGCATCTCCTCGCGCAGGTTGGCGTCGAGATTGGAGAGCGGCTCGTCCAGCAGCAGCGTCTCCGGCTCGACGATCAGTGCGCGCGCCAGTGCGACGCGCTGCTGCTGGCCGCCGGACAGCTCGCCCGGATAGCGGTCGGCAAGATTGGCGAGATGGGTGGTGGCGAGGATCGCGGCGAGCTTGCGGCGGGTGGTTTCCCTGTCGACCTTGCGCAGCTCGAGTCCATAAACGACGTTCTGCGCCACCGTCATGTGCGGCCATAGCGCGTAGCTCTGGAAGATCATCGACATATTGCGCCGCTCGGGCGGCACGGTGCGCGACGGCGACGACAGGAGCTGGTCGCCGACGCGGATTTCGCCGCCGCTCGGCTCAGCGAAGCCGGCGATCAAACGCAGCGTCGTGGTTTTTCCGCAGCCCGACGGCCCCAACAGGCAGACAAGCCGGCCGTGCTCAATCGTCAACGATACGTTGTCGACCACCGCGAGCGGACCGTAGTGCTTTGTCAGACCGCGCAATTCAACCGACGCCACGCCATGTCCTCCCGCAGTGACGAGGCCGGATTGTACAGCGCCCGTCGTGGTTTATTGAGCGAAACCTGTAGACCGCGCCGCGACAGCTTGCCGCCTTTGTTCTTCCGCTTCCGGCCGGATGCGGAGGCTTTGCAAGCGGTGAGGCGTCATTTCCCCGTGAAAACGGGTTTGCGCTTCTCCATGAAGGCGGTCCGGCCTTCGATGTAGTCCTGGCTGGTGAAGCAGTTCTCGACCAGTTCGTTGCAGCGGGCGAGGTCGCGCTGGCTTTCGTCCTTGACCGCTTCGCCGACAATGAATTTCACCGCCTTGAGCGTGAGCGGCGCGTTCGCGGCGATCGTGTCGGCGTAGTTCTGGACGTAGCCCTCGAGTTCGTCAGGCTTCAAGGCGCGGTTGATCAGGCCCATGGCGATCGCCTCGGCGCAGTCGAACTGCCGGCCGGTGTAGAAGATCTCCTTGGCGAAGGCCGGACCGACGACGTCGACCAGCCGCTTCAGTCCGGGATAGGCGTAACCGAGCCCGAGCTTCGCCGCCGGCACGCCGAACTTGGAATTGTCGGACGCAATCCGCATGTCGCAGCACAGCGCCAGGCCCAGCCCGCCGCCGATGCAGTAGCCCTTGATCATCGCGATGGTCGGCTTGGGAAACTGGGCGATCGTCTGGTTGGCCTTGCCAACGGTCACATTGTAGTGCTTCACCGCCTCCATCGAGGAGCGTTCGCTCTCGAATTTCGAGATGTCGGCGCCGGAGACGAAGGCCTTGCCGCCGGCACCGGTGACGACCACGACGCGGACCTCCGGATCGTTGCGGAAGCTTTCGAGGATGTCGGTGGTCGCCGCCCACATCTCCAGCGACACCGCGTTGTGCCGCTCGGGATTGTTGAAGATCACGTAGCCGACGCCGCCCTCCTTGCGCGAGAGCATCTTGTCGGTTTTGGTCTTGTCATCCATCTGCCATCTCCTGCCTCTCCGCAGTCATGCCCGGCCTCGTGCCGGGCATCCACGTCTTAAATTTCTCGCCCGAGAAAGACGTGGATGGCCGGGACAAGCCCGGCCATGACAACGGCGATGTCCTTGCCCATCTTCATATTGCGTTGGCCTTGCGTAGCACCGCGATATCCTTCGGCTTGAACCCGAACTCCTTCAGCACCGCGTCGGTGTGCTCGCCGAGCGCGGGCGGGCGCACCACCAGCTTGCTCGGCGTGCGCGAGAGCGTCATCGGCTGGCCGACAAGCTTCATCATCGACTTGTCCTTGCGCTTCACCGCCGGGTCCATCTTGAGATGCTTGACCTGCGGATCGGCAAACATCTGATCGATGGAATAGATCGGTCCGGACGGGACGCCGGCCTCGTTAAGCAGCTCAATCCATTCGGCGCTGGTGCGCTTCACGGTGTGGCTGTCGATCTCCTCGTTGAGCTTGTCGCGATGCTTCGAGCGCGTCGCGGCATTTGCGTAGTCCGGATTCGTCAACATCTCGGGCGCACCGAAAGCGCCGATCAGCCGTTCCCAGATCTTCTGGCCGGTCGAGGCGATGTTGATATGGCCGTCGGCGGTCTTGTAGACGCCGGTGGGCATGCTGGTCGGGTGATTGTTGCCGGCTTGCCCCGCGACTTCGCCCTTGACCAGCCAGCGCGACGCCTGGAAGTCGAGCATGAATATCTGCGCCTGCAAGAGCGAGGTCGCGACGTGCTGGCCCTGGCCGGATTTCTCGCGCTCGAGCAGCGCCACCAGGATTCCCATGGCGCAGAACAATCCGGCGCAGAGGTCGGCGATCGGAATGCCGACGCGCACCGGTCCCTGCCCCGGCAGTCCGGTGACCGACATCAATCCGCCCATGCCCTGTGCGATCTGGTCGAAGCCCGGGCGTCCTGCATAGGGGCCGTCCTGGCCGAACCCCGAAATACTACCGAGGATGATCTTCTTGTTGATCTTCTTGAGATCCTTGTAGTCGATCTTCAACCGCTTCTTCACGTCGGGCCGGAAATTCTCGACCACCACGTCGGCCTTCTTCACCATGCGCTTGAACGCGGCGAGCCCCTCGGGCGCCTTCAGGTTCAGCGTGATGGCGCGCTTGTTCCGGTGCAGGTTCTGGAAGTCGGGACCCTCGCGCGGACCGCCCGGCGGCTCGCCCGAGGTGAGCGCGGGCGGCTGTTCGATCTTGATGACATTGGCGCCCCAGTCGGCAAGTTGACGCACGCAGGTCGGCCCGGACCGCACCTGGGTCAAGTCGAGAACGGTGAAGCGGCTGAGCGCGCGCGAAGCCTTGGGAACCGGCATTTTCCTGACCTGTAAGGAGACGTTTTTTCTCCCGGCGGATGGCCGCCGGGAGGATGTACTTTGCTGATATTGCGGTCATTGTCTACCGAGGAACTGAGCGCGGCAGTGGGCCGCGTTGCGGTCAGTCACGACGTCATCTAAGCGATATTTTGTCGGGCAAGGCCGAAGTCCGCGCGACGTTGCGGACGCCTGTCACGTCGGCAGGGAGAATTGAGAGTGACGGTTGGAATTTCCTCCAGGTCCGCGGCGCTGATCTCGCTTGCCGCGCTGGCGCTCGGGCCGGTTCCCGCGTCGTCACAGGCGCCGACCATCGCCGAGGTCGCCGCCTATCAGGGACCGGACCGCACACAGCGGCTGATCGCGGGCGCCAAGAAAGAAAAGGTGGTGATGGTCTACGGCTCGACCGTCGCCGAAGACATGCGCCCGGTGAGCGACGCCTTCCGCAAGAAATACGGGATCGACTTCCAGTACTGGCGGGCGAGTTCCGAGCAGCTCGTGCAGCGTTCCGTCAACGAGCACCGCGCCGGCCGCTGCGCGGTCGACGCCTTCGCGACGGTCGCCGCGGAACTCGAGACGCTGCATCGCGAGAAGCTCCTGATCGCGGTCAAAACGCCGGCCGCCGAGGACCTTGCCCCCCTCGCCTTTCGCCCGCACGGCGAATGGGTGGCGACGCGGCTCAACATCTTCTCCGCCTCCTACAACACCAATCTGGTGAAGCGCGAGGAAGCGCCGCGAACCTACGAGGACCTGCTCGATCAGCGCTGGAAGGGCCGGCTTGCGGTCGAGGCGGCGGACTTCGACTGGTTCGGCACCATCGTGATGAAGATGGGCGAGGAGAAGGGTCTTCAGCTCTTCCGCGACATCGTGAAGAACAACGGCGTCTCGGTGCGCCGCGGCCACACGTTGCTCGCCAACCTGGTGCAGGCCGGCGAAGTGCCGCTCGCGCTCACGGTCTACAGCTACAAGCCCGAGCAGCAGAAGCGCGACGGCGCGCCGGTCGAGCCGCTCTATCTCCGTCCGGTGGTGGCGCTCGGTTACGGGCCGGCGGTGTCGCGCTGCGCACCGCATCCGCATGCGGCGCTGCTGTTCCACGATTTCATGATCCGCGAAGGCCAGGAAATCATGGCCAAGCGCGACATGACGCCGACCAATCCCAAGATCCGGCCGCTGCCGGAGGGCGTCGATCTCACCATGATCGATCCGGCCGAGATGCTCGACAACCGGAAGAAGTGGGACGACCTCTGGACCAATACCGTGCTCAAGCCGCGGTAGCTGTTACCGCAATTGTTGATCATCGAAGGATGCGACGCCGGTGCCGCACGTCACCTCGCCCCGCTTGCGGGGAGAGGTCGGACTGCGAAGCAGTCGCGGGTCGAGGGGGACTATCGATAGCAGAGCAATCGCGGCAATTCCCCCTCACCCCGACCCTCTCCCCGCAGGCGGGGAGAGGGAGCAGACCGCCGCTGCGGCCTGGCTTCCAACTCACATCCAGCTCTACCCTTTGTACCCGCTCAAATCGGTCTCGTAGTGGTCGGCGCAGCAGGGATCGTCGTGCTTGCCGTGCACGCGGCACCATGAACGCACGAGATAGTTGAACACATTGGTGAAGAGGTCCTGGCGCATGCCGCGCTGGTTCTTCTTCGTGAGGTCCTCGCCTTCGGCGATGTGCTTCGGCCCGCCGGCCCATTCCGCCATGAGCTGAACGCGGCAGGCGCGCTCGAGCTTCAGCGCGACCCACACCGCCTCCTCCAGCGTGCGGCCGGCGGCGACGATGCCGTGATTGCGCAGCAGCAACGCATTGCGGTCCGCAAGGCACTTCGCCACCGCCTTCCCGCTCTCGGGCGTCACGATCAGGTCGCTGGTCTCGGAGAACACCGGCAGCCGCTTGTAGAAGTAGCCGGCCTCGTTGTTGACCGGGAGGAGTTCCTTGCCCAGCGAGGAGAACGCGACCGCGTGCGGCGCATGGGTATGGATCACCGCGTTGAGATCGGGCCGCGCCCGCAGCACCTCGGAATGGATGTAGACCTCGTTATGGCGCGGCATGGAGCCGGCTGACGCGCTGGCCGTCGAGATCGACGGTGATGATGTTCGCGGGCGTCATCTCTTCGAGGCCGATGGTCGCGGGCTTCATCAGGAAGCGGCTCTTGTCGTCCTCCAGCCGCACGGTGACGTGCCCGGCGACGAAATCGCCCTGGTCCTGCATCGCCAGGACGCGCCCGGCATTGGTGAGTTTTCTTCTGAGCGCCTCGGACATCGTTCGTCTCCTTGTCGTGTCGGCCCGCATGTCTCGTACACGCCTATCATCACAAGATCGAGAGGCGGTACGGCTTGAACAGCCGCACGGGTTTGAACCGCCGTGCCGGATCGAGTAAGCTTCCGCCCTGGGGCGATAGGGACTTCAAGGATCGCCCGCGATGAATCTCCCCGCCATGCCCGGACTGACGCGCACCTTCGCCGCCTTGCTCATTGCCGCCACCGCGACCATGGCGAGCGCGCGGGGCGAGCGCGCATACAGCCAGGAAGCCAACCAGCTGCCGGCACCGGGCGTCGCGCCGCAAGCGATACCGTTCATCGAACTCGGGCAGGTCGCGGACAAGGGCGCGCTGCGGCTCCTGCCGTCCAGATCGGTGACGCGCCACAGCATCAACACCGACAGCGGGCCGCTGAGCTACACCGCAACCGCCGGCACATTGTCGCTTTACGACCAGTCGGGCGAACGCACGGCGGCGGTATTCTATGTCGCCTATATCGCGGACAAAACCGCAGCCATCAAACGGCCGGTGACGTTCGTGTTCAACGGCGGCCCCGGCGCAGCCTCGGCCTATCTGCATCTCGGGCTCGCCGGCCCGCGCATCGCCGAATTCCGCGCCGGCCGCGAAGGCCCGCCGCGCCTCCACGACAATCCGCAAACCTGGCTGCAATTCACCGACCTGGTGATGATCGATCCGGTCGGATCGGGCTTCAGCCGGCCGGTCCGGGCCGACGGCGGCAATGCCTTCTGGGGCGTCGCGCGCGACGCCGAGTCGCTGTCCAAGGTGATCGCGCAGTGGACCGCCGACAACCAGCGCGCCGATTCGCCGAAGTTCATTCTTGGCGAGAGCTACGGCGGATTCCGTGCCGCCAAGGTCGCGCGCGAGCTGCGCAGCGAACACGGCATCGCGGTGAACGGCATCGTGATGGTGTCGCCGCTGATGGAAGGCGCCTTCACCTTCGGCGGCACGCGCTTCGCATTCGGCGCCGCCATGCAGATCCCCTCCCTCGCCGCCGCCGAGCTCGACCGCAAGGGCGCACTCACGCCCGAACGGCTGGCCGAGGCCGAACGCTTCGCGTTCGGTGAATACCTGACGACGCTTGCCGGTGCGCCGCCGCGCGGCGATGCCGGCCGCGCCTTCTATGCGCGTGTCGCCGAGATCACCGGCATGCCGCTCGACGTCGTGACGCGGACGCGCGGCTTCATCCGCGACAACTACGTGAAGCACTTGCGCGGCGCCGAAGGGCTGGTCGTCAGTCGCTACGATGTCAATTTCACCAGCCCCGATCCGCACCCCGAGAGCGCGACGCCGCGCGGGCCGGATCCGCTGCTCGCAACGGTATCGCGGGCCTACAGCGGCGCCATGGCCGCCTATGTGCGCGAGGAGCTCGGCTACAAGACCGACATGACCTATGTGCTCCTCTCCGGCGAGGTCAACAACCGGTGGGATTGGGGCGGCCGCGGCGCGAACCGCGACAACGCCAGCGTCGACGAAGACCTGCGCACGCTTCTTTCGCTCGATCCGGCGTTCCGGCTGCTGGTCGTCCACGGCTACGCCGACCTGGTGACGCCCTATTCCGTGAGCCGCTACGTGCTCGATCACCTGCCCGATTTGCCGAACCCCTCGCGCGCCCAGCTCAAGGTCTATCGCGGCGGCCACATGTTCTACATCGACGACAACTCGCGACGAACCTTCACCACCGACGCGCGATCGTTCTACGGGGTCGAGCCGTAATGCAGCAGGCGGCGCAGGGCGGCGACAGCTCGTCCGTCGGGCAAGGCAATTTCATCCCGATCCGCAAGGCCGACATCCTCGACGCCCTCATCGAACACGGCGCATTGGCCGATGAGAAGCAGCGCGAGCAGTTCCGGCAAATCTGCAAGATGCTGTCGGCGGTCTATCACTATGAGTATTTCGACCGCCTCGAGAAGTTGCGTTACGCCTACTACTACTTCAATCCGGACCTGTCCGCGCCCACCAAATTCACGCCCGATGCGATCAACCGCGCCTATGCGGAGCTCATCGATTCGCTTGTCGCCGTGCTCAAGGGCGCGAATTTCATCGAGGTACCGCACGAGGAGATCGAACGCGCGCATCGCGAGAGCGTCGTGACGGTCGAGACTCGGGCACCGCTCGACGATTTCCGTGACGTGCGCTTTTTCCGCCGCGGCCAGCATAACGAAACCTTCGAGGTCCCGTACTGGTTCGGGTGGCGAACCAAGATGGTCGATGCGGCGGTCTACGACGACGTCGTGCTGTTCGTCGCACTGAAGCCCGATGCGCGCGAGGTGCACAAGAGCCGGCGGAGCTTGCAGCGCCGCATCCGGCCGGGGTCGGTGCTGATCAAATATTTCCGCAACATCGCAAGCTCCGATCTCAACGCGCTGTTCCCGAACGTGCAGGTGGTCATGAGCATGTGGGACAAGCTCTTCCTCGGTGTCCCCGCGATTGCCGGCGGCATCCCGATCCTGCTCAATCTCGCCTCGACCGTGACGGTGCTGTTCCTGGTGATCGGCTTCTATCTCGGTATTTCGGCGTCGATCGAGGACGACCATCTGAAAGGCGCATTCGCGGCGATGAGCGGCCTGGTCGCGCTCGGCGCCTTCGTTCTGCGGCAATGGATGAAATATCAGCGGCAATCGCTGATGTATCAGAAGCAGCTCACCGACAACATCTACTTCCGCAACGTCAACAACAATGCCGGCATTTTCGATTACGTCATCGGCGCCGCCGAGGAGCAGGAGTGCAAGGAAGCGTTCCTCGCCTACTATTTCCTCCGGCAGGGCCCGATGACCCAGGGCGACCTCGACAGCCGCATCGAGGCGTGGCTGAAGGACGCGTTCGATCTCGACGTCGATTTCGAGGTGGACGACGCGCTTGCCAAGCTCGATCGCCTCGGACTGTTGCGGCGCGACGGCGAGCGCATCGCGGTGCCGCCGCCCGAAGATGCGCTCGCGCGCCTCGACACGGTCTGGGACAACTATTTCCAGTACAGCGCAGAAGGCGCCGGCCGCTAGTTAGATTTGGTCGAAGCCTCGCGTCGTCATGGCCGGGCTTGGCCCGGCCATCCACGTCTTTCTTTGCAGCAAGGCGTCGGATGCCCGGCACAAGGCCGGGCATGACGGCGGAGAGTGCGTGCCAATAGAAAGCGCGTTACGCGCTGGCGCGGACCTGCCTCGCCGCCGCCACCATGTTGACGAGCGCCGGCCTGACCTCCTCCCATCTGCGGGTCTTCAGCCCGCAATCCGGATTGATCCAGAGCTGCTGGTCGGAAAGGCGCGCCGGCGCGCGAGCGCCAGCAGGCTCGCCATTTCGTCGACGTCGGGCACGCGCGGCGAATGGATGTCGTAGACGCCGGGGCCGATCTCGTTCGGATAGCGATAGGCCTTGAAGGCGTCGAGCAGTTCCATCTTCGAGCGCGAGGTCTCGATCGAGATCACGTCGGCGTCCATCGCGGCGATCGCGTCGATGATGTCGTTGAACTCCGAATAGCACATGTGGGTGTGGATCTGCGTCTCGTCGGCGCACGCCGGACGCGCACAGCCGGAAGCACTCCACCGCCCAGTCGAGATAGGCGCTCCCAGTCGCGCTGGCGCAGCGGCAGGCCTTCGCGCAACGCCGGCTCGTCGATCTGGATCATCGCGCGCCGGCCGTTTCGAGATCGGCGACCTCGTCGCGGATCGCCAGCGCGATCTGGCGGCAGGCGACGCTGCGCGGCAGGTCGTCGCGCACGAACGACCAGTTCAGGATGGTGACCGGCCCGGTCAGCATGCCCTTCATCGGCTTCGCGGTCAGCGACTGCGCGTAGCGCCACCAGCCGACCGTCATCGGCTTCGGACGCGACACGTCGCCGAAGAGGATCGGCGGCCGCACGCAGCGCGAGCCGTAGGATCTGCACCCAGCCGTGCTGGTGAAGGCGAAGCCCGACAAGCTGCTCGCCGAAATACTGGACCATGTCGTTGCGCTCGAACTCGCCGTGCACCAGCACGTCGAGGCCGATCTCCTCCTGCCAGCGGACGGCGCGCGCGGTCTCCTCCTGCAGGAATGTCTCGTAGTCGGCGTCGCTGAGCGCGCCTTTGGCATGGGCGGCGCGCGCCTTGCGGACCTCGGCGGTCTGCGGGAACGAGCCGATCGTGGTGGTCGGGAACGGCCGGCAGGTTGAAGCGCGTCCGCTGCGCGCTTGGCGCGCGCTGCAAAGCCGCTCTTGCGCTGCGGCCATGTCCGGCGTGACGGCGGCGACGCCGGGCGGCGACCGCCGCGTCATGCACCTTCGGCGACGTCTTGCGCGCGGCGGCCGCGGCGGCGGATGCCGCGAGCGCGTCCTTGCACCGACGTCGCGGCCTGCCGGCCAGCGCTTGGCCGAGCGTCGCAAGTTCGCCCATCTTCTGGACCGCGAAGGCGAGCCAGCTCTTCAGGTCCGGATCGAGATCGCGTCTCGAGCTCGAGATCGATCGGCACGTGCAGCAGCGAGCAGGACGGCGCGATCTGCACATGATCGGTGCCGCGCTTCGCGACCACAGGCTCCAGGCGATCGAGCAGCGCCGGCAAGATCGGCGCGCCAGATATTGCGGCCGTCGATGACGCCGAGCGACAGCACCAGGCCCTGCGGCGCCTTCGCCACGCACCGTCGTCGAGCTGCTCCGGCGCGCGAACGAGGTCGAGGTGCAGGCCGGCGACCGGCAGCGACAGCGCGGTGTCGAGATTGTCGCCGAGCGCGCCGAAATAGGTCGTCAGCATGATCTTCAGCGTCGGCAGCGCGCGGGCGATGCTGCGCGTAGGCGTAGCGCAACGCGTCGCGGCGTCGGCGTCGTCGAGGTCGAGCACCAGGCACGGCTCGTCGAGCTGCACCCACTCGGCGCCGTTGGCGGCGAGACGGCGCAGCACGTCGATGTAGACCGGCAGCAGCGCGCCGAGGAGCGACAGCGGATCGAAGCGCGGCGTCCTTGCTCTTGCCGAGCTTGAGGATACGTCACCGGGCCGAGCAGCACCGGCCGGGTCTGATAGCCGAGCGCCTTGGCCTCGCGGATATTCGTCGACCGCCTTGAGCGACGAGAGCGCGAACGCCTGGCCGCGCGTGAACTCCGGCACCATGTAGTGGTAGTTGGTGTCGAACCACTTGGTCATTTCCTGCGCGGGCGCGCCTGCCCGATGTCGGCATGGCCGTGCGCGCAGGCGTGATCGTGCGCCGCTCCGCGCGCGCCGCGCGCCATCGCGAAATAGGTTTCGAGCGGGACCTTGCCGCCGTTCCAGCCGTAGACCGCCGGGAATCGCACCGACCATCGACGCTGGTGTCGAGCACATGGTCGTAGAGCGAGAAATCGTTCGACGGAATGACGGTGACGCCGAGCGCCTTCTGGCGCGCCCAGTTGGCGACGCGCAGCCGGCCGCGGTTTCGAGCAGGGCCTTCTCGTCGGACTTGCCCGACCAGTAGCTTTCAAGCGCGATTTTGAGTTCGCGGCGCGGACCGATGCGCGGCGTACCGAGTGTTGCGACAGGGAGAGAGAGCTGAGACACGGCTGAACCCCTTTGTTGGGGGCAAAGGCCGAGCGGACGCGTGCCGATGCCGGCGATGAATGCCGGACGGACCGCAAGCGACCCACCGGGACACCCCGCCCGAGGACGCATCAGTTCGCCGGGCAGGTCTCCTGGCTCGCGGGTCGCGGCCTTCGTCCAGCCTTCCCGGGATCGCTGCGATCCCAGTGGCACGTCATGGACGACGGCTCACCGCTTACAGTTGCGGGGGCAGCGCCGGCCTTGCTGATGGGCTCACCGGCTTCCCTCTTGGCTTCGGACCACCGGCCCGAAGAACCACGGCGCGGCCATCATGGGCGAAGGCCCATCGGGAGTCAATAAGGATATAAGCAAATCTTTATATCTTTAAGTCTCTGTAGAAATGGCCGCTTAGCCCTTAAATTCCAGCACATCGAAGCCGACGTAGCGGTCGACGATGTAGGCGAGCCCCTTGGCGTCGAGCGCCACGTCGTTGGTCTGCGGCGCCGGACGGCCGCCCGCCGGCTCCGGGATGTAATGGCCGATCTCGCGCGGCGAGAGCGGATTGCCGACGTCGACGATACGCAAGCCGCCGCCGAACCAGGTCGCGAAGCAGATCGTGCCGCTCATGCGCTCGCAGAACTGATGCGCGCCGAAGCGCGCGCCCGCCGTGCGCGCGAACGGCGAGTCGAGTTCGCTCACCTGGAACTGCCCGAGCGGCTTGATGTCGGCGGGATCGGTCACGTCGAAGGTGAGAATGCAGGCATGCGCCCTGCCCCGCCGCATCTGCTCCTCGTTGGCGCTCTGCGCCTGGTCTTCCTCGTCGACCGCCAGCGCGATGCGCTTGCCGTTGATCAAGTTCGGCACCGGCATCGCGGTATGCGTCGGCTCCGGGAACAGCGGATGATAGTTGTAGCCGCCCTTGGTCTTCGGCTTCGACGAGGTCGGACACGTCGACGATGCGGAAGCCGGCGTGCCAGCAGCTCGCCCACATCTCGTCGCCGAAGCGCAGCGCGTGATGCAGCCGGTTCTGGCGGCCGAGCCAGGTCGGCGTCTCGCCGCCCGCGATGTGCTGGCCGGGCATCCACCAGCGCGACACCTCCTGCGGCTTCGCCGGATCGCGCATGTCGTAGATGACCAGGATGTTGCCGATATAGCCTTCCATCTCGGTGGAGATGTAGGCGTAGCGCTCGTCCATATCGAAACGATGCACGCCGATGCCGCCGGTCTTCTGGTGCGCGATCTCCTTCGGCTTGGCCGGATTGGAGACGTCGTAAACCTTGAAGCCGCCGGTCGTGATAGCCGCGCTTCGCCTCCGCTTCGATCTCGGCGACGTCCTGCGGCTCGACGCCGAGCCAGGTCGCGATCTCGGCATGGGTCGGCGCGCGGCCTTTGGCGGCGGTCAGTTCCTTCACCACCCGCGGCAGTTCGTCGGCGCGCCGGCCGATGGCGGTCGGGTTGCGCTCGTGATTGACGATCATGATGTCGCCGACCACGCGCGCCTTGTGGCTGTGCGACGAGGTATCCTCGAGCGTGATGGTCGCCACCACGCGCGGGTTGGCGGGATCGGAAATGTCGACGATCGAGGTGCCGAGGTGGTTCTTGTTCGGGATGTGCCCGACATAGGCGTGCGAGCCTGCGACACACACCTGCCCCGCGCCGGGCAGGTCGATGTGGCCGAGCCGGCGGACGTTGCGGGCCATGGATGGCTTGGTTCGTTCGACGACGTTCATGTCGGTGACTCGCTCTCTACTTCGTCATGCCCGGCCTTGTGCCGGGCATCCACGCCTTGGTTACGTGGCGCAGCTTAAAGACGTGGATGGCCGGAACAAGTCCGGCCATGACGTCGATGGGGCGATCTCATCAATCCAGCTTCGCGCCGGAGGCCCGCACGATCGCGGTCCATTTCGGGATTTCCGCCTTGATATAGGCGGCGAATTCCTCCGGCGTGTTGCCGACGATATCGACCCCGAGGTCGGTGAGCGACTTCCGCACCGCCGGATCGTTGAGCGCCTCGACGGTGGCGCGATGCAGCCGCACCACGATGTCGCGCGGCGTTTTCGCCGGCGCGACCAGCCCGTGCCAGGTCGTGGCGTCGAAACCCTTGAGGCCGAGCTCATCGATCGTGGCAAGGTCCGGGAACACCGCGGTGCGCTTGCAGCGGCGTCACCGCCAGCGCGCGCACCTTGCCGCTCTGGATATGCGGCACCACCGATGCCGCGGTCGCGAACATGATCTGCACGTGGCCGGCAATCACATCGGTCAGCGCCGGCGCCGCGCCTTTGTACGGCACATGCACGATGTCGACCTTGGCCTCGGCCTTGAACAGCTCCGCCGCGAGATGCGCCGCCGCGCCGTGCCCGGACGAGGCGTAGTTGAACTTGCCGGGATTGGCGCGAAGGAGCGCGATCAGCTCCGCCATCGTCTTCGCCGGCACGTTGGGATTGACCACCAGGATGTTCGCCTGCGAGCCGACCAGGCTGATCGGAGCGAAATCCCGTTCCGGATCGAAATTGATCTTCTTGTAGAGCGCCGCGTTGGTGGCGAGGATCGAGTTGTTGCCCATCAGGATGGTGTGGCCGTCGGCGACCGCAATGGCGGCGGCCTCGGCGGCGATGTTGCCGCCGGCGCCGGGCCGGTTGTCCATGATGAAGGGCTGCCCGAGGATCTGTTCGAGCTTCTTGCCGACGATGCGCGAGAGCACGTCGCTCGGACCGCCCGGCGGGAACGCGATCAGGAGCGACACCGGCTTGGTCGGATAGGCCTGCGCGGACGCCTGCGAGCTCGGCGCGAAGAAGAGCGTCAAACCCAGAAGAACCGCACCCAACGAACGCAACATCGTCTCATTCCCTCAACAAAAATCGTGGTCACCGGTATTTAGAGTACGTTCCATTTAGCGGGAATTGCGCCCGTTGTCCCGCTCGTCCCCGCGAAAGCGGGGACCCAGGGGCCACAAAGGAAGATTTCTGGATTCCCGCTTTCGCGGGAATGAGCGGCGGAGAGGTGCCATCTCGATCGGAACGTGCTCCCGGGCGGTCATAACGCGCGCCGGCCAAAATGCAAAGCGCCCGCCTGACGGCGGGCGCTTGCAGTTTCGATGCCGCATCGGCGCGTCAGGCCTTCAACGTCTCCAGCACGCGCTCCGGCGTGAACGGCAAATGGCGCAGCCGCTTGCCGGTGAGCCGGTGGAAGGCGTTCGAGATTGCGGCGGCGATGAACGGATTGCCGATCTCGCCGAGGCCGGTCGGCCGCGTGTCCACGTCGACAAACTGCACATGCATTTCATCCGGCAGATCGGACATTCGCATCAGGTTGTAGTCGTGGAAATTGGTCTGCTCCACCACGCCGTCCTTCAGCGTGACGCGCTCGTGCAGCACACCGGAGAGGCCGTAGATGATGGCGCTCTCGATATTGGCCTTGGCCGGTGACGGCGACACGATGATGCCGCCGTCGACCGCGACCCACACCTTGTGGACCTTGATCTTACCGCTCGCCCGATCGACCGAGATTTCCACGACGCCGGCGCCGAGCGATCCGGAGCGCTCGGAGATCGACACGCCGATCGCACGGCCCTGCGGACGCGCCGCCTTCCAGTCGCACATGCGCGCCACGGTCTCGAAGCACGCCCGCGCCTTGGGCGTGGCGCCCATGCGCTCAAACCGGAACGCGATCGGGTCCATGTTGGCATCGACCGCCATCTGGTCGATGAAGCTTTCGATGGCGAACACGTTGAACACGTGCGCCACCGCGCGCCAGTGCTTGATCTGCACGCCATGCGAAATGCCGCGCAGCTCGAGGTTCTGGTTGGGCACGCCGTAATAGCCGATCCGCATGCCGCCGGTGAGCAGCATGTTGCCGCCGTCACCGATGACGCAATGCTTCCAGCCGGTGACCTTGCCGGTCGAAGTCGGTCGCCGCCTCCAGGCACTGGAACGACTGCGGGCGGAACCGGCCCTGCGCCAGGTCTTCGGTGCGGGTCCAGATCAGCTTCACCGGACGGCGAGCCGCGCGCGCGATCTGCGCCGCCTCCACCGCCTCGTAGCCGCCGTTGCGCCGGCCGAAGCCGCCGCCGATGTAGCACTGGTGGTGGGTGACCTGCTCTTCCTTGAAGCCGAGCGCCTTGGCCACTTCGGTCCGGGAAATGTCGGGCGCCTGCGTCCCTTCCCAGATCTCGACCTGATCGCCCGCGTCGTTGAAGCGCGCGACCGCGTTGAGCGGCTCCATCTGCGCGTGATAGCCGAAGTCCGAGCGGAACTCGGCCTTGTGGACCTTCGCCGCGCTAAGCAAAAGCCGCCTTGGCGTCGCCGGCGGCGTGCACCGACTGCGTCGGCGCATTCGGATCGTGGTGGATCTTCACATAGTCGCGGGTGAGCGCCTCTTCCGAGTTGAAACCCGCGGCCTGGCCTTTCTTCCACGCCACCTTGAGCGCGCCGCACGCGGCCAGCGCCTGCTCGAAGCGATCGGCCACGACCGCGACACCGTTTGACAGGCGCACGGTCGCAACGACGCCCGGCATCGCCTTGATCTCGGCGTCGTTCCAGCTCTCCGGCGCCGAATTGTGCACCGGCGAGTGCAGCGTGGTGGCGTAGACCATCCCCGGCAGCTTGATGTCGATGCCGAAAGTGGCGGTGCCGTTGACCTTCAGCGGCGTGTCGCGGCGCGGCACGCCCTTGCCGATCAGCCGCCAGTCTTTGCGGGGCTTGAGCTCCTTGGCGTCGACCGCCGGCAACGGCGACGGCACCTTCCCGAACGCAGCGATCTCGCCATAGGTCAGCCGCGCGCCGTTGGCCGGATTGATGACGACGCTCGGCTCGGTGCGCAGCGTCGATGCATCGACGCCCCAACGCTCGGCGGCGTTCATCAGCAGCACCTTGCGCACCTGCGCGCCAGCGGTGCGCAACTGCGTGTAGTACAGCATGGTCGCGCGGCTGCCGACGATCGCCATCATCCGCGTGTTGTCGTTCATCAGGTAGCCGTAGACGCCGGCGTCGGCGGGCGCCATTTCGATCGCCACCTTCGACCAGTCGGCGTCCATGTCCTCCGCCACGATCATCGGCAGATTGGTCATCGAGCCCTGGCCCATCTCGGCGCCGGCGCTCAGGATCGTGATCGTGCCGTCCGGCGCGATGCGCACCCACGGCGTGACCTGCGCATTCGCCATGGCGCTGGCCTGCGCCTCGGAAAGCAAGCTCACGCCGTCGGTGCCGAACGCCATGCAGAACGTGAGACCGCCCAGGCCTGCGAGCACGCCGCGGCGGGAGACCTCTGAACCTTTTGGAACCCTTGATCGCAATGGTCATGGCTCAGCCCTCCCTCGACGCCTGCTCAACCGCGGCAATGATGCGGTGGTAGGTGCCGCAGCGGCAGATGTTGCCGTCCATATGCGCGACGATCTCCGCGCGGTTCGGCTTGGGATTGCTGGCAAGCAGTTCGGCCGCTTTCATGATCTGGCCGGATTGGCAATAGCCACATTGCGGGACTTCCAGCGCAACCCAGGCTTTTTGCAGCGGGTGTGTGGAATTCGGGGATAACCCCTCGATCGTGACGACCGTCTTGTTCGTTACGTCGGACATCTGCATCTGGCAGGCGCGTACCGCCCTACCATCGACATGCACTGTGCAGGCGCCGCAAAGGCCGGCACCGCAGCCGTATTTTGTACCGGTCAAGCCGACATGGTCGCGGATGACCCAGAGCAACGGCGTGTTCGCGGCGGCATCGACCGATACCTGCCTGCCGTTCAGCGTGAACGAGAGCATGAATCCTCCTTGTCGTGCAGACGTTTCCCTTGGATGCGGCCTGGTGATCTTGTTGTTGGCAATGCGCCACCGGCCTGACGGTCAGCCTAGCAACGATTCCGCTGCCTTACATTGGAAAAAATGGGAACCGGATGACGCAGGCAACCAGTTCGCCCGGCGCTATAGTGGTCCGGTCGGAACTTAATTCGCGCGTGTCATTGCTTCGGCCGTTGCGAGCGGGCCACACGCCCGACATTTGTCTGTCATGATCTTTCCTTTGCGGCTGCCGATCGTTATCGATTGAAGGGTCAACCCCAATCCCGCTGAGAAGTCCGCCTCCATGAACCAGCGAGCCCCCGAGAAGGTCATCCCGTTTGCGCCTGCGCCGCGCGAGCAGCAGCAGCAGCGCGCGAATGACAGCGATCCGATCGATCGCTCCGGTCAGGCCATTGTGGGAATGCTGCAGGATGCGGTCGACGTCGCGAAGCAGAACTGCGAGCGTGCGATGGACATCGCCCACAAGCTGTCGCTGCAACTGCGTGCCGCGGAAGATCGCATCGCGCAATTGGAGGGCGACATCCGCCATTACCAGGAGCGCGCCACCCGCGCTGAAAAATGGATGAACCGCATCCAATCCGAGATCGAAGACCGCTTCTTCAAGGGCGGTGGATCGCCGAACGGTTCGGGGCAGCATCGCTGAGGTAGGCGAGCGCGCCCTGCCCCGCAGCAACGCCGGTCGCAAAGCACGCCTGCAGCAGATAGCCGCCGGTCGGCGCTTCCCAATCCAGCATTTCGCCGGCGACGAACGTGCCGGGCTTCCGGCGCAGCATGTAGCGCGCATCGACTTCGTCGAACGCGATGCCGCCGGCGGTCGAAATCGCGCGCGCGATGTCGGCAACGCCGGTGATCCGCACCGGAACGGATTTGATGAGACCGGCCAGTGCGTCCGGCGGCAGCGCAGACAGCTTCGCCGTGCTGCCGGCCTGCGCTTCATGCAGCAGCCCGATCGCGACCGGCGCGAGGCTTGCGGCCTTGCGCAGGAACGTCGACAGCGATTGCTTGCCGCGCGGCGCAGCCGAGCTTCTTGCTCAACGACCTCCGCTGTGAGGTCGGGCCGCAGGTCGATGTGCAGCATCGCCTCACCCGCTGCATCGATCGCGTCGCGGATCGGTCCGGACAGCGCATAGATGCCGCCGCCTTCAAGACCGTTGCGCGTGACGAGCGCCTCGCCGCGTGTTGTTTGCTTGTCCAGCGACAGCGCGACGCGCTTGAGCGGCGCGCCTTCGAAGCGCTCCCGAAAGATCTCCGACCAGTTCACGAGCGCACCGGCATTCGCGGGCCGTAACGGCGCGATATCGATACCGGCGTGCGTCATGATCTCGGCCCAGCTCCCGTCGGAACCGAGCCGCGGCCAGCTTGCGCCGCCCAGCGCCAACACCGTCGCATCAGCGCGTTCCGTCACCGCGCCCGATGGCGTCTCGAACATCAGCGCGCCGTCGTCGGCCCAGCCGGTCCAGCGATGTCGCGGCCTGAACGCGACGCCCGCCGCATCGAGACGCCTGATCCAGGCGCGCAACAGCGGCGAAGCCTTCAGGCTTTTCGGAAACACCCGCCCGCTCGAACCGACGAACGTCTCCTGACCGAGCGCTTCGCACCAGGCACGCAACTTCTCGGGCGGAAACGCTTCGATCGCGGCGCGAAGCCGCGGCATCGCCGTACCGTAACGGTGGAGGAATGTTTCGAGCGGTTCCGAATGCGTGAGATTGAGCCCGCCGCGGCCGGCGAGCAGGAATTTCCGTCCCGCCGCCGGCATCCGGTCGAACACGGTGACGCGGCCGCCGCCGCGCGCCATCACCTCGGCGGCCATCAGCCCGGCAGGTCCGGCGCCGATGACCGCAATATTACCGGCCATTCGCCCGCGCGCGCTGGATCGCCGCCCACACCCGGCTCGGCGTCGCCGGCATATCGATATGTTCCACGCCAAGAGGCCGCAGCGCATCGAGGATCGCACCGATCACCGCCGGCGGCGCGCCGGTGCAGCCGGCCTCGCCCGCAGCCTTCACACCGAGCGGATTGGTGGTCGACGGAACCTCGGCAAGCTCCGACACGATCTCCGGCAGATCGTCGGCGCGCGGCATGCAGTAGTCCTGGAAACTGCCGGTCACGAGCTGGCCTAAGTCGTCGTAGAGCACCTTCTCCATCAGCGCCTGCCCGACGCCCTGTGCGACGCCGCCGTGAACCTGGCCTTCGCACAATAGATGGTTCATGACGCGGCCGACGTCGTCGACCGCGGCATAGCGCACGACCGCGACCGCGCCACTCTCGGGATCGACCTCCACCTCGCAGACGTGACATCCGTTCGGATAGTTCGGCGGCTCGCTGGAGAACGAACCCGCGGCCTCCAATCCGACCTCGAACTGCGGCGGCAGGTGCGCCGGGCGGTAGAACGCCTTGGCGACGTCGGTGAGCGCCATCGAGCGGTCGGTGCCGACGATCGAGAAGCGGCCGTCCTTGAACTCCAGGTCGCCGGCAGACGCCTCCATCAGATGCGCCGCCATCGGCTTCGCCTTGTCGACGATGGCGTCGGCGGCTTTCTTCAGCGCGTTGCCGCCGACCTGCATGCTGCGCGAGCCGTAGGTGCCCCGCCCGATCGGCACCGCATTGGTGTCGCCCTGCACGAACCGGATGCTGCCGAACGGCACGCCGAGCCACTCCGACACCATCTGCGCGTAGACGGTGGCGTGGCCCTGGCCGTGCGAATGGGTGCCGGCGAGGATGGTCACCGTCCCGCTCGGATCGAAGCGCAGCATCATGCGGTCGTTGAAGACCGAGGCCTCCTCAAGGAAATAGCAGAGGCCGCGCCCGCGCAGCTTGCCGGTCTTCTTCGACGCGGCGGCGCGCTTGCTGAAGCCGTTCCAGTCCGCGAGCTTGAGGCATTCGTCCATCACATGCGCGAAATCGCCGCTGTCATAGGTCGTGTTGGTCGCGGTCTTGTGCGGCATCTGCGACGGCGGGATGAAATTGCGCCGCCGGATCTCGACCGGATCGATGCCGGTGACGACGGCGGCGCGGTCGAGCAACCGCTCGATCAGATAGGTCGCCTCCGGCCGCCCGGCGCCGCGGTAGGGGTGCACCGGGCCGGTGTTGGTGAACACACCCTTCCCGACCGCATGCAGCGCCGGGATGTCGTAGACGCCGGGTGCGAGCTTGATGGTGAAATAGATGTTCACCATGGTCGATCCGAAGGTGTGCGATCCGACCGCGTGCATCGAGTTGACGCGCAGCGCGAGGATTTTCCCGCTGTCGTCGAGCGCGAGCTCGCCGTGGACGACCTGATCGCGCCCGTGAGTGTCGCCCAGCAACGCTTCCGAGCGCGTCGAATTCCATTTCACCGGCCGCCCGAGCCGGCGCGACGCCCACAGCACCAGCCCATCATCCGGGTAGCCGCCGCATTTCATGCCAAAGCCGCCGCCGACGTCAGGCGAAATCACCCGCAGCTTGGTCTCCGGAATCTTCAGCACGTTGGTCGCGAGCTGCGAGCGGTTGCCGTGCGGATTCTGCGACGTCGCATAGAGCGTATAGCCATCGTCGGCGGCGTTGTAGTCGCCGATCGCTGCGCGCGGCTCGATGGCATTGGCGCTGAGACGATTACTCTCGAGCCGCAGCGACACGGTGTGGCGGGCCTTGGCAAAGGCTAAGTCGGTCGCGTCCTTGCTGCCGAAAGCAAGCGCGAAGGCGACATTGCCCGGGTTGTCGTCCCAGACCGCCGGCGCGCCGGGCTTCACGGCCGCCTCGACCGAGGTCACCGCCGGCAGCATCTCGTATTCGACCGCGATCAGCTCGGCTGCATCCTGTGCCTGCTGCAAGCTCTCGGCCACGACGAAGGCGACGCGGTCGCCGACCGCGCGCACCTTGTCGGCCGCCAGCAGCGGACGCCGTGCGCGATAACCTTTCGGGCCGCCCATGTCCTCCGGCATCGGCGCCATCAGCGTTCCGATCCCCTCGGCCGCCGCGTCCTTGCCGGTCAGGACGCAGAGCACGCCCGGCGATGCCGCTGCCTTCGATGTGTCGATGCTCACGATGCGCGCATGCGCCTGCGGCGACATCACCACGACGCCGTGGCATTGCCGCGGCAAGTCGATGTCGTCGACATAGCTGCCGCGCCCGGTGATAAAGCGCTGGTCCTCGACGCGGCGGACCGGCTGGCCGATGCCGAACTTGTTGACGGGTGCATCCATGCTCGCTTGTCCCTTGCCGGCAGGAGGATGGCCGGTCATGCGATCCAAACAGGCTAGTGTGGCGGTTCAGAAATCCGCATTGTTCTGGCGGCGACTCCGAAATGCGGACTTCTGAACCAAAGCCACACTAAATTTAAAGAGTTGCTAGTGTCCATCGATTCCGAAGTTCGTAGGTGAGCACGCCGCAAGATGATACGAACTTCGGAATCGGGACACTGCTCCTCCTTTGCAATCGCTCGATTTTGGGCGACAAGACCACCCATGCTAGGCAACACGCGTCAGTTCCTGTCGCCCGGAGTATCCATGCAAGTAGTCGGCTCGGCGTCCCGCGTCCTGTTCGGCGCGGCTGCGGTTGTCCTGTGGCTCTCTGGCGCGCTCGCCGAGGACGACATCCTGTTCGAGCGCGAGACGCCTTACGTGCCGACGCCGCAGGATGTGGTCGAGCGCATGCTCGACATGGCCAACGTCAAGCCCGGCGAATACCTGATCGATCTCGGCTCCGGCGACGGCCGCATCGTCGTCACCGCGGCGCAGCGCGGCGCCCGGGCCTATGGCGTCGACCTCAATCCGAAGCGCGTCGCCGAAGGCGTCGCCAACGCGGCCAGGGCCGGCGTCAGCGACCGCGCGACCTTCGAGGTGAAGGACCTGTTCGACACCGACATCAGCAAGGCCGATGTGGTGACGACCTATCTCCTGCCGCTGGTGAACCTCGACCTGCGCCCGCGCCTGCTCGAACAGATGCGGCCCGGCGCCCGGCTGGTCACCCACGCCTTCCACATGGGCGACGACTGGTGGCCGGACGCCACCGACAATATCCGCGGGCGCATTCTCTTCTCCTGGACCATCCCGGCAAAGGTCGGCGGACGCTGGCAGATCGAAAGCGGGGACGGCAATTTCGTTCTCGACATCGATCAGGCGTTCCAGAGCTTCCGCGCCGCCGCGCAGGTCGAACGGCAAACCTTGCCGAAGGTGGTCGAGGCGCACACCACGCAGATCCGCGACGGGCGGATGAACGGCACCGAGATCTCATTCGCCATCGACATGGGCGTCGGGCCGCGCGTCTATCGCGGCCGCGTCGAAAACAACACCATCGTCGGCATTGCGCCGCAGGGTTGGAAGGCCGTACGAACCAAATAATCTTCACGATACGAAGAGAAGAAACGGGAGAGAAACGTGATCATCGACTTCCACACCCATGTCTATCCGCCGAAGCAGCAGGCCGCGCCCTCCTGGAAGGGCAAGTGCCCGATGACCATCGAGAACGTGCTGGCGGCGCAGGACAAGCACGGCGTCGCCGCTTCTGTCATCAGCAACCACACGCCCTATCTGCGGCACGCCGACTTCGACAAGATTCTCGGCGAGCACTGCGAGATCAACAAATTCCTGGCCGAGCAGCAGCACAAGCATGCCGGCAAGATCTATGCGCTCGCGTGCTCGATCCCGAACGGGCGCGACGACTATCTCAAGGAGCTCGAGCGCGCGATCAAGGTCGACGGCCTGAAGGGCGTGATGATCCGCGCCAGCCATCAGCACGTCTATCCCGATGCCGACGAGGCGAAGTCGTTCTTCAAGCTCTGCACCGATCTCGATGTCCCTGTCGTGATCCATCCGCCGCCGGTCGGCTACGGCGAGGACAGCATGAACGACTACCGGCTGGCGTCGAGCGTCGGCCGGCCGCAGGACAATTGCCTCGCGCTGGCGCGGCTGATCGTGCGCGGCATCTTCGAGCAGTTTCCGACGCTCAAGCTCGTCGTCACCCATCTCGGCGGCGGCATCTGCGAGGTGATCGGGCGGATGAACTACGCCTACACCCTCCAGGAGGAGGCGTTCTTCCTCGGCAGTTACGAGCCGATGCTGATCAAGCATCCGCCGCTGCACTATCTGAAGATGTGCTACCTCGACACGGTCTGTTACCACCTGCCCGCCGCGCGCTGCATCGTCGAGACCGTCGGGCCGGACAAGGTGATCTTCGGCACCGACGCCCCGCCGCTGACCGTGATCAAGGGCGACGGCATCCAGATGGTCCGCGACCTGAAGCTCGCGCCGGCCGACGAGGCCAAGGTGTTTTCCGGCAACGCCAAGAAGCTGTTGAAGATCGCGTAACGCTTCACGAGGAAGCCGACAACAATGCTGGTTCGACTGGCCTTGTCTGCGCTGCTGTCGCTGACAGCGATCGCAGTCTCGAACGCGCAGCCGGCCGCTGGCGACTGGCCGAACCGGCCGATCACCGTGATCGTCCCCTTCCCGGCCGGCAGCGCCACCGACGTGATCGCGCGCATCGTCACCAAGGAGCTGACCACGCGCCTGCGCGCGCCGGTGGTTATCGAAAACCGTCCGGGCGGTGACACCACCATCGGCACGCGCGCGCTGGCGCGGTCACAGCCCGACGGCTACACCATCGGCTTTGCCGGCCTGACCGCGACGTCGATCGCGCCATCGACCCACAAGGTGCTCGGCTACGATCCGCAGAAGGATCTGGCGCCGATCGCGCTGGTCGGGCGGATACCCTATGTGCTGATCGTTCACCCGGGACTTGCGGCAAAGACGGTCCCCGAGTTCGTCGCGCTCGCCAAGGCGAAGCCACACGCCCTTAACTACGCATCGGCCGGCGAGGTCAGTCTCGCCAATCTCGGTATGCTGATCCTGGCCGACAAGACCGGCATGCAGCTCACGCATGTGCCCTATCGCAGCACGGCGCAGTCGATCGTGGACATCGTCTCCGGCATCATCCACGCGCAAATCGCGTCGGTGCCACCGACACTTGAGCTCGAACGCAGCGGCAAGGTGCGTGCGCTGGCGGTCACCACCGACAAGCGCATCGCGACCATGCCGGACATACCGACGGTGATGGAATCCGGCATCGCCGATTACGAGCTGTCGTTCTGGACGGCGATCTTTGCGCCTGCCGGAACGCCGGCGGCGATCGTTGCGCGGCTCAACCGCGAGATCAACGAGATCCTGGCGACCGCCGATGTGAAGAAGGCGCTCGCCGAGCAGGGCGTCGACGCCGAGCCTGCGACGCCTGACGCACTCGGCGCGCTCGTCGCGCAAGGAAACCGCAAAATTCCGCGCGGTCGTGGAACAGGCCGGCATCAAGCCGCAGTGATGCGCCGCGGCGCAAACTGCCGCAGCCTAGTGGTCCGATTTGCATTCGCATCCCGTTTCCGCGGGCGAGTTTGCGAATGTTAAAATCAAAGGACCACTAGCAAGTATTAAGTGCTAGTGGAGTTTTGGATTTGACATTCGCTTAGCGAACCCGCTGCTAGATGGGTAGCGAATGTCAAATCCACTCCACTAGCGCAATTGCTGCCCCTGCGCTTTGAACCTATGCTTCACGCCAAGGCCTGCTCGCGTCAGGTCGCGGGAGGATCGAAAACAGCAATGAAGTTTTCCACATACTGTCTGCTTGTCATTCTCGCACTGGGCCTTGCGCCTGGGAGCGCGCGCGCCCAGGCCGACTCCATCGCCGATTTCTACAAAGGCAAGACTGTCACCATCGTCTCCAGCGGCGGCGTCGGCGGCCCGATCGATCTCGCCTGCCGCGTGGTGGCGCGCTACCTGGCACGGCACATCCCCGGCAATCCGACCATCGTGGTGCGCAACATGCCCGGCGGCGGCCACGTGCTGATGTCGAACTACATGTTCCAAGCAGGCGCCCAAGGACGGCACCACCATCGGCGGCGTGGTCAACAGCATCCCGACCCATCAGGTGATCGACGGCCGCGGCGTACGCTTCGACGCCGGCAAGTTCATCTGGCTCGGCTCCACCGGCTTCGCCAATCTGATGACCATGGCGTGGCACACGTCGGGCGTCACCAGCATCAAGCAGGTGTTCGAGCGCGAGCTGCTCACCGGCACCACCGGCGTCGGCTCCGGCACCTACATGTACACCAACGCGATGAACGTCATCCTCGGCACCAAGTTCAAGATGGTGATGGGCTACAAGGATTCCGCCTCGGTCGATCTCGCGATCGAGCGCGGCGAGGTGCAGGCGCGCGGCGGCATGACGCTCACCGGCATCAAGCAGGAACGGCCGCAGTGGGTGTCCCAGAAGCTGGTCACCATGCTGGTGCAGACCGGCGCGGAAAAGGAAGCCGAATATCCCGACGTGCCGCTGATGCATGAGCTCGGGCGCAATGAAGAGGAACGGCAGATCCTCGAGCTGATCTCGTCGCCCGCGGCGCTCGGGCGGCCGTTCTTCCTGCCGCCCGACGTGCCGGCCGACAAGGTCGCGGCGCTGCGCGCGGCATTCGCAGCGACCATGAAGGACCCGGATTACATTGCCGAAGGCAACCGCGTGCGGCTCGACATGAATCCGCTCGGCGCCGAGCGTGTCACGCAGCTCGTCAACGCGACGGTCTATGCGCCGCCGAACGTCGTGGCGAAGGCGCGGGCCGCGCTCGGCACCGACAAGAAAGAAAACTAGGGCATGGGACCGCCCTGCTCGTCTTGCCAAATGTCTAACGGGTTGGACAGACCGATGCGTGCAAGAAAAATCAGTCCGCTCATCCTGGCGCTGTCGCTGCTTCTGGCCATTGGGGATGACGCTCCGGCACAGGAGAGCCTCGCCGGCAAGACGGTGACCATCTATGTCGGCTTCGGGCCGGGTGGCGGCTACGATCTTTACGCCCGGCTGCTGGCGCGTCACATGCCCCGCCATCTGCCCGGCACACCGAACATGGTCGTATCCAACATGCCGGGCGCCGCGTCGGTGCGCGCCGCCAATTACGTTTATTCGGTCGCGCCTTCCGATGGCACCGCCCTGGGCATCGTCGCGCAGTCCATTGGCGAGGAACAACTGCTGGGGACGCCAGGGGTGTCCTACGACGTGACCAAATTCAACTGGATCGGCCGCTTTGCGGCCAATGTCGAAGTCTCCTATGTCTGGCATGCCTCGCCGATCAAGACGATCGAAGACCTCAAGACGACCGAGGCGAGCTTCGCCGGCACCGGCCCCTCATCGAGTACCTATCCGCGGCTGCTCAACAGCATCGCCGGAATGAAGTGGAAAGTCGTGCTCGGCTACAACACGAGCTCCGTTGCCCACATCGCGATGGAGCGCGGCGAAGTGGACGGCGCCACCAGCTCGCTGAACGCTCTCAAGACCACACTGGCTGACTGGCTATCCAAAAAGATGATCCGGGTGATCGTGCAATATGCCCCCACGCGCAGCCCGGAATTGTCGGACGTCCCGGCCGTTGTCGAGTTCGGCAAGGAGCCGGAAGACATCGACGTTCTGAAATTCTACGCCAATAGCGGCCTGGTTGGCCGGTCGGTCGTGGCGCCGCCCGGACTGCCGCCCGAACGGGTTAACATGCTGCGCAAGGCATTCGCCGACACGATGCGGGATCCCCAGTTCCTCGCCGAGATCAAAAAGCTCAATCTCGATTTCGAGCCGATGATGGGTGCCGAATTGCAGTCCCTGGTTGAGAGCTCGACCAAGATTTCGAACGCAGTGTTGGCGCGCGCCCGCGCGGCTCGTCCCAATTGAGCCGGAGTTAGCGAAGCTGAATCAATTGTTCTCGCCCTTCCTAAGCGGGATGAGTTTAGGTAAATTTGAAGCGGTGCAGCGAGTTCGGTTACCTCCTCTTGAGCAGGCGAGGTAATAGGCGGCCCTTAAGCGAATGTCTTTAATCGCGAAGAACTCCGATGCTAGCATCGGTTACGGAGTGAGCTTGCCGAGTGGGGATCCTAAATCGTGCGCCATTAATCCACATTCCCAAACCTCCCCTCTTTAAGCGGAGGAGCACGCCGCCACTGCCGCAACCGCTTCGACCCAAACTCGGATCACGCTTTAGACCCATGATCCGATTCGACTGAAACGGATCATGGTCCAGTTGCGGCTCATCACCAGCCGCGATCGAGCCTCACAACGTCACCGGTGCGGGGATCGATCCGCATGTAGATGTATCGGCCGTTGAGGTCGCGGCCTTCGATCTTCCAGACACCCTCGTCGAGCTGGAGCCTGTAAACGATGGCAACACCGTTCTGCACGGCGATCGCCTGCGCGTCAGCGGACGAGACGTAGTACTCCTGAGCCGGCGCGGGTGAAGAGACGGACAAAAGGGCGACAAGGGCAGCAGCCGCGAACGCGATACGCATCGAATTCTCCTCCAGGAAAATCTCGGACCAGCATCGTGTAACCGGGAAATTGGGCACAGTGAGGCAGCCCGACGTCATATCGATGCCACGCGTTCGCCACGAACGACCGGGACCTTGACAGGAATATATTCAATAGACTATAGTCCTATCTGTCCCGTTCACCGAGGGCGTCTCCGGAGACGAGCCGCAGGCGGAGCGGGATGCGGCGTCCTGCGCGCGTGGCTCGTAACCACACCCCCGGGAGGCGTCCGGCAACACCGCCCTTCCGCCACTACGAGCGGAACGCGCGAATGCGCCAATGCGAGACCGACGGGCACCGCCTATGTGCATCAGCCCGAAAGTCTTGCCAAGGCGGGCCGGAGCCAACAATCGCCGCGGTGGAGCGCCGAGAGGCGAGCGTCCTACGTCATTGGACGCGAGGCGCCTCGCAAGCGCCTGCGGGCCTACGTTATTGGCCCGCCGACGGGTGCCGCTGCACCCGAGCGCCTGTCGGCGCTTCGCCCCCTCACCTCGCGTGAGGAGGACAAGGGCAAACCTCGGAGGACAAATGCCTCGCGAGAACGATTATGCTTGCGTGAAAAGAATGCCGGCCTCCTTCACAGCGAAGGCCGTCACGACGAGGAACGCCTATGATCGCGAGACGCATCATCGCGCTTGCTGCGTTGGTCTGCCTGCCGACCGGGCCCGCGCAGGCCGATGCCGTCGCCGACTTCTACAAGGACAAGACCATCACGCTGGTCAGCGCCGGCGAAGCCGGCGGCGCGCACGGAACCTACGCGCAGCTCCTGGTCCAGCACTTCAGGCGGCACGTGCCCGGCAATCCCAATATCGTCATCCAGCACATGGCGGGCGCCGGCGGCAATCTCGCGCCCAACTACCTGCACAATGTCGCGCCGAAGGACGGCACCGTCATCGGCCATCCGCTGCAGGATCTGATCTTCAACGCGCGCATCGGAATCGCGGCGGTCAAATACGACGCACGCAAGGTGCACTACCTCGGCGGCGCCGACGTCACACGCACCACCGTCAGCGTCTGGAGAGCAAGCGGCATCCACACGCTGGAAGACGCAAAGCAGCGCGAGGTGCTGATGGGAGCGAGCGGGAGATCGGGCCAGACCTATATCGTCCCGGTCACGCTCAATGCGCTGCTGGGCACCAAGTTCAAGCCGGTGGTCGGCTACGGCGGCATCAACCTCATCAACCTCGCGATGGAACGCGGCGAGATTCACGGCCAGGCCGCTTCGTGGCCGACGATCACCGCGACCAAGCGGGAATGGGTCGACAAGAACCTGATCAGCAATCTTGTGACGGTCGCCATGGAGCGCGAGCCGCGAACTCCCGAACGTGCCCGCGCTGGCCGAGCTGGTGAAATCCGACGACGACTTCGTCGCTGGTCCGGCTGCTCGCCGGCCCTGCGGCGCTCGGCCGCTCCTGGATCGCCTTCGGCGATATCCCTCCGGATCGCCTCGCCGCATTGCGCGAGGCCTACGCCAAGACCATGGCCGATCCCGCCTTTCTCGCCGACGCCGGCAAGCGCAGCCTGCCGGTCAACCCGGTGCCTTGGCAGGTGCAGCAGAAGCTCGCCGGCCAGATTCTCGACACTCCCGACGCGACAGTGGCGCGGCTCAAGGGTATCCTGAAGACTTGATTGAGCGCGTTCGACCACGCAGAGGAAGCGACGCTGGAAGCCAGAGGCATGTGCAAGACCGGGCCAGTGCTTGATCGCCGCCGCCGTGTTGATCGCCGCGACCGCGCCGGCCGCCGCGCAGACCTTTCCGGCGCGGCCGATCACCATGGTCATTCCCTTTGCCGCCGGCGGCGCGCAGGACGTGCTCGGCCGCCTGATGGCGCAGCGCATGAGCGAAATCCTCGGCCAGCAGATCGTGATCGAGAACATCGGCGGCGCCGGCGGCATGAACGGCTCCAAGCGCGTCGCCGATGCAGCGCCTGACGGCTACACCATGGGGATCGGCAGTGTCGGCACGCATGCGCACAATCAGTCGCTCTACAAGAAGCCGCGCTACGACGCAGTGGCCGACTTCACCCCGCGTCGCGCTGATCGCCGAGACGCCGGTCACGCTCGTCATGCGCAAGGATCTGCAGCCGAACAATCTGCGGGAGTTCGTCGCCTACGCGAAAGCGCATCAGGCAAAGATGCAATTCGGTTCGCGGCGGCGCCGGATCGTCCTCGCATGTCGGCTGCGTGGTGCTCAACCACATCGTCGGGATCAAAGTCACCCACGTGCCCTATCGCGGATCGGCCCTGGCGACCCAGGATCTGCTCGCCGGCCGCCTCGACTACATGTGCGAACAGCTCGTGTCGTCGCGAGCCGCAGATCCGGGCCGGCAATATCAAGGGGATCGCGAACCTGTCCAAGGAGCGCTCGCCGATCATGCCGGACCTCCCGACCGCGTTCGAGCAGGGCATCGACGTGCAGGCCTATGCCTGGACGGCGCTGTTCCTTCCCAAGGGCGCGCCCGACGGGATCGTGCAGACGCTCAACAAGGCGGCGCTGCAGTCGATCCACACGCCGGCCGTGCGCGAGCGCATTCTGGAGAGCGGCTCGTCAGTGGTGTCGGACGAGCGCACGACGCCGCAATATCTTGCCGCATTCCTCAAGAGCGAGATCGACCGATGGGCCGCGCCGATCAAGGCGAGCGGCATATCGATGGATTGAGGTGGACCATGCTGACCCGCGAAGACAACGACCGACTGACCCGCGTCGGGCCCGGCACGCCGATGGGCGAGTTGATGCGCCGCTACTGGATTCCGGCGGGCTTCGCGCATCAGGTCGCCAAGCCCGACGGCCCGCCGGTGCGCGTGAAGCTGATGGGCGAGCGGCTGGTGATGTTCCGCGACAGCAAGGGCCGCGTCGGCCTGCTCGACGAGCGCTGCCCGCACCGCACCGCGTCGCTGTTCTTCGGCCGCAACGAGGAGTGCGGGCTGCGCTGCGTCTATCACGGCTGGAAGTTCGACGTCGACGGCAACTGCGTCGACCTGCCGAGCGAGCCGCGCGACTACAATCTGCAGGCGCGCGTCAAGGCCAAGGCCTATCCGTGCGTCGAGCGCGGCGGGCTGATCTGGGCCTATATGGGTCCGGCCGAGCACAAGCCGGAATTCCCCGATCTCGAATGGACGCTGATTCCGGAGACGCACCGCTACGCCACCCGCCACATCCAGGAATGCAACTGGCTGCAGGGGCTCGAAGGCGGCTTCGACACCAGCCACCTCTCCTTCCTGCACGGCGGCATCGGCGCATAGCGAGATGCGCGTGGTGCCGACGCGCTACGAGGTGGTGCCGACCGACTTCGGCTTCGTCGCCGGCTCCGGCCGCGACATGGCGCGGACGGACGAAGGCGTGTTCTGGACCGCGAACGTCATGCTGATGCCGTTCCACAAGATCATCGCCTCGAACCCGATGGCGGCGCATGTCTGGGCGCCGATCGACGACGAGAACACCATGCTCTACAGCGTCGACTTCAACGCCGAGCGGCCGCTGACCGACGCCGACCTCGCGCGCTCCAAGGCGCACAACGGCATCCACACCGAGAACATCCCCGGCACCGACCGCGCCATCCAGAACAAGGACAACGACTACCTGATCGACCGCGAATTGCAGGCGCAGCGGCGGCTCGTTCACCGGCATGAAGGGGCTCGGCATCCAGGACTGCGCGATCCAGGAATCGATGGGGCCGATCGCCGACCGCACGCTGGAGCATCTCGGCATCAGCGACACCGCGATCGTGAAGATCCGCCGCCTGCTGTTGCAGACGCTCAAGGACCACGCCGCCGGCAAGCCGCTGCCCGGCGCCGATCCCAAGAGCTGGCGCGTGCGCTCGGCGCGCTACAAGGCGCCCGCCGGCGCGTCGTTCGCCGCGACGATGGAAGCAGCATGTGCGGATGAAAGCGCTGGTGGCGGCGGAATAGAGAACGCCCGCGATGGGTGGATCAGTTGCGCCGACGGCCGCGCGCCGAGCGGCCATTGCCCGCCTGGGCAACGCGCGCGTTGCGTACTTTCCGTCTGCCGACAGAACGCGTTTCCTCGACCGTGTCACGCGTCTCCGCCTCGGCGACGGCGGCGGCACCGGTGCGCTCGCGGCGCAGGTTGGACGCCAGCCGGCGCCAGTCGACGCGCGACTCGACATGCGGCGGATCGAAACTCCGATGCGGACGGTGCAAGCCGTACTTCCCACCGTTGTTGTCGATCCAGCGCCACACGTCGTCGTTACGCTCGCGATCGACATGCCCGATGTCGACCGCACGGCCGTGGCCGTAGCCGCCGACCGCGACCGAACCGCCATGCCGCGAGAAACCCGTGCGCGCCTTGATGCCGGAGGCGATGCTCTGCCGCCAATCGTCGCGGAAGCCGCTCACGATCGTCCATTCGATCCCGGCCGCGTCCATCGCCTTGCCGGCGTGGTAGACGAGCTCGCGAAAATCGGCATCCATGCCGATAACCACGTAAGCCTGCATCGTCTTGCCCATGCGCTTGGCAGCAGCAGGATCCTTCCAGCTGAAGTCGCCGCCGCGGTCGCGCTTGGCCGGCTGGCGCAGATAGACCTCCCAGAGATAGTCGTCGATTTCCCTGGTGGCAGCATTGCCGCGCTCCTGCGGCGTCGCGGCCCCATTGTCATTTGCCGGAGAGTTCGTTGCCCCGCGCGGCTCGTACGCCGGCTCGCGCGCCAGAGCGCCACCGAGACTTGCGGTCACGATCGATCGATCGGCTTCCGGCTCCTCAGGTGCATCACCGATCGGCCGCCGGATCGACAGCGTCTTCACCGTCGTCACCAACTGGACGATCTCGCCTGACGGCACCGATATCGACGAGGCGGACGCCAACGCGAACCCGGACTCCACCCGCGCTTGCGGAACGGTCCAGTCCGGACGCTTGGGCGTTGGGTAAGGCGAGGATGCCGCCAGTGGCAGTGCCACGAGGGTAAAGAATGCACCCGCCAGCCCCCACGCAAAATACGTGACGGAGCTAGACATCCGATCAGCCGTTTGCGCGGCGAAGGACGCTCGCATACTTCTGGGTAACCCCCGATCCGCCCCCAGAGTGGTGCCCGAGGGGGGCAGGAATGAGGCGCGCGGACCGCTGCAATTGGAGGCACTTCCCCAATCTCGGGTCAACCTTAGTGCCCGGTTAACGGGCATTTCCGGGGTTTAGGATGGAACTTTCGGGGAACGCCAGCAGGCCGGGTGGCAGCAATGTGGCAAGCGCGCTAGAGTGGAACCATCGTTTGCGCCTGGGGATTTTCCTGCATGCACATCATCGATTCGCACTTCCACTGGTGGCCGCGCTCGGTGTCCGAGCGCTTCTGCAAGCGCAAGACCTTCCCCTACGCGCAGCCCAACGACCGCGGCGGCTACACCTATCTGCGCCAGGACGGCGTCGACTACATCCTCAGTAGCTGGACCGAGTGGTTCGACCTCGACAAGCAGCTCGAGCACATGGACGGGCTCGGCCACCAGGTGGACGTCGTCTGCTCCATCGGCCCGTTCTCGGTGTTCTTCTCCGACCTGCCGGGCGAGGAAGGCCGCGAGGCCGCCACCCACTGGAACGAAGAGATGGCGGGTGCGCAGAAGAAATATCCCGGCCGGCTCTGGGCGAGCGCGGCGGTGCCGCTCGTCGACACGAGAATTGCGATTGAGGTGCTCGACGACGCCGTCGGCCGGCTCGGCCTGATGGGCGTCAACATGCCGGGCTCGATCGGCGCCGATCCGCGCATCGACTCCGAGCGGCTCGAGCCGTTCTATGCGCGCGTCGAGGAACTCGGCATTCCGCTGTTCCTGCATCCGACCGACGCGGTGTTCGCGGATGCGCTCACGGGCTATGACGGCTCGCTGCATCTGAGCCTCGGGCGGGTGATCGAGGTCAGCGTCGCGGCGATGCGGCTCGTGCTCTCCGGCATGATGGAGCGGCATCCGAAGCTGAAGGTGGTGATGTCGCACACCGGCGGCGCCCTGCCCTACCAGTCCGGCCGCATGGACAAGAACACGCCGAAGGCGAAGCTGCCGAAACCGGCGAGCACCTATCTCAAGCGCATGTACACCGACACCGTGTCGCCGCACGCGGCGGGAATGAAATTCGCGATCGAGTATTACGGCATCGACAACGTGATGTACGGCACCGACTATCCGTGCTGGGAGCCGGCGCAGGCGCTCAAGCTGATCGACGAGCTCAAGCTCTCTCCGCAGGACAAGCAGAAGCTGTTCTACGACAACGCGCGGCGCATCCTCGGACTGCGCGATCCGGCGCCGGCGAAGCCCGCGCGCGAGTTGGCGCCGGCGAAGTAGCCTCGCGGCCTACCCGCTACGTTTCACGAACCACTCGCGCAGCACCCGGTCGAGCGCGTCGTGCCCGGTCGGGAGCTCCGCCTCGTCAACGGTCAGGCCGGCTTCCAACAGCAGCGGCGCGCATTGGTCGTGCTGCCCGGTGGAAATCCCTTTCCAACCGCCGATCGCGCCATGGATGAGCCAGCCCATGGCGGTCCCGTCATGATCGCGGTCGCGCGCGTCGAGCGGCGGATGATGCCTGAGCACCGCGCGCACCATGTCAGGATTGCCGTGCCAGGCGGCCCAATGCAGCGGCATGGCCCCGTGCTGCGACGTGGCCGTCACCGGGAAGCCACGATCGAGCATGGCCTCGACGGCCGCGGTCTTGTTGTTGCGGGCGGCGTCGGCGACCAGCCGCGTCGCATTGCTCGGCGCCTGTTCGACGAGCTTCAGGTGACGCCGCAAGGATCGCGTCCGCCGTCGCGACGTCACCGTTCCACAGCGCGTCAAGTACGCGGTCGAGCGGACCCGCGCGCTCCAGCAGCAGATCGAGCACCGTCCTGGTGGCCGCGCTTGCGCGCCACATCGAACGCCGAAACGTAGAAGCCGAGCGTCCACTGGTAGATGTGCCCGCCGTTCTTGGCGGTGTCGATCATCGGGAACCAGTCTTGGCTCACCCGTATCCGGATCGCACTTGCGTCCTCATCAAGACGCCGGCGGACCCGATCGAGGTCGCCGAGCGCCGCCGCGAGCAGAATGTCCGAGCGCGCACCGCGCGCCAGCAGGAACCGGGCGACCTCGGGATGGTCGCTGACGAGATATTGCGCCGGTGTCGAAGCATGATCGTCGTCGAGCGCATCGATCTCGGCGCCGCGATCGAGCAGGAGCTCGGCGATCTCGACACTGGCCGCATAGTGCAGCGGCCGCTTGCCGTCGCCGCCCTTGGCATTCACCAGCGACGGATCGGACTTAAGGAAGGCGCGCAGCCGGTCGGCCATGTCGAACTTAGCGGCTGCGAAAACGTCGACTGTGGCGCCGCGCTCAAGTAACGCAGGAAACTGTTCCGGCGTTGCTGTCTCCAGGATGCCGAACCCACCCATTTCCCAGGTTGATTTTGCATTGATGTCGGCGCCATGCGCGATCAGGAGATCGAGCATCGCAAGATTGCCGTGCGCGATCTGGATCGCAGGCTGCTTGAAATCGAACAGCGGATCGTTGATGCGCGCGGCGAGTTCGGGATGAGCGCCGAGAAGCGCACGCACGTCCTCGATAGCGCCGTCCCTGACGGCGGCGCCGAAAAGCTCCATCGGAGATTTGGTGAGCGAGTTGATCTTGTGCTTGAGCCTGGCCCAACTCTCGAAGCCGTAACCGCGGGCGATCACCAGTTGGGCATCGGCGAGCGTGAACTTGTCAGGCGTGGGCGGCTTTGGGTGCAACGCGTGGACACGCGCCGCCGCGTCTGCGTCGCCGCGCCAGTAGTCGAGCGCCAGCGTCTTGGCGAGCTTTCGCTGCTTGTCGAGATTGGGTTTTGGCGGCAACGGCTCGACAAAGCGTTGCACGTCCGGCTTGCGGGAGGTTTCCGTCATGACTGACCTTCTTTCACGTCATGCCCGGTGTCCACGAGACGGGCGGAAAGAGGGTCGTCGCTGAGAGACCTTGCAGAGATCAGGCGGGAGGTTCCCTTTCCGTGGACGGGACGCGTCCTGAACGCGCTGCCAGCAGGATAACATAGCGGCCATCGGCGCTGCCACCCTCGCGGAATGCCGATGGAGAGATTTTCAGCAGCCTGCTAAAGTTCCCTCCCGGCGCGCAGGAGACCGGAGCGGTCAAGAAGGAGAATGCAACCATGCAAGTTGCCCATGCCGAAGACTCGACGCAGATCGCCAGCACACGGACCGGTAAGGAGCGCCAATTCAAAACGCTGCTGACGGGCGAGGATGGCGCGCTCGACAACTTCCGTGTCTACTTCGTGCGCCAGCAGGGCGAGGTCGACGTGCCGCGCCACAAGCACAATTTCGATCAGATCCGCGTGTGCCTGGAAGGCCCCGGCAAGCAGAACTACGGCGAGGGCAAGTGGATCGCGCCCGGCGAAATCGCCTACTTCCCGGAAGGCACGCCCTACGGCCCCGAGCAAAGCAACACCGAACGGCTGAGTCTCACCCTGCAATTCGGCGGCGCCAGCCGCTCCGGCTTCATCAGCTCGGCGCGGGTGCAGAAGGCGATGGACGAGATGAAAGAGTTCGGCACCTTCGAGAAGGGCATCTTCAAGCGCGTCGGCCAGCTCGCGCCGGGCGAGAAGCGCAACCAGGACGCCTACGAGGCCGTCTGGGAGCACGTCAACAAGCGCAAGCTCGTCTATCCGAAGCCGCGCTATGGCGAGCCGATCCTGATGAAGCCGGAAAACTTCGATTGGGAGGCGGTGGAGGACGAGGCGGGCGTTGCCAGGAAAAATCTCTGCAGCTTCTCCGAGCGCAGCCTGCAGTTCTCGATGGTCAAGATCGAGCCCGGCGCACGTGGGGTACAGTTGTCGCGCGGCGGCATCCAGATCGGATTTGTCTTGAACGGCGGCGGCACCGTCAACGGCCAGGCGCTGCGCAAGTATTCCGCCTTCTCGGGCCGCGAGGATTTTGAGCTCGCGTCCGACGAAGGGATGGAAGTGCTGCTCGTCGGCCTGCCCGTTTTCGCCGAACAGCAGGCTAAGCAAGAGTCGCTGGTCGCCGCCGAGTAGGAGCGCGCATGTACGCTCGCACAGCCGCTGCAGCGCTGCTGCTCGCGCTCGCCGCCACCCCCGTGGCGGCACAAACGCCGTTCTTCCAGGGCAAGCAGCTCAAGGTCCTGGTCGGCTTTCCGCCCGGCGGCGGCAGCGACCTGTTCGCCCGGGTGATCGCCGACGGGCTGGCACGCCATGTCGAGGGCAAGCCAACCGTCGTGGTGCAGAACCAGCCCGGCGCCGGCAGCGTCATCGCGATGAACAACTATGCCAACCGGGTGCCGCGCGACGGCACCACGGTGCTGAGCGGCACCGGGCAGTTGCTGGTGCGGCTGCTGCTCGGCCTCGACGGCGCGCGCGCAAAGATCGGCGATCTGCAGGCGCTGGTCGCGACGCCGATGGGGCGCGTCACCTACGCCTCACCGCAGACCGGCTTCAAGTCGACCAAAGATCTGCTCAATCCGCGCGAGCCGCTGATCCTCGGCGTGCCCGAAGTGATCTCCACCATCGACGCGGTGCTCGGGCTGTCGGTTCTCAAGGCGAATTTCAAATCGATCACCGGCTATCCCGGCAAGGCCGACGTCCGCCTTGCGCTGTTGCGCAACGAGATCAATCTCAACTCGCAGGCGACGCCGATCTTCGAACAAAGCGTGCGGCCGGCGGTGAAGGATGGCCAGGCGATCCCACTGTTCGCGCAAGGCTTCATGGACGGCGATGAGCTCGTGCGCGATCCGGCGGCGCCGGACGTGCCCTCTGTCGGCGAAGCCTATCGCATTGTGCACGGCGAGAACCCGTCGGGACCGGCCTGGGACTCATACAAGGCGGTCGCGCGTGCGATCGGCAACGGCGGCAAGATCATGATGATGCACAGCGACGCGCCGCCCGAGGCCCGCGCGGCGCTCAAGCGCGCTGTCGAAGCGATGATCAAGGATCCCGAATATATGAAGAGCGCCGAGACGGTGCTCGAAGGCTACGGCTTCAACGTCGGCGAGAAACTCGAAGCCAACATCGCCGCAATCGGCAAGATGGACGCCGCGTCGATCGCATGGCTGCAGGAATTGCTGAGCCGCGATTTCCGGATGAAGTTCAAATAATCGATATCACCGCAGCGCTCGTAGGGTGGGCAAAGCCAGCCCGCGAAGGCGGGCGACGCGTGCCCACGTTTTTCTTCAGTCGAGTACGCGCGTGGGCACGGCGCTTCGCGCCTTTGCCCACCCTACGAGTTTCGGCAAGGTGCCAAGCCATCAATCGTTATGGTTCTCGTGAATGGCGACGGCGCCACGGCGCCAGTAGCCCGCCGCGCGCATCCATTTCGGATTGGCGCCGTGATCGGCGATGAGCTGGGCGCGCAGCGCCTTGGCGGTGAGCGACTCGCAGGCGACCCACGCGTAGTAGTCGCCTTGCGGCAGCTTCAGTGACTTCAGCGCACGTGCCAGCACGTCGGTGGCGCCGGGCTGGGCGCCGTTGCGATGCACCCAGGTGACCGACACATCCGCCGCGCTCTTGAAACGTCACCTGATCGGCGATGTTGTCGACTTCCGCCAGCACCACGGCACGCGAACCGGCCGGCAATTCCTCTAGCCGCCGCGCGATTGCCGGCACGCCGGTGTCGTCGCCAATCAGAAGGTGCCAGTCGAACGTCGTCGGGATGATGAATGAACCGCGCGGTCCGCCGATGCGCAGCGTCTGTCCTGCCTTCGCCTGTTCCGCCCAGCGCGTCGCCGGTCCGGCATCGTGCAGCACGAATTCGACGTCGAGAGTCTTGGCTTGCGGATCGTAGCGGCGCGGCGTGTAGTCGCGCGATTCAAATTCCGGCTCGCCGTCGGCGCCGACCTTGCCGGTCGGAAAGAACAGCTTCACGTGATCGTCGAAGCCGAGGCTGGTAAAGCCATCGAGGTCGCCACCGAGCGTCACGCGGATCATGTGTGCCGCAATCTTCTCCACGCGCAGCACGTTAAGTTCGCGCCGGCGCGGCTGGTGACGCACGCGCTGCGGCGTGCGCGGATCGGCTTCGACAGGGGCGGCAACGGGTGATGACAACGACATGCAATAATTCTCCCGATATCAACAAGGACCTCATATAGAGACTTTCCCTCGCACGCCCAAGAGCGCGAACCCAACAACTGCGTGAGCTTTGAACGATTCCAAAATCAACCTGCGGCGCTAATTCTGCATCACCTTGGGCAGGCGCTGCGACAGGATTACCGCCGCCTCCTCGGCGATGCGCCGCACGATCTCGCCCGCCGCCGGGACGTCGTTGATCAGCCCGGCGTCCTGGCCCATCGACAGCGGCGCCTCGTTGACGTCGCCGGCCTTGCGGGCCGCCTGGATCGCGGCCAGCGCCTCCGCCTGCTGGGAGCGCAACAGCCATTCGCGGCCGGCCCAGCGCTCGATGAAGCGGTTGCGCCGCGAGCGCGACATCGCGCCCGGCCAGACCTTTCCCGCCGCGATATCGGGTATCTCCGACAGCGCGGTGTCGTGGCCGTCGCTGTCGACGATCGCCTGTTTGAAGTTTTGATGCAGCGGCGACTCGACACTCGCGAGGAAACGCGTGCCCAGCAGCACCCCGTCGGCGCCGAGCGCGATCGCGGCCGCAAGTCCGCGCCCATCGGCGACACCGCCCGCGGTCAGCACCGGAATCGGCGCGACCGCATCGACCACCATCGGCGTGAGCACCATGCTCGCCACCCATCCGACATGGCCGCCGCCTTCGGTGCCCTGCGCGATGATGACGTCGGCGCCTGCCTCGGCCGCCTTCACCGCTTCCGGCACGCCATTGGCCATGAACGTGACCTTGCAGCCGGCGTCGTGCGCGCGGTCGACATAGGGCTTCAAATCCTGCTCGGGCCGCGGCCAGGCAAACGCCATCGCCTTCGGACGCAAGGCAAGCGCCGCAGCGAACCGCTCCTCGACAATGTCGAAGAGAAGGAAGTTGAGCGCGAACGGCTTGTTGGTGCGCTCGCGCAGCGCCGCCGTGCCGGCGCGGATCTGTTCCGGAGTCCAGGTAGTGACAGCCCATCGCGCCAAGGCCGCCGGCATTCGACACCGCGGCGACAAGGTCGGGCGAATAGACCGAGCCCATGCCGCCGAGCGCAATCGGATGATCGATCTCCATCAGGTCACAGACGGGCGTGCGGATCATCATGCTCTCCCCGGGCTGGACTGCGCCTCCTGGCGCACGAACAGGTAGACCAGAATGCTCGATACCGCGGCGAAGAAGCACCAGACCGAAATGTAGGACTGATGGTAGGACCACCAAGCAAGCGCGAAGCCGCCCAGAATGACGGCCGCCATCAGCCGGATCATGCGGTGCGACGACAGCAGCAGCGAGATCGTCGTCGCAAGCACGTAGGGAATCTCGATGCCGCGCGGATAGGCCATGCCGTTCTTGTAGACGATGTGCCCGGTGGCGGCTGAGACGGTGTAGGGATTCGCGATCATCTTCCAAAGCAGGTAGGCCGCGAGCGCGGCGCCAATTGCAAAACAAATCCCAATGAGCCGCCGGCGCCACTGCACCGGCTCGATCAGCCACGCGGCGAGCGGCGCAAACATCGGCCAGAACACCTCTGCATAGCCGAGGAAGGCATGCACCAGGATGGGACGGCATGTGCCGGGCTCGGGCTGTGCGAGGTCGAGCCACAGCAGGCCTTCGACTGCCTGCTGCGCTGCGAACAGCGCCGGGAATGCGGCAATCGGCAGCAGGGCGCGGTCGTGGTGCCGAGCCGCCTTCGATAGGGTGACGGCGCCGATAGTTCCGGCGATCGCCGCCGCGGTGAAGCTGGCCGTGGCGGAGAAGCACATCGTTGCAGCAGCCTTTTTTGTCGTGGGAGTGCCCCACCATGGTGAAGGTGAGGCGTCCGTCAAGGCTGTTTCGCGGTTCCACGTTTCGCCCGTATACTTGGTATCCAATCCAACGGTACCCAATCCAACAAGGAAACCTCATGAACGGCGCAGACGTGGTCGCTGAAATCCTTCGCCGCGAAGGCACGGACTTTTTGTCCGCCTATCCGCGCAATCCGCTGATCGAGAGCTGCGCCGCTCTCAACATCCGCCCGATCTTCTGCCGGCAGGAGCGCGTCGGCGTCGGCCTCGCCGACGGCTACAGCCGCATCAAGCGCGGCAAGAAGAACGGCGTGTTCGCCGCGCAGGCCGGCCCCGGCATCGAGAACGCGTTCCCGGGCGTCGCGCAGGCCTACACCGAGAACGTGCCGATGCTGATGATCCCGGCCGGGCTGCCGCTGTCGAAGCAGTATGTGAAGCCGACGTTCCGCGCCTCCGACGTCTACCGGCCGGTGACCAAGTGGTCGGCGCTGGCGCACAACGTGCAGGAGTTGCCGGACCTGATGCGCCGCGCCTATCAGGCGCTGCGCAGCGGCAAGGGCGGCCCGGTGATGGTCGAGGTGCCGAACGAGATTTTCGAGACCGAGTTCAAGGGCGAGATCGACTACATACCGGTGCCGGTGCAGCGCGCCGCGCCCGATCCCGCCGCGATCAAGGAAGCCGCGCGCATGCTGCTCGCGGCCAAGAACCCGCTGCTGTGGGCGGGCCAAGGCATCCACTATGCCGAGGCCGGCGATCTGCTCGCGGCGCTCGCGGAGCTCATCCCCGCGCCGGTGGTCGCGACCAATCCCGGCAAGAGCGCGATCCCGGACTCGCATCCGCTCGCGCTCGGCGGCTCGACCCGCTCGCGCTCGAAGATGTATGCCGAGTTCATGGCCAAGGCCGACGTGGTGATGGCGATCGGATCGAGCGTGACCAAAACCAACTTCGGCCCCAACATGCCGCCCGGCAAGACCGTCATCCACTCCACCAACGATCCGAGCGACATCAACAAGGAGTGCCGCGCCACGCTCTCGGTGGTCGGCGACGCCGCCCTCGTGATCGAAGCGCTGATCGCCGAGGTCGAGAAGCAGAAGGGCGCCGCCCGCGGCGGCAATGCGCTCGCCTCGCTGAAGGAAGAGATCGCGTCGGTGAAGAAGGCGTGGCTCGCGGAATGGGCGAAGCATCTCGATTCCGACGAGACGCCGATGAACCAGTACCGCGTGATCCGCGATCTGATGCGGACGATGGATCGCGACAACGTCATCATCACCCACGACTCCGGCTCGCCGCGCGAGCAACTGCTGCCGTTCTGGGAGACGACCAAGGCCGGCTCCTACATGGGCTGGGGCAAGTCCACGCAGCTCGGCTACGGCCTCGGCATCACCATCGGCGCGAAGCTTGCGGAGCCGAAGAAGCTCTGCGTCAACGTGATGGGCGACGCCTCGTTCGGCATGACCGGCATGGATATCGAGACCGCCTCGCGCAACAAGATCGCGATCCTCACCATCGTGTTCAACAACGGCGTCATGGGCGCAGAGCGCGACGTGCTGCCGATCTCGGACAAGAAATACGGCACCATGACGGTCGGCGGCAACTACACCAAGGTCGCCGAAGGCCTGAACGTGCCGGCGATGCGGGTAGAGAAGCCCGCGAACATCGTCGGCGCGATCAAGGAAGCGGTGACGGCCACCGAGAAGGGCTCACCGTTCCTGCTCGAATTTATGGTGAAGGAAGGCCACGATTTCTCGCGCTACAACGTACCGGGGTTGTGAGGGACACCGCGGCACTCTCGCTTCGTCTTCCGGAAGAGGAGCGGTGTCGGGAATTCAGCTTCGACGCTGCGAAATCCCCTCGATGGTCCGACCTCTCGGCGCTAGGCCGAGCCCCGGCACGATCAGCTTGACCGAAAGCGCGGTCAAAACCACCCGAGCTCCGGCACCGCCATCCAGATCAGCCGCAGCCCGAGCGCCGTGAGCACGAGCTGCAGGATCAGCCGAAAGCGGCCCTCGCTGGTGTAGTCGAGCGCGACCTCGCCGAGCCAGTTGCCGGCCGCGCCGGCGAGCACCATCGCCGCCATCAGCGGCACGAAGCTGCCGATCGCAAAGCCGATGAAGCCGAAGGCGATGATCTTCGAGATGTGCGAGATCAACATCAGCGCGCCAAGCGTGGCGGCGTGGTTGTAGCGGTTGGGCGCGTGGCTTGCCACAAACGGCGCCAAGAGTGTGCCGGTCGCGCTCACGAATATGCCGAGGAAGGTCGTTCCGAAACCGAGGAACGCGAAGCGCCCGCCCTCGGCGCCGAAACGTCCGAGCTTGGGCATCCAGGTCACCAGCAGGACGAAGCCGCCGAGTATCGCATACAACCAGGTGAGCGGCAGCGCGACGAACACCTTGGCGCCAACGGCGGCGCCGATCACCGAGCCGATGATGAACGGCACCAGCGTGCCGCGCATGACGTGGCGCCACATGATCATGGTGCGCGCCGCGCCGGTGCCGAGCATCACCACGGTGTGCACCGGGATCAGCGCGGCCGGCGGCATCACCATCGCCATCAGCGCGAGCAGCAGCACGCCGCCCGCGGCGCCGGTGAAGACGCCGATGAAGCCGGAGACGAACGATGCGAGGGAAAGGCCGGCGAACAGGAGCGGACCGATCTCCGGCGTGAAGAGGAATTCCATTCTTGTTTTGGTGGATGAGCGGCTTGAGGGGCGAGAGTGCGACAGCGGCGGTAAGATTCGGCCGCACAGTAACAGGCGCCCCGGCAGAATCCACCCGCGTGAACTGTCCTGGACGCAAACCGGCCCTGCCGGCACGTCGTGGCTGTGGCCGCTTCGCGCGCGCCCGGTGAACGTCGCCACCGGGCGAGCGGGTATGCTTGTGGTTCAATGATGGTCCGAAACTCTCTTCACGACTTCCGACAGGAGTGGGTCCGGTGCCGAATGGCTGACGTCACCCAGACTGAGAATGCCGACCATTCGCTTGTTTTTGTTGATCACCGGCAGCCGACGGATCTTGAGGGTCTCCATATGACGCACGGCCTTATTGAGGTCGTCGTCCTCGTGGCAGCAATGGATGCCCTCGGTCATCACGTCGCGCGCGGTCGCACGCCCCGTATCGAAGGCACCTGCCAAACCTTTGCAGACGATATCGCGGTCGGTCACCATTCCGACCAGGCGATCGTTCTCCCCAATCGGCACGGCGCCGATATCGTGATCACGCATGAGTTTCGCGATTTCAATGATGGGTGTATCCGGGCTCACCCAATCGACGCCCTTGTGCATCGCATCTTTGACTTTCATGGCGGGCTCCGTTCTCGAACGTGCAGGCATCAATCGAGATGCCGCGTAAGCCCTCCAACCCTGAATACAATTGTACAACTAAACCCGCCCGCGGCGCGAGGGGTGTGATCAAATCCTAATCTTCGGGCGGCTTCCTGACGGCGCGCACCGTCCCGCCAAGCGCCATCCCGACGAGCCAACCAAGTCCAAGCGGACTGATCAGCAAGCTCACGGTCATCATCCCAACGGCTTCCGAGAACGTCCAGAGCGGAGCGGCCATCAGGAACACGTAGAGCACGAACAGAATGTACGGCACGATGATCAGCGCCGTCACCGCGGCGTAGAAATAGAGGCCAATGCCGGAGCCAGCGCTTCGGAAAAACCCGGAGGAAATCAAGGCTGCCACCAAGAAGATCGCCAGGCTGATGGGGCTCGTGGCCGGAACCAGCACGAGCACCCTCCAGACGTAGTCCATGAGATTTCCGCCCCACCTTCAGTGGCGATCCCGGCAGGACTTGAACCTGCGACCCCCGGTTTAGGAAACCGGTGCTCTATCCAGCTGAGCTACGGGACCGCTTGCCAACTAAATGGATGATGGGAGGTCCGTTGGCAACGGGCTTTGCGCCCGAGGCTACCGATACCCCAAGTCAAAGCCCAACGAGTGCACTAACTTCAGCACCGGCTGCTCATGCTGCGTTCTTCCCGCGTGCGGCCGGGCCGCTATCGTGATGCCGTGCAGTCCATCTCACGGAGAGCCCCATGCAACGCGTGATCGCCGTCGTCCTGTTGCTGATGTCCGCCAGCGCCGCCAGCGCCCAGACCTTCGAAAAGAAGAACTTCAACTACAGCAAGTTCGCCACGGGCGCCTTCTCGGAAGTCGTGACCGTCACCGGGCCGGCAAAGACGATCTACCTCGCCGGCATCGGGTCGGAGGACGACGGACGACGGCTCGATCCGCCACAAGGACGACTTCCTCGCGCAATGCCGGTTCGCGTGGGAGAAGGTCGGCAAGCTGCTCGCGGAGCATGGCGCGACCGTCTCCGACATCGTCAAGGCGACGAGCTATGTCACCGACATCCGCTATCGCGACGAGATGCGCTCGTGCCGCACCGAAGTGTTCAAGGGCCGGCCGTTGCCACCGCACACGCTGCTCAATGTCGTGCAGCTCGCACGGCCCGGCATGATGTTCGAGGTCGACGTCGTGGCCGCGGTAGCGGCGAAGTAGCCGCCTGAAGGGTCGAGAGACATCGCGATGGAGTATCGCCAGCCCGCCCTTGCCGCCGATTGCGTGGTGTTCGATCCGCAAGGACGGCTGCTGCTCATTCGACGCAAGAACCCGCCGTTTCAGGGCCAATACGCCCTGCCCGGCGGCTTCGTTGAGTACGGAGAGACAACCGAGCAGGCTGCGGCGCGGGAGCTCGCCGAAGAGACCGGGCTGCACGCCGTCGCGCTGTCGCTGGTCGGCGTGTACTCGGACCCCGGCAGAGACCCTCGCGGGCACATGGTCAGCATTGCGTATCTCGTTCGCGTCTCGCACTTCGTCCCGCAGGCCGGCGACGACGCCGCGCAGGCCGCGTTCGTCGCGAACTGGGAAGGCGAAGCGTTGGCGTTCGACCACAACAAGATCGTCGCCGATGCGCTCGCGTTGAGCAGAACGTGAGCGCGCCGACCGTGCTCGTGGCACGCTAGACTTCCCTCACCGTCCCCACAGCCGCTTGCTGGCGATCTTCGCGCCTTCGACCATGGCGCGGAGCTTCGCCCAGGCGACGTCGGGATGCACCTCGTCGCCGGCGCCGGAGGTGCCGAAGCCGCAATCGGTGCCGGCGATGACGCGCTCGCGCCCGACCACCGCCGCGAAGCGCTCGATGCGCTGCGCGACCAGTTCCGGATGCTCGACCAGGTGGATGCAATGCGACACCACGCCGGGCACCAGGATCTTGTCGTCGGGCAGCTTCACCTCCTGCCAGACCTGCCATTCGTGCTCGTGGCGCGGGTTCGCGCCCTCGATCAAGTACGCGCACGCCTTGATCTTCAGCATCAGGTCGGCGAAATGGCTTAGCTCGAAGTCGTGCACGCGCGGCGCGATGTTGACGCTGTAGCAGGTGTGGAAGCGCACGCGGTCTTCCGGAATGCCGCGCAGCGCGTGGTTCACCGCCTCGACCCGCAGCGCGATGAACTTGCGGCAGTCCTCGATCGTGGCGTCGCGCGCGCGATTGTAGTGCGTCGCCATGCGCGGATCGTCGATCTGGAGCAGGAAGCCGCCGTCGACGATCGCCTTGTATTCCTCGTGCATCGCGTCGGCGAGCGCCGTGAGATATTCCTCGTCGGAGGCGTAGTAGCGGTTCTCGTAGTAGAGCTCGAGGTTAGACGGCGAGATCGCGGTGACGAACGCCTCCTCCGCCTTCACGCCGTTGAGCGCCTTCTTGAGGTTTTCGATGTCGGCGCGTACCTCGTCGTGCCCGATATATTTGATCGGGCCGGAGCAGACCTGCGCCTTCGGCCGCAGCGTGCGCTTCGCGACGATGGCGCCCGAGCGCCCCGCCAGCATCACCTTCATGTCCTCATAGGCGTCGGCGAATTCGGCGGAGTCGCGCGTGGTCTGGCGGAAGCTCACCGGCGCGTCGATCTCCTCAAGGCCGGACAGCCGCGCCCGCGCATAGGCCATCCAGTTGACCTTGCTGTGCTCGCCGTCGTCGACGACGTCGATGCCGGCCTCGGCCTGCGCCCGCACCACCTCCGCTATCGCGCGCGCGATGCGCGTGTCGAAGGCCGCCTGGTCATAGGGCTCGCCCAGCTCCTTCTTGTTGAGGAGCGCCACCAGATCGGGCGGCCGCGGCAGGCTGCCGGTATGGGTGGTGAGGATGCGGCTGTCGCTGCGCTTCATCATTCGACCTTCAGGTTGAGTTTCTTGATCAGCGCCGACCAGCGCGTCATGTCGCGATCGACGATCGCACCATATTCTTCCGGCGTGCTCGACACCGCTTCGCCGCCGTCGGCGCCGATCCGCTTGCGTACGTCATCGTTGGCGATCGCGACCCGCATCGCCTCGTTGATCTTGTCGACGATGGCTTTCGGCGTGCCGGCGGGCGCCAGCAGACCGTAGTTGAGCATCACGTCGAATCCGGGCAGCCCCGTCTCCGACACCGTCGGCACGTCCGGCAACAGCGACGATCGCTTCGGGCTCGTCACCGCGAGCGCCCGGACGTTGCCCGCCTTGATGTTGCCGAATGACGGCGTGATCGCCGCAAACGACGCCTGGACGTGGCCGCCCACCAGATCGGTCACGAGCTGGCTGGTGCCTTTGTAGGGAATCGAGATTCATGTCGACGCCGGCCTCGTGCCGGAACATCTCGGCGCACATGTGCGAGCCGGTGCCCAACGCCGACGAGGCGAAGTTGAACTTGCCCGGATTGGCCTTGGCGAGCGCGATCAGGCCCGCGACATCTTTCGCCTGCACCGACGGATGCACGAGCAGGACAAGCGACAACTGGGCAACCAGCCCGAGCGGGGCGAAATCCGTGCGCGGATCGAAGCCGGCGTTGAGGTAGAGCGTCGGATTGATGCCGATGCTGCCGGTGTGGCCGAGCATCAGCGTGTAGCCGTCGGGCGCCGCCTTGACCACCGAACGCGTGCCGACGATGCCGGCACCGGCGCCGCGGTTTTCGACCACGACGGTCTTGCCGAGCCCGGCGCTGAGCCGGTCGGCCATGATGCGCGCCATGGCGTCGTTGCCGCCACCGGGCGGAAACGGCACCACCAGCGTGATGGTCTTGGACGGATAGTCCTGCGCCGGGGCTTGGGCGTGCGCGGCAATACTTGCGCCGCACACTGCGACGGCGGCGATGGCCGCCAGCGCCTGCTGGAATTTCATGGTTTGCTCCCTGGTTTCTTCTGAACGGCCCGGCAACCGCCGGCAGATGATGCAGCCCAATCCCGGGTTCTTGCCGGAACACCGGAAAAAGCGCACTTTGATGGGCGTTGCAACGGCGCCTTTCAAGAAAGCCGGCACGATTTTCGGGAGAACGCCAATGACGCGCTTCGTCGCAAGCCTCGTCGCCTGCCTCGCGCTCGCCGGTGGGCTATTGCCCAATTCCGCATCCGCCTACCCGACACGGCCGGTCACGCTCGTGCTCGGCTTCGCGCCCGGCGGCCCGAGCGACGTGATGGCGCGCATCTTCAGCAAGCGACTCGAACAGGCGCTCGGCCAGCCGGTCATCATCGAGAACCGCTCCGGCGCGGGCGGCAACATCGCCGGCGAAACCGTCGCGCGCGCCGCGCCCGACGGCTACACCTTGCTGCTCGCCAACTCCGGCATCCTCGCCGCCAATGCGGCGCTCTACAAACGCACCGGCTACGACGCCGAGCGCGACTTCACGCCGATCACGCTGGTCGGTGCGCAGGCCAATGTGCTGGTGATCAATCCCGGCATACCGGCGAAGACGCTCGCGGAGTTTATCGCGCATGCGAAAGCCAATCCGGGCAAGGTCAGCTACGCGTCCGGCGGCCATGGCTCCTCCCCTCACCTTGCCGGCGAACTGCTGAAGGCGGAAGCCAAGATCGACATCGTCCACGTGCCCTACAAAGGCACCGGCCCGGCGTTGCAGGACGTCATCGCCGGCCACGTGCAGATGATGTTCTCCTCGGTGTCGCCCGCGAAGCCGCAGATCGAGAGCGGCAAGGTCCGCGCGCTGGCGGTGACCACGCTCAAGCGCACCGCGCTGCTGCCTGACGTCGGCTCGGTGGCAGAGCTCGCGATTCCGAATTTCGAGGCGACCGCCTGGCACGCGCTGGTCGGACCCGCCGCCCTGCCCAAGGACGTGATCGCGACCATCCACAAGGCCATGATGGCGACGCTCAAGGACCCCGCAACCAGCACGCAACTGACCGGCCTCGGCCTCGATATCATGCCGACGACACCCGAGGAGCTCACCGCCTACATCAAGGCGGAAATCCCGAAATGGACCGCGATCATCAAAGCGTCCGGTGCTACACTGGAATGAAGCGGACCCGACCGCGCCCGTGTTTAGGAGCTGAAGGACAACAGCGATGAACATTGCCACCAAGCCGGCCATCAACCTCGCCGACGTTTCCGATGCCGAACGACAAGCGCGCGTCGATCTCGCCGCGGTCTATCGGCTGTGCGCGCACTACGGCTGGGACGACGTCATCTACAATCACTGCGCCATGCGCGTGCCCGGCGAGGACACCAAATTCCTGATGAAGCGCCACGAGCTGCTCTGGACCGAGGTCACGGCGTCGAACCTGGTGAAGGTCGACATGCGCGACGACCTCGACGAGTCCGCGGGCGTCAATCGCCCCGGTTTCACGCTGCACGGCGGCGTGCTCACCGGCCGGCCGGACGTCAACTGCTCGGTGCACGTCCACACCGACACCGGCATGGCGCTTTCCGGCCTCAAGCACGGCCTGCGGATGGTGTCGCAGCAGGCGATGCGTTTTCACAACCGCATCGGCTATCACCCCTATGAGGGCATCACTGAAGATTTCAGCGAGCGAGCGCGCATCCTTCAGGCGCTGAGCAACAACCGCGCGCTGATCCTGAACAACCACGGCTTCCTGACCGTCGGCAAGAACGCGCGCGAAGCGTTCGTGCTGATGAAGTACCTGATGAGCGCCGCCGAGATCCAGCTGCGGATGGAATCGACCGGCGCCGAGCTGATCGAAATCCCGCGCGAGATCTGCGAAAAAGTCGCGGCGCAGTACCAGTCGCACGACTCCGGCCGCGGCGCCGCCGACTGGCCGGCCTATCTGCGGGTGCTCGACAACATCGACCCGAGCTACCGCAACTAAAGCCAAACTGCAGGCGTCATGCGGGCTTGACCCGCGCATCCATCATTTTGCGAAGAGAATGGATTGCCGGGTCAAGCCAGGCAATGACGCTCGTCGGGCGTGCGCGTCCGCTTTCCCGCCTAGGCCCGCGGCGCTATAGTCTCGCCACCCAGAGCGACGCGCCAGCGCCCGCCCGACCAAAAAACAGGGAGAGAAACGTCATGGAACTCATTGCCGATCGCGGCCGGCGCGTCACTGTCGAAGAGCTCAATACCACGCGGCTTCTGGCACACGCCAAGAAGCAGGCGCAGCAGCGCAAACTCGACGACATCCTGATCGTGGACGTCGACGCCCATCACTACGAGAACGAGTGCATGGACGATATCCTGCCCTTCCTAGAGAACGACGTCGTCCGCCAGCTCGCGGTCGCCGGCCGAGCCAAGGGCCGCGGCAGCCTCGTCCCGAGCGTGGCGATCGGGTTTCAGGACATGGGCGGGCGCATCACGCGCTATCCGCTGCGTTCATCCGAGAAGACCGAGAAAGGCAAGATGCGCGACGTCCAGCTCGGCCACCGCTGGATGGACGCCATGAGCGTCGACTATTCCTGCCTGTTCCCGACCCTGATGCTCTCCATCGGCCTGCACCCTGAACCCGACATGGAGGTCGAGCTGTGCTGGGCCTATAACCGCTGGCTGACCGAAAAGGCGCTGCCGGAATCCGACGGGCGCTTCTATTCGATGCTCAGCCTGCCGCTGGCAGAGCCGGAAGCGGCGATGCGTCAGATCGAGACCTTTGCCGGCCGCAAGGGCGTCACGGGCTTCATGATCACCTCGGTGCGCGGCCAGCCGGTGCACCACAACCAGCACATGAAGGTCTTTCGCGCGCTCGAGGAACGCGGGCTGCCGCTCGCGTTCCATTCCGCCATCAATCCGATGGAGCCGGTGTTCAAGTCGCTCAACCGCTTCGCCTCGGTGCATGGGCTCGGCTTCCCGTTCTACAACATCCTGCACATGACCAATTGGATCACCAACGGGCTTGGCGAGCGATTTCCGAAGCTGCCGGTGATCTGGATCGAGGGCGGCCTCGCCTGGATCCCGTTCCTGATGCAGCGACTCGATCACGAGTTCATGCTGCGGCCGTCGGAATATCCGCTGTTGAAGAAGAAGCCCTCCGACTACATGCGCGACATGTATTACGCGTCGCAGCCGATGGAGACCGTGGACAAGCTGGCGCTGGAATGCACCTTCCGCATGATCAACGCGGAAACGCAGCTTCTCTACGCCTCCGACTATCCACATTGGGATTTCGACCTGCCCTCGACGATCTGGGACCTGCCGTTCCTCTCCGAAAAGGCCAAGCACAACATCCTCGGCGGCAATGCCGCGCGCCTGTACAAGCTGCCGCCACGCAACGAGAAGCAAAAAGAGAATCTCCGCCGGTTCGGCAATCTCGCGGCGTGAAGCATCAATGGGAACAGGACAGGATGAAATCACCGCACGACTGATGCGGCTGGATTCCTGCGCGGTATCGGACGCTCTTGATAAGCTGGGACTGCACGGCTGCGTCACCGGCATATCGCCACTCAGTTCGATGCGTAAGATTGCCGGCCGCATCCACACCGTGCGGCTGGTCGCCAAGGACAAGGCGCCACCGATGTCAGGTCCGCCGCGTCATCTTGGAACGACCGCCATCGAAGCCTGCCAGCCGGGCGAGATCATCGTGGTTGAGCAAAAATCCGGCATCGACGCGGGCTCTTGGGGCGGCATCCTGTCGCTCGGCGCCAAGCTGCGTGGCGCCGCCGGCGTCGTCGTCGACGGCCCGGTGCGGGATGTCGATGAAGCGCGTCAGATGGATTTTCCGGTATTCGGGCGAACGACCACCGCGCGCACGGCGCGCAACCGTATTGTTGAGGTCGGCACTGACATTCCAGTGACCATTGGCGATTTGACAGTCCTTCCCGGTGACTACGTCTTGGCAGACGGCAGCGCCGTGGTTTTTCTGGCGCAAATCGATGCAGAGAGAATTCTTGACGCTGCGGAGTTGATCGCCGGACGCGAAGCGGCGATGGCCAAGGCGCTGCAGAACGGCAAGCCGATTACAGAAGTCATGGGCGCCGACTACGAGCACATGCTGAAGTAAGAACCGCACAACATGGATGAAAGCGATGCGTGCGAGCATAGGCCTGCGTTTGTGCTGGGTTGCCGCCAGCATTTTTATCTTCGGCCATTCGGCCAACGCGCAATCGAATTTCTACGAAGGCAAGACGATCTCGCTGATCGTCGGCAACGCCGCGGGCGGCGGCTATGACGTGGCGGCGCGGGCGCTCGCCCGCCATATGAAGAAGCACATCCCCGGCGTCGCCAACATCATCGTCAAGAACATGCAGGGCGCCGGCGGGCTCGCCGCCGCCAATTATATGTATTCGGTCGCCGAGCCCGACGGGCTCACCTTCGCAGTGTTGTCGCGCGCGACGCCGATGCAGCCGACGCTCGGCGTCACCGCCGCCAAATACAAGGCCGAGAACTACACCTGGCTCGGCACCTCATCGAGCTATGCCGACAGCGCCTACTTCCTCGTCACCATGGGCGACGCGCCGTTCAAGACCGTTGCCGACCTCAGGAACCCGGCCGTGCGGCCGGCGCTGATCGGCGGCCTCGGCGCCGGCGGCACCGACACCGACGTGGTGCTGGTCGCCAAGGATGTGCTCAACCTCAATCTCAAATTGATCCGCGGCTACAAAGGCTCGACCGATCTTTCGATCGCGATGGAGCGCGGCGAGATCGACGGCCGCGCGATCGGCTGGGCGCCGCTCCAGGTCGGCGCCTACGGCAACTACATCCGCGAGGGCAAGCTGCGCTTCCTCTTGCAGTTCGGCCGCGAAACGCGCTGGGCCAAAATGCCGGAGGTGCCGACCGCGCGCGAGCTCGCATCAAATCCGCAGGACCGCGCCATGCTCGAAATGGTCGAGCTGCCGTTCCGCGTCACCTATCCTTACGTCGCACCGCCGAACGTGCCGGCGGATCGCGCACAGGTGCTGCAGGCCGCCTTCATGAAAACGTTCGAGGACCCGGACTATCTCGTCGAGGCGAAGAAGCTCGATCTCGATGTCAGCCCGTTGGATGGCACGACCGTCCGGGGCATGGTCGCGCGGCTGGCGCAGAGCCCGCCGGAGCTGATTGCCCGCTACAAGGCGATTCTGGACGGGAAATAATTGAATGCCCCCGGAACCTGGGGCGCGTTTTGGCGCTTGACTTTGCAGGACTGACGAATTATTAAAATCGTCACTAGTCACACGGCGGCGAGTCGGCCACACCATGATACCGAACGTCAAAACCAAACCCGACGATACCCGCGAGCGGATCATGGAAACCGCCGATGCGCTGTTCCGTCGCCTCGGTTACGCCAAGACCGCGGTGGCTGACATTGCGTCGGAACTCCGGATGTCGCCGGCCAATGTGTACCGGTTCTTCCCCTCCAAGACCGCGATCGTGCAGGCGATCTGCCAGCGCTGCCTGAACGAACTCGATGAGAAGATCTGGACGATTGCACGCTCCAAGGGTTCGGCGAGCGAGCGCCTGGAAAAGCTCGAACTCGAAATCTTCGCCTATCACAAGGAAAACCTTCTTGAAGATCAGAGGGTTAACGACATTGTGATGGTCGCGATGGAGGAGAGCTGGGACGCCATCATGGCGCACAAGGAGCGCATCCGCTCGGTCATCGAGTTGGTCCTGCGCGACGGCATCGAGTCCGGCGAATTCGAAAAGGTCGATCCGCGCGAGACCTCCGTGCTGATCATGCGGGCGTATGTCTGCTACTGCCATCCGGTTCTGCTCGCCCAGGGCGTTCAGGAAGGCCTCGATCTCGAAACCGAAGCGCGCTCCCTTATCCGCTTCCTGCTCCGCGCCATAACCCCCCGAAAGTAGGCCCGCCATGACCAACTCCCCCAAGGCCTCACTACGACTAAAGTCTGACGATTTCTTATTTTCGTCAGTCATCAGGCATCATAATGTCTCCCATGCGACGGGCATGAGCGCCTCGCCCCGGCGACAGTCTCGCGTGCCGGCGGCGTGGCGCTCATTCGCCGCCGTGTTCGTCGCCGGCCTTGTGCTGGCGGGCTGCGCGGCGGAAACCGCGCCGGCTCCCAAGGCGGAGCGTCCGGTCCAGACCCAGCGCGTCCGATTTGATAGCACCGGCGCCGCACGCGAATTCGTCGGCGTGGTCCGCGCGCGTCACGAGACCGATCTCGGCTTCCGCGTCGGCGGCAAGATCATCGCGCGCGTCGTCAATGTCGGCGACCAGGTCCGCGCCGGCGACGTCATCGCGCGGCTCGACTCGCAGGACCTCGCCCTCCAGGTCGAAAGCGCCGAGGCCGAGCTTGCCGCCGCGACATCCAATCTGACGCAGGCCTCCGCCGATCTCCAGCGCTACACCGCGCTGAAAACGCGCGGCTATGCCGCCATCGCCGATTTCGACCGCAAGCAGGCGGCGAACGACGAAGCCGAAGGCCGCCTGACGCGGGCACGGCGCGCACTCGATCTCGCGCGCAACCAGCTCGCCTATGCCGAACTCAAGGCCGACGCCGACGGCGTCATCACCGCAACGCTGGCCGAGCCCGGCCAGGTCGTCGCCATCGGCCAGGCGGTGGCGCGGCTCGCCCACCGCGGCGAGAAGGAAGCCGTCATCGCGCTGCCCGAGACGTGGCTCACCGAGGCGCAACAATCGAAGGCGACTGTGCGGCTGTGGTCCGACCGCGACCGCCGCTTCCAGGCGAAGCTCCGCGAGCTGTCACCCCAGGCCGATCAAGCCACCCGCACCTTTGCGGCGCGTTTCACCATCCTTGATGCCGACGACTTCGTCGCCTTCGGCATGACCGCGACGGTCAGCCTCGAGCGCGTGCGCGAAGCGCCCGTCGCCCGATTGCCACTCGCGGCCGTGCTCAATCGCGGCACAGGCCCGTCGGTCTACGTGGTCGACGATAACGGTGCGCTCGGCCTGCGCCCGGTCACGGTCTCGGCCTTCACCGGCGACGCCGCGATTGTCACCGCGGGCCTCAATGACGGCGACCGCATCGTCACGCTGGGCGTCCAGAAACTCGAAGCGGGCCTCAAGGTCCGCGCCATCGAGGCCACCACCACTCGATAAGCGACAACCGCTGGGAGCGACACCATGCGACGCTTCAATCTGTCGGAATGGGCTATCACGCACCGGGCGCTGGTGCTGTTCATGATCCTCCTGATCGGCGCCGCCGGCCTCTACTCCTATTCCAGGCTCGGCCGCGCGGAAGATCCGTCCTTCACGATCAAGGTCATGAATGTCCAGGTCGCCTGGCCCGGCGCGACCGCCGCCGAGTTGCAGACGCAGGTCGTCGACAAGATCGAGAAGAAGCTTCAGGAGCTGCCGTTCCTCGACCGGGTCTCGAGCTATTCGCAGCCCGGCGTCGCCTTCATCCAGGTCACGCTCTCCGACACCACGCCGCCGAAGCGCGTGAAGGAGCTCTGGTATCAGGTGCGCAAGAAGGTCGGCGACATCCGCGGCGACCTGCCCGCGGGCGTCATCGGCCCCAATTTCAACGACGAGTTCGGCGACGTCTACTCGGCGCTCTACATGGTCACCGCCGACGGCATGAGCCTCGCTCAGATCAAGACGCTGTCGGAGGACATCCGCCAGCGCCTGCTGCGGGTGCCGAGCGTCAACAAGGTCGACCTCATCGGCGTGCGGCCGGAGCGGATCTTCATCGAGTTCAGCCATGCCAAGCTCGCCACGCTCGGCATCACCCCGCAACAGATTTTCGACAGCGTGGCGCGGCAGAATGCGGTCGTCTCCGGCGGTTCGGTCGAGACCTCGTCCGACCGCGTTCATCTGCGCGTGACGGGCGCCTTCTCCGGCGCCGATGCGATCGCCGCCGTGCCGGTGCAGGCCGACGGCCGCGTGTTCCGCCTGGGCGACATTGCGACGGTCAAGCGCGGCTACGAGGACCCGCCGCAATTCCTTTTGCGCGAAGGCGGCAAGCCGGCGCTCGGCCTCGGCGTCTCGATGGATGACGGCGCCAACATCCTCACCCTGGGCGAGAACCTCAAGCAGGCGATGAAGGCGATCACGGCCGAGCTTCCGGTCGGCATCGAGATCACGCAGGTCGCCGACCAGCCGCACATCGTCGACGGCTCGGTGTCGGAATTCCTCAGGACCTTCGTCGAGGCGCTCGGCATCGTGCTCCTGGTGAGCTTCCTCACGCTCGGCTGGCGCACCGGCATCGTGGTCGCGCTGTCCGTTCCGCTGGTGCTGGCGATCGTGTTCATCGTCATGTACGCGATCGGGCTCGACCTGCACCGCATCACGCTCGGCGCGCTGATCCTCGCGCTCGGGCTGCTGGTCGACGACGCCATCATCGCCATCGAGATGATGGTGGTGAAGATGGAGCAGGGCCTCGACCGCGCCCGCGCCGCCACCTTTGCCTGGACCTCGACCGCGTTCCCGATGCTGACCGGCACGCTGGTGACGGCCGCGGGCTTTCTGCCGGTCGGCTTCGCCAATTCGAGCACCGGCGAATATGCCGGCGGCATCTTCTGGATCGTCGCGCTGGCGCTGGTCGCGTCCTGGTTCGTGGCGGTGCTGTTCACGCCCTATCTCGGCGTCAAGCTCCTGCCCGATTTCGCCAAGCGCGCGGCGGCGCGCCGGCATCACGACCCGGACGCGATCTACGACACCCGCATCTACCGCAGCCTGCGGCACGTGATCGAATTCTGCCTGCGCTGGCGCAAGAGCGTGATCGCCGCGACCGTCGGCACCTTCGGCGCTCGCGATCGCGGTCTTCCCGCTCGTGCAGCAGCAGTTCTTCCCGACCTCGTCGCGCACCGAACTGTTCTTCGAGATGCAATTGCCGGAAGGCACCGCGATCGGCGTCACCGATGCGGCGGCCCGCAAGGCGGAAAGCATGCTGACCGGCGATCCCGACATCGTGACCTACACCAGTTATGTGGGCCAAGGCGCGCCGCGCTTCTGGATCGGGCTCAATCCAGTGCTGCCGAACACGAGCTTCGCGCAGATCGTCATCGTCACCAAGGACCTCGCGGGTCGCGAGCGCGTCAAGGCGCGGCTCGAACGAGCGCTCGCCGCCGGTGCACTGCCGGAAGCGCGCACGCGGGTCGACCGGTTCAACTTCGGACCGCCGGTCGGCTACCCGGTTCAGTTCCGCGTCAGCGGGCCCGATCCGCTGAAGGTGCGTGAGATCGCCGAGCAAGTGCGCAAGGTGATGGCGGACAACCGCAAGCTCATCGATCCGCACCTCGACTGGGGCGAGCAGGCGCGCTCGATCCGGCTCGAAGTCGACCAGGACCGCGCCCGGGCGCTCGGCCTGACCCCGCAGGACGTCGCGCAGACGCTGCAAACGCTGCTCTCAGGCTTGACGGTGACGCAATATCGCGAGGGCATCGAGACCATCGACGTCGTGGCGCGCGCCGTATCCGACGAGCGGCTCGACCTTGAGCGTCTGCCCACGCTTACGATCTCCACCCGCAACGGCGTCGCGGTGCCGCTCTCGCAGATCGCGCGGCTCCACTACGAATACGAGGAGCCGATCCTGTGGCGGCGCAACCGCGACCTCGTGCTGACCGTGCGCGGCGATATCGTCGATGGCGTACAGGCGCCCGACGTGAGCAACGAGGTCCTGCCGCGGCTGCAGCCAATCAAGAACGCCCTGCCCTACGGCTACCGGATCGAGACCGGCGGCGCGATCGAGGAGAGCGAGAAGGCCAATGCCTCGCTCGCCGTGGTCTTCCCGGTCATGGCGGTGGTGATGCTGGCGATCCTGATGATCCAGCTCCAGAGCTTCTCACGGCTGGCGCTGGTGTTCGCGACCGCCCCGCTCGGCATCGTCGGCGCGACCGGCGCCTTGCTGATCTCGAATCGGCCGTTCGGCTTCGTCGCGCTGCTCGGCATGATCGCGCTCGCCGGCATGATCATGCGCAACACCGTGATTCTCGTCGACCAGATCGACAATGACATCGCCGCCGGTCACGGACGCCACCGCGCGATCATTGACGCTACCGTCCGCCGCGCGCGGCCGGTGGTGCTCACCGCGCTCGCCGCCATCCTCGGCATGATCCCGCTGACCGGCAGCCTGTTCTGGGGGCCGATGGCGATCACCATCATGGGCGGGCTGTTCGTGGCGACGATCCTGACGCTGCTCGTCGTGCCCGCGCTCTACGCTCTGTGGTTCCGCGTACGGGAGGACGAGACCGCGGCTTCCACCGAACCCGACGAGTTCGCCCCTCACCTCACCCCCATTCGGATTGCAGCAGAATGATAAGGACCAGCGCGATGAGAAAATTCATCCCGATCCGCGAAGAGTTTGGCCCGTTTCGCGAGCCGACGCTCGAGGAGATTCTGTCTGATCCCATCGTCAAGGCTGTCATGCGGGCCGATTTCGTCGACCCCGGCAGGCTCACCGATCTGCTGGACTGGATTGCGGACGAATTGCAGGCGGACTTTCCAGCGTCGTTGCGGGCGTCCGGCCATCTCGGGCAGCGACCAAGCCAGATTTCGATCTCGGCCCGCTCAGCGGCGGCACTACGCGGGGTATAAATTGGGTAACTGGCGCAGAAATGTTGGACTCGGATCGCCCACCATGGTCCATATGGAGGGCACATCCCTCGTCATTCCTAATTGACCTCTACGCCTCAATCGTTCAGGCTAGGGGGCCAAGTTTTTGGTCTGTCTTGCCAGGCTCCCATTTGGGCTGCTCCCACAAGTCATTCCCCAAAACTCGGACCTGAAGTTTAGCTCTCGCGGCGAGAGTTCGACAGGCAAGACTCTAAGGAGACGACGATGCCTACCGGAACAGTGAAGTGGTTCAACCCGACTAAGGGCTACGGGTTTATCCAACCCCAAGGCGGCGGCAAGGACGTGTTTGTCCACATTTCCGCAGTCGAACGTGCCGGCCTGAGCACTCTCAACGAGGGCCAGACCGTGACTTATGAAATCGTCAGCAATCGCGGAAAAGAGTTGGCCGAAAACCTCAAGGTTTGATCTCTGACCGAGCGACAAAGCCGCCGCGAGTCCGCGGCGGCTTTTGTTTTTGTTTTTTTGCATCCACAAATATCTCGAATAGCCGAGCGCTCTCACGGATATCCCGGGAACGTCCCGAACGATCCGAAACCCCAATAGGCGCGCAGCGTATCGGCCGGCCACACCTTCGGCCGTTGAGGAAAATCCTGATGCCATGGCCGCGGCTCGAAATAGCCGAGGTCTTCGTCGCGCATGATGTCCATCTCGGCGAAGATCTCGATGCGCTGGTCGTCGGGATTGCGGTGATAGGCGGCGATGTTGTGGCCGACGAGATGCCGGATCGGCCCCCACACCAGATGGATGCCGTTGCGCGCCAGCAGATCGCTTGAGCGCTGCACCTCCGCCATGTCGGCGACCTCGAACGCGATGTGATGCAGGCGTTCCTCGTCGTAGCGCGCGAAATTCACCGAGTGATGATCGCGGCCGCAGCGCAGGAACGAGAAGCGGTCGCCCATCCAGTCCGACACCTTGAAGCCGAGGACGTCGGTATAGAAGCTCGTCACCTTCACCGGATCCTTGCAGCGATAGGCCAGGTGCCCGAACTTCAGCGGCATCACGCCCTGTTCGACGGTGTCGCGGCCGGAATGCCGGTAGTCCGAATAGATTTCGACGACCGTGCCCTTGGGATCGGAGAACACCACCGCCTTGGCGACGCCGGGCGAGATGTCGCTCTGCAATTCGTTTTTGACGCCCTCCTTGGCCAACGCCTTTTGCACGTCCGCAAGTTCGCTGCCGGGCGCGACCTGGAACGCAGCCTTCACCAGGTTGGCGCCTTCGCCGGTCTCGACGGCGATAGCCTCCTCGCCATACTTCGTGGCCAGGAATGCCCGGTTCTTGTCCTTGTCCACCAGCGTGAGGCCAATGATCCGGGTCCAGTAATCCACGATCCGTTCAAGGTCGGGGGTCTTGAATGTCGCGTGCCCGAGCCTCTTGACCTGAATCATTGCCATTTCTCCCCAATTTGATCGCGCCAACTATCCGCCGATTTCAGCAAGGGCGCACGCACGCGGCAAGAGCATCAGGATACCCACAGGCGCGATACAATAGTTTTGATTGTCGTGGACGCGCCGCAGTTGCGCCCCATTCCACCCTTTTCGTTGCAGGTATGGGCGGGTGGGCCCCCATCGTTCTTGTCGGAGTGTTGTGTGGTGCGGCGCTCGACGCGCGCGCCCAGGGGATGTCGTCTCCTTGCGCTACCGACCTGATGTCCACCGGACGCGTCGCCCGCGTCATCGATGGCCGAAGCTTCGTGCTCGACGACGGACGCGAAATCCGCCTTGCCTCGCTTGAGGTCCCCGCTGGTGAGGCATCCCCGGCTGGACAGGCCGCACGGGCGGCGCTCGCAACCATGCTCGCCGGCGAAACCGTCGAACTCCGCAGTGCAGCCACCGCGCCCGACCGGTATGGCCGTGCCATTGCCCACGCTTTCATCGCGGGCGGACGATCGACCCGCGCGGTCGCCCACGCCATGCTGGCCGGGGGCCATGCTCGGGTGGGGGCGCAGGTAGGCGATCCCGCGTGCGCCGCAGAGCTGCTCGCCCAGGAGCGTGCCGCCCGAATCGCCAAGATTGGCCTGTGGAGCGACCCGCAATATGCCATAATGCCAGCCGGCAACTTGGCGGGTTTGGTGGCCGGACGGGGTCGTTTCACGGTCGTCGAAGGCAAAGTGTTGTCGGTCCGCGAAAGCGGCGGCACTATATATGCGAATTTTGGCCGTCGATGGTCGCAGGCGCTTACGGTCACCATATCGAAACGACAAGAGCGCATCTTCACGGGCGCCGGAATCAATCCCAAGGCGCTCGAGAACCGGCGTGTACGCGTGCGTGGCTGGGTCGAGGTTCGTAATGGTCCGCGAATTGAGGCAAGCCGTCCGGAGCAGATTGAGTTCGTAGAATTGAATTGAAGACGACCGTGCAGACGACGCGCAACCAGACCCGGAGTATCGGCCGCCTCTCGGCACCGGCCGCGATTGCGCTCGCATTGCTGCTCGGCGGCTGTCTAACGCCATCGACGACGACGCCGCAGCAACAAGTCAGCCTCCCGGATCCGCCACCACAGCGCGCGTCGCCGCCGACCGCGAGCCAGCGCGAGCATGAGCGCATCCTGGCGTCCTACAACGGCGCCTACCAGGACCCGCGCCTCGACGCCATCTTGAGCAAGGCAGTCGAGAAGCTCGTTGCGGCCTCCGAGCGTCCGGATCAGCGCTACCGCGTCACCATTCTCAATTCCTCGGCCGTCAATGCCTTCGCGCTTCCGGGCGGGAATCTCTACGTTACCCGCGGCCTGATCTCGCTCGCCAACGATACGTCGGAACTCGCCTCCGTGCTGTCGCACGAGATGGCGCACGTCATCGCGAGCCACGCCGCGATGCGCGAGGACCGTGCGCGTCAGGTCGCACTGGTCGGACGCGTGTTCGACAATTTCGGCGCCGCCGATCCGGATACCCATGCCCTCGCGCTGGCGAAATCGAAGATCGCGCTCGCAACCTTCTCGCGCTCGCAGGAATTGGAGGCGGACGGCATCGGCGTCGGCATCGCCGCGCGCGCCGGCTACGACCCGTTCGGCGCAGTCCGGTTCCTGTCCTCGCTGGGACGCCAGGCCGACCTTCGCCCTGCACAGCCGACCGCCAACGATACGCGCATGCCCGACTTCCTGTCGTCGCATCCGGCGACGCCCGAGCGCGTGCGCAACGCTCAGATCAACGCCCGCCAGTTCAGCGGGCCCGGCGGCGGCGAACGCGACCGCACGGTCTATCTGGCCAGCATCAATGGCATGGTCTACGGCGAGGATCCGAGCGAAGGGTTCGTGCGCGGACGGCGTTTTCTGCATCCGCGGCTCGGCTTCACCTTCACGGCGCCCGACGGCTTCACGCTCGACAACACGCCGCAGGCGGTGCTCGGCATCAAGGATGGCGGCGGACAGGCGCTGCGGATGGACGTGGTCCGCGTGCCGGCCGAGCAGCCGTTGACCGTCTATCTCAATTCCGGCTGGATCGAGAATATCGACGGCACGACCGTGGAAGATCTCACCATCAACGGCTTCCCGGCGGCGACCGCGCTCGCCGGCGGCGACCAATGGGCGTTCCGGCTGTTCGTGATCCGGTTCGGCAGCGACGTTTATCGCTTCATCTTCGCGACCAAGCAAATGACGCCCGCAATCGACCGTTCGTTCGGCGAGGCCGTCAACAGCTTCCGCCGCATGAGCACCGCCGAGTCCGCCTCCGCCAAGCCGCTCCGCATCCGGGTCGTGCAGGTCAGCGAAGGCGATACGATCGAGCGCCTCGCCGGCCGCATGGGAACCGATCGCAAGGAAGAGCGCTTCCGCATCCTGAACGGGCTCGGTGCGTCCGATCGCCTGCGCGCCGGCGAACAGGTGAAGATCGTCACGGAGTGAGACGGTCAACAACACGTCCGCTATTTTCTCGTCATGCCCGGCCTTGTGCCGGGCATCCACGTCTTTGGCACTGGCGATAAGACGTGGATGGCCGCGACAAGCGCGGCCATGACGGATAGATTTGGCGTGGTAGAAATCAAACAAGCGGAGCAGCCATGAAAGTCGGATTCGTCGGGCTCGGCGTGATGGGCCAGGGCATCGTGCCGCGCCTGATCGCCGCCGGGCACAGCGTCACCGGATGGAATCGCAACAAGGACAAGGCGAAGCCGCTGATCGATCAAGGCATGGCCTTCGCGGACACCCCGCGCGAGGCCGCGGCGCGCTCCGACATCGTCCTCTCCTGCGTCACCGACGGCGCCGCGGTGCGCTCCGTGGCGCTCGGCAATGACGGCGTGATCGCGGGCCTGCGCAAGGACGCCGTCTATGCCGACATGAGCACGATCTCGCCCGACGTGAGCCGGTCGATTTCCGCCGAGTTCGCGAGCAAGGGCCTTGCGATGCTCGACGCCCCGCTGTCGGGCAGTCCGGTCACGCTGGCGCAAGGCAATGCATCGGTCATGGTCGGTGGCGACAAGGCGGCCTTCGACAAGGCCGAACCCGTGCTGCTTGCCATCGGCCCGAAAGTGACTCTACATCGGCGCCAGCGGCCTTGCGGTGCAGATGAAGATCGCGGTCAATCTCCTGCTGATGGTCGAGGTCATCGCCTTCGGCGAGGCGGTCGCGCTCGCCGAAAAAGGCGGCGTCAAGCGCGAGGTCGCGGTCGACGCAATCCTCAAGAGCGTCGCGGCGTCGCCGGTGCTCGGCTATCGCGGCCCGTTCATCCTCGAAGGCAAGATGCCCGCGGTGCCGCTTGCCGACGTCACGCTGCAACAGAAGGACATGGTGCTGGCGCTCGACCTCGGCCGCAAGCTCGGCAGTCCGGTGCCGCTCGCTGCTGCCGCCAACGAGATCATGAATGCCTGCCGCGGGCTTGGCATCGACGCCAATGATTTCGTGGTCGCGCATCAGGTGTACCGCCGATTGGGAGGACAATGATGGACTTCGAGAAACTCGGATCCGCCCTGGCGAAAGCCGTGAAGGGCACCAAGGCCAAAATCGCGGAGGAGCGAATGAAGGGCACGCCGATGTACCGGACCAACATGCGCGACGTTCCCAAGGTGGAAGGCCTCCAGCGCAAGGACGGCTGGGTCGACATGCAGGTGCAATTCCTGATCGACAAGAAAACCGCCGGCGCCAACCATGTCGTCGGCTGGACGGTCCTGAAGCCCGGCGCGCGCCACGAGCGCCACCGGCATCATAATTGCGACGAGTTCTTCATCGTGCTCAAGGGCCACGGCCACATCTACGGCGAGCACGGCGACGAAGCCTCGGGCGAAGGCGACGTGGTCTATTCGCCGCGCGGCTGCTGGCACGGCTTCAACAACACCTCGAGCGAGGACGTCGTGCTGGTGTGGGGCTGGATGGGCGCAGGCTCGATCGAGGATTCCGGCTACGAGGTCGGGCCCGATCATCAGGGATGATAAGGAGTGTTCATGTTCAACCGTTCGGTCGCGGCCGTCGCCGCAGTCGCCCTCCTCGCTTGCATCGCTGCGGCGCCTCAAGCACAGGCGCAATCCTGGCCGCAGCGCACCGTGCGCCTGATCGTGCCGTTGCCGCCCGGCAGCGGAATGGATTTGTCGGCGCGCGTGATCGCGGAACGGCTGGCGCCGAAATGGGGCCAGGCGGTCGTGGTCGAGAACCGCCAGGGCGCCGACGGCATTCCGGCCGTGTCGGCCTTCTTCGCCGCGCGCGACAACCACACCTTCCTGTTCTCGTTCGGCGGCATCGTCACGTTCAACCACCTGCTGCATGAGAAGCTGCCCTACGATCCGCGCGAGCTCCTGCCGATCGCGCCTGTCATCGACAACTTCCTCGGCGTGTCGGTGACCGCGCTGCTCAAGGTGAACACGGTTGCCGAACTGGTGCAGGCCGCGAAGGCGCAGCCCGGCAAGCTCAACTGGGCGGCGACGCCCGGACTGCCGGTCTATGTCCTGCTGGCACTGCAGCGCCAGACCGGCATCGCCATGGCGAACGTCCCCTACCGCGATTTCGCGCCCGCCTATCAGGACCTCAACCAGGGCCGCCTGCATGTCATGGGCACCGGCGTGCCCACGCAGGTCGCGCATCACCAGGCCGGCACGGCCAAGCTCCTGTTCGTGACCAACCGCGAACGCTCGCCGCAAGTGCCCGACGTGCCGACCGCCAAGGAGGCGGGCTTCCCCGATCTCACCTTCGAGGGCGTCTCCGGCGTCTACGGCTGGCGCGACATGCCGGCGGAGATCAGGCAGCGCGTGGTGACCGACGTCGCCGCGATCGTCGCCGATCCCGATTTCCGCGCCCGCGTGCTCAAGGTCGGCACCGTGCCGCGCAGCGGCACGCCGGAGGAATTCGCCGCCGCGATCGACGCGCAGCGCGAGCAGGTCGCGGCGATTCATGCTGCGACCGCAAAGCCCAGCCCGTAAGCGTTGTGTTTCGCCCGCGTCTTGCCTAGCCTCGGGGCAAAAGCACCCGGAGGAAATCCTATGCGTTCGACGCGATTGAGAATTGCGGCTGCCGCGGAATTATCGGAAGCCTGATCCTGCTGGCCGCGCCGGCGCAGGTGCAGGCGCAGAGCTGGCCGCAGCGGCCGGTGCGCTGGATCATCCCGTTCGGCCCCGGCGCCGGCGCCGACATCGGCGCGCGGCTGATCCAGGAGCGGCTGCAGAAGAAGTGGGGCCAGCCGGTCGTGATCGACAACCGTCCCGGCGGCGACAGCATCATCGCCATCCAGGCGGTGCTGTCCGCCAACGACGATCACACCTTCCTGTGGGGACCGAGCGGCAATTTCACGGTGCATCCGTTCCAGTACAAGAAGCTCGCCTATGACCCGAACGATCTCATTCCGGTCGCGCGCTACTCCAGCACGATCCTCGGCGTCGGCGTGCCGGCGGCGATGAAGATCAAGACCGTCGCCGAGTTCGTGAAGCTCGCGCGCGCCGAACCGGGCAAGTTCAATTCCGCCGCGGTGCCCGGCATCACCGAGCTCGCGATCGACTACTTCATGCACAACGCCAAGATCACGACGCAGAAGGTCCCCTACAAGGACATCGTGCAGGCCGCGAACGATCTCGCCGAGAGCCGCCTGCAGATCTATTCGGCGTCCTACGCGATCCTGCGGCCGCAGCGCGAGGCCGGCCGCATCACCGTGCTGGCGCAGCTCGGGCGCGAGCGCGCGCCGAGCCTGCCCGACATCCCGACCGGCATCGAGGCCGGCTTCCCCGAGCTCGAGATGGACGGCAATGTCGGCCTGTTCGCCAGCAAGGGCGTACCGGCCGCGCTGATCGACCGCATCGGCGCCGACATCGTCGCGGTCTCGAAAGACAAGTCGATCGAGGACCGACTCAACGCCACCGCGCAGCAGCCGACCTTCGGCGGCGCCAAGGAGTTCGCGGAGTCGATCGCGCGTCAGCGCGCCACCATCGCCACCATCGCCAAGACGCTGAACATCCAGCCGACGCGGTGAGCCGTGCGCGAGCCATCTCCCATAGCCCGTCGCAGCGGGCTGAAGGCCCTTTTGCCGGCAGAGGGTAGCGAGCGAAGCACCGTCGTGAGGATTGCCGCATTTCTCGAAAGACCCCTCACCCGCCTCGCGCATTCGCCGCTCGGCACCCTCTCCCGCCAGGGGCGAGGGTACGCCCGCGGCAGTTGCGCCGCACAAACATCCTTACGTAATCCCGCCCGACGACGTCTCGTCCTCGAACACCGTGACGACCGGCGGCTTGCCGCTCAATCCGAGCTCCTGCCAGCGCGCGACCACGCTGTCGTAGGAGGCCTTCGACAGCTTGGTGCGCTTGGAGAACGTCTTGATGTGCTTGTAGTCCATGCAGGCATTGATCAGCGCCTTCGATCCCCAGGGACGGATCTCCGGCGGATTGAGGCTCGGATCGAGGAACGTGCTCCAGGTCTCGCGCAGGATGTCGATCGACTGCGACGGCCGCGAGCGCGTCGCCATCGCCCACAGCACCTGGCCGACGTTGGTCGGATCGATGTCCTCGTCGACCACGATCACGTATTTGCCGAAATAGGCGCCGGCGGTGCATTGCGCGGCGAGCGCCATCACCTGCGGCGCGTGGCCGGCATACATCTGCTTGATCGAGACCACCGTCATGCCCCAGCCGGCGGCCTCCGGGATCGACCACACGCCCTGGATGCCCGGCACGCCGAGCTTTTGCAGGTCGGCCCAGATGCCGGCCGAGCGCAGCGCCGCCCAGAACAATCCGCATTCGTTCGACGGGCCGTCCGCCATCAGCGCGCAGGTGAGCGTCGGGTTGTCGCGATAGCGCACCTTCTCGACCCGCATGTACGGCGTCGCGCCCGACGGCCGGCCGTAATAGCCGGTGAACTCGCCGAACGGCCCTTCCGCGAAGGTCTCGTCGGGATAGACGAAGCCTTCCAGGATGATCTCGGCGCGCGTCGGCAGCGGCAGCCCGGTCACGTCGCCGATGAACAGCTCGATCGGCGCGCCGGCGATGCCGGAATAGTAGTCGTACTCGCATTCGGTCTTCGGCAGGCTGGTCGCCGCGACCAGGAACAACAGCGGATCGATGCCGTAGCAGGCCGCGATCGGCATCGGCTTGCCCATCTTCCACCACTTCTCGCGGTCGAGCGTCGCGTCCTTGCCGGGCGAGGTGTAGACGCCGATCTCGCGCGGACCTTTGATCATCATGCGGTAGGTGCCGACATTGATGCGCCCGGTCTCCGGGCACTTGGTCACCACCGCATCGGCGGTGCCGAGATATTTGCCGCCGTCGAGCGGCCACATCCGCTGCGCCGGGAATTTGCGGATGTCGATGGCGTCGCCGGTCAGCACATTCTGGTTGCTGATCGCCTGGTCGGGCGACACTTCCTTCGGCGCCATCTTGCGCCCGAGCTTCTTCTGCAGCGCCTGCACCGCCTTGAGCGGATGATCGACCGGCTCCTCGCCGATCATCAGGCAGAAGCGCGACAGGTTGCAGCCGATCATGTTGTAGAGCGCCTTGTGGCCGGGATGCCCCTTGATGTTCTCGAACAGCAGCACCGGGCTTTTCTCGAGCGCCACGAGATAGGTGATGGTCGCGGCTTCGAGATCGGGATCGACCTCCGCGGTGATGCGCTTGAGCTCGCCCATCGCCTCGACCTTCTCCAGCCAGAGATCGAGATCGCTCGCATTGGCGGCCGGCCGGGCTCCTGCGCGCCGCGGCCGGTTCGCGTTTCTGATCGCCGCCGTTCGGGCTGATGCTGACGCTCATGTCTGACATGGTGGTCCCCGGTTGTTGTTCTGTCGTTGTGATCGTTGCAGCGAGTGTAGGCCATGAACGCCGCGTGTGTCCCGCGCGCGTCGACGCGGCCGCCTTCGTAGCCTGGATTGAGCGCAGCGAAATCCGGGACTGACATCCCGACCTGGAAGAGCGCTCCCGGGTTTCGCTGCGCTCAACCCGGGCTACATTCGTCCTTCAGCGCAACCCTCATCGTTCTCGCGAGGCGCAGCGCCCCCGAGGCTTGCTGTTTCCCCTCTCGCACAAAGTCGAGGGGGGCGGAGCGCCGGGAGGCGTCCAACCAAAAGTCCGCGCTTGGGCGCGGCGCATCCCTTGCGATCAGGATGCCCGCCTTCCGGCGCTCCACCGCGGCGATTTGTGGCCCGGACTGTAGCTTCCGCGACCGGGCGGGGACTTCGTTTCCGAATTCCCCTGAGCGCGGATGGTTTGCACCCGCTCGCCCTGGCGCGTTTAGCCCACTGAAGGGCAGCCCCTCCTTGTGGGGGCGGACAGTGACCCGAGGCCTCCCGGGTGCGTGGTTACGAGCCACGCCCGCAGGCGCCGCATCCCGCTCCGACTCTGGCTCGTCTCCGGAGACGCCCTCGGTGAACGGGACCAGAGAGAAATAGGCGTCGCAAAGAAAATTGAAAAGGAAAATCGTCCTACATCCTCGCTATTGTTTGGTAGCTGTCGATAAAGTCGTGCTGCGCATATCGCATAAACTCCGCAGGCTTCAATCGCGAAACGACGTCTCGCGCCGCCACGTCTGCTTCTGCCCTTAGCGGACATGTGAGAATGACCATGCGCATGACCGCCCCGCAGCGGCGCAGCCATTGGATCTCATCGACGCAGCCAACAACGGCGCAAAAGGATAGAGGATAGTGTCTGTGTTCTCCGCACGCGCGTGAAGGCTGGCGCTAGTCTGCGAGCGGGGTCGGGTTGGCGGACGGCGGGTCAATCCCGAACGTGCTGGCTGTCATACAGGTCATCGAAAAGCTGCCGGTCGATGCGACCAGCGCCACCAGACTCTCCAGTCCCATCGTCTCTTCCGCAGCGGCATAGGTTTCGTTGCTAAGGCCCTTATTGGCGAGAAGTTCGCGCGCCACCACGAAACAAGTCCGCTCGCGCGCATCAGCCAAGTTCGGACTCTTCCGCGCATTGATCGCGTCGATGACTGCCTGCTCGATACCAGCGGCGAGCGAGGCGCGTGCCTGCGCAAACCACGGATATCGAGCATTCCAGTACCGGGCGACGATGAGGTTCACAATCTGTTGCTCCCGGCGCGACAACGGTCCAGACGAGAGAGAGGCCCTCAGATTTTGTAAAGCCTCGAACAATTGTGGCAATCGGATATAGGCAAAATACGGCCCACCCACGGGGCCGCCGGATTTATTGGCTGCGTCGTAGACGCGCGCCTGCTCGGCGTTCATGTCGGCGCGGTCAATGATTGCTATTCGTGCCATGCGATTGTCTCGCCCCCGATTTCGTTTGCAGGCGCGAGGCTACCATCGACCTGCCTATCAAGCGAGCCGCAAGACGGATGTCCGCTTCGGCCCACAAGCGGTCAATCGTTACCTAAACGTTGCAGCATGTGGGGCGCACGC
>CAWKMR010000032.1:0-110614 GCA_963850705.1 uncultured Alphaproteobacteria bacterium | reverse complement strand
CATGCCCGATCTCAACAAGCTCTCCGCCGCCGACGTCGCCAAGGGCATCGCGGCGAAAAAATTCACCGCCGAGGCGGTCGTGCGCGACTGCCTCGACCGCATCGCCGCGCGCGAGCCGACGGTGCACGCCTGGGCCACCATCGATCCCGACTACGCGCTGATGCAGGCGCGCGCGCTCGACCGCATGCCGTCGTCGCGCGGCGCGCTGCACGGCGTGCCGATCGGCGTGAAGGACATCATCAACACCGAGCACCTGCCGACCGAGATGGGCTCGCCGATCTACAAGGGCAACCGCTCGCACGGCGACGCCGCCTGCGTCGCGCTCGCGCGCATGGCCGGCGCGGTGATCCTCGGCAAGACCGTCACCGCCGAATTCGCCGGCATGTTTCCGGGGCCGACCGCCAATCCGCACAATCCCGCGCACACGCCGGGCGGCTCGTCGTCGGGCTCGGCGGCGGCGGTCGCCGATTTCCATGTGCCGGTCGCCTACGGCACGCAGACCGGCGGCTCGGTGCTGCGGCCGGCGTCCTATTGCGGCTGCGTCGGCTACAAGCCGACCTTCAACCTGATCAACCGCCAGGGCATCTGCTTCGCCGCCGAGACGCTCGACACCATCGGCCTGCTCACGCGCACCGTCGACGACGCCGAGCTGATCACCGCCGTGCTCGTCAACAAGCCGCCGCCCTATCTGCAAGCTCGACTCCCCGCCCCGGCTCGGCGCTCTGCCGCACGCCGCTCTGGGACACCGCGGACGAGCCGACCAAGCACGCGGTCGAGGACGCGGCGAAGCGGCTCGCCGCCGCCGGCGCGTCGGTGAAGGAGATCGTGCTGCCGGAGGAATTCGAGAAGCTCTATTACACGGCGCGCGAGACCATCAACAATTACGAGCGCTCGAAGAGCATGGCCGCCGACTGGCAGCATCATCCCGACAAGATCAGCAAGGTGCTGGGCGATCGCGTCAAGAAGGGCTTCGAGATGAAGCACGAGGACTACGTCGCGGCGCTGCAGCTTGCCGACCGCTGCCGCGCGCGCATCGACGACGCCTATGACGGCATCGACGCCATCATCTCGCCCTGCGTGAAGGGCGAGGCGCCCGAAGGGCTTGAGCTTCACCGGCGAGCCGGCGTTCCAGCAGTTCTGGACGGTGCTGAACGGCCCCGCGATGTCGCTGCCGACCCACACCGGGCCGCAGGGCCTGCCGGTCGGCATCCAGCTGGTCGCGCCGCGCTACCGCGACGACCAGCTGTTCGCCTGCGCGCGCTGGGTGATGGAGAAGCTGAGCTAGGCGTCACTGATCGGCCGGAGCGGCTGCCGCGACGGCAGCGGGCTCCCTCGCCGCGCTTGCGGCGAGAGGGTCGGGGTGAGGGGAGTCACGACGAACGCGTCCTCACGATAGTCCCCCTCACCCGGACCGCTGCGACGGTCCGGCCTCTCCCCGCAAGCGCGGAGAGGTGACGTAGTGCGCGGCATCTGCCTGATCTACCGCACCAGCTTCTGGCCGCTCTGGATCAGGATCTTGCGCAGCTGGCCCTCGTAGTCGCCGAGGAACGCCGTCGTCGCCTTCGCATTCAGGTAGGCGTCGTCGAGCTGGTTGCTCGTGCAGGAACTTCTGCCAGGTCGGCGAGCGCGACATCTTCGCCAGCATGTCCTCGTAATAGGCGACCGCATCCGCCGGCATGCCGGGCGGGCCGATGATGCCGCGCGACTGCGGAACGTTCGGCACCTTGAAGCCGGCCTCCTGCAATGTCGGCACGTTCTCATAGCCGGGCAGCCGCTTGTCGGCGATCTGCACCACCGCGCGCAGCTTGCCGGCGCGGATCAGCTCGCCGGCCTCCGGCGGCTCGAGCAGCACGAAATCGACATGCCCGCCGAGCAGCGCGGCGAGCCGCTCGCTGGCCGCCGGGAACGAGACGAACGCCCACTTGCGCGCCGCTCTCCGCCATCAGCAGCTGGCGCACCAGCGCGTCGCGCGCGAGCGGCGAGCCGCCCGCCTGCCTGATCTTGCCGGCCGTCCTTGAGCGCCGCGTTCATCACGTCGCGCAGCGTCTTGTACGGCGAGTCCGCGCGCACCACGATCACCGCCGGCTCGACCACCAGCCGCGAGATCGGCGTCATGTCGACGACCTTGGTGCGCGCCGCCTGCTGCACCAGCGGATTGGTCATCCAGACGCTGGTGAAGACGCCGAGCACATGGGCGTCGCCCTTGCGCTCGACCATGTAGTTGGCGGCCGTGACGCCGCCGCCGCCGACCTTGTTCGAGACCTGGAAGCGCACCGGCGCGAGCTTCTCCTGCTCGATCGTCTGCGCGACCGTGCGGCCGAAGATGTCGGGACCGGAGCCCGGGACCGTTGTGCACCACGATCTCGATCGTCTTGGTCGGCTTGAACTGCGCCAGCGCCGGCGCGGCGCCGGCAGCGATCAGCGCAGCAGCGCTCGCAGCAACGACAACTCTGCATCATGGACGATGTCCTCCGAGTACCTTCTTCTCGTATTCGGCCGGCATGCTGGCCGACCCCGCGACCGCGCATCAAGCGCAAAGACCGATCAGCGTCGCGCACGTCGCCGAGCTTGTCGAGCTTCCACGCCGTCGCGGCGATTTGCCGCGCGCGCTCGTCGCCGACCGACCGGCGCGGCGTTGGCGAGGAATTTATTTTCGATCGCGCGGTCCGACATCGGATTGTCGACCGTGCCGCTGGCATGCGCGACCTGCGCTTCGATGCGCTCGCCGGACGACCGTCACCAGCGTCGCCTGCGCCTCGTCCTTGCGGAAGCTCTCGTCGGTCGTCACCTCGATCTTGCCGCGCAGCGCGACCACGTCCGGCGCCGACGCCCGCGCATCGGTGAACTGCGCGATGCCCGCGCCGCGGTCGAGATAGGCGACGGCGGCGGCGTGGTAGATGCTGAATTTCGATTGCAGCCCGGTCTTCGGATCGCCGAGGCCGGTGATGCGCACCGCGATCGGATGCACGCGCGCCTCGATGCGTGCGATGTCGTCGGGCTTGAGCGCGCGCTGCTCGCCGAGCGCGACCATGGCGTCGAGGATCGGATGCAGCACCACGCCGCAGGCATAGGGCTTGTGGCCGTTGCGCGCGATCTCCCAGCGCGTGCCGAGCTGATCGAGCACCAGCTCCGGCGTCGGCGACATTGCTGTAGATGCGCGCGAAGCCGCGCTTGCCCTCGACGATCTCTTCCGAGCTGTCGAAGCCCTGCTGCGCCAGCAGCGCCGCGAGCAGACCGTTCGACGCCGCCTTGCCGGCGTGGAACGACTTGCACATGGTGCCGCGGTTCTGCTGCATGCCGGCCGCCTGCGTCGCGGCGATGCCGAGCGCATGCGTCATCTGCTGCGCATCGAGGCCGAGCAGCTTGCGCCGCCGCCGCGCCGGCGGCGATCGGTGCCGAGCGTGCCGGTGAGATGCCAGCCGCCGTCGTGATGGCCGGGCGCCGACTGCCCGACGCGCACGCCGGCCTCGAAGCCGGCGGCATAGGCGCAGATCAGCGCGCGGCCGTCGATCGCCGCCGCGCTCGGCGAGCGCGAACAGCGCCGCGAGGATCGGCGACGACGCATGCAGCACGACGCCGCCCATGTGGGTGTCGTCGAAATCGAGCATGTGGCCCATCTGGCCGTTGGCGAGCGCCGCTTCGATCAAGCCGAGCTTGAGACTGTGCCCGAGCACCGTCGCCTGCGGCTTGCCGTTCAGCGCCTTCAGCACCGGCAACAGCTTGCCGACCGTCGGATGGCGGCTGCCGGCGAGCGCGCAGCCGATCCAGTCGAGCACGCCGCGGCGTGCTTCATGCACCGCGCTCTCCGGCAGATCCTCGAAGCGGAAGCGCGCCAGGAACGCCGCGAGATCGCGCGTGACGTTCAAGCCCAGCGGCGCCGCGCCGTAGTCGGACTTGGTTGCCGGTTGCAAAGCCATCGACGCGCCTTTACGGCATGAAGATGCCGCCGCTCACATGGATGGTCTGGCCGGTGATGTAGCCGTTGTCCGGCTGGCACAGCAGCCGCACCAGCGACGACACGTCGTCGAACGTGCCTTCGCGGCCGACCGGCGGATTGTGCCCGATGCCCTGCCCGGACGTCGCCGAGCGCTGGCCGCCGATGCGGCCGGGCACGATGCAATTGACCGTGATGCCGTGCGGCGCGAATTCCGACGCGAGCGCGCGCGTGAAGCCGACGATGCCGGCCTTGCCGGCGCCGACATGGGCGCGGCCGGGCGCGCCGAGATGGCTCGACACGCCGCCGAGATTGATGATGCGCCCGAACTTGTTCTTGACCATGTGCGGCAGCGCCGCGCGCGAGCACAGGAACGCGCCGTCGAGGATGACGCCGAGGATGTCGCGCCACTGCTTGTAGGTCATCTCGAGGAACGGCGCTTCGGCGCGGTTGGCGGCGTTGTTCACCAGGATGTCGACGCGGCCGAACTTCGCCACCGTGGCGTCGACCATCTTGTTGACCGCGGCCTCGTCGGTGACGTCGGCGAGATACACCATGGCCTTGGCCGCCGGCCGCTTCCACCTCGGCGGCGGCCTGCTCGGCCTCCGTCGCGCGAGACTGCGCGCATTGATCACGACCGACGCGCCGTCGCGGGCGAACGCCAGCGCCATTCCCTTGCCGAGACGCCGCACGCCGCCGGTGACGATGGCGACCTTGCCTTCCAATGGACGTTCCGTAGCCAACTGATCCTCCAACTGACTTATCCCTCGTGCGACCACCGATAGCCGACTGCACGTCGCCCTGCGCAATGCAGATCGTCATGGCCGGGCTTGTCGCCGACCATCCACGTCTTTTACTAGCTTGCCCCAAGACGTGGATCGCGCACGGCCGGGCATGACGTGGAGCGACGATCCAATGAGCAGCAAGTCCGACAATTCGATCACCCCCATGACCCGGGCGCTGTCCGAATACATTGCCGCCGCGGCCACCCGCGAGCTGCCGCCCGCCGTCGTGGAGAAGACCGGGCATCACATCCTCGACTCGCTCGCCGCCATCATCTCCGGCTCGCGGCTGCGCGCCGGCGAGCTCGCCATCAACTACGTCAAGCGGCTCGGCGGCGCGGCCGAGGCGACCGCTGATCGGCATCGTCGCTCGTCGTCCCGGTCGAGAGCGCGGCGCTCGCCAACGCCATGGGCGGGCACGCCGACGAGACCGACGATTCCCACCTGCGCGGCCGCTGGCACCCCGGCTGCGGCATCGTGCCGGCCGCGCTCGCGGTCGCCGAGTTCGCCGACCGCAGCGGCGCCGACTTCCTGCGCGCGGTGGCGCTCGGCTACGACATCGGCACGCGCTTCAACATGTCGCTCGGCTATCCGAACCCCAATGCCGCGACCCATTCCACCCACACGCTCGGCGTGAACTTCGGCGCGGCGGCCGCGGCTGCGGCGCTGCTGCGCTTCGATCCGGTGAAGGTGCGTTACGTGCTGTCCTACGCCGTGCAGCAGGCGTCGGGCTGTCCCTACTGGTATCGCGACAGCGACCACGTCGAGAAGGCGTTCGACTTCGGCGGCATGGGCGCGCGCAACGGCGTCGCCGGCGCGATGATGGTGGCGTCAGGCATGACCGGCGTCGAAGAGCCGTTCACCGGCCAGGGCAATTTCTTCGACGGCTTTGCGCTCAAGCCCAATCCGGACCTGCTGATCGAGGAGCTCGGCAAGCGCTTCGAGATCATGGAGGCCTCGATCAAGAAGTGGTGCGTCGGTTCGCCGATCCAGTCGGTGCTCGACGCGACGCAGGCGCTGATCGACGAGCACGGCGTGCGCCCCGACACCGCCAAGCGCGTCGTCATCACCATGCCCGACGACCGCATGCACATCGTCAACAACGGCGCGATGCCGGACGTCTGCGTGCAGCACCTCGTCGCGATGTCGATCGTCGACGGCACCGTGACCTTCGCGAGCGTGCACGATCACGACCGCATGGGCGATCCCGCCGTGCAGGCGGTGCGCAAGAACGTCGAGCTCCTCGGCAGTTCGGAGCTGACGGTGGCGAAGCCGGCGCGGCAGGGGATCGTCGAGGTCGAGCTCAGCGACGGCCGCAAGGTGCGCCATCACGCCGTCGCGGTGCGCGGCACGCCCGACAATCCGATGACCACGAAGGAGATCGAGACCAAGGCGATCGACCTGGTCGCGCCGATCTCCGGCGAGGCGAAGGCGGCGGGCCTGGTGAAGGCGATCGCGAGCCTCGGCTCGCTGCGCTCGGTGCGCGAGCTGCGGCCGCTGCTGCAAGCCTAGCGAATTGAAGCGCGATTGGGCGGCGGCCTCGGTAGCTCCCTCTCCCCGCCTGCGGGGAGAGGGTGCGGGGTGAGGGGGAACCACAGCGAGCGCGTTCTCTCGATAGCCCCCCTCACCCGGCGCACTTTTGTGCGCCGACCTCTCCCCGCAAGCGGGGAGAGGTAACGGAGTTTGCCGCACGATTGTGCCTACTGCCCCTGCGCCAGAATGCTGCCCGGCGCGCTCGACCAGCGGCTTCGGCGTCGCATAGACGTCCGCCAGGAAGCGGTCGATCTGCGCGCCGTTGGTCGGCGCGATTTCGAGGCGCTGCTTGGCCGCGTCCTCCAGGAACGCCGGATCGCGCATGGTCGCGTCGAAGGCCCTGATCAGCGCGGCCTTGCGATCCTCCGGAATTCCCGGCGGCGCCAGGAACGGCCGCCCCATGATGGTCCAGCCGAAGATCATGCGCAGCACGCGCTTGTCGTCCTCGCTCCGGGCGTAGTCCATGACGAACGGCCGGTCGCCCATGCGCGCGGTGCGCTCGAGCCCGATCTGCACCAGGATGCGCACCTTGCTGTCGCGCAGCCAGTCCGGCTCGCTGCGTGCCGACGATGGTGTTGACCATGCCGCACATGCCCTGCACTTCGCCGCGCTCGAGCGCGAGCAGGATGTCGGCCGGGCCGTCGGTAGCCGCGCACGAGCTTCATCTTGGTGCCGAGCACCATGTTCATGCGCAGTGGGAAATTCGAGGTTCGAGGCGCCGGACGCGCCGGTGATCATCTCCTTGTTGAACAGGTCCTCGACCGTCTTGAACGGCGTGGTGTGCCAGGCGAGGCAGCCGGCGATCTCCTCATTGGCGCTGCCGAGCCAGATGAACTGCCGCCCGTCGAACTGCGCGTTCTTCTTGCCGTACACCGGCTCGAGCGCGGCGCCGCCGGCGATGACGCCAAGCTCGGAGCCGTCGCGCGGCGCGACATTGTAGAGATGATTCGCGGCGATGCACGCTGCCGGCGCCCTGCATGTTCTTGATCACGATGGTGGGCGAGCCCGGCAGGTGCCGCGGCAGATGCCGCGCCACCGCGCGGGCATAGGGATCGTAGGCGCCGCCGGGATTGAAGCCGACGACGATGTTGACCTGCGGCCGTTGTAGAACTGCTCGACGCGTCTGCGCGGCGCGCCGGCGCTGGCGGCAAGCGACGCCGATCAAGGCCAGCGATAGCCGTTGCCCGCACTGACCGTCTCACCTTCGACGCGCTTGCGCGCCCGAGAATCTGCGCCGCGCGCGCCGTCACCGCCGGCGGCGTCTGCGATGCATCCTCGACGAACTTCGCGATCGCGGCGCCGCTCATCGGCTCGATCCCGACATTGACCTTCTCGGCGTCCGCGAGCAGCGCCGGATCCTTCATCGCCTTGTCGAAGCCGTCGCGCAGCGCCTGCACGCGATTCGGCCGGCGTGCCCGGCGGCGCCGCGATCGGACGCTCGAGATCGAGCCAGCCGAACACCAGCGTGAAGATCTGCCGGTCCTCATCGGTCTTCGCGTAGTCGAAGATGAACGGCACCGTGGGCATCGTCGGGGTTCTTCGACAGCCCGACCTGCACCAGGATATTGGCCTTGTCGGGCGCGAGCAGGCCCGCGGTGCGCATGGAGTTGTAGCCGACGCCGCAGAAGCCCTCGATCTCGCCGCGCTCCATCGCGAGCCGCAGCGCCGCGCTGCCGGCATAGCCCTTCACCAGCTTGAACTTCGTGCCGATGACGTTGTTCATCGTCAGCGGGAAATCGAGCGTCGAGGTGCCCGAGGTGCCGGTGATCATCTCGCGCTTGAGCACGTCGTCGATGGTCTTGAACGTGGTCTTGCGGCGACGACAGGCAGACGTTCGAATCCGAGGACGGCGCGCCGATCCAGTTGAACGCGCGCGCGTCGTATTTGTGCTGCGTGCCGCCGATCAGCGGATCGATGACGATGTTGCCGGCGAACAGGCCGAGCTCCAGGCCGTCCTTGGGCGATACGTTGAACACGTAGTTCGCCGCGATCACGCTGCCGGCGCCCTGCATGTTGCGCACCACCACCGTCGGATTGCCCGCGATATGCCGGCCCAGATGGCGCGCAACCAGCCGCGCATAGGTGTCGGCGCCGCCGCCGGGATTGAAGCCCGCGACCAGATTGACCGTCTTTCCGCGGTAGAATTCGGCGGCGTCCTGCGCCGATGCGGCATTGCACAACGTCAGGACGGCTACGGCGGCGGACAATGCGATCGTGGTTGCGCGCTGGCGTGCAGGCTGAAGTGAGGCATCCAGGCGCTTTCCTCTCCCACCGGCGGGAGCCGGTTGCGGCGGACGGCTTGAGGCCGCTTCGAACCGCGTGTTATCGAGCGATATTAGGAACATACGGCCGGCATTCAACAAGCAACGTTGTCGCGACGGTGGATGATGACCGAGGTTCGGACAGTTCGCAATCGTGGGCGGCGGGCTGGGCGGCCTGACCGCCGCCATCGCGCTGCGGCAGCGCGGCTTCGACGTCACCGTCTACGAGCAGGCCGATCAGCTGGGCGAGATCGGCGCCGGCATCCAGCTCAGCCCCAACGCCATGCGCGTGCTGATCGGCGCTCGGGCTCGACCAGGCGTTCGAGGCGATCGCGTTCGAGCCCAACCGCCACGTCGTGCGCAACTGGAAGAGCGGCGCCGTCGTTTCGGCGACGCAGATGAAGGGCGTGTTCCGCTCGCAATACAAGCGCCGGCTATTTCGGCGCGCATCGCGCCGACCTGCACGCCGTGCTGCAGCAGGCGCTGCCGGCGGAATGCGTGCGGCTCTCCGCACGCTGCACCGGCGTGACGCAGACGGCGGACGGCGCGACCCTCACGTTTGCCGACGGCAGCACCGCCGAGCGCCGACATCGTGATCGGCGCCGACGGCATCCGCTCCGCGGTGCGCGCGAGCCTGTTCGGCCCGGACGCGCCGCGCTTCACCGGCCATATCGTCTGGCGCGGGCTGGTGCCGACCGACGCGCTGCCGAAGGGACTGATCGAGCCCGACATGACGGCCTGGCTCGGACCGAACGGCACGATGGTGCACTACTACGTGCGGCGCGGCGAGCTGGTGAACTGGATCGCGCATTTCGAGACCGACTGGCGCGAGGAATCCTGGTCGGTGGAAAGCGACTGGCGCGAGGCGGCCGATGCGTTTGCCGGCTGGCACCCGACTGCTCGGCGAGCTCTTTTCGCGCACCGAGCGCTGCTACAAATGGGCGCTCTACGATCGCGACCCGCTGCCGCGCTGGACGTCGGGCCGCGCGACGCTGCTCGGCGATGCCGCGCACCCGATGCTGCCCTATCTCGCGCAGGGCGCCGCGCAGTCGGTCGAGGACGGCTATGTGCTCGCCGACATGCTGGCGCAGCACCGCCACGATGCGGCGGCGGCGCTCAAGGCCTATGAGGCGGCGCGGCTGCCGCGCACGTCGCGCATCCAGCTGCACGCCCGCGAGCGCGGCAAGATCAACAATTCGACCTCGGCGTTCCAGCGCTTCAAGCGCGACCTCGGCTACCGGCTCAAGAAGCTGATCAAGCCGAAGGAGCACACCTACGGCATCGAGTGGATCTACGGCCACGACGTGACGGCGGCGCGCAGCGGGACGTCGAAGGCGGCGTGATTGTCTTGGCTGGGAGTTCAGCCATTCGCCGGACGGACGTTACGGAACGGCGGAGCTACGACGCTATTCGACCTTGATGCCCGCCGCTTGAACAACTTTGGCCCATTTCACGCTTTCGCTCCTGAGCTTCGCAGCGGAGTCCACAAGCTTGATCGCGGCCGGCTCGAATCCGAGTGCGTCCAATCGCTGCCGCACGTCAGGCAGCGCGACGGCCTTGTCAATTTCCCGATTGAGCACGGCAATGATGTCCGGCGGCGTGCCGGCCGGGGCAAAAATTCCGATCCAAAACTCGACTTCGATATCTGCAAAACCGGCTTGCGCCATGGTGGGAACGTCCGGCAGCGCCAACAACCGCTTTCCACTCGCCACCGCCAAGCCGCGCAGCTTCCCGTCTTTGACCTGCGCGACGCTCGAGGCCGGCGAGCCGAAGGCAATCGGAGTATGCCCGCCGATGGTGGACGCCACCGCCGGGCCGGCGCCGTTGAAAGGGACATGCACAAGATCGAGCCCGAGCGAAAGGCGAAACAGTTCGGCCGTCATGTGTCCGGGCGTCCCGATGCCGGGCGAGGCGTAGCTGTATTTGCCGGGATTTGCTTTGACGAGGGCGACGAGCTCCTTGACGGTCTGAACCGGCAACGAGGGCGTGACCGTGAGCACCTGGGTGGTCGTGACCGCGACGGAGACCGGATCGAAGCTCTTGAAAGGATCGTACGGGACCTTGGGGTACACGTGAGGATTGATCACGAACCCGGTATCCATCACGAGCAGCGTATAGCCATCATGCGCGGCTTGCGCGGCGCGCCCGGTGCCAACAACGCCGCCGCCGCCGCCCACGTTCTCGATGATGTATTGCTTTGCGAAATGCTCGGACAGCTTCTGCGCGATCAGGCGGCCGATCGCATCGTTCTGGCCACCGGGCGCGAACGGAACGATCATGCGCACCGGCCGCGTCGGATACGCCTGCGCCCAGGCAACGCACGAGACCGCCGGCAGCGCGAGCAGCGCCCGTGGCCAGATGCAAGAACGTGCGGCGGGGAAGTCTCATGGCGCTTCCTCACGGATATGTTGGTCGTGATTGATGTTACGGGCGCTACTGGAAAGACGCTAGGTATCGCGCACCGATTTCTCGAACAGGTCGTCCACCGCAAAGTCGCCTTTGATCAGGCCCTGGTCGCGCGAATACATGATGAACTGCTCGAGATTCTTGCGGTTGGCGGCGAGCCCGCTCGGCCAGATGTCGGCGCCGAATTTCTCCTGCTCGCGCTCGAAGTAGCGCCGGCCGAAGGCGAGGCTCAAGAAGTTGGGGTCGGAGAAATAGTCCTGCGCGAGCGCCCGCGCCTCGCCATACATCTCCATCACCGCGCGCGGCAGGCCGCGATCGCGCGCGACCGCGTCGTTGCGGATCGCCATGATGTGCATGATCGGCCAGTAGCCGTATTTCTTGAAATAGCGCAGCTCCTCGGCGTCGGCATCGGCGAACAGCCGCCGCACCGGCACCTCGCCGCGCATGATCGAATGCGGCGGATGCGGCTGGATCACGGCGTCGGCCTTGCCGTCGCGCAGCAGGTGGCCGACGTCGGTGCCTTTCGGCAGCGTCTCGATCTTGCACGCCGGGCTTCGGCGTGAACGCGATCTTCTCCTCGTCTTCGAGCAGCCAGTGGATGTCCTCCCACGGCACGCCGTACTCGAACTTGAGGTCGCCCTTGGCGAGCAGCGATAGCGTGGTCTGGAACGCGCGGATCGCGACGCGCTTGCCCTTGAGGTCGGCGGGCGTGCGTCAACGGCGAATCCGCACGCACGAAGAACAGCCCGGCGCTGAACAGCCGGCGCGGAAATATCGGCACGCCGGTGATCGGCAGCTTGCGGTCGATCGCCATCAGGTAGGTCGACATCGAGAACTCGGCGACGTCGAACTCGCCCTTGAGCATGCGGCCGTGGCGGTCGACGCCGTCGCGCGCGGCGCTCGCCTGACCGACCTGCATGGTCTTGAGCTCGATGCCCTTGGGCGGCTTCACGGTGCCGTCGAAGAACGGAAAGTGCCGGTCGTAGCGTTCCAGCGCGATGGTGAGTTGCATGCCGTGCTTCCTTTTCTTGTCAGCCTCGTTTCGCCGTCGGATTGGTCTGCCGGTCGATCGACTTCACCGCCTCCCAGGCGCTGATGATCGCACCCTCCTGCCAGCCGCTCCAGAACGTGATCTGGTCGCCGGCCTGATGGAAGCGGCCCTGCGGCGTCGCGAGCAGCTCGGCATTGGCGCCGAACGCCGGATCGGCTCTCGTCGGACCAGGCGAAGCGGAAATGCTCCATCCGGTCCCAGCCGATCGCGATGCCGTGCTCGACAAACTTGCCGAAGCCCTCGTGCAGCCGCTCGCCCTGCTCGCGCGCGATGTGCAGGCGCTCCTCGACCGGCCGCGCGTTGAACGCCTCGGCGGTCTTTCCGTACATATAGGCGCCGGTGAGCATGCCCTTCTTGCTGAGGAAGCCCGACGACGGATACCAGACCTGCCGGATGGTGTCGGTGGTCCAGGAGATGCCGCCGTAGATCTGGTCGCGCGTCTCCCAGAATCGCTCCGCCTGCCAGCCGACCTTGCCCGCCGCCTCGGTCGGCAGATTGCGCGCGGCATTCATGTAGGCCGCGGACAGGTTGGTCTTGAGCCCCTTGAAGATCGGCATCGGAATGGTCGAGATGCAGTAGTCGGCCGCGAGCGTGCGCGGCGTGCCGTTGTCGTCATAGGCGACGGTGACGCGATCGTTGCCCACGTTGATCGCCGTCACCTTGGCGCCGAGGCGCACCAGCCCGTCGAGGGTGCCGGGCTTTTGCGTCAGCGGCTGGCGGGCGAACGCGCGCACGAAATGGTCCATGCCGCCGGCGGGCTCCAACAGCGATGCCTGCCACATGATTTCGCTGTCGCGGAAGATGAAGTCGTTCCACAAGTCGGAGCGCAGGATCTCGTCGAGCGCGACCGGGTTGAGCGGCACCAGCGGCTTGTTGCCGACGCCGTGCGAACGCTCGAAGCCGGCGCGGCCGGTCTGGTTGCTGTAGGAATAGGTCGCGGTGCCCGACTGCACCGATTTGGTGAGGCCGCCGAAGTTCATCAGCAGGTCCTGGAATTTCTCGACGTCGGTCTTGGTCAGCGGCAGGTCGATGCCTTGGGTGCTCACGCATTTGCTGAGCATCTCGGCGATGTGGCCCTGGAGATCGTGCACCGCCTGACGCATCTGCCAGGTGCGGCCGTTGCCGACATGGCCGGTGTGCACGCGATTGGCGCGGCTGGTGAAGATGTATGGCTGCAGCGCAACGCCGAACTGCCGGCAGTAGTCGATGACATGGACGTGGTGATGCGCGATGCGTCCGGGGCCGACATTGAGCCACAGCCCTTCGTCGAACTGGCACACCTGCGCCGGCGTGTGCATCTCCTTGAGCACGTCGCCGCGGCGCAGCGTCAGGTTGCGCCCGCCGATGCGGCGTGACGCCTCCAGGATCACGACGTCGTAGCCGGCGCGGTCGAGCTCGTAGGCCGCGGACGAGCCCGGCGACGCCGGCGCCGAGGATCGCGACGGTCCGCCCCTTGCCGGCGTCGGCCGGCAGCTCGAGCCCCGCCGCCATCGCCGGCGGTGGCTTGAGGAAATCGAACAGGACCAGCGTCTCATAGGCCGCGCCGGCGCCGCCGAGGCGCGCCATGGCGTTCAGCAGGCCGCGGCGGGTCATGGTCATCGGTCGCCTCCTTGGGCAGGAGCTATGAGATGATGGTGTACCGGCGCGCGAAGCTGCGGCACAATCGGGCTTCCGGGCAAGGGATGCCATTCCATGCCACGTTGCAAGCGTCATCGACTGCTCGTCAAAGCGCTGATTGGTGGCGCGCTGATGGCCGTCGCCTATGCCGGCGCAGCGGCGGCGCAGACGCCGTCGCCGCAGCAGCAGGCGTTCCGCGACATCTACCGCGAGCTGGTCGAGATCGACACCACCGACACGACCGGCGACACGCTGAAGGCGGCCGAGGCGATGGCGGCGCGGCTGAAGTCCGCCGGATTTCCCGGCGGCCGACATCCGCGTGATCTCGACCGGCCCGCGCAAGGGCAACCTGGTGGCGCGGCTGCGCGGCACCGGCGCGCGCAAGCCGGTGCTGCTGCTCGCGCATATCGACGTCGTGCCGGCGGGTGACGGCTGGCAGCACGATCCGTTCCGGCTCACCGAGGCCGACGGCTATTTCCACGGCCGCGGCGTCATCGACAACAAGGCGATGGCGGCGATCTTCCTTGCCAACCTGATCGAATTCCATCGCGAAGGCTTCAAGCCGCGAGCGCGACATCATCGTGGCGCTCACCACCGACGAGGAGCTCGCGCATTCGTCGCACAACGGCGTGAAATGGATTCTGGACAACGAGCGCGCGCTGATCGATGCCGAGTTCGCGCTCAACGAAGGCGGCGGCGGCGCGCTGCGCAACGGCCAGCCGTTCCGGCTGGCGGTGCAGCTCGCCGAGAAGGTCTATCAGACCTATGTGCTGGAGGTGACCGATCCCGGCGGTCACAGCGCCTCGCCGCGCCGCGACAATCCGATCTACCGGCTGTCGGCAGCGTTGACCAAGCTCGCGCAGTTCGACTTTCCGCCGCGGCTCAATGTCGTGACGCGCGCGAATTTCGAGCGCCTGGCCGAGACCGAAGCGCCGCCGATGGCAGCAGCGATCAAGGCGCTGCTGGCGGGCTCGAACGATCCAGCGGCGCTCGCGCCGCTCTCGGCCAATTCAACTTACAACGCGCAGATGCGCACCACCTGCGTCGCCACGCTGCTCGAAGCCGGCACGGTGGAGAATGCGCTGCCGCAAACCGCGCGCGCGACGGTGAACTGCCGCATCCTGCCGGACGAGCCGGTGGAGGAGACGGCGAACATCCTCGCGCGCGTCATCGCCGACGAGAAGGTCAGCATCACGCCCAAAGGCCGGCCGATGGCGGCGCCGCCCTCCCCGCCGCATCCCGAGGTGATGACCGCGGTGTCGCGCCTCGCGACCGAGATGTGGCCGGGCGTGCCGGTCCAGGCCGCGATGTCCGCGGGCTACACCGACAATCGCTGGCTGCGCAACGCCGGCATCCCGGCCTACGGCGTCTCCGGACTGTTCAGCGATCAGGGCCGCAACGGCGTGCACGGCCGCAACGAGCGCGTCGCCGTGAAAGACGTCTATGCCAGCAAGGAATTCCTCTACCGGCTGGTGAAGCAACTGGCGGCTCCGGTCACGCGATGACGGCACCCGCGCAGGCGCATGGCCCCACGATGCTGGAGCGCGCAAAACAGTGGGCGCGCTTGATCAAGCGCGACGTGATCGCGCTCTGGATCGCCGCCCGCGACCCGCGCGTGCCCTGGTACGCCAAGGCGCTGGCGATGGCGGTCGCGGCCTATGCGCTGAGCCCGATCGACCTCATTCCTGATTTCATTCCCGTGCTCGGCTATCTCGACGACCTCGTGATTGTACCGCTGGGAATCCTCCTGGTGGTCGCGCTCATCCCCGCCGCCTTGATGGCGGAATTCCGCGAGCGGGCGGCCGCGCTTGCGGCAAGGCCGCGCAGCACGGCGGCGGCGGCGATCATCGTTCTGATCTGGATCGCGGCGGGGGCATTGGCCGGCTGGTGGCTGTGGCGGTCGTTTGCCGCCTGACGGCGCTCGGCTATAGTTCGGGACAAAGGTCAAGACCGGGGAGGACCACGATGATGCGCCATGGAGCCGCCTGTGCCGCGGCGATTGCGATCCTGATGCCGCTCGGCCCCGCGCCGGCCGACGCGCAGACGATCGCGGTGTTCACCAAGAGCCAGGGCAATCCGGTGGCCCGCTCCATCCGCATCGGCGCAGAGACCGCCGCCCGCGCCGAGAAAATCCTGGTGTTCAATTTCATCCCGACCAGCGCCGACAACGTCGCGCAGCAGACCGTCGCTGGCCGAAGAGGCGCTGCGCTCGAAGCCGGACGCGGTGGTGTTCACGCCGACCGATGCGAAGGCGCTGGTGCCGATCGTGTCGAAGTTTACCGCGGCCGGGATTCCGGTCATCAACGTCAACGACCGTCTCGCCGGCGGCGGTGCGGCGGCCTTTGTCGGCAGCGACGACGTGGCGATCGCACGCGCCACCGCCCGCGTTCTGCTCAAGGCGATGAACGGCAGCGGCACGGTCGTGATCATGGAAGGGCCGGCCAACGTCCCCTCGAGCGCGCTGCGCTTGCGCGGATTCAACGAGGCGCTCAAGGAGTTTCCCAAGGTGAAATTGCTGGCGACGGGCAACGGAAACTACGCGCGCAAGCCGGCGGCCGACCTGATGAACAACTGGATCCGCAAGTTCCCGCAGATCGACGGCGTGCTCGCCGCCAACGATCCGATGGCGCTCGGCGCGCTCGACGCGCTCGGGCCCAACCGGCGTACGGCCCTGATCGTCGGGATCAACGCCAGCCGCGACGCCGCCGACCTCATCAAGTCGGGGCAGATGGTGGCGAGCGGCGACTATAACGGCTTCATCGAAGGCTGCGTCGCCGCGCAACTGGCGATCCGGCTCATCCGCAAGGAGGCCGTGCCCAAGGAGGCGATGCTGCGCACCGTCGTGGTCGACAAGAGCAACGCCGAGCCCTACACCCTGCCGGTCGAGAAACGCCCCTGCCCGACCGTGGATGCGGCGGTAGCGAATTGAGCAAATCGCCTCCATCTAGGACTATGGATCAGGGTCCCGCTCGTCCCCGCGAAAGCGGGGACCCAGAAGCCAAAAGGAAGACTTTGGATTCCCGCTTGCGCGGGAATGAGCGGCGGAGAGTTCGCAACCGGCGACACGCATGAACGAACCGCGTCTCAATCTCATCGAGCTGACGGTCTCCGAACTGTCGGCCTCGCTCAAGCGCACCATCGAGGATGCGTTCGGCCAGGTGCGCGTGCGCGGCGAACTCGGCAACGTCAAATATCACTCCAGCGGCCACGTCTATCTCGACCTCAAGGACGACAAGGCCTGCCTGGCCGGCATCATCTGGCGCACCACCGCGAGCCGCATCAAACTCAAGCTCGAAGCCGGGCTCGAAGTGATCGTCACCGGCCGCGTCACCACCTATCCCGGCCAGTCCAAATACCAGATCGTGATCGAGGCGCTGGAGCCCGCCGGGCTCGGCGCGCTGATGGCGCTGGTCGAGGAGCGCAAGAAGAAGCTCGCCGCCGAAGGCCTGTTCGATCCGGCGCGCAAGCAGCTCCTGCCATTCCTGCCGTCGGTGATCGGCGTCATCACCTCGCCGACCGGCGCCGTGATCCGCGACATCCTGCATCGGCTGCGCGACCGCTTTCCGCGCCGCGTGCTGGTGTGGCCGGTGAAGGTGCAAGGCGAAGGCTCCGCCGAGCAGGTCGCGGCGGCGATCCACGGCTTCAACGCGCTGGCACCGAACGGACGCATTCCGCGGCCCGATCTCCTGATCGTCGCGCGCGGCGGCGGCTCGCTCGAAGACCTCTGGTCGTTCAACGAGGAAATCGTCGTACGCGCCGCGGCCGAGAGCATGATCCCGCTGATTTCCGCGGTCGGCCACGAGACCGATGTGACGCTGATCGACTTCGCCGCCGACGTGCGCGCGCCGACGCCGACGGCGGCGGCCGAGATGGCGGTGCCCGTGCGCGCGGAGCTCATGACGCGGATTGACAGTCTGGCACGGCGCTCGATCTCCGGCTGGCAGCGCGGCCATGAGGCGCGCCGCACCGAACTGCGCGCCGCCGCGCGCGCATTGCCGAGCGCCGACGAGTTGCTCGCACTGGCGCGCCAACGGCTTGATCACGCGACCGCGCGGCTGCCGCGCGCGCTGGTCGCAAACATCCAGATCGATCGTGTAAAATTCTCGCGTATCGCGGGGCGGGCCACGCCGCGGCTGCTGGGCGTCCTCCTGGAACGGCGGCGCGAGCGGCTCGACGGCCTGCAGGTTCGGCTCACGACCGCGCTGAAGACGTATCGCGATACCCGCCTCGTCAACATCGCCCGCCATCGGGAACGGCTGCATGCGTTCGGCCAGCGCGCCCAGCTGGCGATCGAGAACCTGCTCGACAACCGCGACCTGCGGATCGAGCGCGCGGGTCAGCTGCTGACTGCTCTGTCCTATCGCGGCGTGCTGGAGCGCGGTTTTACCCTGGTGCGCGGCCTCGACGGCAGCCCACTGCGCCAGGCCGCGGCGGTCGAGGCCGGCCAGGGCCTCGACATCGAATTCGCCGACGGGCGCGTGCGGGCGGCGGCGGAAGGCGCCCCCTCGCTGGCGCCGGTAGTAGCGCCGCGGCCGCGGAGACGACGCCGCCTGGGTCCCGAGGAAGGCCAGGGAAGCCTGTTCTAAGCCAGCCTGTTCTGAGAAAACGGCCAAAAAACCGTGCTTACCGCTTGTGCACCGTCCGACGATGGTTGCACACCGGAAACGGGTGACATTCGGCGGCACAAATGACTATTTTGGGGTCCAAGCTGCTCTGGAGACGAAGACCGCGGCGGAGATTTTTGACGTGCTGAACCGTTTCGATCGCTCTTCCCCGATGGCGGGCGAGGCCGAGGTCAAATACCTCGACGGGGATTTCCGCGTGCTGCGGCCCGGCGCCTTCGTGCGCTGCGCCGTCACCGGCACGCCGATCCCGCTCGAAGAGCTGAAATACTGGAGCGTCGACTTGCAGGAAGCCTATGTCTCGCCCGAGGTCGTGCTGCAACGGCACGTCCCCAACCCGGCCAAGCGCTGACGGCTCAACCGGCCGCGCGGGCGCGCGCGACCTGCGCCCGTAGCAAGCTCCGAAACCCAGCGGTATCACCGAATTCCAGCGTCACCGGCAGCGCGCGCGCGAGTGCGGCGAGTAGCGCGGCATCACCGTCGCCTTGCATGCGCGCCAGGTCTTTCTCGGTCGTGACCAGGACGAGGCCCGCGCGATGGGCTTCGTCACGCAGCGATTGGGCGTCGGCCTGCGTATAGCGATGATGATCGTCGAAGCTCCTGGTCACGGCCAGCTCGACACCTCCCTCGCGCAGCGTCGCAAAGAACTTCTCGGGGTCGCCGATGCCGGCGAAGGCAAGCACGCGCCGGCCGGCAAGCGACGTGACGAACGTCGGATCGGGCGCGAGCCGCGCACGGAACACCGGAAGCGGACGTTTGCGCGCTTCGTCCGTGACCGGCGTCGCATCGCCATTCCCAACCACGATCAGCGCCTGCGCACGATCGAACTGCACGTCGAGCGGCGCGCGCAGCGGCCCGGCGGGAATGATCCGGCCGTTGCCGATGCCGCGCCTCGCGTCGACGACGAGCACGGAGAAATCCTTGGCCAGCGACGGATTCTGGAATCCATCGTCCATGACGATGACACGCCCGCCGGCCGCCACCGCCGCCTGCGCGCCGCGAACACGATCGCGCGCGACGATGGTGGTTGCGGCGCGCGCCAGCAATAGCGGCTCGTCGCCGACGTCGGACGCGCGATGCTTGGCCGGATCGACCCGCACCGGGCCGGCGAGCTGTCCGCCATAGCCGCGGCTCAGGAAGACCGGCGTTTCGCCGGCGGCCTGTAGCATGCGCGCGACGGCCAGTGCGGCGGGCGTCTTGCCTGCACCGCCGACGGTCGGGTTGCCGATGCACACGACCGGCACCCCCGCCCCCACGCCCTTTCGTGCCATGCGACGCGCCGCGATCGCGCCATAGACCGCCGCGAACGGCGCCAGCAGCGTCGCGGCGTGGCCGCCCTGCCGCCACCAGAACGCTGGTTCACGCATGGCCGCTTCGGCGCTCGAGCCGGATCTGCATGAAATACGGGTCGAGCGCGGTGAGCGTCCGCTCCAGCGCGCCGCCGAGCCGGTCGACGGTCTCGCGCGCTGCACCGGAGATCCGTGCCCGCTCCTTCACGTCGATCAGCAAGGCGCCGACGCGCACCGTCAGCCGGCCGACGTCGCCGATCAGTTCGGCGCCGCGCGCGGTGTCGAGCGCCTCGTAGAGCTCGGCAAAATTCCAGACATGCGGACCGTGCAGCACGGCAGCGCCGAGCTTGATCGGCTCGACCGGATTCTGGCCGCCGTGGCTCGCCAGCGATCCGCCCATGAACACGATCGGCGCGAGGCGATACACCAGCCCAAGCTCGCCCAGCGTGTCGACCACGTAGATATCGTCCTGCGCGTCGGGCAACTTTCCGCGCGAGCGCAGCGACGCGGTGAGGCCGGCTTCCTTGGTGATCTCGACGATGCCCGGCCCGCGGTCGGGGTGACGCGGCGCTATGATCGTCAGCAACTTCGGGAAGGTGCGGCGCAAGCGGCGATGCGTCTCGATCAATGCCGTCTCCTCGCCGGCATGGGTCGAGGCGGCAGCGATGGTCACCCGATCGCCGATCGCCTCTTGCAGTTGGCGCAGGTTGTCATGGTCGGCGGGCGGCTCCGGCACGTCGAGCTTGAGGTTGCCGGTGGTCGAGATGCGCGGCGCGCCGAGGTCGCGGTAGCGCGCGGCATAGGCGGCGGACTGCGCCAGGCATAGATCGAACCGGCGCAGCAACGCCGCGATCATGCCGGGCGCGTTGCGCCATCGATTGTAGGAACGCTCCGACACGCGGCCATTGACCAGGATCAGCGGGATGTGGCGCTCGGCACTCGTCAGGATCAGGTTCGGCCAGAGATCGGACTCGGTGAACAGCGCGAGATCGGGCTTCCAGTGGTTGAGGAAGCGCTTCACAAAGCGCGGCGCATCGAGCGGAACGTATTGATGGATGACGCCCGGCGGCAGCCATTGGCCCGCGAGCTTGGCCGAGGTCACCGTGCCGGAGGTGAGCAGGACATTGAATTCCTTCGCCACGATGCGCTCGATCAGCGGAATGATCGCGGCGACTTCGCCGACGCTCGCGCCATGGATCCAAACCAGCGGGCCATCCGGCCGTGCGATCTGTGTCTCACCGCGCCGTTCGGCGAGGCGCGCGGGATCTTCCTTGCCGCGTTTCAATCGGTTCGAGAGCACGAAGCCGGCCAGCGGCGCGCCAGCCAGCGTTGCCAGCCGATAGGCGCGCAACGAAAGCGGCAACCGGTCTGCCGTCATTGGCCTTTCGACGACCCCATGGGACAACGCAACTCTCCGGATCAGGCAACGTTCACAGTAACGGCTATGGGTGCGCCGTTCCAGACTTGACATCGGCCGCGATCATCTTTGGAGCCGAACCTGTGAACTATTGCGGAGCAGCAAGCCCGATCGCAGGCTGTAAAAAGATGGGCCGGTCAGTCCTTGCCTCGCGTCGTATCGGTGTCGGGATCAAGCAACCGATGCATGTGGACGATGAAATAACGCATATGGGCGTTATCAACCGTCTGCTGCGCCTTCGCTTTCCAGGCGGCATAAGCAGTCGCGTAGTTGGGATAAACTCCGACGATGTCCACCTTGCTGAGGTCCCTGAATTCGTTACGGTCGAGGTTGCTCAGTTCGCCACCAAAGACCAGATGCAGCAGTTGCCTGTGCGGGTTGATCAGCCATCGAGGTTCCCCAAGTCCAGTTCGCCACGGCCCGAAACGATACCAACCGGCGTCAGACGAACTGCGCCCGGCGTTCTCGTATGAGAGCAAGTGCCGTGCCATGGCGCGACCGGCTCGCGGCAACCAGCAGCGCATGCACCGGCTGCGGGCAATTGTATGTAAGTTGCTCGCCGTCGATATCGGTCAGCGCGCCGCCGGCTTCGTGCACCAAAAGGTCGGCTGCCGCAAGGTCCCAATCGTGGCTGTTGCCGCTGACGATGGTGACATCGACCTGACCCTGGGCAACACGCGCGAGCCGCAGCGCCAGCGAACCGACCCGGGGTAGCGGCATCACGGAAGGGTGTATTTCGGCGAGCGAGCCGAGGAAGCGCTTGGGACCGAGCATCTTCGCGCCCTCCAGCCCGGTCCCCGGCCCGACCTCGATCGGAACGCCGTTGCAGGTCGCGCCCTCGCCGGCCGCCGCGAAGAAGAACTCGTCGGTCACCGGCGCATAGAGCGCCGCAAGGCGCGGCCGCCCGCCCGAGGCCAGCGCGACCGAGACGACCCAGTCGTCCCGGCCATCGAGATAGGCGCGCGTGCCATCGATCGGATCGACGATCCAGACCGCGTCCGCCTCGAGCCGCTGCGGATCGTCCTCGGTTTCCTCCGACAGCCAGCCATAGGCCGGAAATGCGCCGCCGAGCCGCTGACGCAAGAGCGCGTCGACCGCGATGTCGGCCTCGCAGACCGGCGACGACTGCTCCCTTGATCCATTGCCGCAGCGGACTGCGGAAGGTCTTGAGCGCGAGCGCGCCGGCCTCGCGGACGGCCGACGCCAGAAGATCGCGTTCGGTGGAACGATCACCGGCCTGCAACGGTGAGGCCCTCCACACGAACGGTCGGCGCATCGACGGCGTGCTTGAACTCAAGGTCGTTCGCCGGCGTAAGGCTCGCGAACATGTCGACAAGATTGCCTGCGATCGTGACCTCGCTCACCGGATAAGTCGGCTTGCCCTTCTCGATCCAGAAGCCCGACGCGCCGCGGCTGTAGTCGCCGGTGACCTGATTGACGCCCATGCCGATCAGGCTGGTGACGTAGAAGCCCTCGCCGATGTCGGCCATCAGCTCCTCCGGGCTCATCGCGCCGGCTTCGAGATAGAGATTGGTCGCGCCCGGCGACGGCGCCGACGACACGCCGCGCGCCGCATGGCCGGTGGTGACGAGCCCGAGCTCGCGCGCGGTGGCGCTGTCGAGCAGCCACGACGTCAGCACGCCGTCGTCGATCAGCGCGAGCCGCTTGCCGGCGACGCCCTCGCCGTCGAACGGCCGCGAGCGCTGCCCGCGCTTGCGCAGCGGATCGTCGATGATGCGGATGCCCGGCGCGGAACAGGCGCTCGCCAAGCTTTTCCCTGAGGAAGCTCGTCTTGCGCGCGATCGAGCTGCCGTTGACCGCACCGGCGAGATGCCCGACCAGCGAGCTCGCCACCCGCTTGTCGTAGACCACCGGCACCTTGGTGGTTTCGACCTTGCGCGGATTGAGCCGCGCCACGGCGCGCTCGCCGGCGCTTCGCCCGACCTTTTCCGGACGACTCAAGATCGGCGGCATGAAGCGCGCTCGTGATAGTCGTAGTCGGTTTCCATCGCGGTGCCTTCGCCGGCGATCGCCGACATCGCGACGCTGCTAGCGGGAAACGAGATAGGCGCCGCGGAAGCCGCCGCTGGTCGCCAGCACCATCCCGCCGACGCTGGCCGACGCGGATGCGCCTTCCGATTTGCTGACGCCCTTGACTGCGAGCGCCGCGGCCTCGGCGCGCATCGCGCGGTCCTCGAGCACGGCGACCGGCGGCAGTTGCGGGTCGAGGAGATCGAGATCGGGCGGCATCCTTCGCCAGCAATGCCGGATCGGCGAGGCCGGCGAACTTGTCCTCGGGCGCGACCTTGGCCATCGCCACCGCGCGCTCGGCGAGCGGCGCGACGTCGCCCTTGATGTCATTGGTCGAGACCACTGCGGTGCGGCGGCCCACGAACACGCGCAGCCCCACGTCGTCGCTTTCGGATCGCTCCGATTGCTCGACCGCGCCTTCGCGCACGCCGACTGCAGCGACATCGAGCGGACCGCGACCGCATCGGCGGCGTCGGCGCCGGCGCGGCGCGCCGCGGCCACAAGACGGTCGGCGAGATCGGAGAGAGCGGATCTGGTCGAGAAGAGATGTCATTGCGTGATTCTAACTGCGTTTGAGCGGTTGAGTGGAGCGATTGACGGCAAATTGACGAAACGCGGCAACGTCCCGTCAAGCATGAGTCGAGGCGACCCATCTGATACCGCAGATTAACCAGGAACATTAAGCGGATTCCGAAGGCTTTGCGGCATGTTTGCGGCAACGATCGGGGGACGAACTTCCGACGGGGGCCAACGACCGGGAAAACCCGGCGGGGAGCAAGTTCGTGAGGCGTCAAATACTAGTCGGCAGGGTCATGCCTGCCGGGTCGAGCCGTGATGAGCGGCTCGACCCCTTCACGCTACCGGTGCAGTTCTCGGCTGCCGACAAGACGGCCGACGGACGCGTACGCCACGTCGAACTGACCCGGGAACGGGTCGTCGTTCGGCGTGCGGTGCGTGGCATCAAGATGGCGGTCAACCTTCCGGTTGCCCCTATCTGGGCGTCGCGCTCCGCATGGAGCCGCCAGAAGGCGATGCGGCCGGCACGATCTCGATCGTGCTGGAGCACCGGGACCATGCTCTATCACTCCCCCTTTTCAGCGCTGACGACGGCACGGACATCGTGGCCGAATGGCAGTCGTGGGCGCGCGTACTTGGCATGCCGCTCCTGGTCGCCGAGGCGGACGGACGTTTGCGAGAAGCGTTCGACACGCATTGGCGCTCTTCGCGTCGCCTCCCCCACCTGGCGGCGTCGAAGGCGCACGGCGATCAGGAAGCGGCGGCCATCTATTCTTCATGCGCCGCAAGCCCGGCCGCTCGATCGCGAATGCGGTCGTGCATCGCGACGAGCGCGAGATCATCGCGCGGAACTAATCCAGCGAAGCGCTATAGCGTGTTGGTGCCTGGCCGGGCGCGACCAGCGGAAGCGTGATGCGAATGGTCGTGCCCTTTCCGGCCGAGGAGAGGAGCGTGATCGTGCCGCCGAGCTGCTGCGTCACGAGATTGTAGACGATGTAGAGGCCGAGCCCGGTGCTGCCCTGCGCCCGCCGGGTGGTGAAAAACGGATCGAACACGTGGCGCTGAACATCGCCCGGGATGCCAACGCCGTCGTCGGCAAAGGTGACCTCGACCTGATCCAGGCCGAGGCGACGCGCCTTGATCAGCACATGTCCGTCACGCCCATCGGCGAAGCCGTGAATGACGGCGTTGAAGATGAGATTGGTCAACACCTGCCCATAGGGGCCCGGATAACTGTTGAGCGTGATGTCAGAAGGCATTTCCACGCCAAGTGAATGTCGCGATCGTTTCAAGCCCGGCCGCACACTGGCCACGATCTGCTCGGTGACCAGCTTGAGGTCGAAGGTGCGCCGGTCGGCCAGGCTGCGATCGACGGCAACTTGCTTGAACGATTGAATGAGCTCGCCGGCGCGTTCGAGATTCGCAACGAGCTGGTGTGAAGCGTCGCGACAGGTGTCGGCGAACTCGGCGAGCTGGGAGCGGCGTACCTCGCCGGAAGCGATCTGATCGGCGAAGTTGGCGCAGCGGTGCGCGAGCGTTGAGGCCACCGTCAGGCTGGTGCCGACCGGGGTATTGATCTCGTGCGAAACGCCCGCGACCAGACCGCCGAGCGCAGCGAGTTGTTCGGTTTCAATGAGAAATCGCTGGGTTTCGCTGGCCTGCAGTGCGATCTCGGCCAGTCGCCGCTTGTCGCGGATTTCGGCAAACAGCGCGGCGAGCACCAGCGCACCGAGCGTCACGATCATGATACTGATTTGGGCGGCCAGAACGCGCTCGTTCATGGACAGACTTGGATTGCCGAAATAGCCGATGCCAAAGGTGGTCGTCCAAACGATCGAAAGGCTCACAATGAATGCGGCTGCCGCGGCGAAGATCGGCCGGCAACGCGCTGCAAGCCACAAGAGCGGCGCGAACAACAGGGCAACGGGCCCAACGGTCGCCAGCAGCTCCCAGCGCTGGAAGATGGCAACGACGCACATCACGGCCAGCGCGACGACCGCCAACACGCCTTCGATGAGCTCGCTCCGCGACAGACGGTCACGCGAGGACGAGGCGAGTTCGATCAGCAGCGGCGCAACCGTGACGATCCCCAATGCGTCCGATGCGAGCCAGTGCTGCCAGGTCGCCAGGATCGGCGCGTCGGCACTGTGAAGCAATCTAAATCCGATGGTCCCGCCGATGCCCGAAACCGCGGTCCCGATGATCGCCGCCGCGACCAGTCCCAGCACGTTGCGGACCCGCACCAGTCTGAAACCCGGACCGAACGCGCGCTGGATGAGCCATGCCGTCAGCACGGCTTCACCGGCATTGCATACGGCGAAGAGAACAGCGCTCCAGAGATTTCGGTCGCCGAACAGATTGGCCCCGATGGTTGCAGCCATCGTGCCGACAACGACCGGCCAGCGCGCACGGGGCCCGAGAGCGATCAGGACGCCGGCCGCGACCCCGGCGGCAGGCCAGAACACCGCAACGCCCTCAGGCTTGGTCAGCAGGGCAAGACTCTGTCGCGCAGCCACGAAATAGGAGATGCCGACCACCGCGGCGAGGACGATCAAGCCAGCCCACCGCGTCAGGTCGATACCGGCGGCAAGCCGCTCAAGCTGAGCTTGCCTTCCTAGGCCTTGTTGCACGTGCGGTACCCCGTACTCGTTCCGCGCACGGCCTCAACTTAGCACAAGTCGCGTGCCTGTCCCTGCTACCCGGGCCCTGGCAACCGCGTCTACAGGTAGCTCAGCCACCAGTCCTTGCGGCGCTGCTTGAGCGCAGCAAACCAGCGGCAGAGCGGATAGAGCGCCACCAGCGCCACCAGCCACGCCGCGTAGATCCCGGCGAGCGGGAGCCCATATCCCGGCGGCTTGCCGCGCGGGAAGTTGCCGAACATGAACGACGCATCGCCGCCCGTCGACCAGATATAGGCCGCCGCCAGCGCGTGGATCAGGTAAATGTGCACGATGTAGTAGGCGAACGGCACGCGGCCGAAGGTGATGATGGCATCGGCGAGGCGCCCGCGCGCGGTCTCGAAGGCGGCGAGCAGCAAGAGGCCCGGCCCAAGCGTCATCATCAGATAGAGCAGCGAGGGCGGATACTTCTCGGTGTTGATGAACGACAGGACCGTCGCGAGCGGGCGCTCATGAGCGATCCACGGCTGCGGGTCGCCGTAGAGATTGATGGTGCGCAACAATGCGAAACCAACGGTCACGACGAAACCGAGGATCAACAGCCAATCTACGCGCACGCTGCGCTCGGCCTTGAACAACGGCCCAAGCGCATAGCCCGCCGCCATCACACCGATCCAGGGGATCAGCGAATAGACCGCAAACAGCTTCGTGCCATTGCCGACGACCAGCATGCCGGGCACATGCAGGATGCTCCAGATCCAACCGACCGCGCCGAGGTCTTCAGGGTGGATGCCATCGAGCAGGTTGTGGCCGGCGATCAGACCGACGCTGATCGCGGCGATTGCCCAGCGCGGCAAATGGACAAGCGCGGCCAATGCAACCATCGACGCGCCAATCGCAAAGATGATCTGCATGATGAAATAATCGAAATTGAACGCGAACATCCAGCCGAAGCGCACGACGGTGAACTCGATCGCGATCAGCCAGAAACCGCGCGTGAGCAGGAAGCGCGAGAGCTCGGCGGTGGTACGACCGCGCGCACCATAGAGGTACGCCGACATGCCCGCGAGCAGCACAAAGATCGGCGCGCAGAAATGCGTGATCCATCGGGTCATGAACAGCGCGGGCTCGGCAACGTCGCGCGGATTCATTCCGCTCGCGCCGAAGAAATCGCGGGTGTGGTCGAGCGCCATCACCATCAGCACGAGACCGCGCAACAGGTCGATGGAATTGAGCCGCGGGCGGGCGCCACCGGCGATGGCGGAATCGACGCTCCGGGCAGCGCCGATGGGGAGCGGCGAAAGCTGCATATAGGCTTGGGTCAGGCTCATAGCGTCCTCTTTTTCTTGGCCCCACCCCAGCCCGCGACGGGACGGTCTCTAGCGGCACGCCGCGAGACTGGCTTGGCGAAAAGCCTTGCCCGGTCTGGAGATTTTCTGAGGATTTTGCTGCCCAACGGCAGTAGCGGCCCAAACGGGGGCCGGCCAAGCAGACGCGCGCAGCGATCACGATACGTTGATGAGGTCCGTGCCTTGAACTCAGCCCACGGCGCGGCGCACCAGCACGTCGAGCACCATCGCCGCGAACAGAATCAGTCCGGCGTCGCGGTTCGATTTGAACAGCTTGAGGCACAGCTCCGGATCGCCGATCCGGAAGCGGCTGATCTGCCACGAGAGCTGCGCGGCGAAGGCGACCAGCCCGACTGAAAAGACGATGCCCGCGCCGGCGCCCCATCCGGCGAACGCCATCAACATCACCGCGAGCGTGTAGAACACCGCCAGCATCGGCCTGGTGTTCTCGCCGAACAGCAGCGCCGTCGATTTGATTCCGATCAGTGCGTCGTCCTCACGATCCTGATGGGCATAGATGGTGTCGTAGCCGATCACCCACGCGATCGAGCCGGCATAGAGAACGAGCGCCGGCCAGTCGAGCCGGCCGAAGGTCGCCGGCCATCCCATCAGCGCGCCCCATGAGAACGCGAAGCCAAGCACGATCTGCGGCCAATAGGTGATCGCGCTTCATGAACGGATAGACCACGACCACCGCCAGCGACGCGATGCCGGTCCAGATCGTGAAGGCGTTGAACTGCAACAGCACCGCAAGGCCGACCAGCGCCTGCGCGACCAGGAAGCCCGCCGCCGCCTGCACGCTCACCTGCCCCGACGGAATCGGCCGCGAGCGCGTGCGTTCGACCCTGGCGTCGAGATCGCGATCGACAATGTCGTTCCAGGTACAGCCGGCGCCGCGCATGGCGAAGGCGCCGATGAAGAACAGCACCGCGTGCCAGATGTTGACCGGCTGACCGGCATGGATCGCGGCCAGCCCCAGCGACCACCAGCATGGGATCAGCAGCAGCCAGGAGCCGATCGGACGATCGAGGCGTGCGAGGCGCAGATAAGGACGCAGCCAATGCGGCGCGCGGCTATCAACCCAGTTTCCGGTTAAATCGGCGACGCGTCCGGCCGCGTCGCTCATCGCTGCTGGAATGGATTGCCGGTCAGGGTCTCGAACGTGCCGGCGCCCTTCTTCGAGTGTCGGGCAGCGTCGGCGAGGTGCCGAGCGCATCGCTGAGCGTCGGGCCGGCGGGCGCCGGCCCGCGCGCGGCGGCGTCGCAAACCTGTTTGCCGAGCTGCTGCGCCTTGGCGTGGCTGCCCCTGACCTGCTGGATGACCTCCTTCGGCACGCCGCATGACGGGCCATTGGTGTCCAGCGCCTTGATCATCTTCGCTTCGGTCGCGAGGTAGTTGCGGAACAGCCCGCAGGCGACCTTGACGTCCGCCTTCTTGTCGTTCGCGGCGGAGATCGCTGCGCCTTGCTTCTGCAATTCGTCGCGCAACGTCAGCAATTGCTGGCACTGCGGCGGCGGCCCGGCGGCGGGCGGGCCGCCGAATCCTGCACCTGGGGCCGCCGGGCGGACCGCCGCTGCCCGGCATCCCGGGCATGCCGCCGAATTGCGCGCCGGCATAGGGAATCGTCGCGCCCACAATTGCGATCGCCAGCAGTGCCCGGCCGATCATCATCGTCGTCCCTCCTCGCCGGACCGTGAATCACCGGCGAATGACCTTGCCCCCGGCATATTAACAGGCTTTTCAATGGGGCAATAACACGGCGTTTCCGCCGAATTAATCTTTCGGCTGTGGCCAGTCTCCCGCAATCCCGAGCCTATTCCCGCCTTGGGGATACTGCCCCGCCGGCCACGACACTATGCCGCGCTGCGATTTTTGCGGCTCAAGCCCGCATGGCAGCGCTGTTCAGCTTGAACATCTGCAGCTCTCGCTCGTCGTAGAGCTGCGGCGGATCATAGCGGAACGGCTGCCGCTTCGCTGCATCGCAAACCTGTTTGCCGATCCGCTGCGTCTTGGGGTGGCTTGCCTTGACCCCCTGATTGATCCGCTGGGGCACGCCGCACTCCGCGCCGTTCGCATCCAGCATCTTGATCATCTTGGCTTCGGTCGCCAGGTAATTGCGAAACAGCCGGCACGCGGTCGCTCGCGTTGGCCTTTTTCTGGTTCGCGGCTTCGATCGCCTCTGCTTCCTTCAGCAACTCGCTGCGGAGCGCCAGCAGTTGCTGACACTCCGGCGCCGATTTGGGCGCGGCTCCGCTGGGCACCTCCGGCGAGCGCGGATTGCGCTCCAGCGTATTGAAATGCCGCGCACAAAATCGCTATCACCAACAGAGCCCGGCCCATCACCGCCCCTCACCGCTGGTTCGCCGCCCCCGCTAGTGAGTGGATTTGACATTCGCTACCCATCAGCAGCGGTCGCTAAGCGAATCGTCGATCCAAAACTCCACTAGCAGACTTGCCAGTGGTCCTTCATCTAACATTCGCCAACTCGCCCGCGGAACTGGATTCGCATGCTACAATCGACCACTAGCCTGCGGCGGACCATAGAGGGCCTTTTCATTGGGGCGATAACGCGGCATTCCAGGGCGATGCCGCGCTACGATTTCCGCCTGCCGCGCCTCTATATCGACGCCCCGCTCGCCGCCGGCGCGCGGCTGGCGCTCGATGCTGCGCAGGCGAACTACCTGAAAAACGTGATGCGGCTGAAAGCCGGCGACGGCGTGCTGGTGTTCAACGGCCGCGACGGCGAATGGCGCGCGGCGCTGGCCGACGGCGGCAAGCGATCCGCCGCGCTCGACGTCGGCGAGCAGACGCGCGCGCAGACGCCGCCGCTCGATCTGCATTACCTGTTCGCGCCGCTCAAGCATGCGCGGCTCGACTACATGGTGCAGAAGGCGGTCGAGATGGGCGCGTCGCGGCTGCAGCCGGTCACTGATGCAGCACGCGCAGGTCGGCCGCATCAATCTCGAGCGCATGCGCGCCAATGCGATCGAGGCCGCCGAGCAATGCGGCATCCTCACCATTCCCGACATCGCCGAGCCGATGCCGTTCGACCGCATGATCGCCGCGCGCGAGCCTTCGCGCGTGCTGGTGTTCTGCGACGAGGCGGCGGACGTCCGCGATCCGGTCGCGGCGCTCGCGGCCGCGCGCAAGGGCGCGAGCGGCCGCCGCTCGCCGTGCTGGTCGGGCCCGAGGGCGGGTTCGCCGACCACGAACGCGCCGCGCTGACCGCCCTCCCCAATGTGGTGCGGCTGGCGCTCGGCCCGCGCATCCTGCGGGCCGATACCGCGGCGGTGGCGGCGCTGGCCCTGGTCGGCAGCGTGCTGGGGGACTGGCGGGGGAGGAGGGTTAACGGTCCTGCCGTCGCACGCGACTTGGACCGGGAGCGGCCTATTCCGTTAAGAGCCACCGCGCGATTCAGACCGTGATCCAGGTCACAATTCATCGAAAATTCCGCATGAACCATGTTACATCGCGGCGCAACCAAGTTGTGCCATGAACGACGCCGCGACCATATCCGAGACCCCGACCGAGCCCGACGCGCGGGCGGCAGGCGCTCGTCGCCTCCTATGCGCGCGCCGGCTATCGGCGGGTGGTGCCGGCGCTGATCCAGCCGGCCGAGCCGTTCCTCGACCTGTCGGGCGAGGACATCCGCCAGCGCATGTTCCTGACCACCGACCGCCGCGGCAAGGAACTCTGCCTGCGGCCCGATTTCACCATCGCGGTTTCGCGCGACTATCTGGCTTCGGCGGAAGCCGGCCAGGCGGCCGGCTTCTGCTATCTGGGCCCGGTCTTCCGCCAGGGCGACGACGGCCCCAATGAATTCCAGCAAGCCGGCGTCGAGTTGTTCGGCCGCACCGACACCGCGGCCGCCGACGCCGAGATGCTCTCGCTCGGACTTGAAGCCATCGCCGAGTTCGGCGTGACCAATCCCGAGATCCGCATGGGCGACGTCGGCCTGTTCACCGCGCTGGTGGAAGCGCTCGACCTCGCGCCGGCGTGGAAGCGCCGCCTGGTGAAGGATTTCAACCGCGCCGGCCGGCTCGAGCGCGACCTCGACGTGCTCGCGGTCAAGCCCGCGGGCGCGCGCTCGGAATACGAAGGCGTGCTCGCCGCGATGGCGCGCTCCGAGCCCAAGGCGGCGCACGCGCTGGTCATCGACCTCCTTTCGATCGCCGGCATCAACGCCGTCGGCGGCCGCTCGGTCGAAGAGATCGCCGACCGCTTCCTCGAACAGGCCGCGCTCGGATCGCAAACGTCATTGCCGCATGAAATGGCGCTGCTGATCGAGCGCTTCCTGTGGATCACCGGCGATCCCGACAAGGTCGCGGCCGAATTGCGCAAGCTCGCGAGCGACGCCAACATCAAGATCGATGCCGCGCTCGACCTGTTCGAGAGCCGCACCGGATTCCTCGCCGCGCGCGGCGTCGATGTCTCGCGCATCCGCTTCTCGACGCGGTTCTTCATCGGGCTCGACTACTACACCGGCTTCGAATTCCGCCTGCACGATCCGTCCGGCCGCGTCGAGGCGCCGCTGGTCGCCGGCGGCCGCTACGACAAGCTGCTCAGCCGCCTCGGCAGCACGACGCCGATCCCCGCGGTCGGACTGGGCGTGTGGATCGAGCGGCTCATCGCCTGCGGGAGGCCGTCATGAGCGGCGCCTTCGTCATCGCGGTGCCCGCCAAGGGCCGCCTGCAGGAGCACACCGACGCATTCTTCGCGCGCGCCGGGCTCGAGCTCGTCAAGCCGCGCGGCGAGCGCGACTATCGCGGCGCCATCAAGGGCCTGCCCGGCGTCGAGGTCGCCTATCTCTCGGCCTCGGAGATCACGCTGCTGCTGGCGCAGGGCGCGGTGCATTTCGGCGTCACCGGCGAAGACCTCGTGCGCGAGGAGATGCCCGATCCCGACGCCAAGGTCGTGCTGCTCGAAGCGCTCGGCTTCGGCGACGCCAATGTGATCGTCGCGGTGCCGCAGGCCTGGATCGACGTCAACAGCATGGCCGATCTCGACGACGTGGCGACGGCGTTCCGCATCAAGCACGACCGCAAGATGCGGGTCGCGACCAAATATCTCAATCTCACGCGCGGCTTCTTCGCCAAGCACGGCATCACCGACTATCGCATCGTCGAGAGCGCGGGCGCGACCGAAGCGGCGCCGGCGACCGGCACCGCGGAGCTGATCGTCGACATCACCTCGACCGGATCGACGCTCGCCGCCAACGGGCTGAAGATCGTCGAGGACGGCGTGATCCTGCGCTCGCAGGCCAACCTTGTCGCCTCGAAGGGCGCCGACTGGAGCGAGGACAACCGCGACATCGCGCGCGACGTGCTCGACCGCATCGCCGCGCAGGCGCGCGCGCGCGCCTTCCGCGAAGTCCGCACCCGCTTTGCCAACTGCAACGACGCGATGCTGGCCGAGGCGCGCGAGCGCTTCGGCGTGGTCTCGCCGCTCGGCGGCCCGACCTCGTCGGGCATGCTGACGCTGCACTGCCCGCCGTCGAAGGTGCATGCGCTGGCGAGCTTCCTGCGCGCCAAGGGCGCCGGCGGCGTGACCGTCACCGGCCTCGACTACGTGTTCGCGCGCGACAATCCGCTCTACGAGAAGCTCGAGGCGGGCCTGAAGCGCTGACGCTACGCGTTGCGAGCGGCTTCATGCGCATTGCTCCCTTGCCCGGCCCGCAATGGACTTGGGCCCCCTCCCCCGCTAAAGCCGTCCTGCCGCGGCCTCTCGCGGCGGTCACTGCCGGGACCTGACGTTGTCACTTCCAAGCATCGAGACGCGAACCTCCTGGGTGGTCGCGAGCGTATCGCTCGTGATGCTCGCGGTGGCGTTCGGCGCGCTGTGGATCGTGGCGGTCGGCCTGAAGGCGATCGCCGCCGATCTCGGCGGCGCGCGCTCGGGGCCGTCGCTGGCAAGCTCGCTCGCCTGGTTCGGAAGCTCCTTCGGCGGCCTGATGATGGGGCCGCTCGCGGAGCGCTACGGCGTCCGCAAGACGGTGATCTTCGGCGCCGTGTCGATCTGCATCGGGCTCTGGATCTCGACCTTCGGCGAGCTCTGGCAGCTCTATCTCGGCCACGGCATCTTTGTCGGACTGCTCGGCACCGCCGGCCTCAACGCGCCGCTCTATGTCTATGTCAGCCACTGGTTCGATCGCCGCCGCGGCTCGGCGCTCGCGCTGCTCTCGAGCGGGCTCTATCTCGCCGGCACGGTCTGGCCGCCGATCTTCGAGCGCGCGATCGCCAATTTCGGATGGCGGACCACCATGGTGGCCTACGGCCTGTTCGCAGCCGCCGTGATCGTTCCGCTGGCGCTGATCTTCCTGAAGAACCCGCCGGAGACGCCGCACGCCGCCGGCGCGGCCGGCGCGGCGGGCGAGACGCCGCGCGTGTTCGGCTGGCCGCCGAACGTGGTGTTCGCGCTGCTCGCCGCGGCCGCGTTCCTGTGCTGCGTGACCATGTCGATGCCGCAGAACCATCTGGTCGCGCTCTGCACCGACCTCGGCTATTCGGCGCAGAGCGGCGCCGCGATGCTCTCGCTGCTGCTCGGGCTCGGCGTGCTCGGCCGGCAGATCTGGGGCGCGATCTCCGACCGGATCGGCGGCCTGTCGACGCTGCTGATCAGCTCGCTGCTGCAAGGGCCTCGCCATGACCGGCTTCGTCGTGACGCAGGACGAATGGCGGCCTCTACGGCGTCGCCGCCGCGTTCGGCGTCGGCTTCAGCGCGCTCATTCCGGCCTATGTGCTCGCCGTGCGCGAATATTTCCCGGCGCGCGAGGCGAGCTGGCGCGTGCCGGTGGTGCTGCTGCTCAGCGGCTCGGGCATGGCGACCGGCACCTGGCTCGCCGGCGCGCTCTACGACCATTTCGGCTTCTACGCGCCGGCCTTTGCCGCCGGCGTTGCGTTCAACATCGCGAACTTCATCGTCATCGCGACGCTGGTGTTGCGGCGGCGCGTCTACACCATGAGCGCTATTCCGGCTTGATGCCGGCCTTCTTGATGATCGGCCACCACTTGTCGACCTCGGCCTTGTGCCAGACGGCGAGCGCCTGCGGCGTCTGCTGCTCGCGCGCCGGCACTTCGAGGCCGAGATCGTTGAGCCGCTTCTGCACCGCCGGATCGGCCATCGCCTCCACCGCCGCCGCGTTCAGCCGCGCGATCGACATCCTTCGGCGTGCCCTTCGGCACCCAGAGCCCGCTCCAGAGCGTCATGTGGAAACCCGGCAGGCCCGCCTCCTCGGCGGTCGGAATCTCGGGCGCGGCCTTGAGCCGCTTGTTGTCGGTGATCGCATAGGCGCGGATGCGGCCGGAGCGGATCTGCTGCATCGAGTTCGACGCCTGGTCGACGATGATGTCGATCTGGCCGCCGACGAGATCGTTCAAGCGCCGGCGCGGTGCCGCGATAGGGCACGTATTGCAGGCGCAGCCCGGTGAGGCTCTCGCAGATAGACGCCGGCGATATGCGCGCCGGAGCCGGCGCCGGCGGTGCCCGCCGTCGCCTTGTCCTGGTTGGCCTTGAGCCAGGCGATCAGCTCCTTGAGGTTCTTCGCCGGCAGCTTGCCGCGTGCTCACCACCACCATCGGATTGCTCGGCAGCAGCACCACCGGCTCGAGATCGGTGAGCATGTCGTAGGGCAGCGGATAGATCGCGCCGTTGGCGACATGGGTGCCGAGATGCCCGAAGCTGATGGTGTAGCCGTCGGGCGCGGCGCGCACCGCGCGGCCGACGCCGATCGAGCCGGCGGCGCCGGTGACGTTCTCCACCACGAAGGATTGGCCGAGCGTCGCCTTCATGCGCTCGCCCATGATGCGCGCCAGCGCATCGGACGGCCCGCCGGCGGCGAACGGCACGATGATGGTCATCGACTTGTTCGGATAGGTTTGCGCGGCGGCGCTGATCGCACCGGTGACGACAGCAATGGCGGCGGCCGCCGCGACAGCAGTCTCATGCGTTCCTCCCTCGATGCCGCCGCTCGAATGGCGACAGCTGTCTTTATTGATCCGGCTTGATGCCGGCGGCCTTGATGATCGGCCACCACTTGTCGGCTTCCGCGCGACGCAACGCAGCGAGCGCCTCCGGCGTCTGCTCCTCGCGCGGCGGGAATGATCTGCCCGAGCTCGGTCAGCTTGGCGCGCACGCCGGCATCCGCCAGCGCCGCGACCACGGCGGCGTTGAGCTTGTCGACGATCGTCCTTCGGCGTGCCCTTCGGCACCCAGAACGCCTGCCAGAACGACAGATGGAAGCCCGGCACGCCGGCCTCGTCGGCGGTCGGCATTTCCTGCGCCGACGGCAGCCGCGTCGGCGACATGATGGCATAGGCGCGCACCTTGCCGCTGCGCGCCAATGGCAGCGAGCTGCCGCTCGGCGCAAGGCACATGAGGTCGACCTGCCCGCCGACCAGATCCTGGATCGCCGGCGCCGCGCCGCGATACGGCACGAACGTCCATTTGCTCTTGATGGTCTGCTGCAGATAGAGGCCGCAAAGATGCGAGAGCGTGCCGGAGCCGATGAAGCCTTGCGACACCTTCTCCTGGTTCGCCTTCAGCCACGCGACCAGCTCGGTCAGGGTCTTGGCCGGCAGCGATGCTGCGCGACAGCACCAGCAGCGGGCTTGCGACCAGGAGCGCGACCGGCTCGAAATCCGTCATCACGTCGTAGCTCAACGGATAGACGGCGCCGTTGAGCACCTGCGTGCCGACGTCGCCGATGCCGATGGTGTAGCCGTTCGGCGTCGCGCGCGCGACGCGGCCGACGCCGATCGACCGCCGGCGCCGCTGACGTTCTCGATCACCAACGGCTGCCCGAGCGTGCCGCGCATGTGCTCGGCCATCACGCGCGCCACCTGGTCGAGCGGCCCGCCGGCCGGATACGGCACGATCAGCGAGATCGGCCGCGACGGATAGGGCTGCGCCGCGGCGCTCGCGATGCTGAGAACAACGGCGCCGATGATGGCGCAAACCAACCTGACCATTTTCGCTCGACCTATTTCTTCTGCGCGGCGGCGACCGCTTCCGCGACCGGCTTCCAGACCTTCTGCTGCTCCTGGATGAACGCGGTCAGCTCTTCCGGCGTCATCGGCTGCACATAGGTGCCGATCGCCGCGAGCTTCCCTGCACGCCTTTGTCTTCGAGCGCGACGCGCAGGTCCGCGCTCACCTTGCGGATGATCGCGTCCGGCGTGCCAAGCGGCGCCACCAGCACGTTCCAGCCGCCGGCGAAGAACCCAGGCAGCGTTTCCGCGACCGTCGGCAGGTTCGGGAATTCAGGCAGGCGCTTGGCGGTGGCGACCGCGATGCCCTTGGTCGAGCCGCCCTCGATTCCCGGTCCCACGCCGCCATAGCCGTCCAGCACGATCTGCACGCGGCCGGCGATCAGATCGCTGAGCGCCTGGCTCGGACCACCCGCATAGGGAATCATCTGGAGCTTGATGCCGGCGCGCATCTGCAACAGCTCCATGGTCAGGTGCGTGATGCGCCCGACGCCGGTCGTCGCATAGGAGATCTCGCCCGGGCTCTTCTTGGCGAGCCGCGATCAAATCCGCAATCGAATTGATGCCGGACTTCGGCGACGCCGCGATGAACATCGGCTGCTGGCTGACGAAGCCAATCGGGAGAAAATCGCGCGGCACCTGGATCGGCAGATTCGCCGGCACGCCAGGCGCGCCTGCGAGCGCGGTGAAGGTCGAGGCCGCCGCGAAGGAGAGCGTGTAGCCATCGTTCGGCGACTGCGCCGCGACGCGCGCCGCGATCGAGCCGCCCGCCCCCGGATTATTGAGCGCGATCACCTGCTGGTTCCAGATCCGGCTCAGCCGTTCCGCCACCACGCGCAAGGTCACGTCGGTAGAGCTGCCGGGCGCGGAGTTGACGATGATCCGCACCGGCTTGTTGGGGTAGTCGCCTTGGGCGTTGGCGTTGCCGGCAGCAACGATCGCCAAGAGCGCCGCCCCTGCCATCATCAAGCGCCGCGTGTAACTCGTCATTTCCGTCGTCTCCCTCGAAAGCATCGCTGCTTTCGGGGGATTTTCGACTCAAAGGCTGGCGAAGTCGATGGGCTTATGGCGGTCGAGGGTGCGGCGTATCGGCGGCAGCGGATACTTGAGCCCGGTTGCACAATTGAACAGCAGGCGCGTTCGTCCTTCCTGATGCGGCCGTCGGCGAGGCCCTGCTTCCAGGCGGCATAGGTCGCGGCGCCCTCCGGGCACATCAGGAAGCCGTCCTCGCGCGCCACCTCGTCGAGCGCCGCACTGATCGCCTCGTCCGAGACCGCGATGGCGAAGCCGTTGCTCTCGCGCACCGCACGCAGGATCAAAAAATCGCCGACCGCCTGCGGCACGCGAATGCCGGACGCGATGGTGTGCGCATTCTCCCAGCGCGGCGCATGCTCCTCGCCCTGCTCGAAGGCGCGCACCATCGGTGCACAACCGGACGCTTGCACCGCCACCATGCGCGGGCGCTTCTTGCCGATGAAGCCGATCGCTTCCAGTTCCGCGAACGCCTTCCACATCCCGATCAGGCCGGTGCCGCCGCCGGTCGGATAGAGGATGACGTCGGGCACGTCCCAGCCGAACTGCTCGGCGAGTTCGAGGCCCATCGTCTTCTTGCCTTCGATCCGGTACGGCTCCTTCAGCGTCGAGGTGTCGAACCAGCCGACCTTGGCCTTGCCCTCGCCGACGATCTTGCCGCAGTCGTCGATCAGGCCGTTGACGCGATAGACCGCGGCGCCTTGCAGCGCGATCTCGCTGACATTCACCTCGGGCGTGTCCTCGGGGCAGAAGATCGTGGTCTTGATGCCGCAATGGCTGGCATAGGCGGCGAGCGCGGCGCCGGCATTGCCGTTGGTCGGCATCGCCATGTGCTTGATGCCGAGCGCCTTCGCCATCGAGACCGCGAGCGCGAGCCCGCGCGCCTTGAACGATCCGGTCGGCAGGCGGCCCTCGTCCTTGACGATCAGCTCGGATGCGCCCGCACGCGCCGCTGTGCGCGGCAGCGGCACCAGTGGCGTCAGCGCCTCGCCGAGGCTGACGATGTCGGCGGTGCGGCGCACCGGCAGCAGCTCGCGATAGCGCCAGAAGTCCGGCGGCCGTTTCGCCAACGCCTCTTTCGTGAGCGCCTTGCGCACGCCGTCGAGGTCGTAGCGCACCAGCAGCGGCTTGCCGGCGCGCGAGAGGCCATGCACCTCGTCGGCCGGATAGCGCTCGCCGGTATAGGAGCATTCGAGGTGGGTGACGAAGGTCGGATGCTCGACCTTGAGGTTCTCGTCGTACGCCAAGTGACAGTCTCCCGTTTCCTAGTGCGGCGGTGTTTCCTCACGCCGCCGGAACACCAGAAGGTGCGACAGCGTGAAGTCGACCACGAAGCTCGCGCCGATCGCGAGCACTTTAGCGAACAGCACCGGAATGAAATAGGACGCCACGAACACCGTCGCGGTATTGGCGATCAGCCCGCCGACCTGCGTCGCCGCGAACGCGATGTAACGCCCAAAACTCAGACGGCGGCCCGGACTCCGCGGCGAAGGTGAACATCGAGTTCAGCACGTAGGAATTGGTGACCGCCACGCACCACGAGATCAGGTTGGCGGGGATGATCGGCAGCCCGAAGTAGAGATGCCCGATCGAGAACACGATGAAATCGACGGTCGCGTTCACGCAGCCGATCAGCCCGAAGCTCAGGGCCTTGGCCACAAGGGTTCGGTCGATCCAGGCCGGTAGAACGCGCTGCAGGAGGCTGTCGATCCAGGGGGGGAGCGTCATGACGGCCCCCGCTTAGCACGGCCGGCGGCGGACGACACCGGAAAATCCGGTCAGCGCGAAGATGCCCACGCAATCAGCGAGCCTTGCTGCCACCGCGCCATAAGGCGTATCAACCCAAGGGAAAAATTGCCGCTGATGAAGCTTCAGCGGCAGGGCAACTCGATCAAGCAATTGGCATTAGGAAAGACGATGGCCACCGCAGACAAGAAAATCAAAGCTGATCCCGCTCCCAAAAAAGAGCCGCCACCGAAGGACAAAAGCGCTTCAGATGTGAAACCACCCAAGGCCGAGGGTGGCGATACAGTTGCGGCCTCACCCTCCAGCTATAGCAGGGGCGAGGGGCAGAAACCGGTCACCCAGGCTTACAAAGACAACTGGAACGCGATTTTCGCGAAGAAAAAAAGAAAGCGATAATCCAGCGTCACGCGAACCATGACCCAGCCGAGATCAGCGCGTTGGGGCGCAATGCAATAGCGTGGCACATTGCGCCGGCTGCGCGCATCACTCCGGCATGATCGTCGCGCGCTTGGGGAAGCCCGCGAAGATTTTTTCCGGCACCTTGAAATTGGTGGCCAGCAACAGCCCCGGATTTGCGGCCATCCAGGCCGTCACCGAGATCGATTCATAGATGCCGTTGTTGAGCACGATCACGACCTCGAGCTCCTCGGAGCCCAAGTTCTCGATGTAGTGCCCGTAGCCCTGCGGCACGTAGCCGACATCGCCGGCGGCGAATTCGTCGGTGCGCGCGCGGCCGTGCGAGCCGAACACCGTCATGCGGCCGCGACCGCGGACGTAGTACTGCCACTCGTCGGCATTCGGATGCCAGTGCAGCTCACGCAGTCCGCCCGGTTTGATCCGCAACAGCGCGCCGGTCATGGTCGTCGAGATCGGGAATTCGCGTTCCGAGACCAGCCGCATGGTGCCGCCGGCATAGGTCTCGGCGCGCTGCGCAAGCAGACGGTAGCGGTGCGTGGCGGGGCCGGCATTGAGCGATCCCGGTGCCGGATCGCGCGGCAGCGCCGGCGGCACCGGGCCCTTGGCCATATAGACCTCGCGCTTCGGGAAGGCCGAGAAGGTCGCAGCCGGCACACCGAAATTCTTGGCCAGCACCTCGGGCGGCGCATGACCGAGCCAGTCGGTGATGCTGAAGGTGCCGAACTCCGAGAAGTAGCCGTTGTCGAACACCAGGATGAACTGGCAGTCGTCCGGCCCGAGACCCTGGATCGAATGGCCGTGGCCGCGCGGGAAATACCAGACGTCGCCGGCCTCGAAGTCGACGGTTTCGGAATGCGCCTGCGGGTCGATGGTGGTGACGCGGCAGCGTCCCTTGATCACATAGGCCCATTCGGCGGCGTTGGCGTGCCAGTGCAATTCCCGAAGTGCTCCAGGCGAGAGCTGCATCAACACGCCGGCGAGTTTTTCAGAAACCGGAAACTCCGCGACGGTCACTTCCTTCGCCCAGCCGCCGTCGTAGGTCTTGACCGGTAGCGCGCCGAGCGCGAAGCGGAACGACGGCAGCTCCTTGCCGCTGAGCGAAGGCGGCGCCGGCCCGAAGCGTGGCTGTTCGCCCGCCGCGGGCACATTCGTCGCCGCCACCATGACGCTGCCGGCGGCGGCCCCGCCGATGACATTGCGTCGTGACAGGTCGGTCATCGCTGGTCTCCTTGGTTGGGAGTCGCCTCTCCACCGTACGTCCGCAAAGCAAACACCGGATTTCGTCCGAGCGCATCGATAGCGTGCGTCAGCGCGCCGATCGTTCATCCGGGTACCGCAATCCCGCTGTATTGGTATGGCGGTACCCGAGCAATTAACCATGTCGCGCGGAGTTTGTAGACGGGTTAATGCGAGGTTAACTATGTTGGGTCGGGGCCCTGATGGTTATGCCCATCCCCCCGATCCCCCGTGACCTCATGGCTCCAGAGCCCTGACCAGAAGGTCGGGGCTCACTTGCCTCAGAGCCGTTCGCTGCCAGCCGCCGCTTCATTCCGCATATCGCTCACGCGTGCGATTTACGCGGCCGCGGCGACGGGCATGTCATCGGCAATGCGGCGATCGTAGTCGGCAGCCAGGGCGCGCAGTGCAGCCTTGCCATCGCCGGCAAAGGAGGGACCGTGCATCAGCGCCAGCGTGCGCGGCGAGAGCTCCGCAAGCCGGCGGATCGTCGTGCCCATGCCGGGATTGAGGCTTGAATATTTGAACATGTCCTCGGCGAAGATCGCCGGCCCGACAATATCGGACTCGGTCAATGCCGGGCCGTCGCCGAGCTGGGTGAACAGGTCGCCGCACAGCAGGGTCCGGGTCGTCTCTTCGAACAGAACACCCGCCTCCCAGCCATGGGGGATATGCGGCGTATCGAGGTAACGGACCCGCCTCCCCTTGCCGAGATCGATCACTTCGCCGTCTTGCAGGACTCGCGGCGGGCGATCGGCCATGTCGTTCAGCGAGACCAGACAGCCGGTCTGGCCATGAGCCACTTCGGCTTGCGGCGCGACCGCCAGCCATTCATTCATCGCGCCGCATTCGTCAGCCTCATAGTGGCCGAAGGCAACCCAGCGCAGCCGCTCGGGCGGAATCAGACGGCTGACGGCCGAACGGATGAGCGGGAACATCTTCCGAAGACCGGTGTGGAACAGCAGCGGTTCGTCTCCCAGGACCAGAAACTGGTTGAAGGTGAAGCCGGCGGGCGGCGCGATCTCCGGCACAAACGTGGAAAGCCGATAGATGCCGTCGGCGATCTCGTTGATCCTGGTTTCCATGAAATTTCTCCTTGAACTGATGGATGCCGTTCTCGGCACCCATGTTTGTGTCCCACGATGGACTTTGGTTCAATTTGATAGTACATATGTGTGTACTGAAAATCGGGAGCGTGTCAATATTGGCTACACACGCCAGTGTAATGAAATTATGGCCCGGACCTACACCCTGAAGCGGCGCGCCGAGCAGCAGGCGGAGACCCGGCAGCGCATTGTGGAAGCCGCCGTCGAGCTGCACGGCAGCATCGGACCGGCATCGACCACCATCAGCATGATCGCTGAACGGGCCGGCGTTCAGCGGCACACGCTCTATTCCCATTTCCCCGATGAGCGGAGCCTCTTTCTTGCTTGCTCGGGATTGTTTGCCGAGCGCGCCCCGCTGCCGGATGCCGAGGCATGGCGCGCCATCGAGGATCAGAGCGAGCGACTGCGTGTCGGCCTTCGTGCGATTTACGATTGGTACGAGCGCAACGCCGATCTGGTCGCATGCGTGCTGCGCGACGCCGAATATCATGCGCTCACGAGAGAGGTCGCCGCGCTGCGGTTCGGACCGCAGATGGCAACCTATGGCGAGGTGCTCGGCCGCAAGCTCGGCACCAAACAGCGCGCGGTGCTGGGGCTGGCGCTCAGCTACTTCACGTGGCGCACGCTGGTGCGCGAGAGCGGCTTGAAACCGGGCGCGGCTGTCGGCGCGATGGTTCAAGCCATCGAGGGCGCAGGATAAGGCTCACGCCGGCCACTTGGCCCGCGCACGCAATCCCGCCGCCGCCTCCTGCGCATCCTTCACGACCTTGGCGTGGTCGAGCATCGTGAACTTGCCCGCCTGGCGCAGGATGCGGCCATCCACGATCACGGTGTCGACATTCCCCGGCTGCGCCAGCGAGACCAGCGCCTCGTAGGGATCGCCGACCGGCGTCATGTTGATGTCGGTGGTGCGCACCAGGATGATGTCGGCGCGCTTGCCGGGCGTGAGCGAGCCGGTCTTGTCGGCAATGCCGAGGTCGACCGCGCCGTCGAGCGTGGCAAGTTGCACGAGCCGCTTCACCGTCAGCGGAATCTTGTTGCCGATCCTGTGCTGATGAAGTGCAAACAGCACGCGCATGGCAACGAAGGGATCGCAGTTGTAGTTGGTGGTGTGGTCGGTGGAGATGCTGACCTTGACGCCCGCCTCCAGCAGCTCGCCGAGCTGGATCACGCCGACGGCCGCCGGACGGCGCGCCTCGCCGGTGGGGGCGATCGAGTAGCTGACACCGCGCGCCTTCAGGATCGCGCGCTCCTCGGGCGTGGTGAGCAGCGCATGGATGAGCTGCACGTCGGGGCCGAGCAGCCCGGCCTCCTCAAGCTGCTTGATCGGGCTCGGGCCCGAGGTGTGCAGCGTGATCGGCAGCCCGAGCTTGCGTGCGCCGTCCCAGTCCCGCTTGGTCTGCTCGATCGTGAGCACGCCGCGCGCGGCGCCGCCGATGCTCATGGCGCCGACGTTACGCGAACAAATGCCCATCGTGAGCATGCTGTCGCCGGGCATCCAGTCGCGCTTGACGCGTGCCATGCCCTCGAAGTCCATCGGTTGATCGTCCGGCATGCCCTGCGCGGGACCATAGGCAAAGCGCCCGCGGATGCCGGTGTCGCGCATGGCGGAGAGCTCGCCGTCGGCATGATCCGGGCTCCGCACATTGTGCGCCCAGTTGTGCACGGTCGTGCAACCGGCGCTCAGCGCTTCGGCGACGCCGAGCATCACGCTGCGGTAGCTGTCCTCGGGCGTCATCTGCTGGCCGAGGCGGTTGCTGACCGGGAAGTAACCGAGCGCATCGACGTCGGCCCTGACGAACGGGCGGAACAGGCTGGTCCAGAGATGCCAGTGGGTATCGACGAAGCCGGGCATGCAGATCATGCCGCGGCCATCGATGACCTGAGCCGTAGTCGAATTGATCTTCGATCCGACCGCGACGATCGCGCCGCCTTGGACGAACACATCGCCCGTTTCGAGATCGTTGATCTTGGGGTCCATGGTCAGGACGGTTGCCCCGCGAATGATGAATTCACCGCGCGGCGGCAACGGCGCGCCCGGGCTCTTGGCGGATCGCGTGGGCGATTGTTGTGCAAAGAGCTCGCCTGACGGAGCGGCCAGCAGCGCGCTGAGCGCGGTCGCGCCTCTGAGCATCGTGCGCCGGCTCATGCGATTGCGCGTCATTGTCGTCCTCCCTGTCCGTCTTTTCGTTGGTCGGACCAGCATAGAGCGGACGCGCGCCGCTTGGCTAGCGATCGAGCCCCGCTGCCGATGGGATCGTTCCCACCGAGCGCCTTGGCTTGTCCGACGCGCATCACGGCGCGTGATGCCGAAGTACCGCACCACACAGGAAGAAAGGTCGATAGACCTCGGTCCAAGAGATGTGATGCATTGACCCCGGACGGGCTCATCGCGCCTGCCGTGTGGGCGCCGGCCAACGAAGGAGCGGGACCATGCACGCGATCGCCGCCACCACCTGGGCCAGCAACCGGATCGACATCTTCTGGCTCGATCCCGGCTTCGCCATGCACCACAAACGTTTTGAAGGAGCGGATTGGGCCATCGGCTGGGACGATCTCGGCGGCAGCTTCAACACCGCGCCCGCCGCGGTGACGCTCGGCCCCAACCGCCTCGACGTGTTCGGCGTGGGTGCCGACTACGCCATGTATCATCGATCGTTCAACGGGACCTGGAGCCAACAATGGGCGAATCTCGGCATGTCGTTCCTCAGCGCGCCCGCCGCGGTCGTCCGCACCATTCCCAACATTTCCCGCTTCCTCGATGTCTTCGCCGTGGGCGAAGACCATCAGATGTATCATCTGATCGGGACCGTCGATGCATTCGCACCCGGAATCGGCTGGACCGCATGGGAGCGGCTGGGCGGCCACTTCAACAGTGCGGCGAGCGCCATCACGCCTGCGCCGGGCCGCCTCGAAGTGTTCGCCCGCGACCGCGATTTCACATTGCGCCACAAATCGTGGAACGGGACTGAATGGTCGCTGGGCTGGAACAATCTCGGCGGCCAGCTGGCGTCGCCGCCGCAAGCCATCGCGCTCGGTCCCAACCGCTGGGACGTGTTCGCGATCGGCATGGACCACGCGCTGTGGCACACTTGGTGGAACGGCATCTTCTGGAACGAGTGGGAGAATTTGGGCGGCGAGTTCATGTCCGCGCCTTCCATCACCTCATCCCGGCCGAACCAGCTCGATGTCTTCGCGATCGGGAAAGAGGGCGACCTGCAATACCGCTGGTGGGACGGTTTCATCTGGACCGATTGGGAATTGCTGGGCGGTAACATCACGTCGGCACCGACGGTCGTTTCGCGAGCGCCAACATTGCTCAACGTGCTTCTGCCCGTGGAAAACGTCCAAAGCCAGCCGCAGGATGTCGTGCATCACACCTATAATATCTTTCACCGAAGCTTCGACGGTACAGCCTGGCATCCTCCCTTCATGGAGTTGCTTGCGGTACACTTGCGCATCCCGTCGCGGTATCATTTCGCAATCGATTGGATGGATCCAAAGACGACACGCTCGCTTGTCAGCGACACAAATTACTTGTCATCGAGCGTCAGGGCCGGCGGATGGCCGGCCGTCACCCAAACTCGCCTTTTCGACGGCGTCAGCGGGCCGCCATGGCTGGTGAACATGAACTTCGAACCCATCACTGTCGAGCCGTGCGAGAACGTGGTGTTCAATTATCTGATCGTGAATAACGGGCATGAAGACCGGCAGACCTTCGACAACGCAGTCAAAGAGATCGGCGCCGGGCTTGCGGACGCCGGTGTGAAGGCCCTGAGCGGCTCGGGCCTGCTTGGCACCATTGCCGGCAAGGTGACGGGCCTGCTGATCGGATTCGCGTTCGCCGATTGCGATGGGCTGATCGCCGTCGAGCAGGCCATCTTTTCAGGCAAGGAGCTGCAGGCGATGACAACCGAGTCGCAGCCCTTCAGCAAAACGACCAATCACCCCGGAACCGACTCCCCGGCTGCCTGTGGTGCAAATTCGAATTATGACATCACCTGGTCGGTCGCCCGGGTGCACTGAGGCTTCGCGCTGGCCTTGCGACAAGTATGTGCCCGCGCGAGCGATTACCCAACTCCGCCCGTGTCCGCACCGGGCATCGCGTGTTCGACAGCAATCGCGTGCAATCTAAGCCGGGGTACCCCGATAACGACTTCGGCCATCAGCCAGGGACCCGCCATTTGGCGACGCAATTCAACCGACGAGCCGCGCCCCCGCGGTAAGGCCGCACCGTCAAAATAGTTAAAGATTTCTTGCGGCCTCTGTGAAGTACGTCACACGTCCCCACCATCCCCGTCGGCTATTGAATTGCGTACGGACGAAAACAAGGAGATTGCCATGACCGCTCATACGAATTCTCGGTACGGCCTCACATTCGTTCTCGCGATCACAATGACGGCGGCAATCGCGGTTGCCGGTTCGGTTTGGGCAAAAAGCGGCGGCCAGCAGAGCGCCATGGCATCGGAAGAGATCAGGATCGATGTCGCGGCTCTCCATGCCAGCGTCGACATGGCGAATTTGCCAGTCGTCCAAGTCGCCGAACCGTTCTGAAGCGCCAGCCAACGGGAGATCGTCATGAGTGCGCATGCCGACTCGTTTTCCGTCTCCGGCCCACTCTCTTTCACCGCCGATGAGCCCAAGCCGTCGCTCGGAACGCGGCTGCTCCGCACGATCGTCGCTGCTCAACAGCTCAGGGCCGACCGTGAGATCCTGCGTTATTCGTCGATCCAGCATGATGCGTACCGGCAGGAGTTCGGCCTGGAGCTCGAGCGGCGCATGTTGGGTCAGTAAGGCGTTTGTCAGGTCAGTAAAAGTCATTGGGTGCAAAGATGGGCGAAGGTCTCTTGGCAGCGCTTTGGGTTGGAGTTGCGGCGATCACGCTCGTGACGGCGATGAGCCCGTTCGTCTTTTGGATGGTTCAATAAGATCCACGGCTAGCCGAACACTCAGATACCCGAGCCCGCCGTTCGCCTCCGCCAACACCGAAGGTCCCGGGCCGCCCGTTCCGCCAACTCCTTCCCCCCGTTGAAAATTTATCCCATTTGAACCAAACGCGTGGCTGGCGCGACTAAGCGCACCGGCCCCGTTCCCAAGGAGAGTTCCCATGTCGATGGCCCATGCAGCAGCTAGCTCAGTCAAAAATGGCGTGAATGTCGAGGCTTTGATCGCCGCCCGCGAGGCTCTAACCGCCGCTCCCGCGGCAGCGCAATTCAAGTGGCGCGCCGCGTGCGAGTGGAAAAACGGAACCCACAGCCACTCGACCGTTGAGGGGTTTTACGGGCTGGGCGAAGAACAGCACCGCAAGCGGACGTTTCGGTTCGATGCCGACCACCCGGAAGTGTTTGCTTCCGAGGACAAAGGCGCCACCCCGGTCGAATACGTCCTGGTCGGCCTGGCAAGCTGCCTGACAGCGGGCGTTGCCGCGATCGCGCAACACCGCAACATCCAGCTTCGCTCGGTCCAAGCCACGATCGAAGGAAACATGGATCTCCAAGGCATTCTTGGTATCGACAGCGACGTCCGCAACGGATTCGGCGGCATCAAGGTCAGTTACAAGATCGATGCCGATGCGAAACGCGAAGACATCGAAGCTCTCGTTGCGCAATCGCAGAAACGTTCTGCGGTCTATGACATCGTCACCAATCCGACGAATGTCGTCGTCGAGGTGCTTTGAGCCGTCGCCTGGCGCCAATTACCCCTTAAGGGACGAATTCTCATTCGTACCGTCACAACAGTTGTCATTGGCGCCGGTCACGCCGGTCTGGCCATGAGTCGCTGCCTCACAGAGCGCTCCATCGACCACGTGGTCCTGGAGCGCGGTGAGGTCGCGAATACATGGCGCACCGAGCGCTGGGATTCGCTACGCCTCCTGACTCCTAATTGGCAAAGTCGGCTGCCAGGCTTTGGCTATAGCGGCGACGAGCCGGATGGTTACAGAACCATGCCGGAGGTCGTCCGATTTATCGAAGGCTATGCAGGGGCAATCTCTGCCCCTGTGGAGACCCACACGCGCGTGACATCCGTTCGCAGCACCGATGCCGGCTACCTGGTGCGGACAGAACGCGGCGACTGGACATGCCGGACAGTTGTACTTGCGTCCGGCGCCTGCAACATTGCCCGTGTTCCCGCGTTTGCCCGTTTGCTGCCGTCATCGATCGCCTGCCTCACCAGCCAGCAATACCGAAACCCTGACCAACTTGCCGACGGCGGCGTCCTCGTGGTGGGTGCGTCCGCGAGCGGCAGCCAGATCGCTCTCGAAATCCAGCGCTCGGGCCGCCCGGTCTATCTGTCGGTCGGCGAACATATTCGGGCTCCCCGTGTGTACCGCGGCAAGGACCTGCAGTGGTGGATGGATGCGGCCGGCGTGCTCGATCAGCGCTATGACGAGGTCGATGACATCGCAAAGGCGCGCCGGGTGCCCTCCTTGCAGCTTGCCGGCACGCCCGATCGATCGACGCTTGACCTCAATGCCCTGACCGAAATCGGCGTGAAACTCGTCGGCCGCCTCGCCGGCATCGCCAGTGAGAAACTGCAGTTTGCAGGCTCACTTCCCAACATGTGCGCGCTGTCCGACCTCAAGATGGGCCGGTTGCTGGACGCCATCGATGCGTGGGCGCGCGACAACGGCTTGGACGAGACGGTGGAACCGCCTCATCGTCTGCCGCCCACGCGGGTTGAAACCTCGCCACCGCTCGGCATGGACCTCACCGCCGGCAAGATTAGGACGGTGATCTGGGCGACCGGCTACCGTGCCGACTACCGATGGCTTGAATTGCCGGTGCTCGACCGAAAAGGGCAGGTCCGCCACGAGGGCGGAGTCGTCGATCTGCCCGGCCTCTATCTGATGGGCACTCAGTTCATGCGGCGCCGAAAATCTACTCTTATTGACGGTGCCGGCGACGACGCCCGGGATCTCAGCGATCATCTTGCTTCCTATCTTGACGGCCGCGTTTCAAAGACAAATTTTCAATCCACGCGAACTCGTCTCCGCTATCAAGTCGAAGTGGCGTGAGCTCTGCCTCGACCGCGATCCGATTCAGTTGAATCGGATCACGGTCTGGCTTGTTACGTTTGAGCACGAACTTTTTCCGAAAATCGGTTCCCATTTTTCGGGATCATGCTCTGGTAGAAATCGCGACAAGGCAAAAAAGTGCGCGCGCCCGAAGGCGCGCGCTACCATCACTGAGACTGGGGGGTTGGGGATCGGGGGGTGCCTCAGCGGATGGTATTCTCCATGTTGTCCATGACCAGGGTGGGCGCGCCAGCGCGTGTGGTCGCGCCTGCGACGGTAACATCGCCCAGTCGCGCCGTAGAGCCGACGATCACAACGATGATCGCGCAAAGGAAGCCAACGACCACGACCTTGATGTGGGTGTTTCGATCGGCGCGGTACATCGAGTAGCTCATGGCCGCCTCCCGTCCCCAGGAGCGTCCGCATCACGCGGCGCCGTCCATGTCAGGCAGATACGGTCGGCGTTCGGCCATTGCTGCTTGTGGCAGGGGAGCGCCGAGCGCTCCGGGCCTTGCGCGCGTATCCCGCGCGGCATCCAGGCATCAGCCGGGGGTATCAGGACCAAAGCAGCCAGATACCCAGCCAAGGCTAAGGCGAACAGGGAGAACACGCGGCGGAACAGGGCCATGACGCATCACTTTCACGCCCCCGAATACGCCCCCTTGCATTTCGACAGTTGCTATCTCACACGACAATCCTGGTTTTGCATATTGCCCTTTGGTGCAATCGCCTCACCCTTTGGGGTAGTGCCTGGCCGGGCGCCAGGACGGACGAGCACGCATCCGGCGTCAACGCTCCTCCCCGCATTGTGCAAGTGCAAACAGCAAACCTCGAAGGAGCGTTTGCCTCGCGAGAGGGCGACGCCCGGTGAAACCAAACATCCGTTCATGAATCTCGCGGCCGTCCATGGCGCCGCAGACCGCCCTGCCCCATTCCATTCACGATGCTGATGACTATGTAGCAGGGCGTCTCGCGACAGCCTCCCGCCGGTGCGGTATAGAAGCGGCTCAGGGAGGCCCGAAAGGCTTTCGAATGGCGGCCCCGACCATGAGCGCAGCAAGCGCCAACACCACGCCGATGCGGCCCCGCGGGCGCAGCGAAACCGGCCTGTCGATCGTCGTCCCCGTCTTCAACGAGGGTGCCGGCCTCGCCGCGCTGCACGCGCGCATCGCCGAGATCGCCGGGCGGCTCAAGGAGCGCTGGCGGCTGACGACCGAGGTCGTCTACATCGATGACGGCAGCCGCGACGACACGCTTGCGATCGCGCGCACCCTCCCGGCCGATGTCATCGACGTCCAGGTGGTGTCGCTCTCGCGAAATTTCGGCAAGGAGGCCGCGCTGCTCGCCGGCCTCGACCACGCCCGCTTCGGCGCCGTGCTGTTCATGGACGGCGACGGGCAGCATCCGCCCACGCTGGTCGAAACGCTGGTCGGTCACTGGCTCGATGACGGCTACGACGTCGTCTACACCGCCAAAGCCCACCGCGAGAGCGAGCCGCTGTTGCGCCGCCTCTCGGTGCGCGGCTTCTACACGCTGCTCAACTGGGGCTCGCGCCACAAGATTCCGGAGGATGCCGGCGATTTCCGTTTGCTCTCGCCGCGCGCGGCCGCGGCCCTCAAGCAGATGCCGGAACGCAATCGCTTCTTCAAAGGGTTGGCCAGCTGGATCGGCTTCCGGCAACTCCGCGTCGACTACGAGCCCGCCGCGCGCAGCCACGGCCAGAGCACCTGGAACGTGTTCTCACTGATCGGCCTGTCGATCGAAGGGCTGACGTCGTTCTCGGTCGCGCCGCTGCGGGTCGCGAGCCTGCTCGGATTGCTGCTCGCGGGCGCCGCGCTGATCTTTGGAACGCAGATATTGATCGAGACGGTCGTGTACGGGCAATCGGTGCCCGGCTATCCATCGGTGGTCGTGGGATTGATGGTGCTCGGCGGTGTGCAGTTGGTCATGATCGGCATCATGGGCGAGTATATCGGCAAGATCCTGTCCGAGCTGAAGGCGCGGCCGGTCTATTTCGTTGCCGAGCACAGCCTGAAGACCGCTGACGATGCCGACCGTGTCAAGGATACGACGGCGCGATCGGCGGCCGAGTAAGCGCGTGAGATGTCGGGGACTAGTGTGGCGGGCGCCCAGCGCAAGATTTGGATATGCGCGGACGACTACGGCATCTCGCCGTCGGTCTCGACCGCGATCCGCGACCTCGTCGGACAAGGCCGCATCAATGCGACATCGGTCATGGTGGTCGCGCCGACCTTCCATCGTTCGGAGGCGGCGGCGCTGAATGCGCTGCGGGTGCACGGCGCGCATGTCGCCATTGGATTGCACCTGACGTTGTCGGCACCGTTCAAGCCTTTGACTGAAGGATTCACGCCGCTCGCGGACAAGGCATTTCTTTCATATCGCGCACTACTGGTGCGCGCGTGCCTTCGTCAATTGAACCGCAAGGCGCTCGAGGCCGAAATCGCTGCGCAGCTGCGGATGTTCGCGCACGAGTTCGGCCGCGCGCCGGATTTCATCGACGGCCATCAGCACGTTCACATCTTCCCGCAGGTGCGGGACGCCTTGTTCACGGCCGCGCGCGAGCTCGCGCCCGACGCCTGGATCAGGCAGTGCGGCCGAACCGGCGCCCTCACCGCGCGCCTGAATGATCCCAAGGGCCTGGTGCTCGATCTCCTGAGCAAGCGCTTCCGCGAAAGCGCCGCGGCGGTGGGCATCCGCACCAACGCCGCCTTCGCCGGAACCTATGCCTTCAACGACGACGCGGATTTCGCGGCGCTGTTTCCGCGCTTCCTCGACGAGCTCCCAGATGGAGGATTGGTCATGTGCCATCCGGGCGTGGTCGACGCCGAGTTACGCCGGCTCGACCCGCTGACGACGCTGCGCGAGAAGGAATTTGCCTATTTCTGTGGTGAATCCTTCCCGCAGATGCTGGCGGCCAAAGGTATTAGCCTCGCCTGACGGCCGGAAGGTTCAACGGTTCGCGCAATAAATAAATGTTGGCGGGGTCATTCCTCCGCCATTCGGCCTCCTTACATGGGCCGGGTGGTGGATTTGACGTTCCTATCTTCCGAGCGGCGTCATCGCAAAGGAACGTCAAATCCTAAACCACACCGGAAAGCTATAGGCGCTAGTGTCCCTCTGATTCCGACGTTCGTTTCGGTGATTGCCGCGAGGGATACGAACGTCGGAATTGGGACACTAGACGTGATCCTGGGAGGATACGGATATGACACCTGCCGAACGCCAACTCGTTACCGAGCTTTTCGACCGCCTCGCCACATTGGAAGACGCCCAGCGCGATCCCGACGCCGAGCGTGCCATCCGCGACGGCCTCGCCCAGGCGCCCAACGCGATCTATGCGCTGGTGCAAACCGCACTGGTGCAGGACGAGGCGCTCAAGAATGCCAACACCCGCATCCAGCAGCTCGAAGCCGAGCTTAGCGGTGGCAACGCGCCGCAGCGTCAGGGCGGCTTCCTCGACAGCATGCGCGGTAGCATCTGGGGCCGTGGCACCGAGCCGCGCGGCTCGGTCCCTAATGTGCGGCCCGGCGACGCCCCGATGGGTGCGCCTGCCGGATTTGGCGGCGGGCAACCCATGGGAGGCCCGCAAATGGGTAATCCCCAGATGGGCGGTCCCGGCTACGGGCCACAAGGTCAGATGCAACCGGAGCCGCCGCCCCAGGGCCGTGGCGGTTCGTTCCTCGGCACGGCGGCGGCAGCCGCGGCCGGCGCCATTGGCGGCTCGCTGCTGCTCGACAGCATTCGTGGGATGACCGGCGGCGGCAGGTCCGGCCACGGCCTTCGCCGACCAGGCGCACGCTTCCGGCGGTGGTGGCGGCGGATTGCCGTGGGGCAACAGCAGCGGCGGTGGCGGCGAGCTCGCACGGCAGGCGGGCATTGACGACATCGGCCGCAGCTCGGGTTCCGGACCGTTCGGTCAAAGCCAGGGCCAGGGCGCGTTCGGCAATGCCGGCGGCGGCGGCAAGTCCGGCGACAGCGACACCTACGAACACGCGAATGCCGAGGACAACGACGATCTCGAGCTCGACGATGGCGACGACTTCGACGACGGCGACGACGACGGCGGCTCCGACAGCGACGAGTGACGCGACGCGCGATCGCGAGAATCAAAAAGGCCGCCCGGTGACGGGCGGCCTTTCCAATTTCAGTTCAGTCGATTTGCTTAGATCACGATGACCCGCGTGCCGACCCGGACGCGCGTGTAGAGGTCGATGACGTCCTCGTTGCGCATACGGATGCAGCCGGAAGACACCTGCGTGCCGATGGTCCAGGGCTCGTTCGAGCCGTGGATGCGGTAGAGCGTCGAGCCGAGATACATCGCGCGGGCGCCGAGCGGATTTTCGGGACCGCCGCGCATGTAGCGCGGAAGGTGCGGCTGGCGGCGAATCATCTCCGCCGGCGGACGCCAATCCGGCCATTCGCGCATGTTGGTGATCGAATGCGCGCCGGCCCAGGTGAAGCCGGGGCGGCCGACGCCGATGCCGTAGCGGATGGCGCGGCCGTTGCCCTGCACGAGGTAGAGCATCCGCTCGCGCGTGTTGATGACGACGGTGCCGGGCGCTTCGCGGCCGTCGTAGCTCACTTCCTGGCGCAGGAAGCGCGGGTCCATGTCCTGCTCGTTCGAATACGAGCGGCCGTAGACGGCATTAGGCTGCGGCTCCGACTGGTACTGCTGCTGGGGCGCCGCACCGCCCGGTCCGCCGAACAGCATCTCGATGAAACCGCCGCCGTAGCCGGCTGCGGCGTAGCGCGTGGGCGCGGGCTCAGCCGGCGGCTGCGCTGCGAAGACCGATCCGATGCCCGACCGCGCGGAATTCGCCACGGGTTGGGTTTGGGGATCAAGATTCAGAGGACCGGAGAAGGCCGGCGTAAACGCGAGGAACGCCGTCAGGAAGGTTGGAAACGCAATACGCTGCATGGGGATACTCTGCACTGGAAGCTGGGACCGACACTTCGGAGCCACCCACACACAAAGCAGCCCCGCATGCGCCATAGTTAATCCACAAGCCGCATCGGTTTGGTAAAAATCGCCGCGCGAATTTTAACTAACGCAGCAAGAAACCAGTGGTTCATCTACTTATAGTTTCTTTTGAGTAAAATGCGGAATGACATGGTTAATCGACCGTCTCTGCTTGCTCGTCGTGCGTGTTCGGCGTTCGTTAAGCCCGCTGCACGTAGATTGCTGCGCAGGGGGCGCGCAAGAAATGCCGGTCCAACGCAAAATCTTTCGTATCGAGCAGACGACGCCGGTCGATGTGACGGCCGGCATGCTCGATGGCGCCAGCATTTCGCCGGCCGACCAGCAGGAGATCATCGCCGAGCTGAAGGCGCTGCACGCACTCATGGAGCGCCGCGCTGCTGCACCGGGCGGCCACGCCGAGGTTCGCGGATCGGACGAGCTTCGCCAACTCAAGTCCGAAACCGACGCAATCTACCATGCGCTCAATCGCACCAAGCAGGAGATCGCCGCGCTACACGTCAACGCGTTCGGGCCGCCACCCGCGCGGATGACGCGCGAACTCGATGCGGTGGTGGAAAGCGCCGAACGCGCCACCCAGCAGATTCTCGGCGCCGCCGAGGACATCGAGGATGCCGCCAACACGTTGTCGGCCAGCCTCAAGCGCCAGCAGGAACAAGCGCTCGCGCTCGACATCCAGGACAATGTGCTGCGCATCTTTGAAGCCTGCAATTTCCAGGACCTGACCGGCCAGCGGATCGCGAAGGTGATGACCACGCTGAAATTCGTCGAGGAGCGCATTGCGCATATGATCGAGATCTGGGGCGGTATCGACGCGTTCCGGACCTATGCCGCGGCGGCCACCGATCTCAATGGCGGCGCGATGTTGCACGGCCCCAAGCTCGACGGCGACGACGGGCACGTGTCGCAGGACGACGTCGACGCCATATTCGCCGCCGGTTGAAAACCGGATCTACGCCTTCGGCGGACGCAGGATCGCAAGACAGACGAATGACACCAGCGCCAGGCTCGCGACCAGCGCGAGCGCGGCCGGATCGGACGCGCGTTCGGCGACGAAGGCGAGCACCAACGGCGCAATCGCTTGCATGACCAGCCACGGACCTGCAATCCGACCGATCAACGCGCCGTAACCGACGGGGCCGAACAGCACGAGCGGAACGGCGCCACGCGCAATGGTGATCAGGCCGTTCGCGATGCCGAACATCACCATGAAGGCCGCGGCGACCAATGGCGACACGCCAAGCCAGGCCATCAGCGCGAAAGCAAGCAGCAGCATGCCGACGGCAAAGCGTGCGACCATGAGCGGATGCACGCCGCGCGCAAACGCAAGCTCGCAAATCCGCGCTACGACCTGTGACGGCCCGAACAGCGCGCCGATCGTGACCACAGTCGCTGCATCGATACCGGCGCGATTGAAGATCGCGAGAAGGTGCGCCGATAGACCGGACGGCACGAAGGCGTAGGCGGCAAAGGCCGCCGCAACGGTGATGAAGGCCCATCCGTGCGGCGGCAGCACAGGCACCGGCGGTGCCTTCGACGTCGTCGCTCGCGGCGATAGTTCGGCGCGCGAGCGCGGCAATGCAAACGCGTGCAATGGCGCAGCGACGAATGCCAGGACCGCGGCATAGACAAGATAGGTGCCGCGCCAACCGGCATGTTGAATCAACAGGTAGGTCACCGGCCAGCTCACCGTGGAGGCGAAGCCGCCGGCCAGCGTGAGCGCCGTGATCGGCGAACGCGCGCCGGCGCCGAAGATGCGGCCGAGCGTGGCGAAGGCCGGATCGTAAAGCGACGCCGCGATCGCAACGCCGAGCAGCATCCAGACCGCGAGATAGACTGCGGGATGCTCGGCATGCACCAGCGCGACCAGGCCAATGGCGGCAATCAGCGAACCGATCGGCATCACGCGATGGCCGCCGTGGCGGTCGATCATGCGGCCGACATAGGGAGAAACGAACCCGCCGCTGAGCAGCGCCAGCGAGAAACCGCCCATCGCGAACGTCAACGACCAGCCGTGCTCCGCTGCAATCAGCGGAAGCGTGAGCACCGGCGGATAGAACAGCGTTCCCCAACAAATGATCTGGGTCACGCCGAGCACGAGGACGGCGCGCCACGGGCCCGCGATGATAGTGCTAAGCTTGGGCATGCCGGAAATATCGTGCGGAAGGCTCGATCAGCCTAACACGGCATCCGGTGGCGCGGCCATCGCAGTAGCCGCGACGGCGCGTCGGTCATTTCTTTTTCTTGGTTTGCGCCACACCGCCCGCTGCCGGCGCACAGCGCACATAGATGCCGGTGCCGTAACGGCCGTCGATTTCCGGATTGGTAAACTTCAGCAACATGATGCGGCCGTCGAAGCTCACGATCTCACGATCCTGCGGTCCGCCCGCGGGCTCGTCCGCCGGACCGATGAAATTGCGATTGTTGGGGGCGCCCTTGAGTCGCAGTTCCTGCAACTCGGCCTGATCGGCGAGATACATCATCACGCCGCCGCCCGGCCCCTGATTGATGACGACAGCCTGGCGACACTGGCCGCGCGCGGCGGTCTCCGGTCCGCGCCCGATCTTCCGAGCGGTGAAACGCCGCATAGCCCCAGCGGCCGACGATCTCGGATGAGCGGATGGTCGCTGGCATGTCCGGTAACGCCGACGGCTGGGCCGCGGACTCCGGCTGCGAGCTTCCGCCACCCGTGGCGCATCCCGCCAGCGCGAGTGCGGAAACGACGGCCGCAACCGGCGGCGAAAGGCGCCCGAATGTCATCATGAATGCCCCTCCTCTTCACACTGACCGGCGGCGTGGAGGCACACAGTGCCTGCCGGCGTTAACCTTTTCCAATGGCCTACAGTATCACGGTTAACACGCCGGCAACCCCCCGGTGCACGGTCCGTTCCGTTATTTCAGCCCCAGACAGCGCCACACTACACGCCCGTGAAGGCGGATATGGGGCGGCCGCTTCAATCGATACGTGTTCCGCGCGGCGGCAGATGCAGCGGCCGCTACTTCGCCTTGCCCGCAATCTTGCGCGGATCCTTGAGCGGCGGATCGACCTTGATGTTGAGGCGCTTCGCTGCCTTAGCGTCGAAATCGGCGTCGGCGAGGAAGCCGCCCGCATGGATGCCGTCGATGGCGCAGAGGTCGTCGACCTCGTTGACGTCGCCGGTCACGCCCAGCGCGCCGACGATCTCGCCGGACGGATCGCGGATGAGCTGGCCGCCGCCTTCCATGAACAGCGGACCATCGGCAAGCTCATGCAGGTCGCTCATGAAGTGCGGCTTCTCGCGGAACTTCTGCAGCACCTGGCGCGACGAGCGATTGAGCGACAGTGAACCGAACGCCTTGCCATAGGCGATCTCGAAACGCATGAGCGACGCGCCGTCCTGCTTCTGAAACGACTTCATGCGGCCGCCGGCATCCAGCACGCAGGCCGCCAGCGCATAGGCCTTGCGCTTCCTGGCGGACTTGAACGTCCCCTCGATGATCTTGTTGGCCTCGGCAAGACTAAGCGCGCGCATGATCGTCCTTCATCGGTGGAGTTTTTTTTCGAATTGCCGCGCGCTCAGTAGGTGTGGTCGCGCGTCAGCATTTCCCTGCTCGGAATGAGCGGCTCGCCCCATTCATCCGGCAGCACGCCTTCTTTGACGCCCTTGCGGACGTAGTAATTCCAGAGCTTTTTGATGTGCCAGTCGCGCATTTCCATCTTCTCGATCTGCTCGATCTCGGCGTCGGTCAGCGGCAAAGGCTTCGTGCCCGCCTGCAGCGCCTGCATCTGCGCGGTCGCGTTCTCCTTGAAATGCACGGCGTCGATGAACAGCGCCTGCGCGGACTCCGCGACCAACGTTAGGCCGTGGGCGCGCATGAGCACGGCATGATGCGGCCCGAGCGTCTTGGCGAGCGCCCTGCCCTGCTCCGTGGTCTTGATGTGGCTCGGATCGGGATCGATCGGGATGCCGCTCTTCCAGCGCGATGCCCGCGCCCGCATCGGCTGGAGCGTGACGCCTTCCATCATCGTGAAGGCGATCGCCAGTTCCATGTGCGAATGGAGCACCGCCTGCACGTCCGGCCGCGCTTTGAGGATCTCGATGTGGATCGGGATTTCGCTCGGCGGCTGGCCGTCGCCTTCCAGCACCTTGCCGTCAAAGTCCACGACCAGCATCGACTCCGGCTCGACTTCGGCGCGCGAATTCGACCCGATCTGGATGACGAAGGCGTCCTGGCCGGGAATCCGGATCGAGACGTGGCCGCTGTAGTCGAGGATGCGCTCCGCGACCAGCATCCGCGTTGCGGCGGCGGCTTCCAGCGCCCGCGTGTCGTTCGCTTGCGGCGTGACGCCGGCTTTTCGCATTGCCTGCATGGCCATTCCCGATCTCCCGTTCGTGTTGTTTCGCTCATCCAGCATGAATCCCGCGGCAGGGAAAGCCGCCACCGGGCAACCGTCGAGGCCGCCCTTCGGTCCGCCTCGGACCGGCTTTTCCTTGACTCGCCGCACGGGAAAACTTATGTCCGCACAAGCCTTTGGCACTCGTCTACGCCGAGTGCTAAGCGCCCTCAAAAACATCTTTGAATCTCAAACAGTTAAGTTGAGTCACCGCGAGGACCCCAATGGCCAAGACCAAGTTTCGCCCGCTCCACGACCGCGTTGTCGTGCGCCGCATCACTGCCGAAGAGAAGACCAAAGGCGGCATCATCATTCCCGACACCGCCCAGGAGAAGCCGAGCCAGGGCGAGATCATCGCCGTCGGCCCGGGCGGCCGCGACGAGGCCGGCAAGCTGATCCCGATCGACCTCAAGACCGGCGACAAGGTGCTGTTCGGCAAGTGGTCGGGCACCGAGGTCAAGATCGACGGCGAGGAACTCCTGATCATGAAGGAGTCCGACATCATGGGCGTGATCGCCTAGCAAACCTCATCCGCACCGCATCACTGCGCAGCGGCCTTCGGATGCCGGGCATCCACGTCTTGCGTGTCTTCAATGAAGCAAAGACGTGGATGGCCGGGACAAGCCCGGCCATGACGAAAATGCCGACATAACCGGAGCAAAATTCAAATGGCTGCCAAAGACGTGAAATTCTCCACCGACGCGCGCGACCGCATGTTGCGCGGCGTCGACATCCTCGCCAATGCGGTGAAGGTCACGCTCGGCCCCAAGGGCCGCAACGTCGTGATCGAAAAGTCCTACGGCGCGCCGCGCATCACCAAGGACGGCGTCACCGTCGCCAAGGAGATCGAGCTCGAGGACAAGTTCGAGAACATGGGCGCGCAGATGGTGCGCGAGGTCGCCTCCAAGACCAACGACACCGCGGGCGACGGCACCACCACCGCGACCGTGCTGGCGCAGGCGATCGTGCGCGAAGGCGCCAAGCTCGGTCGCCGCCGGCATGAACCCGATGGACCTCAAGCGCGGCATCGACATCGCGGTCGCCGCGGTCGTGAAGGACATCGAGAAGCGCGCCAAGAAGGTCGGCTCGTCGGCCGAAGTCGCGCAGGTCGGCACCATCTCGTCGAACGGCGACGCCAAGATCGGCAAGATGATCGCCGAGGCGATGCAGAAGGTCGGCAACGAGGGCGTCATCACGGTCGAAGAAGCCAAGTCGCTCGACACCGAGGTCGAGATCGTCGAAGGCATGCAGTTCGACCGCGGCTATCTCTCGCCCTACTTCATCACCAACGCCGAGAAGATGCTGGCCGAGCTCGAGGACGCCTACATCCTCCTGCACGAGAAGAAGCTCACGGGCCTGCAGTCGATGCTGCCGGTGCTGGAAGCGGTGGTGCAGAGCGGCAAGCCGCTGGTGATCGTCGCCGAGGACATCGAAGGCGAGGCGCTGGCGACGCTGGTGGTCAACAAGCTGCGCGGCGGCCTCAAGGTCGCGGCCGTGAAGGCGCCGGGCTTCGGCGATCGCCGCAAGGCCATGCTCGAGGACATCGCGATCCTCACCAACGGCCAGCTCATCTCGGAAGACCTCGGCATCAAGCTCGAGAACGTCACGCTCAACATGCTCGGGCGCGCCAAGAAGGTCATCATCGAGAAGGAGAAGACCACGATCGTCGACGGCGCCGGCAAGAAGAAGGAGATCGAGGCCCGGGTCGGCCAGATCAAGGCGCAGATCGAGGAGACCACCTCCGACTACGACAAGGAGAAGCTGCAGGAGCGTCTCGCCAAGCTCGCGGGCGGCGTCGCGGTGATCCGCGTCGGCGGCGCGACCGAGGTCGAGGTGAAGGAGAAGAAGGACCGCGTCGAGGACGCGCTCAACGCCACCCGCGCCGCCGTCGAAGAGGGCATCGTGCCGGGCGGCGGCGTTGCGCTGCTGCGCGCCAAGAAGGCGGTCGGCAAGATCACGAACGACAATTCCGACGTGCAGGCCGGCATCAACATCGTGCTGAAGGCGCTGGAGGCTCCGATCCGTCAGATCGCGGAGAACTCGGGCGTCGAGGGCTCGATCGTGGTCGGCAAGATCAACGAGAACAAGTCGGAGACCTTCGGCTTCGACGCGCAGACCGAGGAGTATGTCGACATGGTCGCCAAGGGCATCATCGACCCGGCCAAGGTCGTGCGCGCGGCGTTGCAGGACGCGGCGTCGGTCGCGGGCCTGCTGGTGACCGCCGAGGCCATGGTCGCGGAGACGCCCAAGAAGGAGGGCGCGGCTCCGGCGATGCCGGGCGGCGGCGGAATGGGCGGGATGGGCTTCTAAGTTTCGTCGTTCCGTCACTTTCAACAACAAATTCGAAACGGGCCGCGCAAGCGGCCCGTTTTATTTTTGCCGCGCGCCTTCGCAAACGCTGCGGGATGATCGACAATGCGGCGACGGCGGTATCATCGAACGACCTTTGGGGAGAGCGTGATGAAAACGACAGATTCGCGGCTGTTGCCGCCGTGCTTGTGCTTGCGCTCGCGAGTTCGTCCGCCGGTGCGGAACAGAAGGGCCAGAAGGGCAAGGGCCCGGCCGGCCCGCAGGTCCGCTACTTCGATTTGTCGTCCAGCGTCTTCAGCGAACTCAACGCCGAGGCGATCCTCAAGGAAACTCGCCAGGGCACGACGCTGGTTTCCGCCGAGCTCGAGGTCTGCCACCTGACAGCGCCCGGCTCCAATCGATTTGATCGCTTCGTCGTGCCGTTGAAGGTCGAGGGCAACCGGCTGGTCGGCTCAGGGCAAAGCCAGGAGGGCAAGCAGGCGGTCTCGGTCAATCTCGACGCGCCGCGTCGCAGGCGGCAATTTCACCTTCGAAGGCACCGTCACCAGCGGATCGAATCACCGAAAAGGTGACGCTCGACCGACAACAGCGAGATGACGGAAGAGGAGATCACGGATCAATTCCTCGCGGAGCCCGCGATCGAGGCCTCGCCCGCCGACTTCACCGCCGCCTGGCCGCAGGCGCTGCACGTGCGGGTCGGCCGTGCCGGACTGACCGGCTTGCTCGACGCGCTGCGCGATCAGAACGTGCGGGTGGTCTTCAGCGGCTTGCAGACGTCGTGCCGGGTCCTGCGATCGGGAAGCTATACCGTGCAGCTCGACGTCGAAGCCGAGCGTGTCGGCGCGGTGCTCGCGAAGCTGAAGACCGTGCCGGCCGTGACCGAGGTCGGATTTTCTCCGAATCCGCCGAACATGCAGCGCGCCGTACGTTTCCCGTCCGCCGGATGGCGTGATGGCGCCGGCAAGCTCGACCGCGACAAGCTCGCCGCGGCCGTTGGCGCGGCCATGGCCAAGGCGATGTCGGCGACGCTGAATTCGACCTCCTGGGACGCGACGATGGGCGAACTTTCCGTCGAGCTGAAACGGCCGGACGAAACCGTGCCCGGGCTCAAGCTCGTGCAGGTCGTGACGATCTCGGCTGTCGTCGCACCGGAATCGCTCGCCTCGAACCAGCAGTCGATCCTGTGGATCGAGAGCATTACCTCACGCATCGCCGATGAACGTCCCGCGCCGAGCCTGACGTTCTCGCCCACCCAACCCGATGAAGGCGGTGAAGGACAGGCGAACGAGCCGGATGGCAGTGACGGCCTGGCGGACGCGGTTGCAGCCGCCTCAAAGGCGCGACCTGGGATTCCGACAAGGATCAGTGGCGGCAGTAGCGGAAACGGCACTTCTTTACCAGCCGATCGCCCGCGGCAGCCAGATCGCGAGCCCCGGAAACAAGAACACCAGCACCAGCGCAACGAGCTGCATGCCGACGAACGGAACGATCCCGCGATAGATGTCGCCGGTCGTGACCTCGGGTGGCGCCACGCCGCGCAGGAAGAACAGCGCCCAGCCGAACGGCGGCGTGAGGAAAGAGGTCTGCAGATTGACGCAGATCAGCGTCGCCAGCCACACCATGTCGACATTCGCCGCAATGAAGATCGGCAGGAACAGCGGCACCGCGATGTAGGAAATCTCGATCCATTCGATGAAGAAGCCCAGAATGAAGATGATCAGCATCAGGAACCAGATCGCGCCCATGGTGCCGCCCGGCACGTAGGCAAAGAAATCCTGCACCAGTCGTTCGCCCTGCAATCCGCGGAAGGCGAGCGAGAAGGCCTGTGCGCAAATCAGGATGAACATCATCATCGCGGTGATGCGGGTGGTGGTGTAGGTCGTCTCGCGCAGCACCGCCCAGGACATGCGCCCGCCGATCGCGGTGACGACGATGGCGCCGAGCGCGCCCATGGAAGCCGCTTCGGTCGGCGCCGCGATTCCGCCGATGATCGAGCCGAGCACGGCGCCGACCAGCGCGATCGGCGGCAGCACGACGCGCAACAGCTTGCCCCAGAGTTCGCCGGCGCGACATCAGATCGCGTTCTTCCTTCGGCACCGGCGGAACCATGTGCGGACGGATGACGCCGAGCAGCAGCAGGTAGGCGACGTAGATGCCGGCCAGCATCAGGCCGGGGATCATCGCGGCGGCGAACAACGTACCGACCGATTCATTGAGGATGTCGGCCAGCAGGATCAGAATCAGGCTCGGCGGGATGATCTGCCCGAGCGTGCCGGACGCGCAGATCGTTCCGCAGGCGAGCCCCTTGTCGTAGCCGCGCCGCAGCAGGGTCGGCAGCGTCAGGAGCCCGAGCGTCACGACGGTTGCGCCGACGATGCCGGTCGTGGCGCCCATCAGCACGCCGACGACGATGATGCCGATGCCAGCCCGCCGCGCAGCCGGCCGGCGGCGTGCGCGATGACCTCCATCAGGTCTTCCGCCAGCCGCGATTTCTCCAGCATCACGCCCATGAACACGAACAGCGGCATGGCGATCAGCGTGTAGTTCGTCACCACGCCGAAGATTCGGTTGGGCAGCAGGTTGAACAGCAGCGGCCCGAAGCCGATGTAGCCGAAGACGAGACCGGAGATCGCAAGCGTGAGCGCGACCGGAATGCCCGCCATCAGCAGGACGAAGAACGACACCAGCATCAGCAGCGCGAGCAGCTCGTTGAACGGCATCACGCGCCCCTTCGCCAGGCGTAGTAGAAGCGGATAGCGTGTCCGAGCGCCTGCACGAACATCAGCGCGAAGCCGATCGGGATCAGGGCCTTCAGGATGTAGCGCGCCGGAATGCCGCCGGGATTGGCGGAGCCCTCATCGTTCAACCAGGACTGCATCACGTAGCTGTAGGACAGCCAGATGACGATCAGGCAGATCGCCATCAGGAGCAGCGCGGAAATGAGCTCGACGAAGTTCTTGCCGCGGTTCGGAGAAGCTCGCGAACAGCACGTCGACGCGCACATGCTCGCCGTGCCGCAGCGCATAGGACATGCCGAACAGGCAGATCGGCGACATCAGGTGCCATTCGAGCTCCTGCGACCACACCGATCCGGTATGAAAAACGTAGCGCAGGATCACGTTGCCGCCCATCACGAGAGCCAAGCGCGAACGACGACCATGCGGTGATGCGGCCGACGAAATCGATGAAGGCGTCGATTCCGTCGGCCAGTCGTTCTGCCGACGGTCACGTCACGCCCTGGGCCTGATCTTGCTGTGATAGACGGCTTCGCTGTAGGCCGACCAGGCGTCGAACTTGGCCATGTAGGCCATGTAGGAGTCGTGCACCTTCTTGGTGATCGGATCGCTGGCGACCGCCTCGGCGAGGACCTTGTCGTTTGACGTCGCGCAACGCCTTCACGATCGGCGTCGGGCAGCGGCGCCGCGGTGACGCCCTGGTTCTTGATCAGGTCTTCCATCGCCTCGGCGTTGTTCTTCTGGCACCAGGCCTCGCTGATCACGTTGCAGGCGGCGCAGGCGTTCTCGACGATCGCCTGGAGATCGGGCGGCAGCTTCTTCCATGCCGCCTTGTTGACGATCAGCTCGCTCGCGGTCGCGGTCTCGTGCCAGCCGGTCGTGTAGTAGTACTTGGCGGCGCGATGCAGGCCGATCTGGCGGTCGAGGAACGGGCCGACGAATTCGGCGGCGTCGATCACGCCGCGCTCCAGTGCCGGGAAGATTTCGCCCGGCGGCAGCAGCCGCACATCGACGCCGAGCGCCTGATAGACGCGCCCGGCGAGGCCCGGAATGCGCATCTTGAGACCCTTGAGGTCGTCCACCGTTTCGATCGGCCTCTTGAACCAGCCGGTCATCTGCACGCCGGTGTTGCCGCACAGGATCGGCATGCAGATTGAAGCGGTCGTAGACCTCGCGCCAGAGCTGCGGCGCCGCCGCCGTCGTAGTACCAGCCGTTGAAGCCCTGGAAATTGAGGCCGAACGGCACTGCCGTGAAATACTGCGCGGCGAAGCTCTTGCCGGTCCAGAAATACGCGTTGGCGTAGTTCATCTCGATGGTGCCGGACGACACCGCGTCGAAGCCTTCGTTGGCCGGGATCAGCTCACCGGCGCCGTAGAACTGAATCTGCAGCCGCTTGTTCGACATCGCCTCGATGCGGCTGATCAGATCCTTCGCGCTGCCCGGTCCGGTCGAGTAGAAGGCGGCATTCGGGCCGTAGGAGCTGGTCATTTTCCAGCTGAATTTGGTTTGCGCCCGGGCCACCGCCGGTGCGGCGACAGCGCCGATGGCGCCGATCGCAGCGATTTTCGCAAATTCCCGTCGTCGCATGGTCACACTCCCGTTGTTCAGCCGCCTCTTTTGGAAGCAAGCCATGGGCCAGTGCGATCGCAACAATGCCGGGCGATGCCTAGCAATTGCAATGCGAATCTTGGGCAAATGCACGTTCGGTAGGCAGAAGTGCTCCCATATGCCCGCCCTTTGGCCTCCTCCAGCCGAAGGACTGTTCGCGCCCCCGTCTGCGGCGGGCCAGGCGTGGAGGCTTTAATGCGTCGATATCCGGAAACGGAAGGTCGTGGGGCCGATGAGTTCCAGGATGTCCTTCTGCCGGCGCCAGCCGGTGACCTCCAGCAGCGCCTTGGCCATCGCCTGGTCGAGCTCGATCCGTTCCGGCGTGCAGTTCTCCGGCTTCGCCGACACGAAGGTGAGCTTGATCTCGTCGCCGGTCACGGCGATTTCGGCCACTGCGCTGTGGCACCACATATCGACGCTAGCTTTTCCGTCGGGGTGGACTTCCAGCATCGGCACCCGCCGCGAGCCTGGCAACGGCTTGGCTTCGAGCAGCATCTCCTGGTCGTACGGAAAGCTTTGCGCGCTTGCCGGCGGCGACACCCCGGTCAGAACCAAAGTGGCGCACAGCCACAGGCCGGACTTCACGATCGCACTCATGATTTTCATTCTTGTTCCTGTTTGAGCTCTTTTCATTTGAGCATGATCTTTTTCCGAGAACCGGTTCCTAATTCTCGGAATCATGCCCTAGTCCGTCAGCTCGCGTACCGCACGCGCGGCCTGATCGATCGCCAGATGGGCATAGGCATCCCCGCCGGCATCGGAATTGGCGATCGCCACGCGACCGCCGTCTGCCGCGCGCGTTCCAGGGTTTTCTCATAATCGTCGCCGTCGTAAAGCGAATTCTCCACATAGCCGTATCCATGCGGCCAACGGTTGACGGTGATTGCGGCGATGTCGCGGCCGCTCGCAAAATCCGCCGGGACCGAGCATGCGGTCGAGATCGTCGCGAATCTGTGCTTCGAATTCCGAGAACGGCATCTGCAGCAGCTTCGCCTGCCCGATCTTGAACTGCTGGCGGGCGGTGAGGCCCTGGTTCGGCGCGCCCGCCACATGCACGAGGTGCAGGCACATCGGCTCGCCCGGATCGCGCGGATGACGATAGCCGCCGAGGCTGACCGGAAAATCGAGCGACACGCTGGTGTGGAACGACATCGGCGCGGAGATGTCGTGCACCTTCAGCTCGACCCACGGCCGCCAGTTCCGCACCAGCACATTGGTGTAGACGTTCGGCGTCTTGACGTTCTGCGCCAGCGCCTCGCGCTGCGCTGGGCGGCAGCTCCGGCATCAGATGGGGGATCATCATGTGGAAGCACGCCAGCACCGCGTGCCGCGCAGCGACGCGATGGACCTTGCCGTCGCGGATATAGGCGACGAGGACGCGCGCCGTCCGCGTTGCGCACGTCGATGCAGGTCGAGTCGAGCCGGATGCGGACATTGGATGACGGACCGTCGAGCCGGGCGTAGTCGAACGGCGCCAGCACGACGTCGTCCATGGTGTCGCCGGGCGCGATGCCCGGAATGAGGCCGCGCACCAAGAGCCGCGCGAGCGACGCGTTGCCGTCGGGGAAATGATAGATGTAGGGCTCGCTGCGACCCGAGCCGCCGGCGGCGGGCAGATTGAGTCCGCGAAAGCCCGGATAGCCGTGATCGCGGACGTCGGCGGCCGGCACCGCGTCGCATCCCAGGCCGAAGAAGCCGAAGGTGCGGCCCTGGAAGCAATTGGCGACCTCCTCGTTGCAGCCGCAGACCTTGATCAGGTAGTCGCGATAGCTCGTGGTCTTGAGCACCCTCATCTTCTCGTCGACGGTGCGACCGGCAAGCGGATCGCGCGCGCTGTCATAGAGTGCGATGAGCTGCGCCTTGCTCGCCTCGGAGATCGGGAATCCCGACACGAACTCGGTGAGCGGCTTGGCATTCGCGAGCCGCCGGCTCGACCTCGTTGCCCGGCATGATCAGCGAGTCGCCGGCCGCCAGGAGGTCGCGTCCGAAGGCTTCGCGCGCAAAGAACACGCCGCGTGACAGGCCGAGCGATGAATAGAGATTGCGCTCGAACGCGGTCTCGAAGCGCTTCACGTCAACGCCAAGCTCGCGCAGCAATCCCTTGCCGGCGTCGCTCCACTACGAATTCGGCGAGTCGATCGACTGGCTGCCGCCATAGCCGATGACAAGGCGGCCATCGAGCATGAACTCGTTGCGCTTGGCGTGGCCGCCGAAATCGTCGTGATTGTCGAGAATGAGGATGCGCGCCTGCGCCCCCCGCGCGCGCCGATAGAACCACGCGGCGGCGAGCCCGCTGATCCCGCCGCCGACCACGACGAGATCGTATTGCTCCTCGGCCGGCACATTCTCGACCGGAAAGCTTGCGCGGTCGCGCACGAAGGCATGCGCGGTCTCGAACGAGCCGGCGTGCTGTCCGCGCAGCCCGCGCAGCAGCGGCGGATAGCGGCTGGGCTGTGCGGCAATTTGCGCGGCCGGCGTGAGCCCCGCCGCGATGCTCAGCGCCGCGCCGTTGATGAAATCGCGCCGGGTGATTGATTGCATAGCAACTGCGTTCCGACTGGCATCCGCCAAACTTTGCATTTGAGCGTGATCTTTTCCGAAAACCGGTTCCCACTTTTCGGGATCATGCTCCCTGCGTCAGCAAGCCGCCCGCCCAGCCTTGATCACACTCAAGTCATAGGGAATATATGGGCCATCGGCTATGTTAACGTCATGGACCGATCCCCAGGGAGGACCCGAATGGACCAGAAAATCATCGATCTTTTCGACAAATATACGCACGGCCAGATGGACCGCCGTGACTTTCTTGAACGCCTGACCAAGCTCGCCGGCTCGACGGCGGCCGCGATGGCCGTGCTGCCGCTATTGCAGAGCGACTGGGCGCAGGCCGCCGATCATCGATCCGAACGACGCGCGGCTTGCCACCGAGCGTGTCAGCTTCGACTCGCCGAAAGGCAAGATCAACGGCTACCTGGCGCGACCGAAGGCGCGCGGCAAACGCCCGACCATCCTGGTGATCCACGAGAACCGCGGCCTCAATCCGCATCTCGAAGACATCGCCCGCCGCCTCGCGGCTGAAGGCTTCCTTGCCTACGCGGTCGATATGCTGTCGCTGGTCGGCGGCACGCCGGCGAACGAAGAGGAAGCGCTCAAGCTGCATCCGAAGATGAATCGTGGACGATGGCGTCGTCGGCGCTGGTCGCCGCCGTGTCGTTCCTCAAGAAGCACCCGGAATCGACCGGCAAGGTCGGCGCGGTCGGCTTCTGCTTCGGCGGCTTGATGGTCAACCGGCTCGCCACGTCGAGCAAGGAGCTGGATGCCGGCGTCGCCTATTACGGCCGTCAGGTGCCGGCCGACCAGGTCAAGAACATCACGGCGCATCGCTGCTGCTGCACTATGCGGAGAACGACGACGCGCGTGAACGCCGGCATTGCCGACTACGAGGCCGCGCTGAAGGCCAACAACAAGAAGTACACGATCTACATGTATCCGGGCACCCAGCACGCCTTCAACAACGACACCGGCGCCGCGCGCTACAACAAGGCCGCCGCCGACCTCGCCTGGGGCCGCACGCTCGCCTTCTTCAAGGAGACGCTCGGCGTGCCGCCCAGCGCGGCGTAGTCCGTCGGATTGTCAGGCTGCGAATGCGAGGCCGCCAGCGACTGGCGGCCTCGATCTTTTTCGGGCCGGCGTGATATAGTCCGTCGGCAGCCTTGGGTGCGGGAGGACACGATGCTCTTGATGCTGGCCGGTGTCGTCGTCATCGTGGTGACCGCCGCGGCGTTCTTCGCCCTGCTGCCGCGCGGCGGCCAGGTCTACCGGCTGGCGAATACCGAGTTTGAGCCCTATGTGGCGTCGCCTTCACGGCCGCGGTGGCGCTCGGCTGCACCATGACGCTCTCCGGCGCCATCAATTATTTCGGCTAGTCACCCGTCCCGCTCGCCGTCATTTGTACACCACGCTCGGCAGCCACAGCCCGATCTGCGGGAACGTGTACAGCATGATCATGCAGACGATCACGATCAGCATGTAGGGCATCACGCCGCGGAAGATGTCGTTGATGTTGACCCATTGCGGCGCGACGCCCTTCAAATAGAACGGCGCCATCGCGACCGGCGGCGACAGGAACGAGGTCTGGATATTGAGCGCGACCAGGAGGCCGAAGAACAGCGGATCGATGTCGAAGGTCTTCAAGCAGCGGCAGGAAGATCGGCATGAAGATGACGATGATCTCGGTCCACTCCAGCGGCCAGCCCAGCATGAAGATGATGACCTGGGCCAGGATCATGAACCCGGTCGGCGACAGATTCATCGCCAGCACGAATTTCTCGATCGGCTCGTGGCCGCCGAGATAGGCGAAGACCGCCGAGAAGCAGAACGAGCCGATGAACAGCCAGCAGACCATCGCGGTGGTGCGCGCGGTCAGGAACACCGATTCCTTGAGCTGGTTGAACGAGAATCTGGTCCCCGGGATCAGCGCAATTCCGACGAACAGCGTCATGAACAACGCCGACGCCGACGACGCGGCGATCGACATCGAGGGCGGTGAAGCCGCAAACGATCAGGTAGATGAGGAAGCGCACCCGCCAGCAGGCCGTAGGCCTGGACCAGCAGCAGTGCCCATCGCCGCGAATAGTCGGCGCCATAGCCGACCGCGAGCAGCAGCGCGCCGAGCGAGCCCATGGCGGCCGCTTCCGACGGCGTCGCAAGCCCGAAGATGATCGAGCCGAGCGCGGCGGCGATCAGCGCGGCAAGCGGCAGGAACGACGTGATCAGGGCCCAGAGCACCGTGCCGATCGGGACGTTGCGCTCTTCCGGCGGCAGCTGCGGCGCCAGCTTCGGATTGAGCAGCGTCATGAGCACCGTATAGAGCATGTAAAGCCCGGCCAGCATGATCCCGGGGAAAAATGCGCCGGCATAGAGCTTGACCACCGAGACGCCGGCGGTCGCGCCATAGAGGATGAGCATGACGCTCGGCGGAATGAGAATGCCGAGGCAGCCGCCGGCGCAGACGACGCCGGACGCGATCTTGACGTCATAGCCCGCGCGCAGCATCGCCGGGAACGCCAACAGTCCCATCAGTGTCACCACGGCGCCGACGATGCCGGTCGCGGTGGCGAAGATCGCGCAGGTGGCGAGCGTGGCGAGCGCCAGCGAGGCCGGGATCGGCCCGGCGGCGAGTTGCAGCGAGCGGAACAGCCGGTCGAGAATATTCGCGCGCTCGATGACGTAGCCCATGAACACGAACAACGGGATCGAGATCAGCACGTCGTTCGTCATCACCGAATAGGAGCGCTGCACCAGCAGCGAGAAACACGATGATCGCCCATCGCGAAGTAGCCGAAGAACACGCCGAGCGCCATCAAGGTGAAGGCGATCGGAAAGCCGAACATGATGAAGACGACGAACAGCGCCAGCATCAGCACGCCGAGCTCGGGATTGCTCAGGCCGAGCATCAGATGGCCCCCTTCTGCGCGCCGATCGCATCGGTCTGCGTCACTTCGGCCTGCTTTTTCTTCTCGGCGTCTTCGAGGATGATCTTTTCGAGCTCCTCGACGTCATGCAGCCGCTGCGGCCATTCGCCGTTGCGCAGGCAGATCACGCAGCGCAGCACCTCGACGATGCCCTGGATCACCATGAGCACGCCGACGACAACGATGAGCCATTTGAACGGCCAGACGATCGGCCCGTTGGGACTGGCCGAGGAATGCTCGTTCATCATGCGGGACAGCTCGGCAAAGCCGTAGCCGGCGTAGACGAAGGCGAGCATGCCCGGAAAGAAAAACAGGAAATAGAGAACGAGATCGATGCCCGCCTGCCGGCGCGGCGACCAGGCGCGGTAGAGGAAATCGCCGCGGACATGCGCATTGCGCGACAGCGCATAGGCGCCGGCCATCATGAACAGCGTGCCGTAGAGCATGTAGCTTGCGTCGAACGCCCATTCGGTCGGCGCCAGGAACAGGTAGCGGGCGAACACCTCGTAGCTGGTGGTGAACGTCAGGACGACGATGCACCAGGCATAGGTCTTGCCGACTGCGGCGCTCCAGCCGTCGACGACGTGCAGCGCCTGCTCGAGCGCGGAGTCGTCCGAGGTCCGGCCGACCACCGCCCGGACTTCGACCCAGGCAACCCACAACAGGATCGGGATTGGAATCAGGAGGAGGAAGAGCGGGAGCTGCTTGGGCCCCCCGATCAGATCGAAAGAGACGGCATTGAAGATGTTGGAAATCGTCTGCATCGGCTCCGGGTCCCCGCACCCGAACTATGATCGGATCGGCCGCCGCGCAGCATTTGCTGCGCGGCGGCCGCTTGCCGCCTGATCAGCCGAAGAAGTGCTTGTAGGCCGTCTGAAGCTCGGACGCGCTCAGGTTGTTGATGTTCAGATAGGCCTGGGTGCGCTTCACCCAATCCTTCTGCGAGTTGAGCACCTTCGTGAAGAACGGTCCGGTCTTCGGGTCCTTCTGCTGCTCGGCAGGACCTTGTCCCATGCCTGAAGCTGCGCATTGAGCACGGTGTCGTTGGTGTGGATGACGTTGACGCCGCGCTTCCTGATCGCCTCGAGATCCTTCGAATAGCGGTCTATAGGCCGTGTAGATCTGGTCGGCCGAGGCCGCGTGGGCGGCGTTGCGCAGGATCGCCTTGACCTCAGCCGGCAGGGAATCGAAGCGCTTCTTGTTGAAGATCACTTCGAAGCACTCCGCCTGCTGATGATGGCTGCCCATCATGAAGTATTTCGCGACGTCCGGGAAACCGAGCAGGATGTCGGACGACGGATTGTTGAACTCCGCCGCGTCGATCAGGCCACGATCGAGCGCCGGCACGATTTCGCCGCCGGCAAGGATGGTGACCGATGCGCCCAGTCTCCTTGAACACGTCGGCCGAGAGGCCGACGGTGCGGTACTTCATGCCCTTGAACTGGTCCGGGCTCTTGAGCTCGGTCTTGAACCATCCCATCGGCTGGGTCGGCATCGGGTAGTAGAGGAAGCCGGTGAGATTGAGCTTGAGGATGTCGTTGACGAGCTCGTTGTAGAGGGCCTCGCCGCCGCCGGCGTAGAACCAGGCGAGCATGCTCTGGGCGTCCCAGCCCCAGGACGGCGGCGTGCCGAACAGCGAATAGGCCTTGTGCTTGCCGTACCAGTAAGCGCAGACGCCGTGGCCGCCATCGAGCACGCCGGCATGCACCGCGTCGGACATCTGGAACGCCGGCACGACGGCGCCGGCGGCGAGCACGTCAAGCCGCAGCCGGCCGCCGGTCATGTCGTTGACCTTCTTGGCATAGTCCACGGCGAATTCGTGGAAGATGTCCTTGGTCGGCCAAGTCGACTGATATTTCCAGGTGATGGTCTGTGCGCGCGAAACCTGCGGCATCGCGATCGCGGCGGCGCCGGTTGCGCCGGCAGCGAGAACGAATTTGCGGCGTGTCGTTGATTTGGACGTAGTTGCTTTGTCGGTTGACATGCGTGGCGCCCTCCCAGGCGGGTGATGTTTCGCTGACGAAACTTGATCGACGGCCTTTCGCCTGGCCGCAGCACTTTAAGAACCACCGGCAGGGATACGATATTCCAGCGGTGTTAGGGCCCCTAGTTTGGACAGAAGCCGTGGCGTTTCACAAGGCTCCTTTCGTCTCACCCGCAGGGCCTTGAAGCCCCGCCAATGCCCGAAATTTTTGCGTAAATTCAGGGTATTGGCAGGGACCGGGGCCCGCGGCCCGGCGGTCGACCGCCTGGCCAACCTTCGGGGTCTTGCAATCGACGCTGAAATGACCGCCGGTGCGCAGCGCCAGCCGCCGGGTGCGTCCCCGCCGCCGGACCAGGACAGGAGCCCTTCGTGTCACGTTTTCTCGAGACTTTTGCCGTCATCTGGCGCCTTGCCCACCCCTATTTCTACTCCGAGGACCGCCGGGCCGGTCGCGTACTGCTGGCGTGCGTGGTGCTGATCGAGCTGTCCCTGGTCGGCATCAACGTGATGCTGAACCGCTGGCAGAACACATTCTACAACGCCCTGCAGGACCGGGCCTGGGATGCGTTCGTCGAGCAGCTGATCATCTTCACGCTGTTGGGGTGCTCTTATGTGGTGCTGGCGGTCTACCAGCTCTACCTGCAACAGTGGCTGCAAATCCGTTGGCGCGCATGGATGACGCGCCGCTATCTCGACCATTGGCTGGCCGGGTCGAACCACTATCGTATGCAGCTTCTCGGCGACGCCGCCGACAATCCGGACCAGCGCATCTCCGAGGACGTGCGGCTGTTCTCGGAGAAGGCGATTCAGATCGGCACCCGCGTGCTCGGCGCCTTCGTGCAGTTCGTGTCCTTTGTCGTGATCCTGTGGGGACTTTCGGCCGACGCCCCGCTCGTGTTGTTTGGCTATGAGGTCTCGATCCCGGGCTATCTGGTCTGGGCTGCACTGATCTACGCGATCGTCGGCACCGCGGTGACGCACTGGATCGGAAAGCCACTGATCAATCTCAATTTCATGCAGCAGCGCTACGAAGCCGATTTTCGATTCAATCTCGTGCGCGCACGTGAGAACTCCGAGCAGATCGCCCTGCTCAAGGGCGAGGCCGCCGAGGACGCACGATTGCAGCACCGGTTCTCCTTCGTCATCAATAATTGGCGCGCGATCATGTCGAGGACGAAGCGGCTGACCTTGCTCACGGCAAGTTACGGACAAGTCTCAACGGTGTTTCCTTTGATCCTGGTGAGCCCGGCCTACTTCGCCGGGAAAATCCAGCTCGGCGCACTGATTCAGACCGCTGGCGCGTTCGGCAGCGTGCAGCAGGCGCTCTCGATCTTCATCGATGTCTATCGCGACATGGCGGAGTGGCGCGCCGTCGTTGCGCGGCTGGACGGTTTCGACGCTGCCATCGCTCAGGCGCAGGCAATCGCGGCGGCGAAGCCCACGATCGAGTTCGGCGAGCGCGGCAGCGGCAAATCCATCGCAATCGATGATCTTTCGGTACGGCTGCCGAACGGCAAGCCGCTGGTCGACCGCCGACAATATCGAGATCGCGCCCGGCGACAGTGTGCTGGTCACCGGCCCCTCGGGGACCGGCAAGTCGACGCTGTTCCGGGTGATGGCGGGGATCTGGCCGTTCGGGGGCGGCGCCATCCAGGTGCCGGCCGGCGCGCGGGTGATGGCGATGCCGCAGCAGCCCTATTTCCCGGTGTCGACGCTGGCAGCGGCGGTCAGCTATCCGGACGCGCCCGGCACGTTCAACTCCGCGCAGCTCGCGGAGGCTCTAAGCGCGGTCGGGCTACCTGAGCTGGTCGAGCGCCTGGATCAGGAAGCGCACTGGGAGCGCACGTTGTCCAAGGGCGAGCAGCAGCGGCTCGGCATCGCGCGCGCGCTCCTGCAAAAGCCGGATTTCCTCCTGCTCGATGAGTCGACGGCATCGCTCGACGACGACGCCGAGGCGATGCTGTACAGGCTGCTCAAGACCCGCCTCGCCGCCACGACCTTGATTTCGATCGGGCACCGCGCCGCATTGGCCGGCTTCCACGATCGCAAGCTGGTTGTTGTCCGCGATGGGGACGGGCACCGGCTACGCGAGAGCGCGTTGGCGCCGGCGGCTTCATAAAAACTACCACCACTTCGCCGGCCAGGCTTCGCGGCGCACGAGGTTGTGCCATAGCCAGGCAAAGGCCGCGAGCAGCAGCACGCCGATAGCCACCGGTGCGACGAGAAAGCTCCATGGCATGTCCTGAACCACCACGATCAGCGGATCGATCCCCGCCGGCGGATGAAAGGTACGGGTGACATGCATCACCACCATCGCCAGACCGACCGCGAGCGCCGCCGCCCAAGGCGATGGTCCCGTAATGCTGAGGACCAGAAGGCCAACCATGGTTGACACCAAGTGGCCACCCACGAGAGGCCGGAGCTGGGCCGGCTCGGCGTCGGGCGTGCCCATCACCAGAACGATCGACGTCGCGAACGGAACGAACATCAGCGGGAATGCCGCGTGTCCCGACAGCAGTTCCATCAGGCCGATGGCAACCGCCCCGCCGGCTGCACCGGCGATGACATAGGCCGCGGTGATCTCCTTGGTCATGGGGGCAGGTTCTGCAACCCCTGTGCCATCGCTCCCCACAGCACGGGCCGCAGGCAAGGACCGCAAAAAAAACGGGCGGCAACTCGTTCCCGAGATGCCGCCCGCCGCAAGTATCAGATGATGATTATTTCAGATCTTTCGATGCGACCAAGTCGAACTTCGAGGGCCGCGATGAACGTCGCGCCGCACCACTTTGAACCGAACCCGCCCGGATTGAGCGGGTGACGTTGCCGCCGAGCGGTCGCGTTCGGGTCGCCGGTCAGAACGTTGCAGTTCCCCTTCGACAGGTTGGTGTCATAGTAGCGCAGGTCGAGGGTCGCCACCTTCCAGGTGAAAGCGATGCCCACGTTCCACGTCGCATAGTCGGGGAGTTCGGTCGCAACCGCGAAGACGCCGGGATACGCATCTGCCTGCCCGAGCCAGTAGTAGCCGGCCTCACCCGAGATGTACCAGCCGACTTCGCCCACCATGCCGGCGTTCGAGCCGGAAGTTCGGCATCGTCGATCTTGGCGGTGCCCGAGGCGAAGAGCCCGGAGGCGCCGGTATTCAGCCAGGACGGCGAATAGTAGACGTTCGCGCCGATCGAGAACTTGTCCTTGATGACTTCGTAGCTGGCCTTTCCATAGACTTCCCAGAAGTCCGTCTCTCGAGCGTCGCATTGCCGTTCGGATAGCTCGGGAACGGCGCCTGGCCCAATCCGAAGTAGAAGTCATTGTGCTGCCGCTCGCGCGGATACCAGTAGTACATGCCGCCGAAATCCAAGCCGAAGGAGCCCACCGTGAAGCGGACGCCGCCGAAGATGTCGACTTCGGCCGTCGGATTGGTCGGGAGAGTCACCGCCCAGTACTGGCTTGCGAGGTAGAACTGGACGCTCGGATTCACGTTGTAGCGGGCCTCGGAATAGGCCGTGACGGAGGGGCCCCGATTTGACTGCGAGATGCCGCGGAAATTGTAGTCCGACATCATCGCGCCACCGAACGCCCAATCCCATGGGCTGACCGGCGCCGGCGCCGGACGCGGCGCCTTGACGGGCATATCGGCGGCGATCGCAGCGGTGCCGCACATCGTTACCGCGGCTACTGCCGACATCAGAAACTTCTTCATGTTGACCCCTTTCCAAAAAAAGCCGCCCGAACGAGGCCGCTACTCGAACCCAAATGCGAAGCTGGAAATCCCCCGATTTCGCCCCGGGCCGTTTGTGTCGGAAAGTTAACAATACGAGGAGAATAACCGGCAAGTCGAAACCGGTAGCAACTGCTGCATTTTTGGGCGTTTCAGCCTTCCTGAGAATCGAAAGAATCTGGGTGTTGCAAATCCAGCACAGATTTTGCCCCTGGCAGGGCTTGCCGGACCGGCCATCGGGCGCTTTTCCACCGTTATCCCCAGGGCTTGGGGGCGCTCTGAGGGCATCCAGCCCCAACTGATTCTCGGACTGATTCTGGAGGTAGCCCGCTAATCCTCGAAAACGGCGACCGCGCGGATCGGCGACCCGGTGCCGCCGCGCCATTTCAGCGGCAGCCCGATGAAACGGAACGTGCCCTGCCCGATCAGCGCCTCCAGGTTGCAGAGGCTCTCCATGTGGGTGATGTCGAGGTCGAGGCACGCCTTGTGGACGAGCGAGTTCACCTTGCCCTCCGGGCCCGGACGCATCGAATCGATGCCGAAATGCACGATGCCCTGCTGTGCCAGCCATTCGGTGGCGGCGACGTTCACGCCCGGGTTGTCGGTCGAATAGGCCGCCGTCGGAAACGTGCGCACGTGGTGGCCGGTGCAGAGCAGGACCGTGCCCTTCTTTGGCACCGGCACGCCCGCCTTCTTCACCGCCGCTTCCAGATCCGCGGGCGTTATCTCGGCCCGCGGCGCAATGTGCCGCAGATCGATGCAGATGCCGGGAACGATGCAGTTCTCGAGCGGATATTCGTCGATCGGCGTTCCGCTCTTGCCGAAGTGCCGAGGCGCGTCGATGTGCGTGCCGCCGTGATCGGGCATCGAGAAATACATCACGCTGTTGCCCTGCACGTTGCCGGATTCCGCGAACGCCTCCTCATGCGTCTTCCAGATGCCGTGGATGATCGGCGGCTGGCCGGGATAGCTCGGCGTGCGGTGGTAGAGGTCGCGGCTCAGGTCGACGATACGCATCTTGGTTTCCTCTCGTGCACTGTTCTGGTCAGTTTTTCGGCCGCAGGTCGATGCCGACTCGCTTGTTGACGAATTGCGTGGTGAAGGCGCGCCGCCAGTCGAGCGTCGGCTTGACCACGCCCGCGCGCACCATCGTGTCGAAGAAGCTCTGCATGCGCGCCTCGGTCATGGCGCCGATGCCGAGCTTCACCGCATCGCCGGAATCGACGATGCCGTGCGCCTTCATGGTGGCGACGGCATAGGCCAGGAGCGCCTCCGGCATTTCCGGGTTGTGCTTGCGGATCAGCGCGTTGGCGGCGCGGTTGTCGCCGTAGAGATAATTGTACCAGCCGATGATCGAGGCATCGACGAAGCGCTGCACCAGATCGGGCCGCTTGGCGATCATATCGCGGCGCGTCTCGATCAGCGTCGAATAGGGATCGAAGCCCTGGTCGGCGAGCAGGAACACGCTTCGGCTTGAAGCCGGCCTGCTGCTCGATCGCGAACGGCTCCGAGGTGACGTAGCCCTGCATCGCGCTGCGCTTGTCGGCGAGGAACGGCTGCGGATTGAAGGTGTAGGGCTTCACCCGCTTCTCGTCGAAGCCGAAGTCGGACTTGAGCCACTGGAAATAGGTCGCGAAGCCCTCGCGCCCGATGAACAGCGTCAGCTGCCTTGAGGTCCTCGAGCTTCTCGATGCCCTGGTCGGGATGCGCGAGCAGCACCAGCGGATCCTTCTGGAACATGGCGGCGACCGGAACGATCGGCACGTTCTGCTCGACCGCGTCGAAGCTTTGCAGCGTGTTGGCGCTCATGAAGAAGTCGATCTTGCCGACCGGCAGCAGGATGCGGTTGTTCACGTTCGGCCCGCCCGGCACGATGGTCACGTCGAGCCCGTGCTTGCGATAGGTGCCGTCGGCGAGCGCCTGGTAGAAGCCGCCGTGCTCGCCCTGCGCGACCCAGTTGGTGCCGAAGGAGACCTTGTCGAGCGGCTGGGCGTGGGCGGTCGATGTCGCGCGCGACGACGAAGCAACGCTAGCGCGCGCAAGTCGCTCAGCAACTGACATCAGCGCTTCTCCGCTCGTCATGCCCGGCGCTTGTCGCCGGGCATCCACGTCTTGCTGCGATCGAAGCGAGTCAAAGACGTGGATGGCCGGGACAAGCCCGGCCATGACGCAGCTATAGAGGCTGCGCTCTGACGTGCTCAATCAGGCTACTGCTCGAACCGCTCGATGAACCATTTGAGCAGCCGGATCCAGATCTCGTCCTTGCCGACCTGGTCCTCGATGCCGTGCTCGAGGTTGGGATTGTCGTTGACCTCCATGACGACGAAGCCGGTCGGGGTCTCCTTGATGTCGACGCCGTAGAAGCCGTCGCCGATCGGGCGCGCCGCGCGCACCGCGATGTCGATCAGCTCGCGCGGCGCCTTGTCGAGCTCGAAGGTGCGGAAGCCGCCCTCGTGCGAGGAGCCGTCGGGCCGGTACTTCACCACCTGCCAGTGGCCGCGCGCCATGCGGTACTGGCAGACGAACAGCGGCTCGCCGGCGAGCACGCCGACGCGCCAGTCGAACTCGGTCGGCAGGAATTTCTGCGCCAGCAGGAGGTCGGTCTCCTCGAACAGCTCGTCGGCGATGCGCTTGAACGCCTCGGCGTTGTCGACCTTGTGCACGCCGCGCGAGAACGAGCCGTCCGGGATCTTCACCACCAGCGGCAGGCCGAGCTCGTCCATCGCCTTGGTGAGGTCGGTGTCCTCGGCCAGGATGACGGTCGGCGGCGTCGCCACCTGGTTCTGGCTCAGGAGCTCCATCAGGAACACCTTGTTGGTGCAGCGGATCATCGAGATCGGATCGTCGATGACCGGCATGCCCTCCTGCCAGGCGCGGCGCGCAAAGCGGTAGGTGTGGTTGTCGATCGAGGTGTTCTCGCGGATGAACAGGCCGTCGTATTCGGCAAGCTCGGCGAGCTGGCGCCGCGTGATCGGCTCGATGTCGACCGAATGCTTCTCGGCGATGCGGACGAAGTGCTTGATCGACTCCGGCGAGGACGGCGGCATCTTCTCGTTCGGGATCGTACAGCACCGCGAGATCGTATTTGGCCTGAATGCGGGCCTTGGGATCGCGCCACTCGCGCTTGGTGTGCTGGTGCAGCGATTGCCGCAGGAACTCGGCCTCGCCATTGGCCAGCCGGGTGATGTTGCGCGGACGGATGCGGTCGATCGACAGCCACTGGCCGGGCTCGACGATCACCTCCAGCGCCGGACAGCGGAACCAGTCGAACAGCAGCCGGCCGAAGGATTCGAACCGGTCGTCGCGGGCGAGGCCGAAGCAGACCAGAAGCTTGAACTCGCCCTCCGGCTGGAAGTCGGCGCGGCGGGCGCAGCGGTTGAGCTCGTCCTCGAGCTCCGGCAGGCGTGCTCGTAGAGCTTCTGCTCGCGCAGCTCCAGCATGGTCTCGACCGTCGGGCACCACGCGGTGGCCGCGCGCTTCCGCCAGCAGCGAGGCGTAGTAGCCCTTCGACTGGTAGGCGTAGGACCGCGCCAGATTGACCAGCTTCGGCCGCGCCGTGTCGAACAGCCGCGGACGGGCGAGATACTCGCTCGTCGTGATGACCTTGTGCGGGGTCTCGGCGTTCGGAAGATCTTTGGGCTGGTCGACCAGAATGACCCAGCCGGTCATTGGTGTCCTTTCCGGATGACGACGCCGCGCCGATCGCGGCCCGTTACGGGCCCTGCGCACGCACGCAGTTCCTGCAACCGCGTCGGTCTCAGGCGCAGCCGCCATTCCCATGATCGTCTCTGATGGCCGCCGGATCATGCGTAAGAACATGGCACCCGTTCACGGCCGAAGGCGAATACCCAATGCGGCACCCCTCCACGGCGACGTGATAACCCGAAACAGCGGACAAAGGCCACGTCTGCGCGTTCGGCAAGCGTCATGAGAACCGATTCGTCCGCCGGAGTCAGGAGGGTCTCAACAGCAAGAACGCCGGCGGAGCATGTCCGAAGTGGGACCGGTTTTCGGACAGATCATGCTCAGAATCAAGGCGTGTTCCGTGTCACCGTCGAGACGCGCCCGCCGCCCGGCACCGAGCGGCTTCTCGAACCGCAGCGCGTCGCCGCCGTCCTCGTAGTAGGCGGCGTGGCGTCCGAACTGCCGGTAGCCGCTCTTGCGGTAGCGCGAGATCGCCGCCGCGTTGGTCTCGTGCACTTCGAGCCGCATGCAGCGGCACTTGCGGGCCACGGCCGCGCGCTCCGCCGCCGCCAGCAGCGCGACGGCGACGCCCTGCCCGCTCATCGGCGGCGCGACCGCGATCGAATAGAGCCGCGCCACCGTCGCACCGGCCCGGAACAGCACCACGGCCGCCCCGGCGAGACGCCCCCTGATCTCCGCCACGATCACCCGGGCGGATCGCGATGACGAGCAGCCGGCGCATGCTCTGGCGCGAAGCCGGTCGGTCGCGAACACCCGCTGCTCCAGTTCCATCAAGGCGTCGAGGTCGGCCCGCTTCGGCGGGGCGGACCCGAATCCGCGGCGATTTCGGCAGAGACTTCATGGGATTGCGGCCTGGACGCGGGGGCGCAACGGACTGGGAACCATAGCAGTTTTCCACAGGGTTCCGGCCCGAATTAACGATCCGCCGGAAAAGTGCGGACCCTTTGAACCTGCCCGTAGGCGCCAGCGACCAATGGACAAGCGGCCGTTATGGCCCGCCTCAAAAAATCACTCGGGAGATTTTCAATGCGCAAGATCGCTTGCTCGTTGCCGCTCTTGCAGGTTTGACCTTCGTTTCCAGCATGATCGCCACCACCGGCCAAGCCGACGCCCGGGGCTGGCGCTGGGGACCCGCGATCGGCCTCGGCATCGCCGGCGGCATCGTTGCCGGTGCGGTCATCGCCAACAGCGGCCCGTCGAGCGTTGCGGCTGGCTGCGTCAGTACGATCGCTACGGCAACTACATGGGCCGCACCTGGGTCTGCAACTACTGAGGACCAGCTCTCGTAGCTTCAGGTCAGTCCTCCAGGACTGAAAGAGTTGCGATCGGCGCGTGCGCCCCCATCCACCCCCGCGTCGGTCAAAGCGACCCGCCTGGACCATCCCGTCCGGGCGGGTTTGCTTTTTGGGACATGCATTGGCCCGGCGGGGATTAGCGGCCTACAAACGCGTCCGAATTCGACCAGCAATCGTTGGCCGGGGATGCATTGCCATGCAGCGCGTGACCATCACCATCGACGACGAGCTCATGACCGAGCTCGACCGCATCATCGAGGCCCGCGGCTACCAGAACCGCTCGGAGGCGATCCGCGACCTCGCGCGCGCCGGCATCCGGCAGGCGGCCGAAACGCATCGACAAGCATCGCGACTGCGTGGCGGCGCTGGTCTATGTCTACGACCACAATGCGCGGCAGCTCGCCAAGCGGCTGGCCGACACCTTCCACGACCACCACGAATTGTCGCTCGCCTCGATGCACGCGCATCTCGACCATGACAACTGCATGGAGGTGACGATCCTGCGCGGCAAGACCGGACCAGGTGCAGCATTTCGCCGAGCACGTGATCGCCGAGCGCGGCGTGCGCCACGGCCGCATCGTGCTGGTGCCGACCGACGTCATGATCAAGCCGCACACCCATGCGGACGGGACCACCCACAGCCATCCCCACCGGCATTCCGGCAAGAAGCGGCGCCGCGCGGCCTAGGCACGCCTTCGAATGTGCCCCGGAGACAGGGTGGCTCTGCGCCGGGCCCATGAGACGGGGCTTGCCGAAGACCGGCCCGGTTGGTAGGAGATTTCTTACAAATCCTCTTACCGAGTATGATGTTCCGATCGAGAACGTCATGCCCGGCTCGGTCATGCTTACGAGGTCCGATGTCGAACGTGCTGCTGCGCTCCTTCAATGACGACGCCGCCAACCTGCGCGGCCAAGATCGTCGCCATCTACGGTCCTGCTGATTGCCGCCAATATCGCGGCCTGGGCCTGGGCGCTGATCGCGTTCCATAACCATCCGGTCCTGCTCGGCACCTGCCTGCTGGCCTACAGCTTTGGGCTGCGGCACGCGGTCGATGCCGACCACATCGCCGCGATCGACAACGCCACCCGCAAGCTGATGCAGGAGGGCAAGCGCCCGCTCGCGGTCGGCCTCTTCTTCTCGCTCGGCCATTCCACCGTGGTGGTCCTGGCGACCATCGGCGTCGCGCTGGCGGCAGCCGCCTTCAAGGACGAGCTCGAGGCTTTCAGGACATCGGCGGCCTGATCGGCACCTCGGTGGCTGCCGCCTTCCTGCTCATCATCGCGGCGATCAACATCGTCATCCTGGTGAACGTCTACCGCGCCTTCCAGCGGGTAAAGCGGGGCGGTCACCTACGTCGCCGAGGACCTGATGCATGCTGGCACGGCGGCGGCCTCTTCACGCGCATTTTCCGCCGGCTGTTCGGCGATGATCGGCAAGAGCTGGCACATGTACCCGCTCGGCTTCCTGTTCGGGCTCGGCTTCGACACCGCGACCGAGATCGGCCTTCTCGCCATCGCGGCGACGCAGGCGTCGAGCGGACTGCCGATCTGGTCGATCCTGGTGTTTCCCGCGCTGTTCACCGCCGGCATGACGCTGATCGACACCACCAACAGTGTCCTGATGGTGAAGCGCCTATGGCTGGGCCTTTCAGAAGCCGGTGCGCAAGCTCTACTACAACCTGACCATCACCTTCGTTTCGGTGGTTGTCGCCGTCGTCATCGGCGGCGCACTGGCGCTCGGGCTGATCGCCGAGAAATTCGGCCTCCATGGCGGCCTGTGGGACGCCGTTGGCCGTCTCAACGACATCGGCATCCTCGGCTTTCTCATCGTTGGCCTCTTCGTCGCGAGCTGGCTCGTCTCGATGCTGATCTACCGCCTGAAGGGCTACGACCATATCGAGATTGCATCCCCGTCCGGCATGCAGCCGGCGGAATAGCCGCGCTGTTGTGGCTAAACTCGTCCTGATCAACGAACGATAAGGAAACGGCCATGCGCAAACTTCTGTCGGGATTGACCCTCGCTGCCATGACCCTCGCTCCGGCGGCCGCTTTCGCCCACCCCGGCCACGGCGGCGAACACAGCGAGTTCATCCATGGCTTCCTGCACCCGATGACCGGCTTCGACCACATCCTGGCGATGGTGACGGTCGGTATCCTCGCCTACCAGATCGGCGGCCGCGCGCTGTGGCTCGTTCCGACGACCTTCCTGGCCGTCATGGCCGCGGGCGGCCTGCTCGGCGTGGCGGGCGTGTCGTTCTACTTCGTCGAACCCGGTATCGCAGCATCGGTGGTCGTGCTCGGCATTGATCGTTGCGCTCGCGCTGAAGCCGCCGGTTGCGGTCGCCATGGCGCTGGTCGCGCTGTTCGCCGTCTTCCACGGCTATGCCCATGGCATCGAAGCGCCGCTCGGCGATCGCCACCGCCTATGGCGCGGGCTTCATGGTGGCGACCGCCCTGCTGCATGCGTTCGGCGTCGCGTTCGGCATGCTGGTCGGCCGCGTCGCCGCAAGCCATGGCCAGCTCGGCTACCGCCTCGCCGGCAGCGCGGTAGCGCTCACTGGCCTCGTGATCCTGACGCGCGCCATCGTCTGATAGCGCGAAATCAATCCAAACCGGCCGCCCGCAACCGCGAGCGGCCGGTTTTTCATTGCCCGCGCCCGATCCCGGCATCGCCGCGCAGTCTCGCGACCGCGTGTGACAAATTCCACCATGGTGCATACTTTGTATGATCTTCTTTTGACAACATCATACCTTTCGCTCTAAAATCCGTCCCACGATCCGCTGCGGCCGTGAACCGCGCGGACAAGGGCACGGGGGTGCTATGTCGCTTCGGGGACGGTTGCTGGTTTCGGCGTCGGTTCTTGCGCTTGGCTTCGCAGACCTTCCCGGCGCGTTCGCTCAATCAGCCCCCTCGACCGAGCCGCAGCCGCAACAGCTTCCCGCCGTCAACGTGCAGAAGGCGGCGCAGAAGAAGAAAACCGCCGTCAAGAAAGCCGCCCCGAAGGCGACGGCGCCGCGGGAGCAAACGCAAACCGCCGGTACGCCGACCGTTACGCTTCCGGAAATCCTCAACGTCGCGGCGCAGACGCGCCAGACCGAGCCGGACAGCTCCGCCAGCGAGATGACCTTCTCGGGCCAGCGCATCGTCGCGCAGCCCTATGCGCGGCCCGGCGAATACCTGGAAGTGACGCCCGGCCTGGTCGTCACCCAGCATTCCGGCGAAGGCAAAGCCAACCAGTACTTCCTGCGCGGCTTCAATCTCGACCACGGCACCGACCTCGCCATCTCGGTCGACGGCATGCCGGTGAACATGCGCACGCACGGCCACGGCCAGGGCTATGCCGACATCAACTTCCTGATCCCGGAGCTGATCCAGTCGATGCGCGTCCGCAAGGGTCCGTACTTCGCCGACGAAGGCGACTTCTCCTCGGCCGGCGCGCTGCACATCGACTACCTCGACACGTTCAATCCCGGGATGTGGCAGGGCACGGTCGGCATGTTCGGCTACGGCCGCGCGCTCGGGATCAAGTCGGTCGCCGCCGGCGCGGGCAATCTCCTGGTCGCGGGCGAAGGCACCGTCTACGACGGGCCGTGGGACGTTCCCGACCGGATGAGAAAGATCAACGGCGTGGTGCGCTACAGCCAGGGCACCGCGCTCGAAGGCTTCTCGATCACCGGCATGGCCTACAACAACCGCTGGACCTCGACCGACCAGGTCGCCAAGCGCGCGATCGACGAGGGCCTCATCGGCCGCTTCGGCACGCTCGATCCGACCGACGGCGGCCGCTCGAGCCGCTACAGCCTGTCGACCCGGTTCAGCACGCTGAACGACTGGGGCGTCACCAAGATGGAGGCCTATGCCATCCGCTACACGATGACGCTGTTCAACAACTTCACCTACTTCCTCAACAACGAGGTGGACGGCGACCAGTTCAGCCAGACCGACAGCCGCACCATCTACGGCTTCCACGGCAATCACACCTTCAAGGGCCGGCTCGGGCCGTTCGACTGCGAGACCCGCGTCGGCGTGCAGGGCCGCTACGACGACATCAATGTCGGACTGCACAACACGGTGCAGCGCCAGTTGCTGTCGACCGTGCGCGCCGACGACGTGACAGGAAGGCAGCATCGCGCTCTATGCCCAGAACACCACCCGCTGGACGCCGTGGGTGCGCACGGTCGTCGGCGGCCGCGGCGACTGGTACCGCGCCAAGGTCGTCGAGCGACAATCCGCTCAATTCCGGCAACGCCAGCGATTTCATCGCCAGCCCGAAGTTCAGCCTGATCTTCGGACCGTTCCACCAGACCGAATTCTTCTTCAACGCGGGCTACGGCTTCCACTCGAACGACGTGCGCGGCGTCGACCATCACCGTCGATCCCGCCACCGGCCTGCCCGCCGACAAGGTGCCGTTCCTGGTGCAGCTCCAAGGGCGCCGAGGTCGGCGTGACGACGAAGATCATCCCCGGCCTCGAATCCTCGGTCGCGCTGTTCGTGCTCGACTACGCCTCCGAGCTGCTGTTCGTCGGCGACGCCGGCACCACCGAAGCGAGCCGCCCGAGCCGCCGCGTCGGCGTCGAATGGACCAACCACTACAAGCCGCTGCCCTGGCTCGCCTTCGATCTCGACGTCGCGATGACGCGCGCGCGCTTCACCGATTTCGATCCGGCCGGCGACTACATCCCGGGCTCGCCGAACATGGTCGTGAGCGCCGGCGTGGTGGTCGGCCAGGCGACCGGCTGGTTCGGCGCCGCCAAGCTGCGCTACTTCGGGCCGCGCCCGCTGATCGAGGACAACAGCGTGCGCTCGTCGCCGACCACGCTGGTGAACGCGCGCGCCGGCTACCGTTTCGAGAACGGCATGCGGCTGCAGCTCGACGCCTACAACCTGTTCAACGTCAAGGCGAACCAGATCGAGTACTATTACGAGTCCCGGCTCGCCAACGAGCCCTCCGGCGTCGCGACCTTCGACCGCCACCTCCATCCGGTCGAGCCGCTGGCCGTCCGCCTGACGCTGGCCGGCCCGCTCTAAGCCTCCTGACCGGCGATCCCCGTCAAATGCGCTGTGGCAAATTTGCAATAAGCGGCCAGCCAACGGGCATCACCCCGTTGCGGTTCTCCAGCATTCTGCCAGACACTGCGCGCATGCGCCGTTGCGGGGGCGATCATGGCGACATGCACTCCAGCAGCGTTCTCGCGTCCGTTGCAGCAGCAGCGCTGCTGCTGCTTGCTGCTGGCCTGCCCGCGCGACAGGCGCTGGCCGCCAACGGCGCGGTCGCGGTCGACGACACCGACGTGGACCCGGTCGGCAACTGCAAAGTCGATTCCTGGGTCTCGTTCGCATCGAACCGCGACCGGCTCGGCGTCGTCTCGCCGGGCTGCGTGTTCGATTTCGGCCGCCCGGTGGACATCACCTTCGGCTTCGTGCGCGGGCGCTCGGACGGCGAATGGGAATCCGGTGCGACCGTGAAGCTGCGCACGCTCATCGTTCCCGGCGGGGTCGGCAAGTGGAGCCTCCTGTTCTCCGCGGCCGCCGCCTACAACATCACGACCAACGAGCTGGCGGACGTCCTGGTCAACATCCCGGCGACGTTCCAGGTGGTCGAGAACTTCAAGATCAACCTGAATGCGCGGCTGGCTCCATAACCTCCCCAACGACCGGCACTGGGGCACCTGGGGCGCGAGCTTCGACTGGAGCGTGAACGACAAGATCTCGCTGATCGGCGAGGCGTTCGGGCTGCTGTTCAACCACGATCCGGACAAGCCGCACGCCAACGATCCGCGGGCGCAGTTCGCGGTGCGGTTCAAGCCGAACGAGGACATCGACTTCGACGTGATCTATGGCCGCAACATCTTCGGCGAGAATGCGCACTGGATCACGGTCGGCCTCAACGTGCGCTTCAACGCCTTCGGCGAGCGCACCGCGGCCGCGGAGCCGTCGCCGATCCGGCGGCCGGTGATCCGCAAATAGTTAGTGTGCAAGCGCGCGCGGCGTCGCCGCCAATCGCCGGTTGGTTCGCCCGCTGGGGAGTCGTCATGACCGACTTGCTGCTCCGCGGTGCGCGACGGGTGTATCCGTTGATCATCCTCGCCGCGGGTACGCTTGCGGCCGGAATTGCCCGCGCCGATGACGATGACCCGCGGCCTGCCGCCGGAATCAAGGAGCATTCATTCCTGATCGAGGAAGCCTACAACCAGGAAGCCGGCGAGATTCAACACGTCGTGACATTGCAGCGGCAGCAGCGCGACTGGTTCTTCCACTTCAGCCAGGAATGGGCGCTCGGCAGCCAGACCCATCAACTGGGTTACTCGGTGCCGTATTCATGGCTGCGCGGCGACGGCCAAAGAGTCAAAGGCATTGGCGACGTCGAGATCACTTATCGCTATCAGGCTTGGCTTGAGAGCGCGACGATGCCCGCCTTTGCGCCCACCCTGAGCGTCGTCCTGCCGACCGGCAGCCGCAGCAAGGCGCTCGGCGACGGGTCCTTCGGTGTCGAAATCAAGCTGCCGTTCAGCAAGATCGTCAGCGACCGCGTCACGCTGCACGCCAATGCCGGAATGACGCATCATGTTCGACGTCCTGGGGCACAACCCCACGCAGCTTCCTCGTCGGCGGCAGCGCCGATCTATGCCGTGACGCGCGACTTCAACCTGATGCTTGAGAGCCTGGTTGAATGGACACGAGTCGGTCGAACGATGCCCGCGACGCTCGAGCGGGAGACGACGTTCACGCTCAATCCGGGCTTTCGGAACGGCGTTTAACTTTCCGGACGACAAGCAGCTCGTGGTCGGATTCGCGACCCCGATCACATTCTCGCGGGAGCGGACCGATTTCGGCCTGTTCTTCTACCTGTCGTTCGAGCACCGGTTTCTGCCAAAGCAAGCTTCGAACGGTCCGGAACGGCGTTTCCCGGTGAAATGACAGGCGCTACGCCATCGCCGCCTTGCGCGCGGCCTCGACGCTCATCGCCAGCACGCGGGCGACGTGCAGCGCCTCGCGTCCGGCGCCGTCGCCGATCTGGTGACGGCAGGAGGTGCCGTCGGCGACGATGATCGCGTCGGCCGGCGCATTGCGCACCGCCGGCAACAGCGACAGCTCGCCCATCTTGAGCGACACGTCGATGGTGTCGGCGCCATAGCCGAAGGCGCCGGCCATGCCGCAGCAGCTCGAATTCGATGGTCTCGACCGCGAGCCCCGGCACGAGCTTCAGCGCCGCCTCGACCGGGCCCATCGCGCCGAACGATTTCTGGTGGCAATGGCCGTGCAGCAGCGCGCGCTGGCCCGACCGGCGCCAGCGGAAGCGAATCCGTGTCGAGCTCGCGCGTCACGAATTCCTCGAACAGCATCGCCCGCGACGCCACCCAGCGCGCTTCCTCGGTCTTCAGCAGCGCCGGGATCTCATCGCGGAAGCCGAGGATGCAGCTCGGCTCGAGCCCGACCACCGGCAACGCCGCAGCTCGACGAACGGCGCGAGCGCGGCGATCGTGCGCTCGGCTTCCGCCCGCGCCTGATCGACCAGGCCGACCGACAGGAACGTGCGGCCGCAGCAGAGCGGCCGCTTCGATCCGTCCGCCGGCTTCGGCAGATGCACGCGGCAGCCGGCGGCCTCCAGCACCGCGACCGCGGCGTGGATGTTGTCGGGCTCGAAATAGCGGTTGAAGGTGTCGGCGAACAGCACGACCTCGGGACCGTCCGTCATGCCGCCTTGTCCGGGCATCGCGTCGCGCCGATGGCTGATGCCAGTCTTGAACCACGAATCCTCCCGCCACGCCGGCAGCTTTCGCCGCGCGCTGAAGCCGGCGTGTTTCTCCGACCATCGCGCCAGCGCCGGCATCTTGTCGCGCAGGTTGAACAGCGACGGAAGCCGCGCCGCCAACGGCGCATAGCGCGGCAGATAGCCGACCAGCCGGTCGTGCAGCGACAGCCCGCGTTTCTCGAGCCGCGCCGCCTGCACCTCGATCTTCATGCGCGCCATGTCGACGCCGGTCGGGCATTCGCGCCGGCAGGCCTTGCAGGAGACGCAATATTTCAGCGTCTCCGCCATCTCGTCGGAGGCCAGCGCGTCGGGCCCGAGCTGCCCGGTGATGGCGAGCCGCAGCGTGTTGGCGCGGCCGCGCGTGACGTCGCGCTCCTCGCGGGTGACGCGGTAGCTCGGGCACATGACGCCGCCCGCGAGCGCGCGGCAGGCGCCGTTGTTGTTGCACATCTCGACCGCGCCCTGGAAACCGCCGCCCTGGCCCGGATAGGCCGACCAGTCGAGATGCGTCTCGATCTCGTCGGCGCGATAGTCGGGGCCGTAGCGGAACAGGCTGCGGTCGTCGAATTTCGGCGCGCGCACGATCTTGCCGGGATTGAACAGGCCGTTCGGATCGAAGCGGTCCTTCACCTCCTCGAACGCGCTCACCAGCCGCTCGCCGAACATGACCTCGTGGAATTCCGAGCGCACGATGCCGTCGCCGTGCTCGCCGGAATGCGAGCCCTTGTAGTCGCGCACCATCGCGAAGGCCTCTTCGGCGATGGCGCGCATCGCCTTCACGTCCTTCTCGAGCCGCAGGTTGAGGATCGGCCGCACATGCAGGCAGCCGACCGAGGCATGCGCGTACCAGGTGCCGCGGGTGCCGTGCCGCTCGAACACCTCCGTCAGCTTCGCGGTGTAGTCGGCGAGATGCTCGAGCGGCACCGCGCAGTCCTCGACGAAGGAGACCGGCTTGCCCTCGTCCTTCATCGACATCATGACGTTGAGGCCGGCGGCGCGCACCTCGCCGATCGCCGTCTGCAGCGCGGCGTCCATCACCTCGATCACGCCGCCCCAGCGCGCGCCGGTGCTCGCCCCAGGCATAGCCGAGGTCGCCCATCAGCTCGCTGAGCCGCAGCAGCCGGCGGAAATTCTCGCGCGGGTCGTCCTCGCCGAACTCGACGAACAGGATCGCTTCCGGATCGCCGCGCACCACGGCATTGATGGTCGGCTGGAACATCGCGATGTCGCGCGCGAGGCCGAGCATGGTGCGGTCGATCAGCTCGACCGCGATCGGCGCGAGCTTGACGATGTGCTGCGCCGCCTCCATCGCGCTCTGGAAGCTGCCGAAGTGGCAGGCGCCGATCGCGCGGCGGCCGAGCAGCGGCGAGAGCTTCAGCTCGATCCTGGTGGAGAAGCCGAGCGTGCCTTCGGAGCCGACCAGGATATGCGCGAGGTTGACGTCGTTGCGGCCGGGCGCGAGCGCGTCGAGATTGTAGCCGCCGACGCGGCGCTGCACCTGCGGGAAGCGCGCCTTGACCGTCGTCCGCTTCGCGCGCGCCGATCGCCATCAGGTCGCGCGCCAGCGGCTTCAGCGCCTTCGGGAACGTCGGAGAGATCGGGCGCGACCGGGCCGAAATGGAAGGCGTTGCCGTCCGGCAGCAGCGCATCGACCGAGATGACGTTCTCGCGGGTGTTGCCGTAGCGCAGCGAGCGCGCGCCGCAGGAATTGTTGCCGACCATGCCGCCGATGGTGGCGCGCGAGGCGGTCGAGATGTCGACCGGAAACCACAGGCCGTGCGGCTTGAGCCGGCGGTTGAGCTCGTCGAGCACGATGCCGGGCTCGACCACGCAGCGGCGGCCGGCGACGTCGAGCTCGATCACCTTGTCGAGATATTTCGAGCAGTCGACGATCAGCGATGTGTTGATGGTCTGCCCGCATTGCGAGGTGCCGCCGCCGCGCGGCGTGACCGGGACGCCCTCCTCCCGCGCGATCGCGATCGCCCTGCCCGCCTCGTCGACGGTGCGCGGCGCCACCACGCCCACCGGCATGATCTGATAATGCGAGGCGTCGGTGGCGTAGCGGCCGCGGCTGAAGCGGTCGAACAGGACCTCGCCGGTCAGCTCGGCCTTCAGGCGGCGTTCGAGGCCGGGCCGCAGCGATTCTGACATGGACACCCCGGTTCGCGCCAAAGCCCCGGGAGGCTAGCGGGCGAGGGTCCATGTCCGCAATCGACGCAGACGAGAATATTTGGCACGGCAGAAGGCTGCGATTCGGCCCGCCTCAGAGCGGCGCGGGAGACGCAGACCGTGGAATTCGGGGCGCGGCCGGCGCCCGACCGCTCCATACGCTCCCCACGGCTGCGGCCATCGGACCATCGCTGCGCGATCCACGACACGAGCCGCAGGACGCTCATACGGAGATATTCGCGGCGCAGGCGACGAGCTTGCGCAATCAAGCGGTAGGTCTCATCGACCGACAGATGAAGGCCGGCATCCACCATCCTCATTGGAGCCTCCGGCTTCATCGGATCGATGCGGCCACGTCGGTCGTCGTCGGCACAGCTTCGAAAGGATGCCGCGAGAACAGCGCCGCCTCCGGATGGCCGCTTGCGCCGGGATGGATCACAGGGGCCGTGATCGTCGAACCGGGAACGACCCGCGTTGTGCGGGACCCATGCCCCCGCTCGGAGAAGAAGGCGGAGTACAGCAGGCCGACCGCCGACATCAGAGCTCAACGCGACCATCACCATGCCAATACGGTTCTGGGCCGCAGTTCGTTGCGGCGCAGGAACGAGGTCGGCGGCCTTCTGTCTTGCCAGTATGGCGGCTTCGTATTCGGTCAGCATGGAGGGCTCCTGGCTCGCGGCGCGCAGCATGCGGGCGATACCAGTCGACCCGCGTGCCCCGTATGACGGACGCGCATACAGTTTTTGGCGGCAGGCGGCCCCTCGTGCCCACGCATTCTCAATCGCCCGATTGACGTCCTCGATCAGGCCTCGCAAAAGCATGAGGATTCATAAGGCTTTCGTCGCAGCGGCGCGCCAAAAGGCTTGACTGGATCGCGCATTCGTCATTCATGGCGGCAAGCTGCGGCCGGCGCCCGAATGCGACCCCGCGGCAAGCGTTCCCTGACCCCTGAAAAAAGCCCGCAAGGTAACGAAATGGCCAAGAATTCTTCGCGCCCCGTCGGCCGTCACTTCCTGCAGATTCCCGGCCCGACGCAACTGCCCGACCGCGTGCTGCGCGCGATGGACACGCCGATCATCGACCATCGCGGTCCGGAGTTCTGCAAAGCTCGCCAAGCGCTGCCTCGAGGGCATCAAGACGATCTTCAAGACCACCAACCCGGTCATCATCTACACCGCCACCGGCACCGGCGCGTGGGAAGCCGCGCTGATCAACACGCTCAATGCCGGCGACCGCGTGCTGATGGTCGAGACCGGCCAGTTCGGGACGCTGTGGAAGAAGATGGCGGAGAACATCGGGCTCAAGCCCGAGTTCATCAAGACCGACTGGCGCATCGGCGCCGATCCCAACGCGATCGAAGACGCGCTGCGCAAGGACACCAACAAAGAGATCAAGGCGGTCTGCGTCCTGCACAACGAGACCTCGACCGGCTGCCTGTCGCCGATCGACGCAGATCCGCAAGGCGATCGACGCCGCCGGCCATCCGGCGCTGTTCATGGTCGACACCATCTCCTCGCTCGCCTCGACCGACTACCGCCACGACGAATGGGGCGTCGACGTCACCGTCGGCGGCGCGCAGAAGGGCCTGATGATGCCGCCCGGCATGTCGTTCAACGCGGTGAGCGACAAGGCGCTGGCGGCGTCGAAGAATTCGAAGATGCCGAAGTCGTTCTGGGCGTGGGACGACATGCTCAACATGAACAAGATCGGCTTCTTCCCGTACACGCCGGCGACGCAGATGCTGCACGGCCTCGCCGCAGGCATCGACATGCTGCACGAGGAAGGGCTCGACAACGTGTTCGCCCGCCACGACCGGCTCGCGGAGGCGACGCGGCGCGCGGTGCGCGCCTGGGGCCTCGAGATCATGTGCAAGGATCCGAAGTACTATTCGCCGACCATCACCGCGGTGATGCTGCCCGGCGGCCACGACGCCGACGCGTTCCGCAACCTCGCGCTCGAGACCTTCAACATCTCCTACGGCGCGAGCTTCGGCCCCTATGCCGGAAAATATTTCCGCATCGGCCACCTCGGCGACGTCAACGAGGGCATGCAGATCGGCGCGCTCGGCATCACCGAGATGGCGCTGTCGCTCGCCGGCATCCCGCACAAGAAGGGCGGCGCGCAGGCGGCGATCGACTACCTCGCCTCCTCGCTCGGCGGCGGCGCCAAGGTGGCGGCGGAGTAAGTAACTAAAGGCTACCCTTCATTGCAGCGGGTTCGGCTCGCATTGCTGCGCCCTCGCGCCCTTGTGGGGAGAGGGCAGCCCGGACCTACAGCGAACATGAACGGGTGAGGGGCCTTTCGAGCGTGCGCTCGTGCGCAGCCCCTCACCCAGTTCTCTTTGTTGCAATATCCTCTCGCCCTCTCCCCACAAGGGGGCGAGGGCACAGTAATGACCAGCGCATTTCGCTGTACCAACCCTACTCCACCGGCTGGATCTTCGCCGTGCGTCCGACTTCGGACCACTGCTGCATCTCCGATTTCACGAAGGCCGTGAAATCCGACGGCGTGCTGCTGATCGGCTCGGCGCCCTCGCCCGCCAGGCGCTGCTTCATCTCCGCCGTGGTCAGCAGCGCCTTGGCCTCGGCATGCATGCGCGTGATGATCGGCGCCGGCGTTCCCGCCGGCGCGAACATGCCGAACCAGTTGAGCACCTCGTAGCCCTTCACGCCGGCTTCAGCCATCGACGGCACGTCGGGCAAAGCTGCTGCGCGCGCGCGCGACGTCACGCCGAGCGGGCGCAGCTTGCCGGTGTCGACATGCGGCTTGGCCGACGCCACGTTGGACACCATGGAGGCCACGTGCCCGCCCAACAGGTCGGACATCGCCGGACCGACGCCCTTGTACGGGACATGCACGACATCGATGCCGGTCATGGCCTTCAACAGTTCCATCGACAGGTGCAGATTGCTGCCGACGCCGGCCGACGCGTAGTTGAGCTGGCCGGGCTTCGCCTTGGCGGCCGCGATGAATTCCGCGAGCGTCTTGAACGGCTGCGACGGATGCACCACCAGCACGTTCGGCAGCGAGACAAGCTGCGTGATCGGCGCGAGATCGCGCAGCACGTCGTAAGGCAGTTTCCTGTACATGATGTGATTGATGGTGATCGTGCCGGCGCAGACCAGCAGCGTGTAGCCGTCGGGCGGCGACTTCGCCACGACATCGATGCCGATGATGTTGCCGGCGCCGCCGCGGTTCTCGACGTAGAATTGCTGGCCCATCGCCTGGGTCAGGTGTGACGCCAAGAGACGCCCCAGCGTGTCCGCCATGCCGCCGGGCGCGGTCGAGACCATGATCCTCACCGGCTTGGAGGGATAGTCCTGCGCCCATCCATGGCCCGCGCTGGAGCCGGCGAATGCGGCGGCCATGCCGCCTGCGAGAAAGTCCCGTCGCTTCATGGTGCGATCCTCCCGGAATTATTGCGTCATCGCGTAATCGAATCCGTTTGCCGAGTCCTTCAGTGGCTACGAGGCGACGCTCGCGCAGGTAGCCGCGTCACCGCCGATCACGCCCCGGCGGCAAGATGACGCTTGAAGAAATCGACGCTCAGCGCCAGCGCACGATCGGCCTCCGGCTTGCTGTAGGTCTTGCCGCCATGGCGCGCGAAGGCGTGGTCCGCATTCGGATATTTGTGGATGGTGACCAGCGGATTGGGTGACAGCCGCCGCTCCAGCAGATCGTTGACTTCCGCCTGCACCCAGCGGTCCTTCATCGCCATGTGCAACACGAACGGGCGGTGCAGGTTCTTCGCCTCGGCGATGCGATGCTCGATATAGGTGCCGTAATAGGCGACCGCGCAATCGATGTCGGTGCGGCAGCACATGAGGTAGCAGAGCTTGCCGCCGAGGCAGTAGCCGACCGCGCCGACCTTGCCGTTGCACTCCGGGATTTTCTGGAGGTAGTGGCGGATGTCCTCCATGTCGCGTACGCCGAGGTCGTAGTCGAAATCGTAATAGAGATCGAACGCCTTCTTCACGTCTTCGGGGTTCCTGTCGTAGAGCTCGACGCCCGGTTCCTGCCGCCAGAACAGGTCCGGGACCAGGCAGATGAATCCCGCCTCGGCGAACTCCTGCGCATGACGCCGCATGGTGTCGTTGACGCCCCAGATCTCCATGATGGCGATGATCGCGCCAGCCGGCGTGCGATCGGGATAGGCAATGTAGGCCCCCATCTCGCCGTCGCGGAGTTTTACTTTGATGGATTCGGTTCTCATTACATCTCCCCTAAACACCGCAACGTTCACCGCCCTCATGGTGAGGAGCGCGCCGCAGCACGTTCACGCGCGTCTCCGACGCGCTATGGCGAGCCGTCTCGAACCATGGCCGCGGGTTCGAACTCGCGGCCATCCTTCGAGACGCGCTCGCTTCGCGCGCGCTCCTCAGCATGAGGCTGAGCGAGCTGCAGCATCTACAGCCTCAACAACTTCTTCGCATTGCCAGAGAATATCGCGTCCTTCTCCGCCTGCGAAATCTCCAGCGCCTCAACCGCACGCAGCGAATTGGCGATCAGCCCCCGCCCCTGCTCGGCGTCGAACGGTGCGTCGGTGGCGAACAGGCAGGAATCCGTCCCGAAGAAGGCATGCCCGCAGCGCGTCGGCGCCTCCTCGCCGAGCGCGGTATCGGCATAGAGCATCTTGAAATAGTCGAGCGGCGGCTTCTTCAGCCTGCATTCCTGCGCGACCGGGTTGCTCTCCGGCGTGCCGAAGAAAATCTGCCGGAAGCCGAGCTTAATCTTGCCGGCGAAATACGGGATCATGCCGCCCATGTGGTGGCTGACGATCTTCAACGTCGGCAGCTCGTCGAAAATGCCGGAATAGATCAGGCGTGTCATGCACGCGGTCGTTTCGTAGGGCCAGCCGAAGCTGAACCAGATTTCGTTTTCCGACGCCTTCTCGCTGGCATAGTCCGCAAAATTTGGGCCGCGCATGGGATGAACGAAGACCGGCAGATCGTGCGCCACCATCTTCTGGAAGATCGGGCGGAACGCGGGAGCGCTCAGCGGCTGGCCGGCGACATTGGTGAACACCTGGATGCCGCGCGCGCCGAGCTGCGTGACCGCGCGGTCGATCTCAGCGAGGCAGGCATCGACATTGTTCATGGGCAAGCGACGCGATGAACGCCGGAAAGCGATCCGGATGGCTGCGGCAGACCTCGGCCAGCGTGTCGTTCGCCACGCGCGCCAGTTCCGGCGATTGCTCAGGCGTTGCGACCAGCTCGAGCGGCGGGTTGGCGAGGCAGATCACCTGCCGCAGGCCGTCGAACTGATCGAGCAGGCGACGCCGCGCGTCGACATCGACCAAGGGCTTCAACCGCGGAAATGCGGTGACCGCGATATGGTCGGGCGCGAGCTTCGCCAGGCGATCGAGATACGCCTGCGGCATGAAGTGATTGAAGACGTCGATGATCACGCGAGCCCTTCCCCGATCGAGCAAGTTCTGGTACGGGGATTTTTGGAATTGCGGACCGGAGCGGCGACTATATCATGCGGCCTTGAGACTGTGCGGTCGGAACGCGCAGCTCCGAGCTGGGGAGTGAAGCATGAACGTCAAAGGATCGGCACTTGCGCTGATCGCCACGTTGTCATGGGGGAGCGCCGTGCCGGCAGCCGACGTCAAAGTCCTCGCCTCCAATTCCGTGCGGACGATGCTGGAGGACATCGCGCCGTTGTTCGAGCGCGCGAGCGGACACAAGGTCGCGCTCGGCTTCGGGACCTCGGCTCAGGTCGCCAAGCGCGTGCTGTCGGGCGAGGCCGCCGATCTTCTCGTCGTCACGCCCGATGTCGTCGATGAACTGACCAAGGCGGGCAAGCTCGCGCCCGGTGCGAGCGTTGCCATCGCGCGCTCGCTCATGGGCGTCGGCATGCGCGCCGGCGCCCCACGTCCGGACATCAGCACCGCGGCGGCGCTGCGCGCGACCCTGCTCGCGGTAAAGGCTGTCACGTTCTCCGATCCCGCGACCGGAGCCGCGAGCGGCGTGCACACCGTCAAGATCTTCGAACAACTCGGTATCGCCGACGCGATGAAGCCGAAGTACCGGCTGGGCGACGGCACCTCGTCGGGCCGCCTGGTGGTGAGCGGCGAGGCCGATCTCGCCATCTGGCAGATCAGCGCGATGAAGCCGGTCGCCGGCCTGGAGGTTGTCGGGCCATTGCCGGCCGAGCTGCAATTCACAACGCATCTCTCCGCCGTGCCGGGCGCCGGCGCGACATCGCCCGAAGCGGCGAGGGCCTTGATCGATTTTTTCGCGTCGCCCGAAGCCGCCGCCGTCATGCGGGCCCGGGGCCTGGAACCGGGCGGCGGCCCCTAGTGCCGCCTATAAGCGCGAGCAGCCGACGTATAACGCACGCCGACAACGTTCATTAACCTTTCCAAGGTGATAATCCCCGTCATTCCGCGAATCCTGGGACGGATAATGCGTACCTTATTTCGATTTTTCCGCTCGAGGGCCGGGCGGATCCTCATCGTCTATCTGATCCTCGCCGGCGCCATCAGCGCCGCGGTCGCGAGCTATTTTTACACGACGAGCCTGCGGACGTTCATTGCCCAGAAAGTCGAAGAAAAAGCCACCGTGCTTCAGCTCGTCGACGCGTTCGTGACCAACTATTCGCGCCTGCGGTCCCAGTTCGGCGAAAACGCGCCCGTCCCGGCCACGTTCCGCGCCCACTCGATCGAAAGCTTCAACAAGCAGCTCGGCGACAACGGCTCGTTCGTCCTGCGCTGGGTCGGGCGCCCGGGCCGCCACATCACGACGCCGCCGGTCGACGCCGCGATGGCCGAGATCATCGAGGAATTCGCCACGACCGCCGACCGCAGCCCGCGATCGGCGCTGACGACCATCGACAACCGGCAAGTCCTGCGAACGATCTATCCGTCGCTGGCCAGCGAAGAGAGTTGCGTGAGCTGCCACAATCAGCTGCAGGCGAACAAGTTCCAGTGGAAGCTGAACGACGTCATGGGCGCGTTCGCGATCGACATTTCGGTTGCGACCCTTCCTCCAGAACATCAGGACGCAAAGCTACACGGTGGCGCTCGCCCTGTTCCTGGCGCTGGCGGGAATTGGTCTGGCGATCTCCATCCTCCACTTCCGTCAACTAAACGAGCGGGAATGGTCGGCGAAGTCCACGTCACAGACCCAGAACATCCGGTTCAACGCCGCGCTGAACAACATGTCCCAGGGCTTGTGCATGTTCGACACCGACAAGCGGCTGGTCGTGTACAACGAGCGCTATGCCCGCCTGTATGCAGTTGCCGCCCGAGCTTCTGGAGCCGGGCACGTCGCATGAGGCCATCATCAAGCATCGCGTCGCGAGCGGCATCCTGGCCGAAAAATCGGAGCGGGAACAGTTTACGGCGCTGAACAAGCACTCGCCCGATACGGTATCGAGCCGAATCGACAAGCTCATCGACGGCCGCCAGATCAAGGTGGTGCGCGCGCCGATGCCGGGCGGCGGATGGGTCGCAACGCACGAGGATGTGACCGAGCAGGTGCATCGCGATTCGATCGATTCCGCCATCAAATCGTTCCGCGAACGCGTCGAGAGCGTGCTTGCGACCGTCAGCGACTCCACCAATGCGATGAAGTCGACGGCGACCGACCTGTTCGGATCGTCGGAGCAAACTTCGCAACGCGCCAAGGGCATCCTGCAGGCATCGCAAGGGGCGTCGACCAGCGTGGAGAACGCCGCGGTCGCCACCCGCCAGATGTCCGGCTCCGCCAGCGAGATCGGCCAGCAGGTCGCCCAGACCACCAAAGTGGTGCACAGCGCCGTGACCAAGGTCCGCGCGACCAACGACCAATTCGCCGGACTATCCAATGCCGCGCAGAAGATCGGCGACGTAATCAATCTGATCCAGCAGATTTCCGGCCAGACCAATTTGCTTGCACTCAACGCCACGATCGAAGCGGCCCGCGCCGGCGAAGCGGGGCGCGGTTTCGCGGTGGTCGCATCCGAAGTGAAATCGCTCGCGCTGCAAACCGGCAAGGCGACGGAAGAGGTTGCCGAGCAGGTCTCGGCGGTGCAGGCGTCCACCAAAGGCGCGATTCAGGCGGTCGGCAGCATCGAGAAATGCATCGACGAGATCAGTTCCTACACGTCTGCGGTCGCGGGCTCGATCGAGGAACAGGGCGCGGCGACGCTCGACATTTCCAACAACGTCGCCAATGCCGCCCAGGAGACGAGCAAGATCGTCGCGGTCCTGGGCGAGGTCGCCGACGCCGCGGTCGCAAACCGCACATCGGCGGAAATCGTGCTGTCGGCATCGAAATCCGTCGAAGGCGCGGTCGACAATCTGCGGCACGAGATCGAGACCTTCCTCGGTAACGTCGCAGCTTAGGCTGGCTGCCAAATACGCCGCATCGCCTTTCATCGGGTAGCGCTCTATCCTTCGTCGTGGCCGGGCATAGCCCGTCGAAAACGGGCGTGAACGCCCTCATGTCCCGGCCAGCCACGTCTTTCTTTTGCGCGGTTAAGACGTGGATGCCCGGCACAAGGCCGGGCATGACGCAATGGGAGAAGGCGCCATGAAACGAAGTTGGCTTGCGATTGTGTTTGCAGGCTTCGTAATTTCTCCATCACCCGCCCTCGCCCAGCCCTATCCGTCGAAGCCCGTGCGCGTCGTGGTGCCGTTCGCGGCCGGCGGCGCGGTCGATCAGCTCGCGCGCATCCTTGGCGCGCGGCTTCAGGAATCATTCGGTCAGCCGGTGGTGGTCGAGAACCGCGCCGGCGCCGGCGGCACCACCGGCGCGAACGACGTCGCGAAGGCGGCGCCCGACGGCTACACCATCCTGCAGAACACCAACGGCCAGGCGATCAGCCCGGCGATCTACCGCTCGCTGCCGTTCGACACGCATGCGCGACTTCATTCCGGTGACGCAGCTCGTCGCGACCTCGACGGTGCTGGTGGCCAATACGAAACTGCCGGCGCGCTCGGCCAGGGAACTGGTCGCGCTCGCCAAGGCGAAACCCGGCAGCCTCAATTACGGCATGACCGGCGTCGGCAACTCGCTGCACCTGACCATGGAGATGTTCAAGCGCGCGGCCGGGATCGACATCCAGGCGATCCCCTATCGCGGCGACGCACCGCTCAACACCGCGCTGATCGCCGGCGAGGTCGACGTCGCGATCGTGCCGCTGGTGGCGATCCTGCCGCATGTGCAGTCGGGCGCCATCCGGGCGCTCGCGGTCAACAGCGCGCAGCGGTCTTCACTGCTGCCCGACGTGCCGACGCTGTCCGAAGACGCCGTCCCAGGCTTCGAGGCGTCCGGCTGGCAGGGCTGGTTCGTGCCCGCGAAGACGCCGCCCGACGTCGTCGCCGCGATCCATCGCGAGACCGCGAAGATCATCGCCGACCCCGCCATCGCGAAACGGCTGCTGGCCATGGGCAACGAGCCGGTCGGCTCGACGCCCGATGCCTTCGCCGCGAAATTCCGCGATGACGTCGCGAGATTTGCTAAGGTCGTCAAGGACGCGGGCATCCCGTTGCAATAAGCCCGATAGACAAACCGGGGAGAGCGCCATGAGAAGGCCGGCACTGTTGATTGCCTGCGCCCTCCTGCTGCTGGGCACGGCGCCAGCGGCAGCACAAACCTATCCGTCGAAACCGATCCGCATCGTCGTTCCGTTCGTGGCCGGCGGCGCCGTCGATCTCTTGGCGCGCATCATGGGCCAGAAGCTCACGGAGGCGCTCGGTCAGCCGGTGATCATCGAGAACCGCCCCGGCGCGGGCGGCAACGCCGCGGCCGACCTGGTCGCGAAGTCGCCGCCCGACGGCTACACCATCTTGCAGGTCACCAACGGGCTCGCGATCAGTCCGGCGCTCTACCGCAAGCTGCCGTTCGATCCGGTGAAGGACCTCGTCCCGGTCACGCAGCTCGTCGCGTCGCAGCTTCTGCTGGTGGCGACGCCGTCATTGCCGGCGAAGACGACGCGCGAATTGATCGCCCTCGCCAAGTCGAAGCCCGGCACGCTCAACTACGGCATGACCGGCGTCGGCAATCCGCTGCACCTGACGATGGAAATGCTGATGCACGCCGCCGGCGTCAAATTCCAACCGATCCCCTACCGGGGCGACGCACCGCTCAACACCGCGCTGATCGCCGGCGAGGTGCACCTCGCGGTGGTGCCGTTCGCGACCGCCAAGCCGAACATCGAGTCCGGCGCGTTGCGGGCACTGGGAATCGCCGGGCCGAAGCGCTCGCCGTCGCTGCCCGACGTCCCGACCATCGCGGAAAGCGGCGTGGAGGGCTTCGAATCAGGGAGCTGGCAAGGCTGGTTCGTGCCGGCCGGAACGCCGCCCGCGGTGATTGCGTTGATCCAGCGCGAGGCCGCCAAAGCGCTCAAGATGCCGGATGTCCGCGCCCGGATGGACGCGACCGCCAACGAGATTATCGGTTCAACGCCGGACGAGTTCGCGGTAAAATACAAATCGGATATGGCGCAGTTCGTCAAAGTGGTGAAGGACGCCGGCATCCCGCTGCAGGATTAGGGTAAGCTCCTCTATTCCGCTCGTCCCCGCGAAAGCGGGGACCCAGAAGAAATAAGGCTGGATTTCCGCTTACGCGGGAATGAGCGGCGGAGAAATTCGACTCGAACAGAGTGAAACGAGGCCGCGATGGCTATTCAGGGACTGGGCTATGTCGGCGTCCGCGCGAAGTCGCTTGAGGACTGGGCAGGCTTCGGCGAGAAATTCCTTGGCCTCCAACTCGTGGACAAGAGCCGCGGAAGCCTCGCCTTCCGTATGGACGACCGCAAGCAGCGCGTGGTGGTCACCCCGGACGGCGGCGAAGGTGTCGCGTTCTTCGGCTGGGAAGCCGAGGATGCCGCCGCTGTCGACGCCTATGCCGCGCGGCTGGAAAAGGCCGGCGTCGCCGTGACGCGCGGAACGCGCGCGCTTGCCGACGAGCGGCGCGTCGCCGGTCTCATTGCGTTTGACGACCCGGTCGGCAACCGGCTGGAAATCTTTCACGGCGCCGAGGTCGCGAGCGAGGCCGTTCAAGCCCGGCCGCAACATCTCCGGCTTCCGCACCGGAACGCTCGGCATGGGCCACGCCGTGCTGCACGTCAAAAGCATCCACGACGTGATCCCGTTCTATCGCGACGTGCTCGGCTTCCGCCTGTCCGATTTCATGACGCGGCCGTTCAACGCCTATTTCTTCCACGCCAATCCGCGCCACCATTCGGTCGCGTTCATCGAGACCGGCCGCAACGCCACCCACCATCTGATGATGGAGCTCTACAATCTCGACGACGTCGGCCAGTGCTACGACCTCGCGCTCGGCGAGGAAGGCCGCATCGGCGTCACGCTCGGCCGCCACATCAACGACGAGGTGACGTCGTTCTATTCCAACACGCCGTCGGGCTTCATGGTGGAATACGGCTGGGGCGGGCGCGTCATCGACGTCGACAACTGGCAACCGCAGGAAGTGACCTGGGGCCCGAGCATGTGGGGCCACGACCGGATGTGGATGCCGCCGGAAGGCCGCGTCGAGGCGCGCAAGCTCCGCATCGCCGCCGCCGCGTCGGGCCTGCGCAAGCCGGTCAACGTGATCGACGGCAATCACGAGCGCATGGCCGGCGTGTGCCCCTGGTGGGACGGCGTGCGCACCGGCGAAGCGGCGGAGTAGCAGCGACCGTCGCCAGTCGCGACTCGCCTGCGTTACATTGCACGCAGTCGCTCGTTAGATCGCGCCGTGGCTCACCACGTGCGCCACGATACCAATCGCCGTCATGCCGAACGCGATGGCGCCGATCGGCAGCAGCACTTCGGCGGCGGCGTTTCCGCGCCTTCAGCCGATACTGCCAGGTGTCGAATTCCCGTGCAGCCCAGCCGCGAAACGATCGTCGCGAAGCCCGTGCGCCCTCCGCATCGACGTCGTCACCGCGGGACACGCGCGACAGCACCAGGGCAAACGACACGAAGGTCAGGATGAACCCGCTGATGACAAACAGCAGGAAGTCGGTGTAGCCGTCGACGGCGAAGCTCCACCACACCGCCAGCACGAACCAGATCGCAAGCGCGGCGATGCCCGCGTACACGTAAGGATGCAAGTCATTCAAGGCTGGACGCTCGCGCCGAGGGTTGTCATCGGTCATGACGCCCTCCTTCATTTTGCAAACGCAGCGCGTCTGCTACGTCGCCCGTCTCCTGGCACCTAGGAACGGCAGCCGTTGGCCGCAACATTACAAATCGAGATGCCTGATAATTCGGCAATCATATTTCGACGCGCGTGAATTCCATGGAGTTCCACGGGTGCATCCAATGCCGATGTTGTGAAGGTGAGAATGTTAGTTTTCGGGAACGATCGAACAAGTTCGTGGTTGCAGGCGGTGCGTCCATCTCGAGAGGTGCAATCATGCGTACACTGATCGCGGCAGCAGCCCTGACATTTGCCGCCCTGACAACACAATCCGCCGTGGCCCAGACCGGCACCGGGCGATACTGCCTCAGCAATCCCTCAGGAGCGGCAATGTGCTCCTTCCAGACCATGGCCCAATGCGAGCAGGCGAAGCTGCCCGCGTCGGTACAGCAGTGCTTCGATCGCTCCATCCTGCAAGGCACGGTCGGTTCCGGCTCCAGTTCACCGTCGTCACCGACCGGCGGCGCGTCGCCGCCCGTGGGCGACGCCGGCCAGCGCTAGTGGTCCGATTCTAACATTCGCATCCCATTTCCGCGGGCGGCTTTGCGAATGTTAGAATCGAAGGACCACTAGCAAGTATAAGCTGCTAGTGGAGTTTGGATTTGACATTGGCGTCGCGCGGTCGCTGCCAGGTGGGTCGCGAATGTCAAATCCACTCCACTAGTCACGGAGATTTGTCTCCGGCAGCGTCGAGGCGGGCAACCGCCTCGACGCCGCGGCATTGTGCTCTCATTGAGAAGCGCGCGGCGAATTCCCATCTTAAATCGGGCCGGGCGGCTCTCCCAATGGAGCAAGTGATGCGCGCCTTTATTCTCGCCGTCGTTACCGCTGCCGCACTGGCGACGGCGTGGTCGTTCACGCTGAACGCCTTCCAAATGACGGCCGCACAAAACATGACCACCGGCTCTGCCCGCCTCGATCAGCAGGAAGCCGTGAACTCGATCGGCCGCCAGGGGTAGACCGCGTCGCACCACGAGCGCGCAAGCGCGGGCGCATGGCAGGTGTGCGCGTCAAGCAGTGATCGCACCATGCCTGACGCACTGGCGCGGATGTGGCTTTGCGCTATGCTTCCAGCAGTTTGTTGTGGGAGCAATAAAAATGAAGAGCATTGGCCAAGCCGGCGTTACCCTCCTTTTCCTTCTCTGTCTCGCCGACCAGTCTGCCCATGCGCAAGCTTGGCCAAACAAGCCGGTCAGAATCGTCGCGCCGTTCGCGCCGGGTGGTGCTGCCGACACGCTCGGACGGATCGTCGCCGAGCCGCTGTCCGCCGCCTTCAAGCAGCAGTTCTTTGTCGAGAACCGCGCCGGAGCCGGCGGCATGATCGGCGCAGCCTCAGTCGCGACCGCGGCGCCCGATGGCTACACCTTGGTGGTGTCAGGCGTCGCCTCGCACGTGATCGCGCCGGCCATGGCCGCCAATCCCAGCTTCGATCCGGTACGTGACTTCACCCACATCGCCTATCTCGGCGGGCCGCCGGTGCTATGGATCGTGAATCCCGAGCACCCCGCCAAGAACTACAAAGAGTTCCTGGCCTGGGCCAAAGCCAGCCCGAAGCCGATCGACTACATCTCACCCGGCACCGGAACGCAGGGCAATCTGTTTGCCGAAGGTCTTGCGCGCCGGGAAGGCTTCAAGCTCGTCCATATTCCGCACAAGGGCGCGGGCCCCGCGCTGATGGATCTGATCGGCGGCCATGTGCCCTTCGGCTCCGTCACGTTCTCCTCGGCAGCGGAATTAATTCGCTCCGGAAAGGTGCGGCCGATCGCGGTGTCGGCCGAGAAGCGGCTCGCTAATTTTCCCGACATCCCGACCTTCCGGGAGCTCGGCTATGACGATCTCGTCACCGCGACCTGGTTCGGATTGTCCGGCCCGGCGAAGCTGCCGCCCGAGATCGCGCAGGCGCTCGGCCGCGAGATCACGAACAATATCCTGCACCGGCCGGAGGTGCAGAAACGCATGGCGCAGGACGAGATCGAAACCCGGTTGATGACGCCCGACGAGTTCACCCGCTTCCTCGCGGGCGAAGTGGCGCGCTGGGTCCCGCTCGCCAAGTCGCTCAATCTGCAGGCCAACTAGGACGCGAACTCATAAACGCGCAGGAATGTCCGCGTGTGGGGGTGAACCAGACATCCAAAATCAAGGACGTTACGTCAGCTTATGACCCTTGGCAGACGTCAACTCGCCTTGATCCCGGCAGACTTGATCACCGTTGCCCACTTCTCCGTTTCTGCGGCAATCAGCTTGCCGAAGTCGGCGGGCGAGCCGCGCAATGTAGTACTGCCCAATGAAGCGATGCGCTCCTGGATTTTGGCATCGCTCAATGCCGCATTGATCTCTCGGTTGAGAATATCGACGATCTCTGCGCGCGTGTTCGTGGGCGCACCAATCCCTTGCCAACCGCTCGCTTCATAGCCTGGGAGGAACTCGCCAACTGTGGGGATATCTGGCAACACATCCAAACGCGTTGCGGTAGTCACCGCCAACGGGCGGAGCTTGCCGGCCTTGATATGTTCGATCGTTTCGGCAAGAACGCTGAAGAGCACCTGCACCTGTCCACCAATGAGATCGGTGATCGCGGGCGCGCCGCCCCGATAGGGCACGTGCACCATGTCAATGCCGGCCATCATCTTGAACAGTTCGCCGGTCACATGGGCCGAAGTCCCGTTTCCTGCCGACGCCATGCTGATCTTGCCTGGATTGGCCTTTGCATAAGCGATGAGTTCAGGAAGCGTCTTGGCCGAGGTCGATGGATTCACAACGATTGCGTTTGGCGTGCGAATGAGGCTCGCAACAGGCGCAATGTCGCGAATGAAATTGAAACTCAGCTTGTCGTAGAGCGTCGCGTTGATTGCGTGATTCACCCCCACGAACAGAAGCGTGTAGCCATCCGGGGGCGCACGCACGACCGCCTCAGCCGCGACATTGCCGGCAGCTCCTGGCCTGTTCTCGACAATGAAGGGCTGGCCAAGCCGCTCCGAGAGCCATTGCCCCATCAGCCGCGCGAGAATGTCGCCAACGCCGCCGGCTGGAAAGCCTACGACCATACGCACCGGTCGTGATGGGTACGTCTGCCCTCTCGCATCACGCGATACCGCCGACAGGGCGGCACCGCTCATCGCCAGTTGCAAAAAGGATCGCCGGGCAAGCGTCATCGTTTCCTCCAAATGCACGGCAGGGCGTCTCGACGCGCAATGTAGGTAAGGGATCAATAGACAAATAATTCTTTCTTTTGATGATGGCATAACCTTATATCTATGAGCCAGTCGCAACGCCCTTGAGGAGGGTCGCGATGAAATGGAACGATCGCATCGGCCGCCGGCTCAAGTTGCATGATCTGCATGTTTTGATGACCGTGGCTGAAATGGGCAGCATGGGTAAGGCCGCGGAGCGGCTGGCGGTGTCGCAGCCATCGGTGTCGAAGGCCATCTCCGACATGGAGCACACGATCGGGGTGCGGCTGCTTGACCGCACCCCGAAGGGCGTCGAGGCCACAGCTTACGGCCGTGCCCTGCTCCGGCACGGCATGGCTGCCTTCGAGGAGCTGCGGCAAGGCATCAAAGAGATCGAGTCTCTGGCCGACCCGACGGTCGGCGAGGTTCGGGTCGGATGTCCCGACGTCTTCACGGGTGGCCTGATGTCGGCGATCATCGACCACTTCTCGCGTCAACATCCACGCGTGATCGTGCACGTCATAGCCGCTAACAACATGACGCAGGAATTTCGGCAATTGCGCGATCGCGCAGTCGACTTTCTGCTCGCCGGCTTTCCGATATCATTTGCGGACGACGACCTAGAAGTGGAAGTTCTGTACGAGGATCGGCCATTTATCGTAGTCAGGAAGAAATAGCCGCTGGGCACGTCGTCGCAAGGTCGAGCTTGCCGAACTGGCCGACGAGCCGTGGCTCCTGCCGCGCGAGGGCATCTTCGTCTCGCTTCTGGCAGAGGCCTTCCAGACGCATCGGTTTGTCCGATTCCGAAGCTCGGTGTCAGATCCTATTCCGTTCATCAGCGAATGATGCTGCTTGCCACCGACCGCTTTATTTCGGCGGAGGTCGGCTCCGTGCTGCGCTTCAACGCCGACCGGTTCCCGCTCAAAGTCTTGCCGGTCAATCTCGCCATTCGTCCGTGGCCGGTCGGTATCGTCACGTTGAAAAACCGCACGGTCAGCCCGGTGGTGCAAAACTTTCTCAACTGCATTCGTAAGGTCGCAAAGCGATCGACAAATTGACGTAAGATGACGTTCGTCACTTCTCCTCTTGGCCCAAATCAGACATGCAGGTCGTCCCATAGAATGTCCGCCTTTGGCAGAAGAGCGGCCGCCGAGTTTTATGAGTGCACGCCCTAGTCATCTGGAACGCAAGTTCGCCACATTATAAAAGAGCGCTCGGAGCTTCGAAGGAGAGCGCTTATGGCGAATGCAGGTGTGAGAGGCCGGCCGATCGTGCCGTTGGTGCTGAGTGCGCAGGAACGATCATATTTGGAGAGGCAAGTTCGTCGTCACCGTGTTGCCCGGTCGCTATCTGAGCGATGCCGCGTCATTCTGCGATGTGCGGACGGCTTGGCGAGCAAGGATGTAGCTGCCGAGCTCGGCCTGCACGAACACACAGTTGGCAAGTGGCGTCGCCGATTTTTGAAGGATCGCTGCGATGGTCTGCTTGACGAGGCTCGCCCCGGCCGACCGCGAACTATCGACGACGATCAGGTTGCTGCCGTGATCGAACGGACGTTGCGCACGACACCGATCGACGCGACGCACTGGTCGATCCGCTCGATGGCGGCAGAAACTGGCTTTTCCCACACCACGATCCGCCGGATGTGGGTGGCGTTCGGCTTGCAGCCGCACCGTAGCCAGACGTTCAAGCTGTCGAACGATCCGCTGTTCGTCGACAAGGTACGCGATATCGTCGGCCTTTACCTTTCCCCGCCGAACCGAGCCCTCGTCCTCAGCATTGATGAGAAGAGCCAGATCCAGGCACTCGATCGCGAGCAGCCGGTCTTGCCGATGATGCCTGGCGTACCCGAACGTCGCACGCACAGCTACGTGCGGCATGGTACGACCTCGCTGTTTGCCGCACTCGATGTCGCCTCGGGGTTCGTCATCGGCAAATGCTACAAGCGTCACCGGGCGGCCGAGTTCTTGAACTTCCTCAAAGAGATCGATGCTCAAGTCCCTGAAGGGCTCGATATCCATATCGTCATGGATAACTATGCCACCCACAAAACCCCCAAGATCAAGGCGTGGCTCGCCCGCCGACCGCATTATCATGTGCACTTCACGCCGACTTCGGCGTCATGGATCAATCAGGTCGAACGCTGGTTCGCTGAACTCACCAGAAAGCGGCTCCAGCGAGGTGTTCATACCTCCGTCAGGACAACTCGAAGCCGATATCCGCGCTTTCATCGATCGGCACAACCAAAATCCCAGGCCGTTCAAATGGACCAAATCTGCCGACCAAATCCTGGCCTCAGTGAAACGCTTCTGCCACAAAGCGCAGCAGACATTATGCGGCGAACTTTAAATTCACGTGACTAGATCGGGACCGCCATCGCCTCGAAGGCGCCGTCGCAATTGATGAGGTCGACCCGCTTCTGCACGATGCGGAAGCTGGCGCCCTCGCGGCGCAGTTTATGAGACTGCCGGCCGGCGAACACGCGCTGCGCGTCGTCGCGGTACTCGACCATGATGACGGTCGATCCGACGGTGAATTCGCCCTTCGCGGCGTCGGCCTGTTCGACCACGATGTTGCCGACGAGATGCGCGGTGCGCGAGGGCGGCGTCTGCACGTGGATGCGCGGATGCTCCAGGCGCTCGACCCGCGTCTTCATCAGATCGCGGTCGTCGTAGAACAGCGAGGCCTGGTTGAACGGGCTTCCTGGTTGGGCACGGCCGGCACCCAATAGGTGCCGTCGTCCGCGAACAGCGCCATCCAATCGCGAAACCGGCGGGTGTCGAGCAGCGCCGCCTCGTGGATCAGGAATTGCTCGAACGGCGCGCGGTCGATGCCGGCCGCGAATTCGCCGCATCCATCAGGCGGCCTCGCGCATATAGCCGAGCCAGGCCTTGTATTGCGCGCGCACCACCATTTCGTGCGTGGCGAGCCCGCGCGTGGCGTTGAGCTCGCGGTCGGGCTCCTCGTGGCCGAGCCCGCGCGAGATATCGACCCAATCGGTGAGATGGCGCGCAGGCCCTTCTGCGCGCGCACGAAGGATTCCAGATCGTCGGTCTGCACGAACGACGACGCCGAATGGGTCACGTTGAGCAGCCGGATATTGCCGAAGTTCATGGAGTCGGGCGCGCCGCAAGAGCCTGATCGGATAGATCGTCACCTCGGTGCGGTCGACCGCGATCGGCTTGATGACGCGGACATGGATGTTGAGCCCCATGATCGACATGTTGGGATAGATCAGCGAGTTGTGCAGCCGCGGCGTCAGGATCTGCGTTCGCGCGCTCGGCACCGACTTTCTCCGCCAGCACGCGCTTGTACTCGTCGAAGGCCGGCGCTCGAACGCTTGCCGTCGTCGAGCGTGGTGTTGCTGGTCCAGCCATGGCCGTTGCCGACGATGTAGCTCTTGCGGTCCTTCCAGCTGCCGGCGGTCTCTTTCTTCTTGGTCTCGATGACGGCCGCGCCCTTGCTGTCGCCCTCGCGGCGGGCGAACTGCACGCCGTCCTTGTTGACGGTCGAGGCATGGCCGAACGGCACGTGATAGCTGTCGAGCACGTTCTCGACCTGGAGCTTCCAGTTGCCGTTGTAGACGTAGCGATGCATGCCGGCGTCGAGCGCGAGCGCCCCGTCCGGCGCGCGGTCGACCAGATCGTCGATGTTGCCCTTCATCGGGCCGATGTGGTCTTCGAAGCTCGGTCCGCTGGCGGCAAGGCTTGCGAACACGAAGCCCCGGTATTCGCCGACGCGCGGCGCGCGCGCGAGCCCGAGGCCTCCTTGTCGAATCCTTCGCCGCAGCCCTCCGGCACCGGCACGCTCGCCAGCCGGCCGTCGGTGTCGAAGCCCAGCCGTGATAGCAGCACACCAGCCGCGGTGCATGGCCCTTGCGCTCGTTCACCACCTTGGCGCCGCGATGGGTGCAGCGGTTGAGCAGCACCTGCACGCTGCCGTCGCGGTGCCGGCACATGATCACCGGCTGGCGGCCGAGCTCGGTGGTGATGTAGTCGCCCGGGTTCGGCACCTGGCTCCATGCCCCGACGAACAGCCAGGCGCGGCCGAAGATGCGCTCCATCTCCATCTCGAACACGTCGGAGTCGGCGTAGACGCGCCGATGAATCCGGCCGGGCTCGATCAGTTTCGCGATTTCTTCGGCGTGTCCGTTGCGCATGAAAATCCCTCTTTATTCGATCGGCTGCTCGGCGCCGCTATTCCGCCGCCTGATGCGCGTGGCGC
>CAWKMR010000031.1:0-93755 GCA_963850705.1 uncultured Alphaproteobacteria bacterium | reverse complement strand
GTCATTTCGATTGGCGGCGACTGTTCGCGGAGTGGAAGGACTCAGGGTATAAGCACATTGATATTCCGCCGTCATGCCCGCGCTTGTCGCAGGCGGCACGTCTTGGTCCCTCAATCAGAACGTCGATGGCCGGACAAGCCCGGCCATGACGCTGAGAGAGTCTGGCTTCCCACCATGATTGGTATAATCGTTGAAGACGAACCCGAGGAGGTTTTGCATGCCGAGGCTTTCTGCCGCGCTGGGATTGGCTGTCGCCCTGCTGGCCGTTGTTCCGGCGCAGGCCGACGATGAGGCAGATTTCTACAAGGCAGGCGCATCGATCTGATCGTCAGCTATGGCCCCGGCGGCGGCTACGACGTCTATGCGCGCGTGCTCGCGCGCCACATCGGCCGCCACATCCCCGGCAATCCCTCGATCGTGGTGCAAAATATGCCAGGGGCGGGATCGTTGCGCGGCGCCAACTATCTATACAACGTCGCGCCCAAGGATGGCACCACGTTCGGCACCTTCGCGCGCAACATGGCGATGCTCGGCCTGGTCAAGACCGGCCAGAACATCCAGTTCGATCCCATGAAGTTCACCTGGCTTGGCTCATCGTCGAGTTCTGCGAACGACGCCTACGTGCTGATCGTTCGCCGCGACTCCAAGGTGAGTACGATCGAAGAAGCGCGCCGCGTCGGCGGTCCGCCGATCATCCTCGGCAGCACCGCGGAAGGAGCCTCGAGCGACGCTATGGCCGTTCTGCTGCGTGAGTGGCTCGGTTTCAACGTTAAGGTGATTCCCGGCTACACCGATTCTGGGCGTGCTGTATCTTGCGATCGAGCGCGGCGAGGTCGACGGCCGCACCTCGGGGCTGTCGTCGGTGCGGGCGAACAAGCCCGACTGGCTCAAGCCGAAAGGCTTTGGTCGCGTGATGGTCGTGTTCGGGCGCCCCGATCGCTTCAAGGAATTTCCCGACGCGCCGACCGCGCGCGAACTGGCGCGCAGCCAGGAGGATCGTAACCTCATCGAAATCCTCGAAATGCCCTATGCGCTGTCGCGCCCCTATGCGGCGCCGCCCGATGTGCCGCCGGATCGCGCGCGGGCACTACAAGAGGCATTCATGGCGACCCAAAAAGACCCGGCCTATCTCGCCGAAGCGGAAAAGCTCGGCATTGAGGTGAGCCCATCAGCGGCGCGGAAATCCGCAAGCTGATCGATCAGATCGCGAAGACGCCGGCGGAGCAGCTCAAGCGGATCGAGAGCCTGATCGCCGCCGGCGGGTGAAGCCGGGCTGGGGAGGAACAGCATGAACATTCCGCGTCGAACATTTCTCCAAGTGGCAACGGGCGGTGCGCTTGCGGCGGCGACATCGCGGCCAGCCTTGGCGCAAGCCTATCCTTCGCGGCCGGTGCGCCTGGTCGTTGCGTTCGTGCCGGGCGGCGCCACCGACACGCTCGCGCGGCAGATTTCGAAGATCTCAAAGAGGCGCTCGGCGAGGCCGTGGTTATGGAAAACCGGCCGGGCGCGGGCGGCTACATCGCCTGGACGCATGTGGCATCCTCCGAGCCGGACGGTCACACCCTGCTGCTTGCGGAAAATGCGCTCGGCATGAGCCAGGCGCTGTATCGGAAGACCTCATCCAATTTCGATCCGCTGAAGCAATACGATCCGGTTGCCGGGATCGCGACTCGCCATCGGCGCTGATCGTCGCGACCAACATCCCCGCGACATACGGTCGCCGAGCTCGTTGCGTACTCGAAGACCGTGAAGGGGAAAATGAATTACGCGTCCGCCGGCGTCGGCAGCGTCTCGCATCTGAATTTCGAGGTGTTCAAGGATGCGGTGGGCATGGAGGCCATTCACATCCCCTACAAGGGCGGCGGCCAGGCGATCGCAGACATCGTCGCCGGGCACGTGCCGATGACGATCACGTCGGTGCAAGGCACGAAGGCCCTGGTCGAGTCCGGCAAGATCAAGGCGCTCGCGGTCACCAGCCTGGCGCGTTCGCCCGCCATGCCGCACGTTCCGACCATGCAGGAGGCCGGGCGTGAAGAAGACGGCGGACGTGGAATTGCGCTTCTGGTTCGGCATCTTCGGCCCGAAGGGCATGCCCGACGCCGTGAAGGCCAAGCTCGAAAAGGCCATCGCAGGCGTCATGGCCGACCAGGGCCTGCGCGACCGGCTGGCCAATCTCGACATCACACCAGACTTCGCACCCGGCCCGGCGCTGAGGGCGCAGCTCGAAACCGAGATCAAGAACTGGACGAAATTCGTGGACGAGAAGGGCATCAAGCCGGAATAACGCGGCGCGGCAACTATTCGCGCTGACAGGCCGTCCATTAATCCTTTTTCTCACCCCGATTGTCGAAGAAGCGGATGGCGATCATCTGGCCGGCGATCGCACCACCCATCTCTTTGCTGAACGGCATCGGCGTGCAGCGCTCGAACGTGGCGTCGATGGCCCGGCCGTAGATGCGCCGCGTGTCGGCATTGGCATCGCTGTTGGTATAGGTCACCCGCGGAGGGCCGATGAGTTCGCCGGTCCGCTTGAAACTGAAGCGCACCGACATTTCCATCCCATGGAAGGATTCGTTGAAAGGTGGCGGCTCCCAGCAGGCCTGCAGCGCCGCGAACATCTCGCGCAATTGAATTGATCGGTCCTTCGGCGCGTGGACAGCTTGCGGCGACGCGGCTGTGAAAGGTGATGCGCAGTCCCTGTCCGATCGACGGGTACGACGGCACGCAGGGCCAGGAACCGAACACGCCGCAAAAAGACGGCGTGCAGGGGGCCCCGTCGAAAACGCTGCACGGGGCCGAGGGGTTCAAAGGATCGACGGCGTTCGCCGGATGAGCGCCCAACATCGCGCCCGCCATCGCGGCGATCACGACTGCGCGGGTGCGACAGGCCAATCCCATGGTTCCCTCCGCCATCCGGCATCGGCGCGGGACGGCTTCAGGAATTTAGGTTGCGCGCGACGGCACGCCAAGGGCTGTGCCGACCCGGGAAGGCCGGCATCCAGGCCGGCGCCGTGTCCGAGATCGGATCAAGTCCGCGTGCGGATTTCCGGTCGCTGGTTGCTCGCTTATTGCACAACGTCAAGTTTGACCTTGGCGACACCCTTGCCAACCATTCCGAGCGATTCAGCAGCCGCGTGCGAGACATCGATGACGCGTCCCTTGACGAACGGGCCACGGTCATTGACCCGAACCGTGACCGCCCGCCCGGTGTTGACGTCGGTGACGCGCACCTTCGTGCCGAACGGCAGTGTCGGGTGAGCCGCGGTCAACTCACGCGAATTGAATCGTTCGCCGCTCGCGGTTTTTTGGCCCTGGCTGTAAAAGCTCGCCATTCCGTCCGACGCATGGTTGCGTCCGCGCAGCTTGCGTGCGTGTATTCTGTCTCCGGGCCGTCTGGGTCCGGGTTGCCTGCCGGTTGCGCGCAACGCGGGTTTGCTGACGCATGACGGTCGCGACCTGCCTTGACGACGCCTGCCGGTAGCCGCGGCGATGCCGACATGTCACCGAGCATGTTGGAATGAGTGCAGGCCGGAAGTGTCGCGCCGACAAGCGCGACGAACAGTATTTTTCGAGCGGTCTGAAAAGACCCCATTTTTAGCCCCCGATCACACACCCGCGGACAAAATGGGAGGCGAACTTTGGCGTGATGACGGGCTAAATGTGGCGGCCACTAATTCGCCACACGATAGTCGGGGGCCGTGGCTTTTTTGCCACGGCCGGCAAGGGTTTATGGTTGTTTCCTACCGTTTCAGTGGCCGGAAGGCGGCCTGCTGTGGTCAACTGAGGCGCGACCGGAGGACCACGACTTTGGCCCCGAGCGGGGTGCGGGCGTAGAGGTCGATGACGTCCTGGTTGAGCATGCGAATGCAGCCGGACGAAACGCTCTGGCCGATGGTCGATGGCTCGTTGGTCCCGTGGATCCGGTAGAGCGTGTCCTTGCCGCCTTGCCAGAGATACATGGCGCGGGCGCCGAGCGGATTGCCCGGACCGCCGGCCACGCCGAGGCCGCTGCGCAGTGTGCTCAGTTGTCGCTTGAGCTCGGGCTGACGCTGGATCATTTCCTTGGGCGGATACCAATCCGGCCATTCCTGCTTGTCGCGGATGTTTGCGACGCCCGACCAGCCGAAGCCTTGCCGCCCGACGCCGATGCCGTATCGCATCGCCCGTCCACCGCCTTGCACGAGGTAGAGGTAGTGAGCTTTGCGGGTCGATGATGATCGTGCCGGCCGGTTCATTGGAAGGGAACGACACGGCGGCGCGCAGAAAATTGGGATCGACCTCGGACATCGGCACGGCGGGAACGGGAAAGCGCTCGCCGGCGACGGGCCCGTAGGCTCGCGGCGGATCGGCGATCGTAACCACGCTCGTAGGAGGGGGCGGTGTCCCGTGGCTCGGGTGCTCCCGGCTGGTAACGGGGCTCAACCGGCCTTTGCTGGCACATCCAGGGGAAGGGGAAACACTCTTGCGCCGATGCGCGACCGGAGATCGCTGACGCGCAACCCGAGATGACGACGAGGCCAATGGCCAATACGCGATAGTCCCACATCTGGTGACCTTTACGCCGCGTGCTACAGACCTCCCAATTATGCCATCAACGCCCCTGCCGGGCGAGGGACCAGAATTAGTCGTCCGATCCACTCCACTAGAATACCACCGACGGACAGTTAACGGACCGCGACGCAGAGCGATGACGGCGTGTGGGATTTCGACGTCGATCTCGAGCGTCGACACCGTGTCGCCGCGCTCCATCGTGACGCGGACCTGATCCGGGTCGACGTTGATGTGTTTGGTGACGACCGCCAGAATTTCGTCGCGCAGGCTGGTCAGCAGATCGGGCTGTCCGCTGCGGCTCGATCTCTCATGGGCCAGCAAGATCTGGAGCCGCTCGCGCGCAACCGGCGCGCTGCCGCGACGCCGGAACAGGTTCAACAGGCTCATGCCGCTCTCCGTCCGAACAGCTTGTCGAGAAGGCCCTTGCGCTCGGTGGGTATCGTCATCGGCACGTCGTGACCTCTGAGCCTGCGCGCCGCATCGATATAGGCGCGCGCCGGTGCGCTCGTCGCATCGCCGAGCGTGACCGGCGTGCCGACGTTGGAGGCGCGCAGCACTTCCTCGCTCTCGGGAATGATTCCGAGCAGCGGCAGCGACAGGATATCGAGCACGTCGTTGATGTGGAGCATCTCGCCGCGCGCCGCGCGCGCTGCATCGTAGCGCGTGATGAGGATATGCTTTTCGACGCGCTCGCCCTTTTCGGCCTTTTCGGTCTTGGAATCGAGCAGGCCGATGATGCGATCCGAGTCGCGGACCGAGGAGACTTCCGGGTTTGTGACGATGATCGCCGTATCGGCAAACCGCATGGCAAGCGTGGCGCCACGCTCGATGCCGGCGGGGCTGTCGCAGATGACCCAGTCGAATTTCGCGCGCAATTCCTTGATCACGCGCTCGACGCCGTCTTCCGTGAGGGCATCCTTGTCGCGCGTCTGCGAGGCCGGGAGAAGTGACAGCGACTCCACACGCTTGTCGCGGATCAGCGCCTGCGGAAGCTTGGCGACGCCTTGGACGACATTGATGAGATCGTAGACGACCCGCCGCTCGGCTCCCATCACGAGATCAAGGTTTCGCAGCCCGACGTCGAAATCGACGACGACGACCGATTGGCCGGTGGCCGCGAGCGCGGCGCCGATGGCGGCGGTCGTGGTGGTTTTGCCAACGCCTCCCTTGCCGGACGTGACGACGATAACCTTGCTCATGCTAATTACCTCCTGCTCAATCCAAGGGAGCGACCATCAACACACCGTCTTCAAGCCAGGACTGGACAGCCTGCGAGCGGACTGGATCCATTTCCTCGGCAGTCCGGTAATAGCCATTGATTGCAAGCAGCTCGGCTTCGTTCTTCCTGCAAAAAATTCGTGCGCGATCGTTGCCGGTCGATCCCGCCATGGCTCGGCCCCTGAGCGTGCCGTAGATGTGGATTGACCCGCCGGCGACGATTTCGGAACCCGAAGCGACCGAGCCGAGCACCGTGACGTCGCCGCTCGGGAAGAACACCGTCTGGCCGGAGCGGACCGGGGTCTCGATCAACAAGGACGCCGGCTCCTCCGGATCGGCCGGAGCAGCAGCCTTGCTCGGGGCGGCCGCAGGTTCGCTGGGAGCGGCGGGAAGCAGCAGTCTCGGCGGGAGCGGGCGCTTCGACGGCGCGCGGCCCGGCCGGGCGTCCGCTCGTCAGGAGCGGCGGCAGCGACGGATCGAGTTGCGAAGCGTCGGCGCCTTCAAGACCGATGATGCGAATACCGCGCTCGGCCAGCTGCGTGAGGAGATGACGGATTCCGGGTTGGCCCAATTTGACCGTGCTGAGGTCGAGCACGACCGACCTGCCGGCAAAGAAGCCGGGAGAATTGCGCGTCCAGCCGTCGAGCTGGGCGAGCCAGTCGATGATCGGCGCCTGGGGCGCCAACACGAACGCCATATATGAGCGGATACAAAACCGGATCGAATTGTTCGCCTCGATAGCGCTGGTGCTGCCCACGACGACCTTCGATGTTTTTGTTGGCGCGTGAGCGAGCAATAGATCGCGAATGGTTAACGAGCGGTTAAAACGAAACAATTCGCGAAGATGATCTGGATATTGGCGGTAGTATTCTGCTGCCGATTACGATTGCCGGTAAGGAAATGCTGTCTGCGGTATCCGGTTGCGACTAAGGCTTTTTCGTGAATTACTTGCGGCCAAACAAGTATACGCGCAAGGTTGTTATGAATTGCGTGTGGCTTTCGACGTCGCGTTGACGAGTACAGGCGCTAATACACGCCGAGATGCGGGGTGAGTTCGATGCCGTCACGCGCGATGTCGGCCGGCGTCGACGACACCACCGCGAGCCCGCTGTTGGCATCGCGACATGCGCCGTCGCCCGGCGCCACACGCGGCACGACCATCCGGACTCTCGTCCCTTCGCCAGGCTCGCTGTCGAGACTGATCGTGCCGCCAAAACGCTGGGTCACGATGGTGTGGACGATATGCAGCCCGAGGCCGGTGCAACCCTGATCGCGGCGCGTGGTGAAGAACGGGTTGAACGCCTGACGCCTGACGTTGAAATCCATGCCACAGCCGTCATCGGCGAAGAGAATTTCGATACCGTCTTCGCCAGCCGCCCGTACCCGGATGTCGATCGTGCCAGCATTGCCGTCGGCGAATGCGTGTGTGACCGAATTGAGGAAGAGATTGGTCAGCACCTGTCCGTAGGATCCGGGATAGCTGTTCACAGCCAGATCGGGCTGGCAATCGACGTTGAGCTTCAGCTTGTGCTTTCGCAGGCCCGCACGCAGGCTCATGAGTATCTGCTCGGTGAGATCGCCGATGTCGAACGTGTGTTGTTCGGAAAAATTCCGATCCGCCGCAACTTGCTTGAATGACTGGATCAACTCGGCCGCACGGTTGAGATTGGCGATCAGTTGCGCCGATGCATCGCGCGTGGCCTCCAAAAAATCGTTCAGGCTGGAGCGCCTGATGTCGCCCCGCGCGGCTTCCGTTGCGAATGTCGCGCTTCTGCGTTCGAGCGTCGATGCCACGGTCAGGCTGACGCCCACCGGATTGTTGACCTCGTGTGCAACGCCTGCCACCAGCCGTCCGAGCGCCGCGAGCTTCTCCGATTCGATCAGCGAGTTCTGGGCCTCGCGCAGATTGCGCAGCGTCGTCTGCAATGCAGCCTCGGCGCGCTTGCGTTCGGTGATCTCTTCCGCCGCGACGTTAACGCCGACGATGTCGCCGCCGGGACCGCGCAGCGGGTGCCAATAGGTGATCCAGCAGCGCTCCCCGTTCTCATCGGCGCGCTGGCCAGCAACCTCGATGCCGGTCACCGGCTCGCCGGTCTTCATGATCGAAGCGACGATATCCTCGACCGCGTCGGCCAGCGCCGGCACGCAATCCCGAACGGAACGGCCGATGTGATCCTCGACCGAGATGCCGCATATTTCCGTGAGACGTTGATTGATGTGCACATAGCGGCAGTCCGGCGAAAGGAACGCCAGGCCGATCGGCGCTGTGTCATAAATCAATTGCAGGGCGGGCTGCTGTGCAAACGGACTTTGCACGACATAGGGCGATGGTCTCGCAATGGAACTGCAATTTGGGTCCTGGGACACGGAACGCCTCCCCCCGGTACGCTACAACTCAATTCACGCCGCCTGTCAGTTACCTTTCCTGGCGCCTCGGGCCGGACAAAACCCGATTACTTGAGGCCCGTCTTGCAAAGAAAGAGAATCGGCCTGTCGAGACCTCTGGTCAAGAGGCCGGGTGCATCGCTGATAGTCCCTGTCGGGGAGGCTGCGTCTCGTCCTAATACACCCCGAGATGCTGGGTGAGGTCGACGCCGTCGCGCGAGAGGGCGGCCGGCGTCGAGACCACGGCAACGCGCCCGCTGTTGAGGATCGCGATATCGTCGGCGACATCGAGGACAAGCCGCGGATTTTGCTCGACCAGGATGATCGAGAGGCCACTCTCCTTGAGCTTGCGGATCGTCGCCATGACATCGGCGACGATTTGCGGCGCCAGTCCTTCGGACGGCTCGTCCATCAGCAGCACGCGTGGATTCGACATCAGCGCGCGGCCGATCGCGAGCATCTGCTGCTCGCCGCCGGAGAGATACGCCGCGATCTGATGCTTGCGCTCGGCGAGCCGCGGGAACATGGCGAACACCGTCTCTGAGGTCCAGGGCGCGTGCCGGCTGCCGGGATCGGGAGGACGCGCGGCGACCACGAGGTTCTCGCGCACGGTGAGACTCTTGAACACGCGCCGTCCCTGCGGGACGAGCGCGATGCCGCGCGCCGCGATCGATTCCGGCGGCAGGCGGGTGATGTCGGCGCCGAACACCTCGACGGTGCCGCCGCGCGCGGGCAGGAGGCCGACCACGACATTCATGCAGGTCGATTTGCCGGCGCCGTTGCGGCCGAGCAGTCCGAGCAGGCGTCCTTCGCCGAGCGCGAACGAAACCTTCTGGAGGATATGGCTGTCCCCGTAGAAGGCGTCGATGTCGTGGAGGCCGAGTGCGCTAGTGGCCAAGATAGACCTCCCGCGTTCTCGGGTCGGCGACCACCTCGGCGCGGGTGCCCTCGACGATGACCTCGCCGAAATGCAGGAGCGTGATGCGTTCCGCCCAATCGAGCGCGACGTCCATGTTGTGCTCGATCATAACGACCGTCACCGCGCGCGGGATCGCGTTGAGGAGCGTGCGCACGTCGCGCCGCTCGTCGATCGACAGGCCCGCGAACGGCTCGTCGAGCAGCAGCACCTTGGGATTTTGCGCCAGCGCCATGGCGATCTCCACGCGGCGGCGCTCGCCATAGGAGGTCTGCGACAGCGGACGATCGGCGAGATGCGCAAGGCCGACATGTCCGAGCGCTTCGCGGGCGCGTTCGATGAGGTGATGCTGATGGTCGATGTCGGTAAACGCCGACCAGCGCATGGGCGACAGCCCGAGCAAAGCGAGGGTGACGTTGCGCAGGATGGTGTCTTTGTCGAACAGCGTGATGATCTGGTAGGTGCGCGCCATGCCGAGATGCGGGCGGCGGTGGCTCGGCATGCGGGTGATGTCGCGGTCGAACAGCAGGATCGAGCCGCTGTCGCACGCGAATTCGCCGGTGATGAGATTGAACAACGTGGTCTTGCCGGCGCCATTGGGACCGATGATCAGACGGCGCTCACCGGGCTCGACCGCAAGGTTCACATTGGCGGTCACGCGCAGGCCGCCGAACGCCTTGCACAATTGGTTGATGACGAGCGCGCTCATGATGGCGCTCCTGGAGTTGGGGCTTCGGCAGGGCGCGCCGGCGCTCCAGTCAGGCGCGTCTTCGTGGTGTGCCAGGCCCAGCGGCAGAGCCGCACGGTGCCCGGCACCAGCCCCTCCGGCATGAAGGTGATGATGACAATGAAGATGACGCCCAGCACCAGGTTCCAGCGCTCGATATAGGCGCTCACGACGTTCTTCATCACGACGACGATAACCGCGCCCGCGATCGGCCCGAGCAGCGTGGCGGTGCCGCCCGAGATCACCATCAGCAGCACCTCGGCCGAGGCGGTGAGCGCCGACACCTGCGGGCTGATGAACTGGTTGTAGTAGATGAACAGAATGCCGGAGATGCCGGTCCAGAAGCCTGAGAACACAATCGCCACAAAGCGGATCAGCCAGACATTGTAACCGAGTGCGTTCATGCGCCGCGCCTGGTCGCGGGTGCCGCGCAGGCTCGCGCCGAACGGCGAACGAACGAACAGCATCATGGTCGCAAGCGCGAGCACGAACACGACGAGGCAGGCGAAATAGAATGACGGCGCGTTCGAGAGGCTCAAACCAAATGGCGCTGGCCGCGTCGTCACATTGACGCCGTTGTCGCCGCCCGTGAGGCCCGCCCAGCGGTAGGCGATCCCCCAGATGATCTGTCCCAGCGCGAGCGTGATCATCAGGAAGCCGATGCCGGTCGAGCGCAGCGCGAGCACGGCAAAGATCGCCGATGCTGCGAGCGTCACGACGATGGCGGCGCTGATGGCGGCGAGATGGCCGTAGCCCATCTGCAACAGCAGCGCCGCGGCATAGCCGGCGATGGCGAACAGGCCGGCATGGCCGAGCGACACCAGGCCGCCGTAACCGACCAGCACATTGAGCGCGAGCGCGAACACTGCGAACAGCAGGATCTGGCTCGCGATGTTGATGTAGTAGGTGTTGCCGACCCACCAGGGCAGCGTGAGAAGCAACAGGAGCGCGATGGCGATCGCTGCGTATCGAAGTCGTCCGTTCATGTGACGACCCGCCCAAACAAGCCTTGCGGGCGCAGCACCAGGATCAGCAGCATCGGCAGGAACAAGATGACGTAGGCGAGGTCGGGAAACATCGCCTGACCGAAATTGTAGAGGAAGCCGAGAATGAAGCTGCCGACCAGCGCGCCAAGCAGGCTCCCGGTGCCGCCGAGTATGACCACGATCAACGCCAGCGGCAGCATCTCGAAATCAAGGCCGGGATAGACCGACAGGAACGGCGCGCCCATCACGCCCGCGAAGGCGGCGAGCGCCGCGCCCAGGCAGAATACCAGCGTGAAGAGTTGCGAGACCTTGATGCCGCAGACGCGAGCGATCGGCGGATCGTCGACGCCGGCGCGGATCATGGCACCGAGCCGCGTCCAGTCGACCAGGATCCAGAGCGCGATCGCGATCACCACTGCGACGGCGAGCACCGCGAGGCGATAGCGCGGGAAGAACATGCCCATCGCCTGCACGGCGCCGCGCAGTTCGGGGGGCGGCGTGGGCTGCCAGGGGTCGCCGGTCCAGATCATCAGGCAGAGGTCGGCGATGATGAACGCAAAGCCGAGCGTGAGCAGCACCTGCGGCAGCACCTGTCCTTCAAGGCGGCGCAAGAGGAAGCGCTCAATGATGCCGCCGATCACTGCCATGGCGAGGCCGCTCAACAGCGCCGCGAGCCAGAAGTTCATGCCCCAGTCCAGGAACGACACGCCGAAATAGGCGCCCAGCATGAAGAAGGCGCCGTGCATCAGATTGGGGATGCGCATCAGCCCGAAGATCAGCGAGAAGCCCGCCGACAGCAGGAACAAGAGGCCGCCGAGCGCGAAGCTGTTGATCGCCAGGATGACGGCCTGCGCCGACGTGATTTGCTGCATCATTGGGGAGGCGTTCTAATTTGTCGTTCCGGCACTGACCTTTCGTCTCGTCATGGCCGGGCTTGTCCCGGCCATCCACGCCTTTAGCTCCGCGCATGCCGCAAGACGTGGATGCCCGGGACAAGCCCGGGCATGACGGCGTCGTGCGCTGCGCTACTCCGGACCTATTCCAGATACTTCGCCGGCGGATAGTCGCGCGCATAGACCGGATTCTTCAGGAACTCGGCCTCGTTGTAGGTCCAGAACTGGCTGACGTTCGGATAGGTCTTGATCACCGTGTTGGTGAGCGTCTTGCCCTTGCGCTCGCAGCGGCGGATGAAGACGTCGCCGATGACGTTGCCGTATTTGTCGAACTTCACCGGTCCGCGCGGCGTATCGGTCAGCGAGATGTCGTGCAGCGCCGCGGCCAGCGCCTTCCGATCGTCGGCCTTGCCGCCGAGCTTCTGGATCGCGGCCTCGACGCACTGGCCGGCGATATACATGCCGGCCGAGTAGCCGCCGGGCAGAACCTTGTAGTCGCGCTGCATGTCGGCCACGAAGCGCTTGTTGCTCGGGGTGTCGAGGGCGGCCGAGTACCACGCTGCCGAGAGTACGCCGACCGCCTCGTCGCCGAGGCTGCGCAGCAGCGCATCGTCCATCGCGGTCCAGCCGGCGAGCAGCGGAATCTTCCCTTGCAGTCCGAGATCGGCATAGGTGCGCATGAACCGCACCGGGTTCGATCCGGCAAAGCCGTTGAACACGCAATCGACCTTGCCGATCTGCGCGATGTACGGTGTGTAGTCCGGCGTCACCAGCGGCGGCCACAGCTTCTTGATCACGCGCCCGCCGTTGTCCTCGAACACGCGCTGGAAGCCCGCCATCTGCTCGTAGCCGAACGCGAAGTCTTCGGAGATCAGCGCCGCGCGCTGAAGCTTGAGGTCCTTGGCGGCGTAGTCGCCCATGACGTGACAGCACTGCGCCGACGTCGCCGAGGGACGGATGACGAAGGGATTGGCCGCCCGCTGGGTGACGTCTTCCGCCGCGGCGAGACTGATCAGCGGCGTGGCGTTGTCGCGCACATAATTGGTGATGGCGAGGAGCTCGAAGGCGGCGAGCGGCCCGAGGATGACGTTGACCTGGTCGCGCTCGATCAGCTCCTGCGCCTTGGTGCGGGCGCCGGCCGGATTGCCGCCGGTGTCGGCCGAGACGAGATCGATCTTGCGCCCCGCGAGCGTGTTGCCCTTTTCCTTCAGGAAGGTGAGGATTCCCTGCTCCATCTGGATGCCGCCCTGCGCCAGCGGGCCGGTCTTGACGGTGAGCAGGCCGATCTTGAACGGCGCCTGGGCGTGAACGTACGGCGCCCGCAGTGTCGCAATCGCCGCGCCGGCGCCCGCGAGACCCTTCAAGACACGGCGACGATGTATGGCCATGATTGTATCCTCCCCGACTGGTCGTTTTGTTTATGAGGCCAGCATGACTCGGTTTTGTGCGGTCCGCTAGCCTCGAAACTGCGTTGTCCGGGCGCGTGCGCCGGCGCACATTGATGCGCCATAACGAACGGGGTTGGTGGATGTTGGCGCGTTTCTGGTTCAAGTTTCGACCAGCGCCGCGGATGAGCCTCCTGAAAATGGGTGTCGGAATCACGGCCTATGATTTGGCTGACGCCCATAGGATGCTTCGAGAGCAAGTCTTTCCGGCTTTGGGAGAAGAGCCCGTCGATCCAGTTGAGATCATCGAGAACATCGACATTAGAACGTTGGAAGAAAACCACGTGCGCCCGAACATGGATAATCCTGTCGCGCGTGGCGTCTGGTTTCCTCTTCTTTAGTCCACGATGACTGTCATGACCCCAAAAGCGAAGAAATGGATTCAAGCAGGAACGATACTGGCTTCCGACCCATCGGCGGTGGTTCGGTGCCCTGAACGGGACGATGGGATTTTACGCGTGCATGACTCGGTTGTGCTCGAAGATTCCACAATGGAGCGCTACCTTGTCTGTGAGACGTGCGGAGCGAGGAATGTAGTCAAAATGCGTGTCCGAGATTCATAGACTGGGCGTGTGACCCGAGGAGCTTTCGATGAAACTGTTTTCGTTCTGGCGTTCGCTCGCGACGTTTCGTGTCCGCATCGCGCTCAATCTGAAGGGGCTGTCGCCGGAGGTCGTCGATGTCGACCTCCTGAAAGGGCAGCAACGCAATCCCGAGTTTCGCGCCATCAATCCGCAGATGGTGATCCCCGCCTTGATCGAAGACGACGGGCGGATGCTGTTCCAGTCGCTGGCGATCCTCGAATATCTCGATGAGATCCGCCCCGAGCCGCCGCTGTTGCCGAAGGATCCATTCGATCGCGCGCGCGTGCGCGGCCTTGCGCTGATCGTGGCATGCGACGCCCATCCGCTGGTGGTGCCGCGGATCCGCAACTATCTCGAACACGAGCTGAAGCTCGACGAGCCGACGCGGCTGAAATGGATCAAGCACTGGAGCAACGAAGCGCTCAACGCGCTCGAAACCCATCTGAGCCGCGACAAAGAGACCGGGCGCTACTGCCACGGTGACCAGGTCACGATGGCCGATATCTGCCTGGTCACGCACGCTGTCGGTGCGAAATTGTTCGAGGTTGATCTCAAACCCTATCCGACCGTGACGCGCATCGTGGATGAATGTCTCAAGATCGACGCCTTCGCCCGCGCACACCCGCTCAAGCAGCCGGGCGCGCCGGCCAGCGGCGCGCATTAGGGTGCTGTACTCATAAATCTTGGTTCTTCGGCAATGAGCGCCACCTGCCGACGCATGGACTGCAACAAAACATCGGCGTTGGCCCCTTCCGCCAGCGCACAAAGCTGATGTAGCGTTAGACGTAGAGCTGTCTGCGGTACGTGCCGAGACCCGCCGTCCGAGCTTCATTGTTCGCATATTGAGCGTCCAAGCGCGCATTGCGCGACGACGCCGGGAGGAGGCTATGAAACTTCCCCGCCGACAATTGCTGCAACTGGCCGCGGGCGCTGCCATGTCTTCGTCCGCTTGGCGGATCGCAGAGGCTCAGGCGTATCCGTCGCGGCCGGTGCGCATAATCGTCGGCTTTGCCGCCGGCGGCCCGCCCGACGTCCTCTCGCGACTTATGGGGCAATGGCTGACGGAGCGGCTCGGTCAACAATTCATTGTCGAGAGCCGGCCCGGCGCCGGCAGCAATATCGGCACCGAGGCCGTCGTAAATGCGCCCGCGGACGGCCACACGCTCTTGCTGGTCAGTGCCGGGAACGCGGTCAACGCGACGCTCTATGACAAACTCAATTTCGATTTCATTCGCGACATTGCGCCGGTCGCGGGCCTCATCCGATCGCCCAATCTCATGGTGGTGAACCCATCGGTTCCGGCTAATTCGGTTCCCGAATTCATTGCCTACGCCAAAGCCAATCCCGGGAAAATCAACATGGCGTCGTCCGGGAACGGGACCTCGCCCCATGTTGCCGGCGAGCTGTTCAAGCTGATGACCGGCATCAACATGGTGCATGTGCCCTATCGAGGCGGCGCCCCCGCGCTCACCGACCTGCTCGCCGGGCAGGTGCAGGTTTACTTCACCACAGTCGCCAACGGCATCGAGTACGTCCGGGCCGGCAGGCTGCGCGCGCTGGGCGTGAGCACGATGACGCGCGTGGACGTATTGCCGGACATCCCGACCCTGAACGAGTTCGTACCGGGTTACGAGGCAAGCGGCTGGTTCGGCATCGGCGCGCCGAAGAACACGCCTGCCGAGATCGTCGACAGGCTCAACAGAGAAATCAACGCCGGCCTTGCCGATCCCAAGCTGAAGGCGCGCCTCCACGACCTCGGTGGTACCCTGCTTACGGGCTCACCCGCAGACTTCGGCAAGTTCATCGCCGCAGAAACCGAGAAATGGGGCAAGGTGGTCCGGGCGGCCGACATCAAGGCGCAGTGAGCGCGCCGGCCAGTGGTGCGCACTAGCGCGCTTACCAAATCGAGGCCGCGCCCCTCCGGGATCGCGGGGACCTTGCTGGCGAGGATCGCCGTGACGGCCGCGCCGAGCGCACCGACCACAGCCATCATGGCAAGCACCGCCGCGACGCCCCAATGCTCCTTGACCAGCGGCAGCACGAAAATGCCGAGCGTCGCGCCGACCTTGGCGGTGGCCGCCGCAAAGCCTGAGGCGGAAGCGCGGACGCTGGTCGGGAACAGTTCCGGCGCCAATGCAAACGTCGTCGCGTTCGGTCCGGCATTCATCGCCAGATTGAACAGGATGAAGCCGGCGAACACGAGCGCCACGTGCGCGGCCGCGCCGCCGCCGGCCAGCACCGCGAACAGCAAGATCAGCATGCCCAGCGTCATGCCGACAAACCCGGCGACCTGCATGTGGATGCGGCCGAAGCGCGGCACCGCCCACAGTCCGATGAGGAAGCCGATGAATAGAAAGAGGTCGATGGCGGCGCTGCCTTCGGCGTCGACGAAGTCGGCGGCCAAGGGCCCTGTCACCGCAGACGAGAGGTGAATGGCGCCGAGGATGACGGGGGTGAACAAGCCGACGCCGTAGGTTGCGATGTCCATCAGAAACCACGGCACCGACGCCAGCATCGTTCGCGTGCGATAGGGCCGCGAAAAGAGCAGGCCGAATCGGCTGCCCGGCTGCGTGGCGGCGGTCGTTACGGCAGGTTGGGACATGGGTGCGGGCAGCGGCTGGCCGCCCACGAGGCCGGCGACGATGCGCACCGCCTCCGGCGCGCGGCCGCGCTCCGTGAGCCAGCGCGGACTTTCCGGAAGCGACAGTCTCAGCAGCAGGAACACGCCGGCGCCGACGCCGGTCGCGCCAAGGAGCGATTTCCAGTCGACGGGGCTCGGCCATTGCCGCAGCATGAGGATGGCGACCGCCGCGCCGAGGAGCAGCCCGACCGACTGCAGCGCGATGGTCGCCACCACCATCCGGCTGCGCGTGCGCTTGGGCATGGTCTCGGACACGTAGGACGCGCTGACGGGAAAATCGATGCCGATCCCGATCCCCACCAGGAACTGACCGAGCAAGCAACCAGAACGGTGTGTCGGCCGCGGCGCTGATGAGCGCGCCGGCCGCGACGATCGCCATGTCGACCAGGAACGCCGGCTTGCGCCCGAAGCGGTCGGCCATCGGACCGCCGAGCGCCGCGCCGAAGGCGGCGCCAAGAACGAGCGCCGAACCGATCAGGCCGACCATCAGCGGGCTGAGCGTGAAATGCTCGGTGACCAGCGGCATCGCCACGCCGAGCGAGAAAATGGAGAAGCCGTCGAGCAGCGTGCCGCCGCTCGCCAGCAGCCAGATCCAGTACTGCCGCGGCCCCATCGGCGCGCTGTCGAGCGCCGCATGATGGGCCGGTTGCGCGTGTGTCGGTGCGGCGTCCGGGCCCGCCATGACAACTAGCGACGGCCTTTCGCCTTGCCTTTGCTCTCGGCGTGGTAGAGCCGCCTGATCTTGTCGAGGTCGACGGTGGGCTTGGGCAGCTTCAGATTCATGTCTTCCATGGCATCGGCGATGATCCTGGAGACCGCGAGATTGCGGAACCATTTGTGGTTCGCCGGGATGACGTACCACGGCGCGTGCTCCTTCGAGCAATTGCCGAGAGCGTCGTCGAAGGCCTCGATGTAGTCGTCCCAATAGTCGCGTTCGCTGTAGTCGGAGTCGCTGATCTTCCACTGCCGTCCGGGATCGTCGAGCCGCTCCTTGAACCTGGCGAGCTGCTCGTCCTTCGAGATGTAGAGAAAGAACTTCAGGATCGTCGTGTTGTTCTCGGCGTGGAGGAGCTTTTCCCACTGGTTGATGAAGTCGTAGCGCGCCTGCCAGACCGGCTTCGGCACGAGCTTGTGCACGCGCACGACCAGAACGTCCTCATAGTGCGAGCGGTTGAACACCGCGACCTCGCCCCGGGCGGGCGCATGCGGATGCACCCGCCACAGGAAATCGTGCGCACGCTCCTCGGGCGTCGGCTGCTTGAAGCCGGTCACTTTGACGCCCTGCGGATCCATCGCGCTGATCACGTGCCAGCAGGTGCCGTCCTTGCCCGCCCCATCGATGCCTTGCAACACGATCAGCAAAGCGCGGCTGCGATCGCCGTAGAACAGGCGCTGCATGTCCGTCAGCTTGGCTTTGGCACGGTCGAGCTCCTTGTTTCCGTCCGCCTCGGACAGATGAGCATGAAAATCGGGATCGATGTCCTTGAGCTTGAACTTGCGTCCCGGCTTGACGCGAAACTTCTTTCCGAAATCCATCATGGCCTCCAGCGGGGGACGAGAATGGCGTGATGACGCGCGTCAGCGGGTGAGACGGGTCGTAAGCACCTTGCTTTCGGCCTCGCGATCCAGAACGGCGCGGTAGTAAAGGAGCTTCGCCACGTCGATGACGAGCATCCACGCCAGCGAATAAATCCAGACGGCGGCGACGGCGGCCCACGGCAGCTTCGGCACGAGAATGCCGAAGCCGCAGATCAGCGCGGCGACGATCTGCGTGCCCACGATGGCGAGGAGCAGCGGCGCGCTCGGGTAGGGCGGCCGAAAGATCGAGTGCCGCGTGCGCACAACGAAAAGAAGCAGGTGGCCGCCGACGGCCAGTTGCAGGAACACCAGCGTCTGCAAGGCTTCGCGGCTCAACGGAATCGCCGCCATGGTCGGCCGGATTGCTGAGCCATTCGAGGCCGATCAGCAGCAGGCCGAACGTCTGTGCCAGCGAGAGCAGCCCCATCAGGCACGAGAAGCCGAGAACGCGCTGCATGTCCCAGCGTTCCGGTTTCGGCGAGGCCGAGACGTTGTCATAGGCGATGGTCATGATCGGGATATCGTCGAGCAGCGCCAGGACGACGATCATCACCGCCGTCAGCGGCTGGAACTGCAAGAACACGATCGACGCGACGACCAGCAGCATGATGTCGAGCGTCATTGCCACGCGGTAGAACACGTAGCTCTGGATGCGCTGGAAGATCTGGCGTGCGTGCACGATGGCGTTGACGATCGTCGACAGCCCGGGCGCGGTGAGGATCAAGGCGGCGGCGCTGCGGGCGGCATCGGTGGCGCCGCTGACGGCAATGCCGCAATCGGCTTGGCGGAGCGCGGGCGCATCATTGACGCCGTCGCCGGTCATGGCGACGATGTGGCCGCGTTGCTGCAGACACTTGACGATCTCGTACTTGTGCTGCGGGAAAACCCGGCCGAAGCCGTCGGCGCGCTCGACGGCGGCGGCGACCTCCGGCGAAAGCACATCCCCCGTCGCGCCTTCCTTGAAGACGTCGCTTGCCACGAGCAGGTGGTCGCCCATGCCGAGCTGTTTGGCGATCTGATCGCCGATCGCGACGTCGTCGCCGGTCACCATCTTGACGTGGAGGCCAAGCCGCTCCGTCTCGGCGATGGTGGCCTTGGCGTCGGGCCGCGGCGGATCGTTGAGGGAGATGAGGCCCAGGAGCTGCCAGGTCTTGCCGTCGTCGGATTTGGCGACGCCGAGCGCGCGATAGCCGCGCGAGGCAAGGTCGCCGACAGTGCCTTGATAGCGCGCCAGCGTGGCGGCATCCGGATTTGCCAAAGAGGCGATCACCTGCGGCGCGCCTTTCGCGTAAAGACGGCTGTGGCCCTGCGCGTCGACGACGGTTGCGACGGTGCGCTTGTTGACCGGATCGAACGGCACGAACGCCGTCTGGTTGACGTTCGCCAGACCGGAGCGGTCCTTCAGCGCGCGCAGAACCGCAAGATCGATCGGGTCCTCGCTGCTGGTTTGCGTCGCCAGCGCCGCCGCCGTCATGACGTCATCGGGCTTCGTCGCGCCAAACGGGATGGCCGCGTCGACCGTGAGCTGATTGAGCGTCAGCGTGCCGGTCTTGTCGCTGCACAGAACGTCCACGCCGGCCAGCTCCTCGATCGCCGAAAGGCGCGAGAGGATGGCCTTCTGCCGCGACAGGGCGTAGGCGCCGATCGCCATGGTCACCGACATCACCGCGGGCAGCGCCACGGGAATGGAGGCGACAAGAAGGATCAGCACGAACTGCGAGATCGAGCCGACCGTGCTCCAGTCCCAGACGTCGGCCACGACGATGCGCCGGTAGACCTCGACGCCCACCAGCACGAACGCCAGCGCGAGCGCGACGAGGATGAGGAAGTCGCCGATCTTGAGGACCGCCGTCTGTGAGTGTGAGGTCGCGCCTGCGCCCGCCACGAGTTTGGCGGTGCGGCCGAAGAACGTGCTGTTGCCGGTCGTCGTGACCACGCCGGTCATGGCACCCTGTTTGACGATGCAGCCGGAATAGGCGGTGTCGCCGACCTTCTTGGAGACCGGCACCGACTCGCCGGTCAGGGCCGACTGATCGACGCTCAGATAAGCGCCGTCGATCAGCAGCAGATCGGCGGGCACGATCTGCCCGCCCGACACGTTGATCACATCGCCGGGGACGACGTCGGCGGCGTCGAGGGTCCGCCATTCTCCGTCGCGCAGCACGCGCGCCTTTGGCGCAAGCCCCTTTTTCAGCGCATCGAGCGCGTTGGAGGCCTTGTATTCCTGCCAGAAGCCGACGGCGGCGTTGTAGACGAGCAGCCCCGCCACCACGAAGAAATCGGACCAATCGCGCCGAAGCAGCGAGATCAGCGCGGCCGCTTCGATCATCCAGGGCAGCGGGCCCCAGAAATAGCTTGCCAGCTTGCGCCACCGGCTTTCGACCGGGGCTTCGATGGCGTTGCGGCCATACTTGGCTAAACGCGACGTGGCCTCGGTGGTGGTCAGTCCCTTCGATGTTGTCTCAAGTTTTCGAAGCTCTGCCGCGACCGCCGATGAATCGGTCGCGCGCGGGCTGCCGGGCTTTACGGAGAGGTCTTCGGCCATGGTCGTCAGGCATCCAGGTCCGGCAAGACGCTCAGGTTACGTGATGAGGGCCCTCCAGCCAACGGCTTCGGGACAATACGTGCAAGTCACTGCGGAGCAGAACGCCCGTCCTGCTCCGCCGTTCCTGCAACTCGGTGGCGACGAACCGCTTACAGCCGGTTGAAGGAATTGTAGACGTTCCGGGTATTGGCGATGGCCGCAGCGTCGTTCACGGCCCACGTGGCGTCATAGTCCTTCAATGGTCGCAGCGCGATGACATCTTTTTCGGTCTTGCCTTCCCGGTATAGCTTTTCGATCCGCTCGCGCGCCGTGACAAGCATGCCGTGGAACTCGACGACATCGGCACGGTTCGCAAGCCCGCCATGGCCGGGCACGACCTTCGTGCTGCCATTCGAAGCGTTCAGGAAAGCCGCATTGGCGCGGATCATGCCGCGGACGTCGCCGCCGTTGGCGTAATCGATGTTTTGATAGCGCTTGAGATTGTTGAATACGTCGCCCGTGGCTATGACGTTGGCGTCGTCGAAATAGACCCAGGTGTCTCCATCCGTGTGCGCATTGGCCACGTGCGTGAGCCGCACCGTGCGCCCGCCGATGTCGAGCGTCATCGTGCCGCCGAGATATGTCTGCTTCGGAAGCGCCTCGGGCGGACGCGGCGCGGCCTTGGCGCCGGTGAGGCCCGCGACGGTTCCGGCCGCGAGGCGCACCCTGATATTGTCGTGCGCGACGATGGTGACGCCATCCTTGGCGAAGTTCTCGTTCCCGCCGGTGTGATCGCCGTGGTAGTGCGTATTGATCATGTATTTGATCGGCAGCGGCGAGATCGCCTTGATGGCGGATTTGATCTTGTCCGACAACGGCGCGAACTGGCCATCCACCATCAGGATGCCGTCGTTGCCGACCGCGACCGTGATATTGCCGCCCTGGCCTTCCAGCATGTAGGTCCGGTTGCCGAGATCGATGGTCTTGATCTGGATCTTGTCCCACTCGATCAGGGGCTGCGCGTTTGCGACACCGGCGGACACTGCCGCTGCGAGTGCCAGAGCCATCACAGTTCGACGCATGAGAAGCACCTCCACATTTGTTTTGTCTATGTGTGGAGGATAGCAGGTGGCCGCATGCCGAAGAAGGCGCGGTCTGGGCCCACGGAGTGCGGCACGTCGAAGACAAAATGTGTAACGGAGGCGTAAACTACTGCGGCTCGATGCCGGCGGCCTTTGCCACCTTGCGCCATTTCTCCAGCTCGTCGCGGATGTGGGCGGCGAACGCTTCCGGCGTGGTGGGCGAGGGCTCGGCGCCGTCGTTGGCGAGCTTCTCTTTCATCTCCGTCGAATTCAGCGCCTTCATCGACTCGGCGTGAATCTGCGTGATGATCGCGGCCGGTGTTCCGGCCGGCGCCAGGAAGCCATACCACTGCACGGCCTCGTAGCCGGGGACGCCGGCTTCCGCGATCGAAGGAATGTCCGGCATCGAGCCGCTGCGGGTCGCGGTCGAGACGCCGAAGGCGCGCACCTTGCCGGCCTCGATCTGCGGCTTGGCCGACAGCGCGGTCGAAAACATGCCGCTGATCTGCCCGCTCATCACGTCGGTGAGTGCCGGCACCGTCCCGCGATACGGAATGTGCTGGAGGTCGACGCCGGCCATGCTCTTGAACAGCTCCATGCACATGTGCGGCGAGGTGCCGATCCCTGGTGTGCCGTAGGTCAGTTTGCCGGGCTGCGACTTGGCGAGCGCGATGAACTCGGGCAGCGTCTTGGCCGGCACCGACGGATTGACGATCAGCACGTTCGGCGCCTTCGCGGCCAATGTGATCGGCGCGAAATCCTTGATCGGGTCGTAGGAGATTTTCTTGTAGAGCACGGAATTGAGCGACAGCGTGCTCGCCGTCATCAGGAAGGTATAGCCGTCGTTGCGCGGCGCGCGCGACGCTCTCGATGCCGATCATGTTGCCGGCGCCGGGGCGGTTCTCGACGAAGAACTGCTGCTTGAACGCCTTGGAGAAATGCTCCGCCATCACGCGCGCGACGATGTCGGTGCCGCCGGCGGGCGGCGAGGGCACGACGATGCGCACGGGCCGGCTGGGCCAGGACTGGGCTTGCGCCTCAGCGGTCAGGACGACAGCGCCGATCGCAACCGACAGAACAATCCGAAGCATGGACGTCTCCTTATGACCTTGGGCTAGTGCCGCCGATTTGAAGTTCCTACAGCAATTGCGGAAAATCCGCAGGAACTTCAAATCGAAAAGCGGCACTAGGAGCATAGACTTGCTAGTGCCCCTTTGTTTCCGAAGTTCGTGTGCGAGTGTGTTGAGACGTATCGCGAACTTCGGAAACGGGGCACTAGCCGAACTTCCGTTCCATCGCCTTTATGACCGCGGGCCGTGCGGCAACACGTTTGAGCCACGCCGCCACATTCGGATAGTCCGACACCTTTACGCGTTCGTGGCTGATCTGGTGGATGCGCGTGAAGGGTATGATGTCGGCGATCGAATACTCGTCGGCAAACCAGTCGCGTCCCGCGAGATGGCGGTTCATGGCATCGAGCGTTTCCTTGCAGCGCTCCTCGATCGAAGGATCATTGGCTCCCCTGAGCAGCACAATCGTCGGCAGCATGGTGGCTGCGTGATACATCGACCACTTGAGGACGTTCGGATGGTCTTCAGGCTTGCCCAGAAACCTGCCGACCTTCTCCGCGAGGTAGAAGCAGATCGCAGCCGATTCGAACAAGGTCGCCGGCCTTCCGCCGGGCCCTTCGCTGTCGACCAGCGCAGGAATCTTCCGGTGCGGGTTTATTTTTTCATAGGCGGCGGTTTTCTGATCGCCTTTGTTGATGTCGATTTGATGCAAGGTGTACGGCAGGCCCGTTTCCTCGATCATGATCAAGGCGCGGCGCCCGTTGGTGGTCCCCCACGCATAGAGATCGATCATAACATTCCCCTTTCAACACGGCAGTTCGCCCAAGTCCATGAGCCCGCCTTGGGTGCCTAGTTCGCCGCCGTCAAAAGCTTGCCGCCTGCGTTCGACCGGCTTGGCCGCGACCAGCACGAAGGCGACCACGCACGGCTCGGTGCCGCGGTTGATCCAGTTGTGGATGGTGCCGCGCTGCACCAGCACGTCGCCCTGCTTGAGCTTCACCAGGGTGCCGTCCATTTCCATCTCGATCTCGCCCGAGAGCACGATCGCATAGTCGATCGACTCGGTGCGGTGGTTGCGGGGCGTGACGCCCGGCCCGTATTCGACCAGCCGGAACACGGTGCCGCCGGGATCGACGGTGCCGACCTTGCGCAGCCCGTCGTCGGCGTCGCCATCATTGTCGGCGGGAAACTCGCCGGTCGTCCAGATCACGCAGCTCTCGTGGTTCGCCCGCCGCGAGATCACGTTCTTTGACATCTCGTCGATCGCCACCACGGCCTTGCCGCTGGCGTCGTGGCCGGTGACGACGCGCCGGATTTTCAGGGACATTTGTTTGGAACTCCTTGGCTCACGCAAGCTGGAGGGGATAAGGCAGGTTTCGGCCGGGAGCTTGTCTCCCGCACCTGGCACTGTCAAATGAGGGGACACCCCAAGGAAGTGCGACAAAAACCCATGCACGACACGCCCGACCAGACCCATTGGCACGAACCTAAGGCCGGCGAGAACGCCGGCTTCGGCAAATTCCTGCGCAAGCCGATGCCCTACGACAGCTTCATGGAGGCGGAGGGCGTGCCGGTCTTTCGCGGCATCGGCGTCAAGCGCGTGCAGGACCTGCCGATGAAGCCGTGGGCGCGGCTCGGCGGGCGCGGCTCATACATCCAGCTCTTCGGCACCGAAGGGCTGTGGGGCATGTATGTCGTCGAGATTCCCGGCGCCGGCGCGCTCAATGCCGAGCGGCATCTCTATGAGAAGGTCGTGCTGGTGGTCGAAGGCCGCGGCACCACCGAGGTCTGGCAGGAAGGGCAGACCCGGCGTCATTCATTCGAATGGCAGCGCGGCTCGCTGTTCACCATCCCGCTCAATGCGTTCCACCGGTTTGTGAATGCGGCGAGTTCGCCGGCCATTTTGCTTTGCGGCACCTCGGCGCCGAACGTGATGAACCTGCTCGACAATCCGAACTTCATCTTCAACTGCCCGCACAATTTCACTGACCGCTTCTCCGGCGCCGACGACTACTTCAAGCCGAACGAGGACATCGAGCCCGATCCGGTGCGCGGCTTGGCCATGCGGCGCACCAACCTGATCCCCGACGTGATCAATTGCGACCTGCCGCTCGATAACCGCCGTTCGCCCGGCTACCGCCGGGTCGAGCCGCACATGGCCGGCAACCGCTTCTATCTGTTCGTCGGCCAGCACGAGACCGGCCGCTATGCGAAAGCACACAAGCATCATTCGACGGCGGTGCTGATCTGCGTCGAGGGCAAGGGCTACACCTATACATGGCCGGACGCGCTCGGGCCGACGCCGTGGCAGGACGGCAAGGCCGACAAGATCCTGCGGCAGGACTACGAGCCGGTCGGCATCGTGTCGGCGGCGCCGATGAGCGGCGACTGGTTCCACCAGCATTTCGGCACCAGCAAGGGGCCGCTGCGGCTGGTCGCGTGGCATGGGCCGAACAACCATCCCGCGCTCAAGGCCGGCCGTCCCGGCGAGAAGATGGCCGACATCTGGGCGATCGACTTGAACAAGGGTGGCAACGCGATCCCATATCACATGGAAGATCCGGCGATCCGCGCCGAGTTCGACGCGACGCTGCGCGCAGGAGGGCGTCGCGAGCCGCATGAACCCGGCGTTCTACGAGCGCCCGCCGGCCGACGGCGAGGACGTGCCGCCGGACATGTGAGGGTGTATAGTCCGCCCTGAGCAAACACAACAATCAGCGAAGAGACGCCCATGCACGACATCACCGGTTCCCATTGGCACGAGCCCAAGGCGGGCGAGAACGCCGGCTTCGGCAAGTTCGCCGCGCAAGCCCATGCCCTACGACACCTTCATGGAGTCGGAGGGCGTGCCGGTCTATCGCGGCATCGGCGTACGGCGGGTGCAGGATCTGCCGATGCAGCCGTGGAAGCGGCTCGGCGGCCGCGGCACCTATATCCAGCTCTTCGGCACCGAAGGGCTCTGGGGCCAGTATGTGATCGAGGTGCCGGGCGCCGGCGCGCTCAATGTCGAGCGTCATCTCTACGAGAAGGTCTGCCTGGTGGTCGAAGGCCGCGGCACGACCGAGGTCTGGCAGGAAGGCCAGACCAGGAAACATGTGTTTGAGTGGCAGAAGGGTTCGCTGTTCGCGATCCCGCTCAACGCGTTCCACCGCATCGTCAATGCGTCGAGCTCGCCGGCGCTGATCCTGTGCGGCACCTCGGCGCCGAACGTGATGAACCTGCTCGACAATCCGAACTTCATCTTCAACTGCCCGCATGCGTTCACCGAGCGGTTCTCCGGCGCGGAGGATTTCTTCAAGCCCAACGACGACGTCGAGCCCGACCCGATCCGCGGGCTCGCGATGCGGCGCACGAATTTCGTTCCGGACATCGTCAACACCGAGCTGCCGCTCGATAACCGCCGCTCGCCCGGCTATCGCCGAGTCGAGCCGCAGATGGCCAGCAACCGTTTCTATGTCTGGATCGGCGAGCACGAGACCGGCCGCTATTCGCAAGGCGCACAAGCACCAGTCTGCCGCCGTGCTCGTCTGCGTGAAGGGCAAGGGCTACACCTATACTTGGCCGGAAGCGCTCGGCACGCAGCCGTGGAAGAACGGCAAGTCCGACAAGGTGCTCTGCCAGGAATACGAGCCGGTCGGTCTCGTATCGGCGGCGCCGATGGCGGGCGACTGGTTCCACCAGCATTTCGGCACCAGCAAGGACGCGCTGCGCATCAGCGCCTGGCATGGTCCGAACAATCAGCGCGCCCGCCGGGCCGGCGTGCCGGGCGAGCAGCTTGCCGACTACGGCGCGATCGATCTCAACAAGGGCGGCAGCGCGATCCCGTATCACCAGGAAGACCCGGCGATCCGCAAGCAGTTCGAGGAACGGCTGGCGCGCGAAGGCGTCAAGAGCCGGATGAATGCGGAATTCTACGAACGGCCGCCGGCGGAAGGCGAAGCGGTGATGGGCGACGTGATGTAGCAGCCCGCTGCTACTGCGCGCCCAATCCCAGCCGCTTGATCAGTTCGCCCTTCGACTTGTAGTCGGCGACCGTCTGCGCGTGGAAATCGGCGCTGTTGAGATATTCGATCGACTGGCCGGTGTTCGCCATCACCTTCGCCAGCGACTCCTGCTTCACGGCCGCGCTGCACGCGCGCTCGAGCGCGTTGTGCACGTCCGCGGGCAGTCCGCGCGGTGCGAACAAGCCATTGTGTCCGGGCGGAACGCTGGTCGTTACGCCAAGCTCCTTCACCGTCGGGACATCGGGATAAGCCGGATGGCGCTTCCCGGAAAAGATCGCGAGCGGCCGGATCGCTGGCTGCGGACGAATGGTCGACACCCCAGCCGCGGCGAAATCGACCTCGCCACGCAGCAGCGCGGGAACCAGCGGCGCATCGCCACGGAACGGCACCGCCGCGAACTTGTAGTGCAGCGCTTCGGCGGTGTTCTCCATTGACAGGTGCGGGATGGTGCCGAGACCGGCATGGCCATAGGTTAGTTGGCCCGGGTTCGCCTTGGCGGCGGCGAATAATTCCTGTGCCGACGTGAACTTCGATTTCGGCCCGACCGCGATGGCGAAGACGTTCTCGAACACCTGGCAGACATAGGTGAAGGATTCGACATTGTAGCGCACGCCCTTCACCAGATAGGGCGCGTTCGCGATCGGGGTGGTCGGCCCGAACGCAAGCGTGTGACCGTCGGGCGCCGCGGCCGCGAGCGTGGCGAAGCCGAGCGTGCCGGCGGCGCCGTCGCGGTTGAGCACCACGACGTTCTGCCCCGCCTGTTGTGAGATCGCCGCCGCCATCGCGCGGCCGATGACATCGACGCCGCTGCCGGCCGGAAACGCGATGATCATCTCGATCTGTTTCGACGGCCAGATCTGACCGGAAGAAGTCTGAGCGGCGACGTTGCCCGCGGCTGCGGCCAGCAGGACCGCGGCTCCGATCCATCGCATCATGACGTCCCTCCCATGTTTTGTGCGATGTTAGGCCATCCCGGCAGGCAGTGGAATGCGTCCCACGATGTGGCGCTGCGTCAGCGGGTGCTCTTGTGGTTCGGCCGTGCTCGGCTATCGTCACGCGAGCTAAGTGGCGCATGTTCTTTTCGGAAAACCGGTTCCCACCTCGGATCAAGTCCGGGGCAGGCTTTTTCCGGGACATGCGCGAGGGAGGCGTGATCTCACAATGAAACGAAGCACCAATCGCATTCTCACCACCCATGTCGGCAGCCTGCCGCGGCCGGCCGATCTCCTGGAGATGATGGACGCCAAGGGTGGGGGAGGCGATCCGCAAGCCTATGAGCAGCGCCTGCGCTCGGCGGTCGCGGAGATCGTGAACAAGCAGGCCGAGCTTGGCATCGACGTGATCGATGACGGCGAATACTCAAAGCCGAGCTTCGTGACGTATATCAACCAGCGGCTCGGTGGCTTCGAGACCGACAAGACCGGGACCGCCACCAACCAGTGGTCGCGGTCGCGCGAAGCGCTGGCCTTTCCGGAGTATTACAATTCGCCCGCCAATGCTGGGCCGCCGCGACCGCCGAACATGGTTTGCACCGGGCCGATCACCTACAAGGGCCAAGACCTCGTCAATCGCGACATCGCGAATTTCAAGGCCGCGCTCGGGAACGTGAAGGTGGAAGAGGCGTTCATGCCGGCGATCTCGCCGTCGAACGTCGAGGACCGGCATCAGAACGCCTACTACAAGACGCAAGAGGAATTCCTGTTCGCCATCGCCGACGCGCTGGCGGAGGAATACAAGGCGATCGTCGCCGCCGGCTTGCTTGTCCAGATCGACGACCCGCGGCTGGTTTCTTACTACGCGCTGAAGCCGGACGTGACAGTCGCGGACTGCCAGAAATGGGCGGGGCCGCGGATCGCCGCCGTCAATCACGCGCTGCGCGACATCCCGACCGAGAAGATCCGCTTTCATACCTGCTACAGCATCAATATGGGGCCGCGCATTCACGACATGCAGCTCAAGGACTGCATCGACATGATCTTGGGGATCCGTGCCGGCGCTTATTCCTTCGAGGCGGCCAATCCACGCCACGAACACGAGTGGAAGGTGTGGGAAACCGCGAAGCTGCCGAAGGACTCGATCCTGATCCCCGGCGTGATCTCGCATTCGACCATCCTGGTCGAGCATCCCGAGCTGGTCGCGGAGCGTATCGGTCGCTACGCCAAGGTGGTCGGGCGTGAGAACGTGATCGCGGGCTCCGACTGCGGCTTCGCGACGTTTGCCGGCTCGAAGGAAATCCACCCGAGCATCGTTTGGGCGAAGTTCAAGTCGCTCAGCGACGGCGCCGCGATCGCCAGCAAGCAGCTGTGGGGGTGGACCTCTCGACGTCATCGCCGCGCTCGTCCCGGCGATCGACGTCGGTGACGTCCAGTCAGATTGCAAGAGCGTCTGGATGTCCCGCGACTTGCGCGGGCATGAGCGGAGCCAGACATCGCGAGTCATTCGCAAAAAATCATGCCCGGCACTGAGGCCGGGCATGATCATTTTACATTGACGATCGCAGAGCTCAGCCCGGCGGCTGACCGGGAGGTCCATCGGGCGGCCCGCCATCCGGCCCTCCGGGCTGACCATCCGGTCCGCCGGCCATCAGTCCGGTGATGTTGCGCACCTGCACCCGGCGATTTTCACGGCTCGGTCCGTCGGTCTGTACGCGCAGATACTGCTCGCCATAGCCCTGGGTCACCATGTTCTCCGGCGGGATATTGAAGTTCGTGGTCAGGATCTCCGACACCGACTCCGCGCGCCGGTCGGAGAGTGACATATTGTCCTCCGCCGAGCCGACCGCGTCGGTGTGCCCCTCGATCATGAACACCGTCGCCGGGTTCTCGCTGATGACCTTCATCATCGCTTCCGCGAGCGCCTGCAATTGCGGAATCTGGTCGGGTGAGACCTCCCACGAGCCGGTCGCGAAGTTGATGGTATTGATGTCGACGCTGCGTACGCGGTCGCGCAGCTCGACATTGTCGCGGATCTCGTCAAGCGAGTAGGCGCGCTCGATCGGCACCAGCGGCGGCGCTTCGAGCGCTTCGTAGAGATAGGTCGGCGGCGCGCTTCCCATGTCGACGATGTAGCGATCGCGCGGGATCAGGATGCGGGGCGCCGCGAGGCCGAGCAGAACGACACCGCCGACGGCGACAGCCGCGGCGCCGATACCGAACCGCCGGCGATTGTCGATCATCCCGTATTCGCGGCCGTCGGGGAAGCGGCGGTAGCGCCGCAGCAGATGACCGCGGGAGTCCGTGATGGTGACGATCTCGTAGCCGCCACGGTTGACGACGGTGTAACGCTCCGTGCCCCGTGTTTCGAACCGCGCGTTGCCCCAGCGGCGCATGCGCTCGCCCTCGTCATGACGGATGACGAGGCGGTTGTTGTCGCGGAATATGCGGCGATTGCCGGGCTCAACGATAACCACCGTGTTGCCTTGCCGCTCCTCCCTCCGTTTGCCCTTGAGCTCGTTGACGTTGGCGACTTGCGGGGGCGGGGCCTTCGGCGTGCCGAATTTTTGCGGCTGGACCGGAGGCTGGGCGGTCTTCGGTTGAAGCTGCGGTTGAGGCTGGACGGTCTGCTTCGGATCGAACTGCTTCGGCCCGAGCTTGGGCTGCGGCTGGACCGTTTTAGGATCCTGCTGGGGAGCCGATTGCGGCGGCTGCACCGTCCTCGGATCCTGCTTGGGAGCAAGCTTGGGCTCCGGTTGCGTCTGCTGCTGCACCGGCGCCTTCGGCGCGAGCTTGGGCTCGGTCACGGATTTGGGTTGATCCACAGACTTCGGTGCGAGCTTCGGCTGACTCTGGGTCGGCTGCTGGGGCGCCTTGGGTGGGACGGGCTGCTGCACCTGCTTCGGCGGCGCGACTTGCTTCGGCTGCGGCACCGGCTGGACCTGTTTCGGCGGCGGCGGCACCTGCTTCGGCTGTGATTGTGGTTGCGGCTGGACCTGCTTCGGCGGGGGCGGCACCTGCTTCGGTTGCGGCGGTGGCGGCTGAACCTGCTTCGGCGGTGGCGCCTTCGCCGGCGGCGGTGCCTCTTTCTTCTTCTTCGGGTCTTCCTTCTGCGCGACGATGATCCGGCCGTTGGTCTCGTCGAAGGCGCTCACGATTTGCGGCAATGCAATTACGGAAACGACCGTGGTCGCGAGCAATACGTGTCGATATCTCACAAGGGCTCTCGCGAGCCGCATCGGCAATTCAGGCAAATCAGCCTCCTCTTGGACTTCTGCAGCAAGTCGATCAGATCGACGCGTAGCGTGATATTGCGGCCGGATTTGGTTTTATGTGCCTGAGTCAAGCCCGATTAACAACCGTTCAGTCCTGAGGGTACTTGCACGCCGATTGCTGTGACTGGGGGCTACTGTGACATCGGCGCCGCTATTGCTTTAACATCATCCGCAATCGGGACGGTGATTTTTTACCGGGCAGGCGCACTCAACGGATGGAACTGGGTTGGAACCGCTAGCCGCCGCGAGGAGGAAGACAAATGAACGCACGCGTCGGCCTGATCATCCCGTCGTCCAACCGCATGGTCGAGCAGGAGATGGTGCACGCCTTTCCACAAGGCGTGCATCCGCACATCACGCGGCTGCGCATGACCGGGCCCAACCGCATGGGGCATGACCAGCTCATACCGCGTGTCGAAGAAGCGACCCGCGCGCTCGCCGACGCCAAGTGCGACGTGGTGGCGTTTCACTGCACCGCGAATTCGATGGAGGAAGGGCAGGGCGGCGAGGCTCGCATCCTCTCCGCGGTCAAGGCTCGGGCGTGCGCCACGCCACCACGACCGCGACCGCGATCCGCCGCGCGCTCGACGCGCTTGGGCGCACGCAAGATCGTCCTGGTCACGCCCTACAGCCAGGCCGTCACCGACCACGAGGCGGAATTCCTCAACGACGCCGGCTACGAGGTCATCTACGCCAAGGGCTATGAGCTTGCCGGCAGCGACGCCTATTGTGCGACGCCGCCCAGGTCTGGCGCGACCGCGCGCTTGCCGCCGCCCGTCCGGACGCCGACGTCTATTTCCTGAGCTGCGCCAATATTTCCGTCTTCGGTATCATTGAGGAGCTCGAAACCCGTCTCGGCCGCCCGGTCATCACCAGCAACCAGACCGTGATCTGGGACGCACTCGCGCGGCTCGGGTGGAGCGAGCGCCGCGGCTGCCCGGGACGATTGTTCGCAACCCCCGCCATTGCGGAGGCGGCGCCGGCGGCGCAATGATCGTTGCGGGCGACTAGTCCTGGGGAGTGAACGATGAAGGGTCCGTCTTGCAGCGCTCGGCATCTGCGTTGGATCATCTCTGCTCGACCGCGCCGGCCGGACCGCCCAGGATGACGTCGCCGCCTTCTTCAAGGGCAAGCAGATGCGGCTGATCGTGGGCTCGGCCGTGGGCGGCGGCTACGACCTTTATTCACGCGCGCTGGCGCGCCACATGGTCAACCACATCCCCGGCAATCCGAGCATGATCGTGCAGAACCAGCCGGCGGCCGGCGGCATGATCCTGACCAACCAGCTCTACAATCAGGGACCCAAGGACGGGACCGTGTTCTCCGCGCCGCTCAACAGCATGCCGACGGCGCCGATGCTGATGAACGGCACGCAATTCGACGCCACCAAGCTGAACTGGCTCGGCAGCCTCAACCGCGAGGCCTATGTCGCGTTCCTCTGGCACACCGCGCCGGTGTCGCACATCGCGGACATGGCGACGAAGGAAGTGCTGGTCGGCTCCACCACGGTCGGCACGACGATGAACGACTTCCCGCTGCTGCTCAACGAGCTGCTCGGCTACAAGTTCAAGCTGGTGCGCGGCTACAAGGGCACGCCGGAAATCAACATCGCGATCGAGCGCGGCGAGATCCAGGGCAATGCCGGCGTCGGGCTTGCGTCGGTCAAGACGCTCTCGCAGAAATGGATCGACGAGAAGAAGATCAAGTTCATCGGACAGTTCAATGCGCAGCCTTATCCGGAGCTCGCCGGGGTGCCGATGGTGATGGATCAGGCCAAGACCGACGCGCAGCGGCAGGCGATGCGGCTGTTGTTCGCGCGAACCGAATTCGCGCGGCCGTATTTCCTGCCGCCCGATGTGCCGGCCGAGCGCGTACAGGCGCTGCGGCGCGCCTTCGACGCCACCATGAAAGACCCGGCCTTCCTCGCCGAAGCGGAGAAGCTTCAGATCGAAATCCTGCCGATGACCGGCGAAGCCTTGCAGGCAGCTGGTGGGCGAACTCGCCGCGACCCCGCCAGAGATCGTCGCGCGCGTGAAGGCCGCGCTCGACGCGCCGGCAGCGAAGTAACCGTCCCATGCCAATGACACCGGTCGACTCCGACAATGCGCTGCTGCGGGAACGCAGGGCGATGTACAGCGGCAACGCGCTGCAGATCGGGCTGTTCGGGCCGAACTGCTCCTCCGGGCGTGCCGTCACCACCGTGCCGGAGCGCTGGACCGGAAGCTGGGCGGAGAATCTCGCGCTCGCCCGCATGGCGGACGATGCCGGCATCGATTTCCTGCTGCCGATCGGCCGCTGGAAGGGATACGGCGGCAACACCGACTACCAGGGCGAAACGCTCGAGACCATCAGCTGGGCCTCGGGCCTCCTCGCGTCGACCAGGCGCATCACGGTGTTCGGCACGGTGCACGCGCCGCTGTTCAATCCGATCATCGCAGCGAAGAAGATGGTCACCGCCGATCACATCGGGGCAGGGCGCTTCGGCCTCAACATCGTCGTCGGCTGGAACGAGGGCGAGTTCGAGATGTTCGGCGTCGAGCAGCGCGAGCACGAGGCGCGCTACGACTTTGCGCAGGAATGGATCGACGCCATCAAGCTCGCGTGGTCGGACCGCGAGGATTTCGATTTCGAGGGCCGCTTCCTCAAGCTCAAGGGCATCCGCGCCAAGCCGAAGCCCTACGGCGGCACGCGGCCGGTGATCATGAATGCCGGCGCGTCGGCGACCGGGCAGGCATTCGCGATCCGCAACTGCGACGCCTTCTTCGTGCGTCCGTCGCGCGTATCGATCGACGAGACCGCGCAGCGGGTCGCGACCGTGAAGAACGCCGCCAAGGACCTCGGCCGCGAGATCGGCGTCTATACCGTCGGCGTCATCACCTGCCAGCCGAGCGAGAAGCAAGCGAAGGAATACTACCAGCACTGGAGCGTCGATCTTGCCGACTGGACGGCGGTCGACAGCATTCTCGCGATCAAGAACATCACGCCGCAGACCGTGCCGATGGAGGAGTTCAACCTCAAGCGCCGGCAATACACCGAAGGTATGGGCGGGCTTTCCATTGTCGGCGATCCCGACCAGGTGGCGAAGCAACTCGCCGATCTCTCGTCGGCGGGTCTGACCGGCATCGCGGTGTCGGGCGTGAACTATCTCAAGGAGCTTCCCTTCTTCTGCGCGGAGGTGCTGCCGCGCCTGCAACGGCTCGGCGTGCGCGTGGCGCCACGGGCTGCTTGAGCGATGAATTTGTCCCGGAGAACGCGATGAAGAAACTGGTTCTGCTGTTTGCGATTGCCTGCGGCGTGGCGGGGACCGCGTTCGCGCAAAAGGGCGAATGGCCGTCGAAGCCGATCAAGATGCTGGTGCCCTATGGCGCGGGCGGCGCCGCGGACGTGGCGGCGCGCCTGTTCGCCGAGCATCTCGGGACAATCTTCGGCCAGCAATTCGTGGTCGAGAACCGTACCGGCGGCGGCGGGCTGATCGGCGCTGCGGCGCTCGCGCGCTCCGATCCCGACGGCTACACGGTCGGCAGCGGCGGCATGTCGGTGCACGTGCTGGCGGCGGCGCTGAGCGACAATCCCGGCTTCGATCCGGTCAAGGATTTCACCCACATCGCGTTCCTCGGCGGCGCGCCGAGCGTCATTGTTGCGCATCCTTCCATCGGCGTGAAGTCGATGCAGGACATGCTGGCCTATGCGCGGGGGCTGCCGAAGGAAATGCCCTACGTGTCGTCCGGCACCGGCACCGTCGGGCATATCGTGTTCGAATATGTGGTGGTGAAGGAGAAGCTCAACGCCGTGCACGTCCCGTATCGCGCCGGCAGCGCGGCGGTGGTCGATCTGCTGGCCGGCCGCGTGACGGTCGGCGCACTCAACTGGGCGACGGCGCGCCAGCACATCCAGGCCGGGACGCTCATCCCGCTCGGCGTGTCGTCCGCGCAAGCGGCTGCCGCAACTGCCGGACCTGCCGACGCTGAGCGAGCTCGGCTATCCCGACATCGTGACGACGACCTGGACCATGATCAGCGGGCCGGTGGGGATGCCGAAGACCGATCGTCGATGCAATCAACCGCGAGGTCCGCGCCATCGCGGTGAAGCCGGCGCTGAAGAAGCACTTCGAGGACGAAGGCGAGGAGCCGCGGCTGATGTCGCCGGCCGAGCTGACCGATTTCGTGAAGGCCGAGGTCGCGCGCTGGGTGCCGGTGGTGCGGAGCGATGGTGAAGAAGTAGGGCTGTCGGAGAGTCGCGCCGAGTGCGCGACGGTTATTGACTGTGCCCTCTCCCCTTGCGGGAGAGGGCTCTCAGAAAGTACCACAAACGCAAATGGGTGAGGGGTGGACGAAGCACCCCTCACCCGATTGCAATGCCGCTGAGACAGTCGAGTACGCCCTCTCCCGCAAGGGGAGAGGGCGCATCAACAGGCTTCAGCGGACGTGCGGCGCCGTCTTACAGCCTTGTCACCGTCACATGCAGCACGGCGGTGCGGCCGCCCCTCACTTCCTTGATGGCGCGGTCGAGCGCCGCCGGCACCTGCGCCGGGTCGGTGACCTTCTCGCCATAGGCGCCGAACGCCTCGCCGACCTTGGAGAAGTCGACGTCGCTCGGCAGATTGGCCGCGAACTCGTCCTCGACCTTGGCGTCGCCGTCCGGATAGACGCGCAGCGTCGATTCCTTCACCGCCGACCAGCCGCCGTTGTCGAGCACGATCGAGAGGATCGGCAGCTTGTACTGCTTCGACGCGCCGTAGACCGAGCTCGGCACGTTGAAATAGAAGCTGCCGTCGCCGACGATCTGGATCATCATGCGGTCCGGCGCCGCGAGCTTGGCGCCGAGCGCCATGCCGCCCGATGAGCCGAGCCCGCCGCCGCCGACGCGGGTCAGCGTGCCGGGCAGCGGCCGCGGAATCTGCTGCTGCACCGCCGGCGAATTGCGCGCGGCTTCCGCAAAGATGATGTCCTTGGCGTGCGATGCGCTTGGCGAGCTCGGCGCAGAGATAGTGCGCGTTGATCGCGCCGACCTTGCCCTGATTGGCGGCGAGCTCGGCGGCGCTTTGCTTGCGCTTCGCCTTCTGTTCGGCGAGCTCCGCGACGCGCGCCTTGGCCGCGGCGCGGAACGCCGGCGACGCCTTCTGCTTCACGGCCTCGAGCAGCTGCTCGACGATGCGCGCGCTGTTGCCCTGCAGGCGCAGGTTCGCCGGGAAGCTCCACATCGGCGAGCCGCCCTTGAGCACGTCGACGTCGATCTGGCCCCAGAAGGTCTTCTCGTTGACCTTGGTCTCGCGCGGGAAGAACGGAACGTCGACGTCGACCAGCAGGCCGAAGTCGGCCTTCTCGATGTGCGGGCCGCCGGCGAAGCCGCAGAAGCAGGGACCTTCGTGGCCGATATTGTTGACCATGTTGGCTTCGAACAGGCGGATGCCGGCGAACTCGGCGAGCTGCTCGATCGCATCCGACGCGCCCGGCGTGCGGCCGGCATAGGAGGCGAGCAGGATCGGATAGCTCGACGCCAGCAGCGCATCCGCGAGCTTGTCGATCAGGCGCGGGTCGGCGCCGGTCGGTTCGGTCGCGCCGTAGCGTTCGCCGGGATACGAGCGCACGTCGTCGTCGGCCCAGACCTCGGTGAGGATTTCGCGCGGCAGCATCAGGTAGACCGGCCCCTTCGGGTCGCTCTGCATGATGGTGTGGGCGCGGCGGATCACCTCCTTGGCGACGATGCCGGACGGCAGCGTCCATTCCCATTTGGTGTAGGGCCGCACCAGGCTGCCCTGGTCGAACGGCTCCTGCACGAAGTGCACGTAGTTGTCGCGCGTGCCGGTCAATTCGCCGTGGGTGGTGAACGGCGCCTTGCCCGCCATCAGCAGCACCGGCAGCCGGCTGCGATAGAGGTTGTGCATGGCGTTCGCGGTGTTGGCGGTGCCGACGTCGACATGCACCAGCACGCCCTGGCCGCGGCCGGTCACCATGGCGTAGCCGCCGGCCATATGCGCGGCGGTGTTCTCATGCGGGCACACGACGATGGTCGGGACTTTCTGGCCGCGCCGCTTGCGGCCGGCGAACGCCTCGATGATCGGCGCGTGATCGGTGCCCATGTTCGAGAACAGGTAGTCGATCCCGACCTCGTTGAGGCCTTCGATGAAATAATTCGCGGCCGAATAGCTCGCGACATTGGCGCCGGTGTCCATGGGTTACTCCGTGATGACAGCGTTGTTGTTGTGACTTATTGATCCATCTTCAAGAGATGGCTGTTTTCCTTGAGAACCTGCGACCAGCGCGCGGTCTCGCTGCGGATGAACTCGATGAGCTCGTCCGACGTCGAGTTGACGGCATTGATGCCGACCTTCTCGAGCTTGCTCCAGGGTCGGCCTGTCGGCATAGATCTTGGCGACGGCGTTCTGGATCTTCTCGACGATCGGGCGCGGCGTGCCCGCCGGCGCCGCGATCGCGATCCAGGTCGAGCTCTCGTCGATCGAGGGCAGGCCGGCGGCTTCGCTCAGGCTCGGCACGCCGGGAAACATCGGCAGCGGCTGGTTGGTGTATTTCGCCAGCGCGCGGTACTGCCCGCCCTGGACCAGCGGCAGCGCGGTGCCGGTCGAATCGAGCGCGAAGTCGACGGTGCCGGCGAGCACCGCCTGGCCGATCTCGGCGCTGCCCTTGAACGGAATGAGCTGGACGTCGATGCCGGCGGTCTTGGCGAACAGCACCGCGCCGAGCCGCGACGTGATCGTGCCGGCGCCCATGTTCATCGTGCCGGGCCGCGCCTTGGCCTGTTCGATCAGCTCCTTGATCGACTTCGGCCCCGCCATCCGCGTCACCACCAGCGACATGTTCTTGGTCAGCATGGTGACCGGGATGAAATCCTTCAGCGGCTCGTAAGGCAGGTTCGTGCAGCGTCAGCGGATTGAGCACCATGGTGGTGTCCATGGGGATCAGCAGCGTGTAGCCGTCGGGCGCGGAGCGCGCGACCTGCTGGGCGGCGATCGCGGTGTTGCCGCCGGGGCGGTTCTCGACCACGACGGTCTGGCCCCAGTCCTCGCTCAGCTTCTGTCCGACGAAGCGCGCGATCACGTCGGCCGGGCCGCCGGGCGGGAACGGCACGATCAGCCGCACGATCCGGTTGGGATAGCTCGCCGCGTCGGACGCGCCCTGCGCAAACGCTTGACCGCTCGCGATGACGCAAGCGAGCGCGAGCGGCGAGCGCGCGGATGACGGTCATGTGTTTCCTCCGGCTCTTTTTGTTTCAGCTTGCGCCGCGCAACCGGCCGAGCAGTTCCGCGGTCGGCCAGGAATCGGCCGGCAGCTTGAGCTTGATCTGCATGGCGCGGACCGCCTGGCGGCTTTTCAGCCCCAGTATGCCGTCGATCCGGCCGACATCAAATCCGCGCTTGGTCGAGCAAGCGTCTGCAGCTCGCGCATTTCGTCGCCGCTCAAGCCCGGGAATCTTGTCGCCCATGCCGGGATTGTAGGCCGGCGCGCCGGCGAGCCGTGTCGCGTAGTAGGCGGCGGTCAGCGAATAGATCAGCGAGTTGTTCCACTCGGTGTAGACCTTGAAATTGTCGAAGGCGAGGAAGGCCGGCCCGAAGCGGCCCATCGGCAGCACCAGCGACGCCGGCAGGGCGTCGGTTTCGAGCGGCTTGCCGTCGGCGCGCGTCACGCCCCACTTCGCCCATTGCGATCGCGGATGCTGGATCGAAAGGTCGGCCTGGTCCCACGGCAGGTTCTGCGGAACGCGCACCTCCTGGATCCAGGGCTGGCCGCGCTTCCATCCCAGATGCATGCAGATAGTTCGCGGTCGAGGCGAGCACGTCCGGCACGCTGCGGATCAGATTGCGCCGGCCGTCGCCGTCATAGTCGACGGCGCTGCGGTAATATTCCGACGTCATCATCTGGGTCTGGCCGAGCTCGCCGGCCCAGGAGCCGATCATCTCCTCCGGGCGCAGGTCGCCGCGCTCGATCATGCGCAGCGCGTCGAACAGGCGCGGGCGGAACAGCTCGGGCCGGCGGCAGTCATAGGCGAGCGTCGCCAGCGCAGGCAGCACCTGCTCCTTGCCGGCGCTGGCGCCGAAATCGCTCTCCAGTCCCCAGAACGCGACGATCACCGGCGCCGGCACGCCGAAATCCTTGTCGATGCGCTGGAAGATGTCCTGGTGCTTCTTGATCAGCTGCCCGCCGCGCTGCGAGCCGGTAGGCCGGGATCAGCTTCTTGGAGAAGTCGAGGAAGTTCTGCGCGAAGAACCGCTGCCCGCGGTCGATATTGATGATGCGCTGATCGAATTTCAGGAACGGCGAGGCGGCGGCGATCGCCGAGGCGGAAATCTTCTGGGCGGCGGCCTCGCGTTTGAATTCGGCCAGCCACTTGTCGAAGTTGGCCGGTGTTGCGGCAGTTGGGCTGGCCGAAGGCCGCGGTCGGCGCCCCCGCCGTGATGATCGCCAGGAGGGGCGAGGGCCAAGCCCAGAAATCTCGAGTCGCATATCGCCGTCCGTTGTTGTGATGCTGGCTATTGTTCCCCCGGATCGGTCGCCGCCGCAAGCATCCGCGCCTCGAGCATCCTTGCTGGCCTTGCCGCAACTCGCCTATCTTAGCCGGGTATTCGCCGGACCTTGCGCGAGCCGCGGCAGTATGCCCGCGAATTCGCAGGAACGGCATGTGAACGGCATGTTTCCGACCACATCGTGACGGCGGCGGCGGCTGCGGATGGACGGTTCTGGGGATCGGGAGGCTTAGGATGCCAATGCGCATGGTGATGGCGTTGATGATCGGTGCGGCCGTTTGCGCCGCCGGGCCGGCTGCTGGCTCAGCAACCGGCCCCGCCGCCGGCGCGCTGCCCGCGTCGCCTCCGGCGCCCGAATACGGCCTGCCGATCAACGCCGAGCAGGCCAAGGCGGCCGCCACGGCGGCGCTTGCGGAAGCGCGCAAGAACAACTGGCGCATGGCGGTGGCGTCGTCGGGCCCGGAGGGCAGCGTCATCTATTTCGAGAAGATGGACGGCACGCAGAATGCGTCGTTCCTGCTTGCCACCGCCAAGGCCCGCACCTCGGCGCTGTTCCGCCGGTCCGAGCAAGGTGTTCGTCGACCAATTCGCCGCCGGCAATGTCGCCTTCATGACCTTCCCCGACGAGGCGCGGCCGACCGCATCCGAGGGCGGCCTCCCGATCATCGTGGACGGCAAGATCATCGGCGCCATCGGCGTAAGCGGCGGCACCGGCCAGCAGAACGGCGTGGCCGCGACCGCCGGCGTCAACGCGGTGAAATAGCCACAAGTCCGACGTGACCGAACTTTAATTCGGTCGCGTTCGCCGCGCTAACGCGTTGATTCTATCGCGTTTCCGGCTGCGACAAATCAGCCCTGCGTCGAATCGGCCCTTGGCCGCGCCACAGCTGCTCGTCATATCGTATGCCGTATGGAACCTCGGCCCGCTAGGGCCGTTTCGTCTCCAACGGGGCAGTCGTCATCTACCCCAGAGGGGATTGGGCATGGCTTCACCAGCCATCCGCAGCTTTCGCGGCCAAAGCAATGTCACCGCCGATGCCGGGCACGGCCGCGGCGCGCGCGAGCAATGATGCGCGCGCGCCTGGGTCGAGGCCTTCCGGGAGGTGCGCGGCGAGACCGAGCGGCGCGCGGCGCCGCTCTCGCGACGAGGACCAGGTCGTCCAGTCGATGCCCGACGCCAGCCCGACCAAATGGCATCGGGCGCACACCACCTGGTTCTTCGAGCAATTCCTGCTGCTGCCGCATCTGCCGGGCTACCGCGTCTTCGACCAGCAATTCGCCTACCTGTTCAACTCCTACTATGTCGCGGCCGGCCCGCGGCATGCGCGGCCGCAGCGCGGACTGGTGACGCGGCCGGCGAACAGCGAGGTCGCGGCCTATCGCGCGCATGTCGATGCCGCGGTGCGTGCGGCTGTCGACGAGGCCGACGAGATCGCAGCTCGCCGAGGTGCTGCGCATCCTCGAGATCGGCCTCAATCACGAGCAGCAGCATCAGGAGCTGCTCCTCACCGACATCCTGCACGCGTTTTCGCTGAATCCGGTCGCGCCGGCCTACGACGCCGGCCGGATTCCGCCGGCGCCGAAGAAATCCGCGGCCGGGATTTGTCGCGATGCCGGACGGCCTCCACAGCATCGGCTTTGCCGGCGACGGCTACTGCTTCGACAACGAAGGGCCCGCGCACCAGACCTATCTGCGGCCGGTGCGGATCGCGCGCTCGCTCGTCACCAATGCGCAGTGGCTCGATTTCATCGCCGACGGCGGCTACGCGACGCCGTCGCTGTGGCTGTCGGACGGCTGGGCGACGGTGCAGGCGGAAGGCTGGGAGGCGCCCGGCTATTGGCGCAAGGTCGACGGCGTGTCGCACACGCTGACGCTCGCGGGCCTGCGGCCGGTCGATCCCGGCGCGCCGGTCTGCCATGTCAGCTACTACGAAGCCGACGCCTTCGCGCGCTGGATGGGCAAGGATCTGCCGACCGAGCAGGAATGGGAGGTCGCGGCGCAGCGCCGGCCTGATCGACGACGCCTTCGGCATCGTCTGGCAATGGACGCGCAGCGCCTATTCGCCCTATCCCGGCTATCGCGCCGCCGCCGGCGCGCTCGGCGAGTACAACGGCAAGTTCATGGTCAACCAGATGGTGCTGCGCGGCTCCTCGCATGCGACGCCCGCGGGCCATTCCCGCCCGAGCTACCGCAATTTCTTCTATCCGCCGGCGCGCTGGCAGTTCAGCGGGCTTGCGGCTTGCCGACTACGGCGACTGAACGAGCAGCAGGGAGGCGACCATGGCTGCACTGGCCCAGACTGCGCTTCGGCATGTGCCCGACGTCGCGGAGTCGCGATTTCGCGCACGACGTCCTCGCCGGCCTGTCGGCGCGGCCGAAGCGGCTCTCGCCGAAATATTTCTACGACGAGACCTGGCTCGCAGCTGTTCGAAGAGATCACGCGGCTGCCGGAATACTATCCGACCCGCTGCGAGCTCGCGATCCTCGAGAACCACGCCGCCGATATGGCGGCGCTCGATGCCGGCACGACGCCGCGCTGATCGAATTCGGCACCGGCTCGACGCGCAAGGCGCGCATGCTGCTCGACGCGGCGCCGGCGATCGCCGCCTATGTGCCGGTCGACATCTCCTCCGAGATGCTGCTGCAGGAAGCGGCCGAGCTGCGGCGCGACTATCCGCGCCTGACGGTGCTTCCGGTCGAGGCCGATTTCACCAAGCCGTTCCAGCTGCCGCGCGGCGATCGCGTCGCGGCCGCGCGTCGGCTTCTTCCCGGGATCGACCATCGGCAATTTCGAGCCGCACGACGCCGCGGCGCTTCCTGCAGCCATGCCGCCACGATGCTCGGCAACGATGCGACGCTGATCATCGGCTTCGATCTCGTCAAGGACGCGAGCGATCCTCAACGCCGCCTACAACGACGCCGCCGGCGTCACCGCGCGCTTCAATCTCAATCTGCTGACGCGCATCAATCGCGAGCTTGGCGGGAATTTCGATCTCGGCGCGTTCTGCCACCAGGCGTTCTACAACACCGAGCGGCAGCGCATCGAAATGCATCTCGCCAGCCGCAAGCGCCAGAAGGTGAGGGTGGCCGGCCGCTCGTTCGAATTCCGCGCCGGCGAAACCATCCATACCGAGAACAGCTACAAGTACACGCTGGAGTCCTTCGGCGCGATGGCGCGCGGCTCGGGCTGGACGCCGGTCGCGGCGTGGACCGATCCGAACGGCTATTTCTCGGTGCAGGCGCTGAAGCGCAAGGCTGACGCCGCCTCGAACGCTACTTCGCGTCGTGGAAGATGATGCCGGCGGTCTGGCGATGGCCGGAGCGCAGCGGCTGACGCCGTGCCGCATGGTGACGCGATAGGTCCCGCGCGTGCCCTGCACCGGACGATGGTGAACCGCGAACACCGCGGCGTCGCCGCGCCGCAGCGGCACGACCTGCGGCGCGCGACTGCATGCGCGGCCGCTGCTCGGTCAGCACGAACTCGCCGCCGGTGAAATCCTCGTCCGGCTCCGACAGCAGGATCACCACCTGGAGCGGGAAGACGTGCTCGCCATAGAGGTCCTGGTGCAGGCAGTTGTAGTCGCCTGCGCCGTATTGCAGGAGCAGCGGCGTCGGCCGCGTCTGGCCGGCCGCGTGGCAGCGCTTGATGAAGTCGGCATGCGTCGTCGGATAGCGCACCGCGATCCTCATCGCCTCGTTCCAGCGATTGGCGATCGGCACGAGCTGCGCATAGAGCGCCGGGCGCAATGCCGCGACGATGTCCGGCAACGGATAGGCGAAATACTTGTACTCGCCGCGGCCGAAGCCGTGCCGCGCCATCACGATCGTGCTGCGGAAGCGCTCTCGTCGTCGTAGAGCTCGGCCAGCGCCTCGCATTCGTGCGCGGTGACGAGGCCCTCGAGCAGCGCCAGCCATAGCGGTCGAGGTCGGCGCCGGCGCGTGCCCAATCCATGGCGGCGACGCGCGTCTCGATGCGCTCGATCGGGGCCGTATCCGGCTTTCGTTTCAAGGCGGTGCTCAAGCGTCATGCCTCCTTGGCTGGCGGGCATCGCTGCGGCATGTGCAGGGCCGGCCGCGACCCGTTTCTGCAATGGCATCAAGCCGGCAGGACCGAAAATCGATCCGGTTTTAGAGGTCTGGCGTATAGACGCGCTTTCCGGCGCTTCGTATAGTCCCGCCCCTCAGCAGACAGGAGCGTCGATAGCCATGAAGATTGTAGGATTTCAATCGAATGAGGGATTGCGCCTGGGCGTGGTCGAGGGCGACAACGTGATCGACCTGCAGGCGGTCGACGCCAAGGTGCCGACCAACCTCGCCGACGTGCTGGCCCAGAACAACGGCGACCTCAAAGCCCTCGGCGACCTCGCCAAGAAGGCGCCCGCCAGCGCCCGCAAGCCGATGAAGGGCTTGAAGTTCGGCCTGCCGGTGTCGCGGCCGCCGAAGAACATCTGCCTCGGCCTGAACTACCTCGAGCACGTCAAGGAAGGCTTCAATCGCGACAACGTGCCGAAATTCCCGACCATCTTCTTCCGCTGCCAGACCTCGCTGGTGCCGCACCAGCAGGCGATCGTGCGGCCGAAGGTGTCCGACACGCTCGACTACGAGGCCGAGATGGTGGTCGTGATCGGCAAGAAGGCGCGCCACCTCACCATGGACAACGCCTATTCCTGCATCGCCGGCTTTTCCGTGCTTCAACGAAGGCTCGGTGCGCGAATTCCAGCGCAAGACCACGCAGTGGGACATGGGCAAGAACTTCGACAAGACCGGCGGCTTCGGCCCCTGGATGGTCACCGCCGATGAAGTGCCGCCCGGCGGCAAGGGCCTGAAGATCCAGACCCGGCTCAACGGCAACACCATGCAGTCCGACAACACCGACAACATGATGTTCCCGGTCGCCGAGACGCTGGTCTACATCACCCAGGGCATCACGCTCGAGCCCGGCGACATCATCATCACCGGCACGCCGTCCGGCGTCGGCTTCGCGCGCAAGCCTCCGGTGTTCATGAAGGGCGGCGACACCTGCGAGATCGACATCGAAGGCGTCGGCGTGCTGGTCAATCCGATCGAGGACGAGAAGTAGAGACGCTACTCGCGTCATCCCCGGAGCGGTCGGGTGCATCGTAAGGCCGCGAGCCCGGTCGGATCCGTTCGCTTGCGAGACAATTAACAGCGCGGATCGAACCTCGCGACGCTGCGCTCAGGAGACGGGGAGGGCCTCGCATGACAAGTCGGTTGCAGCATCGCGGCTCGCGCTGTGCGTCGCTCGCCCTTTCCGTCGTTGCAATCCCGTCGCAGGCGCAGGACTGGCCGACGCCGGCCGATCCGCATCATCGTCGGCTTCGGCGCCGGCGGCGGCACCGACATCGCCGCGCGCATCGTCGCGGAGCCGCTGTCGAAGGCGCTCGGCCAGCCGGTCGTGGTCGAGAACCGCGTCGGCGCCGGCGGCACGACCGCCGCCGAGCAGGTCGCGAGGTCGGCCAAGGACGGCTACACCGCGCTGATGATGAGCAACGCGCACGCCATCGCGCCCGGCGATGTACAAGTCGCTGCGCTACGACTCGGTCAACGATTTCCAGATGGTGTCGATGGTCGGCACCGCGGGCCTGATGCTGGTCACCGCGCCGGACTTCCCGGCCAAGGACCTCAAGGGCCTCATCGCGCATGCCAAGGCCAATCCCGGCAAGCTCAACTTCGGCAGTCCCGGGCGTCGGCACCACCCAGCATTTCGCCGCCGAATATCATGAAGCAGATGGCCGGGCTCGACATCCTGCACGTGCCCTACAAGTCGACGCCGGCCACGCTCACCGGACTGATCGCGGGCGAAGTGCAGATGGTGATCGAGCTGATCCAGACCGTGCAGGGCCAGGTTCAGGCCGGCAAGATGCGCGCGATCGGCGTGACCTCGCCGCAGCGCTTCCCGACCGTGCCGGACATCCCGACCTTGGCGGAGATCGGGCCTGCCCGGCTACGACGTGACGAGCTGGTACGGCCTCGCGTTCCCGGCCGGAACGCCGGCGGCGATCGTCGAGAAGACCAACAAGGCGATGCGCGAACTGCTCGCGACCGACAGCGTGCGCGCGCAGATCGCCAAGGTCGGCGCGCTGGTGAAGCTCTTCGACGCCGGACGAGCTGCGGCGCACATCGCAGGCGAGATCGAACGCTGGAAGGCGGTGCGCGAAAAGGCGGGCATCGAGCAGCAATAGCGACGCGAGGTCAATCGCTCGGACGCAGCCGCCGATTCGCAATAACCGAACCGCATCAACAACGGGGACGACATGGCCGATCTGAACATCGTTTCCATCTGCGGCTCGCTGCGCAAGGCGTCGTTCAATGCCGCGCTGCAGCGCGCGCTGCCGTCGCTGGCGCCCGCCGGCATGAAGATTACGCCGGCGCCGTCGTGGGCCGACATCCCGATCTACAATTTCGACATGCAGAGCGCGGGCTTCCCCGCGCCGGTGACGGCCTGGGCCGACGCCATCCGCAAGGCCGACGGCGTGATCATCGTCTCGCCGGAATACAACTGGACCATTCCGGGCGGCCTGAAGAACGCCATCGACTGGACCTCGCGCATGAAGGACGATCCGTTCAAGGGCAAGCCGGTGGCGATCCAGTCCTGCGCCGGCGGGCTGCTCGGCGGCTCGCGCATGCAGTATCACCTGCGCCAGTGCCTGACCTCGGTCGAGGCGGTGATCTTGATCCGGCCGGAGGTGTTCGTGAACTTCTCGGCCAAGAAGTTCGCCGAAGGCTCGCTCGAGCTCACCGACCAGCCGACCAAGGACATGGTCAAGCTGCAGCTCGAGGCGTTCGAGAAGTTCGTGCGCAAGCACACCGGCAAAGAGCACTGACCATGGCGACGGCTCGGCCGGACGCAGCGCCATCGTCACCGGCGGCGCCAAAGGCATCGGGCGCCACTATTCGCAGGCGCTCGCGGCCGAAGGCGCCGAGGTGATGATCGCCGACATCGCCGACGGCAGCGCGCTGGCGGAGGAGCTCGCCGGCAAGCACGGCCGCAACGCCACCGCCAGCATGGTCTGCGACGTCAGCGACGAGAGCCAGGTCAAGGCGCTGGTCGCCAAGACCATCGAGCGCTTCGGCAAGATCGATATCCTGGTCAACAACGCCGCGCTCTACTCGCAGCTCGAGGAGCAGCGACTTCACCGAGATCGACGTCGCGGTGTGGGACAAGGTGATGGCGGTGAACGTGCGCGGGCCGTTCCTGATGGCCAAGCACGTCGTGCCGCACATGCGCGCCAAGGGCTACGGCAAGATCATCAATATCGGCTCGGGCTCGGTGTTCCGCGGCATGCCGCAGATGCTGCACTACACCACGTCGAAGGGCGCGATCGTCGCCTTCACGCGCTCGCTCTCGCGCGCGGTCGGCGGCTCCGGCATCTGCGTCAACACGCTGGCGCCGGGCTTCACGCTGTCCGACAGCGTGGTCGAGAACAATCCCGACCCATGTCAAGTGCTCGCGCGACAACGCGATCCAGCGCCGCGCCATCAAGCGCGACGGCCATCCGCAGGATCTGCTCGGGGCGCTGGTGTTCCTCGCTTCGGCCGACAGCGATTTCGTCACCGGCCAGGTGATCGCGGTCGACGGCGGCGCGGTGAATACCTGACCTGTGCTGCCCCCGAGCTTCGGGCGGCCCAACTTGCCGGCCTGATCGCCGGAGCCTAAAATCCGGCGTTCCCCGGTTCCAGCAGCAGCACCCAAGAGACCCGTCATGTCGGACTTCCGCACCTTCCAGAGCTGCCAAGCGAACGCTTGCGGTTGCCATGCAGCCGGTCGCAGGATCCTGCCGGTTGGGTCCCGGAGTCGCTCGGGCCGGTGCGCGACTGGGCTTATCGTTACCTCAGCGAGGATCGATCGACAGGATATCATCGCGGCGGTCGCTGCGTTCCGCGCGACCGGGACGACCCATCATCGAGGTGTCGCGCGACAACTTTCCCGCTGCAAGCGCGTTGCCGACCTCATGGCCGATGTGCGCCGGGAGCTTCGTCGATGGGCGCGGCATGGTGCTGATGCGCAATTTTCCCGTCGACGTGCTCGATCGCGAAGGCGTGGCCATCGGCTATCTCGGGCTTGGCGCCTACCTCGGCGAGAAGATGGCGCAGAACAAATTCGGTCACGTGCTCGGTCACGTGAAGAACCTCGGCCTGAACTACGAGAACGAGGGGCGTAGCTACAACACCAACGCGGAGATTCGCTTTCATTCCGACGCATGCGATTACGTCGGGCTTTTGTGCCTGCAGAAGGCCAAGGCCGGCGGCGAGAGCCGCGTGGCGAGCTCGGTGACCGTCTACAACAAGATGCTGGAATGACCGGCCCGATCTCGTAGAGGTGCTGACCCAGGACTTCTACCGCTCGCACAACGGCGAGATGTACGCCCGGCTACAAGTCCCTGGTTCAAGCAGCCGATCTTCTTCTTCACCGAAGGGTTTTTCAGCGCCATCGGCGCCGGTTCGACCATCGAGAAGGTGTTTCGCCTGCCGGGCGTGCCGCCGCTGACGCCTACGCAGCGGGAGGCCATCGACTACTATCGGGCGATCGTCACGTAATATGCGGCCGACATGGAGTTCGAGCCGGGTGATATCCAGTTCCTCAACAACTAGTGTGACGCTGCACAGCCGCCGCCGCTTCGACGACTGGCCGGAGGAGAACCGGCGGCGGCATCTCTTGCGGCTGTGGCTTCGCGATCCGGACGTCACGTCCCATTCCCAAGGAACAGCGGGAAGGGCGTCGCGGCCGAGGGCGTTCAGATCGCCGGCATGAAACTCGTCGCGCCGCTCGACGCCGCCGCAGCATAAGCCAAAGTTTATTCGCGCGTCATTCATGCTCGTCGCAGTTTCATCAGGCTCGCAACGATACTCGTGTTCTCAAGCTTCACCGTCGCCGCTGCCTCGCCCCTCAGCGACCCTGTTGCCTACTTCTACTCTCGCAATAATATCTATCTGTATATTCGCTTCGCGCGAGGCCGCACTTACTACCTCTATGCGCTACTTGTTGCCACTCACATGCGCAGGCATATCCCCTTCCAACCGAGTATCGTCGCGCTCACCATGCTTCGCTGCGTCAAGCCGCAATGCCGCGTCATTTGTCTACAGCGTTGCAGAGAATCACTGCACCGCACTCGCCACTGCCTATCACGCTTCCGCCGTTGTGCAGGCGCATGCGCAGTCACTCCGTTCGATGCCTCCCGCTTCTATTGTATCGCGAGCCCTATCTCCTTCTACAGCGTCACTTCCTTCTCTCATACTACCTGCTTCAATACTATCCACTACATCAATGTCCGTGAAGTCACCTTAGGCGCTTCCTGCTCCTTTCTATCGTCGCCATTTCCTAATGTCATTAACGCGTTACTCGTTCACTAATCGATATCATATCCTCTATCAGCGCTGTGTGCCCTACATCAATCTCGCGATCGAGCGCTGCGAAGTCGAGTCGCGCGCTCGCACCTACTTCATTTCCTGTAATGCTACTAAGCCTGAATCGCTCAATTAAAAGAAAATCATTATCGTCTTCCATGTCTCTTTGCGAGAAGAGCGTGATCTGCCTCATGTGCCGCTCATCATGTATCTCGTGTCGAATCACGAGCATAGGGCTTTGATGCCGCTCATGTCGTCGGGAATTCGCACGGCGCTTCCGATATTTACGTCCCCTCACGTGCCGCCTGCGCGCCTCGCCGCGCTCCTCATGCCTTCGATGCCACCATCGCTATCCCTCTCTTTCTCGCATACGCTGCCAAGCGCGCTTCGATATTTCGCCGATCAGCGGCGCGGCTGCAGCGCAGGTCCGTGATGTGCTCGCACGCCGCGCGCCGCGCCGATTGCCTGCTCCAGACTGTCGTTGGCGGCACTGATTGAGCCGACTCTTGATCAGGAACTACTCCGCCTTGATGCCGGCGCTCTTGATCACCTTCGCCCATTTCTCGGTCTGGGCCTTCACGAAGGCATTGGCCTCGGCGGACGTGATGATGACCGGCGACGCGCCGACGTCGGCGAAGCGCGCCTTGATGGTCGGGTTCGCGAGCCCGGCATTGATCTCGCGGTTGAGCCGCTCGATGATCTCGGGCGGCGTGCCGCTCGGCGCGCCGACGCCGGAGAACGTGCGCACCTCCAAGCCCGGGATCGATCTCGCTGCGCGACCGGCACTCGGGCAAAGCCGGTGATCGCGTCGGCGGACAGCAGCGCGAGCGCGCGCGACGGCGCCGCTCTTGATGTGCGGCAGCGAGCTCGGCAGCGAGTCGACCGCGGCCTGCATCTGCCCGGAGATGAGATCGGCCATGATCTGCGCGCCGCCGCGGTACGGCACGTGCACCATGTCGACGCCGGTGGTCATCTTGAAGAACTCGATGGCCAGATGGCTGATGGTCGCGGCGCCGAACGACGCGATATTGACCTTGCCCGGATTGGCCTTGGCGTAGGCGACGAACTCCGCGAGGTCTTGACCGGCAGCTTCGGGCTCACCTCCATCACCAGCGGCAGCTCGGTCAGGCCCGAAACCAGCGTGATGTCGCGCAGGAAGTTGAACGGCAGCGATTGCAGCGACACGTTGATCGTGTGGGTCGAGGCGGTGAACAGGAGCGTGTAGCCGTCGGGCGGCGAGTTGACGACGGCCTGCGTGCCGATATTGGTGCCGCCGCCGGGCCGGTTGTCGATGATGACCGGCTGGCCGAGCCGCTCCGTCAGCCATTGCGCCATCAGCCGGGCGATGAGATCGGTCGCGCCGCCGGCCGGATAGGGCACGACCCAGCGCACCGGCCGGCGTCGGATAGGCTCTGCGCGATCGCCGACGCGCGGCAGCGGCGGGGAGGGCGGCGGCGACGTCCGGCGAGGCGCAGAAATTGGCGGCGTGGAAGCTTCATGGTAGTCCTCCCTGCGCGTGCTCCCGTAGGGTGGGCTGAGCGACGCGAGAGCCCACGTTCGCTATCAGCGTGGGCATGGCGCATGCACGCGCCTTCGCCCACGCGACGTATCTCACTCCGCCGCCGCCTGCTGCTTCCCTTGCGGCAGGCGGTCGCGGAAATGCGGCAGAATCTCCTCGGCGATCGCCGTCATGTTGGCGCGCGTCATGTCGTTCGGGCAGCGTGCCGAACTGGGTCTTGGTCAGCGAGGTGTTGAAGCCGGCGAGGTCCTGATATTCGGCGAGCTTCTCGCGCACGGTGTTGGGGCTGCCGACGATCACCACGCCGGTCTTGTTCAGTTCCTCGATCGAGGATGGTCTTGCCGGTCACCTTGGCGGCGCGCACGCGCTTCATCGACTCGATGTTGGTGTAGCCGGGCGGCAGCAGCATCTCGACCGGCATCTTGAGGAAGCGGTTGACCAGCGCTTCGAGATGCGGCTTCGCCTCGCGCATCGCCTTCTCGTCGGTCTCGGCGACATAGATCGTGTTCGACCAGGCGAGCTGGTCGGGCGAGGCCGTGTAGCCCGCCTTCTCGGCCTCGTCGCGATACATCTGGAAGAAGCGCGCCACCACCGCGATCGGCGAGAGCGTCTGCGCATAGGTGTAGCGCTTCTGCGCCGCCCACTTGATCGTGCTCGACGAGCCCTGCGAGGGAATCCAGATCGGCGGATGCGGCGTCTGATAGGGCCGCGGCCACGGATTCACGTAGTTGAACTGGTAGTGCTTGCCCTCGTAGGCGAACGGCCCGGGCTCGGTCCAGGCGCGCACGATCAGGTCGTGCGCCTCGGCGAAGCGCTCCTGCGAGATCACCGGATTGATGCCCATGGCGTGATATTCGGCGCCGATGCCGCGCACGAAGCCGGCGATGAAGCGGCCGCGCGTGAGGTTGTCGAGCATGGCGTATTCTTCCGCCACCATCAGCGGATTGTTGAGCAGCGGCAGCGCGCGGCCGAGGATCGCGAGCTTGGCGCGCTTGACGCGAGCGCGCGAGCGCGCCGGCGAGCACGCCCGGGATCGGCATCATGCCGTAGGCGGTCTGGTGGTGCTCGTTGAGGCAGACGCCGTCGAAGCCGAGCGTGTCGGCGAACTCCATCTGGTCGAGATATTCGTGATAGAGTTCCGCGCCCTTCTGCGGATCGTAGTGGCTGTTGGAGATAGGTGACCCAGGCGGAGCCGTTCTTCTCGATCGCGTCGAGGTCGGCGTGGCGATAGGGCATGAGGTGGAAGTTGAAGAATTTCATGCTGCTTGATCCTCATGCCGTCGATGAACTCGGTCAGCTCGGAGACGAAGACAGTCGGGCTTCTCGACCTGCGGGATGTGCCCGCATTCGGGAATGATGACCGCCTTCGAGCCGGGGATCAGTTGCTGATAGGCGAAGGCATATTCCTTCGGGAACAGCCGGTCGTTGGCGCCCCAGATGAGCAAGGTCGGCACGTCGATCCGGTGCAGCCATTTGTGCAGATGCGGATCGTAGGCGCGCGGCTGCCAGGCGAGCTTCGCGGTCGCGATCCGGTTCTTCATGGTGACGTCTTCGAGCTCCGGGCGCAGCACCCGCGCGATCATCTCGTCGGCGCGGGCCTGGTCGTGGAAGAAATCGCGGATGCGCTGCTCGTCGCTGCGCAGGAAGGTATCGACCTGCGTCGACGCCCGGCACGTGGATGCCGGCGGCGTCGACCAGCGTCAGCGAGGCGAGCCGGTAGGTGTCGCGGACCGCGAGCTCGGCCGCGATCCAGCCGCCGAGCGACACGCCGACGAGATGGACGCGGTCGAGATCGAGCTGCTCGAGGAAGTCGAGATAGAAATAGGCGAGGTCGTGGATGTTATCGAGCCAGTCGGGCGTATCGGATGTCGCCGAAGCCCGGATGCTCGGGGACGATCACGTCGAACCGGCTCGGCCAGCGACTGCATGAACGGCAGCCAGGCGCCGGCGCCGCTTGCACCGTGCAGGAACAAGCAGCGGCGGGCCCGAGCCGCCGCGCATCAGCTTGATGTTGCAGCCCCGCACCGCAATCGTGGTGGTCGTATGCTCGGCCATTGCTGAGCTCTTGTTTTGCGGAGAACCTGGCCGGTTCCCGATCCTTGGGTGCGGAACGGTAACACGCGGCCCGCCGCTGCCAAGTCCGGTCACTCCCGCTCCGCGGACGGTGGCCAGGTATGCGATCTTCGAGAGGCACCTTGAAACCTGTGAGGGAGGAGATAGTTTCATATTGTACTATCTCCCAGTTTTAGGTTATTCTAATCTGGATCGCCGGACCCCAAGGAGGCTGCCCATGCCGACCGCGTCAGCGACGAAGTCGAAGACCAACGGCAAACCAGGCCCCAAGCACAATATCGACGCGGTGCGCGAGGCGTTCTACGAGCGCATCTCCAAGCGCGACATGGCTCCGCTCTGGAAGGTGATGAGTTCCGTCGTCACCAAGGAGCCGGTCACGCGCGTGGCGCCGCATGTCTGGCGCTACAGCGACGTGAAGGCGCTGGTGATGGAATCCGGCGGCCTGATCAGCGCCGAGGAAGCCAAGCGCCGCGTGCTGATCCTCGAGAACCCGGCGATGCGCGGCGAGTCGAAGGCGACCAACACGCTGTTTGCCGGCGTGCAGATGATCCTGCCCGGCGAGGTCGCGCCCGCCCACCGTCACGTGTCGTCGGCGATCCGCTTCGTGCTCGACGGCGAGGGCGCCTATACCGCGGTCGAAGGCGAGAAGGCGTTCATGGCGCCCGGCGACTTCGTCATCACCGCGAACTGGGCGCCGCACGACCACGGCAATCCGTCGAAGAAGCCGATGCTCTGGCTCGACGTGCTTGGATTTCCCGGCGGTGAATTTCTTCGAAGCGTCGTTCGCGGACTACTTCTACGACGAAGACAAGCAAGAAGCAGAAGACGACGCGCGGCGACGGCGACTCCGAGGCGTTCTACGCGACCGGCGTGCTGCCGGACGGCGCGCCGACGAAGCTCAACCGCAGCCCCGTCATCAACTACACCTATGCGCGCACCCGCCCGATCCTCGACCGCCTGAAGAAGGCCGGCGAGATCGACAAGAGTCACGGCGCCCGCGTGCACTACGTCAATCCGGTCAACGGCGGCCCGGTGCTGCCGACCATGGGCGCGAGCCTTGCCCTGTTCCCGAAAGGCTTCAAGGGCGAGAAGTATCGCGCGACCGACGGCACCATCTTCGTCTGCACCGAAGGCGGCGGCACCACCAACGTCGACGGCAAGGTGCTGGAATGGGGCGTCAACGACGTGTTCGTCGTGCCGCCGTGGAAGGCCTATTCGCACCAGGTGAACAAGGACTCGGTGCTGTTCTCGATCTCCGATCGTCCGGCGCAGGAAGCGCTCGGCATCTGGCGCGAGGAGCGCAAGCCGGGCTGACGGATTTGTTTGGATTCGGCCGCTCTCTCCGCCCATTCCCGCGAAAGCGGGAATCGCAGGAATCTTTTGACGTTCTGGGTTCCCGCTTTCGCGGGGACGAGCGGAAGAACTGATTATTCTCCCTTGATGTTGGCTTCGCGGATTATGCGGCCGTAGTCGTCGACTTGCCGGCGAAGATGTGCGCCGAAATCCGCGCCGCAAGCGGCGACCGGATAAAGGCCCTGGGCGACAAGCTTCTCCCTGGCCTCGGGCACCTGCATCGCCGCCGTGAACCATTGGGCGAGCTGCGAGATCGTGGCTTGGGGGTCTTCGCCGGCGCGAGCACGCCGAACCAGGCATCCACGTCGTAATCCTTGAATCCCTGCTCGGCCACGGTCGGCAAATCCGGCAGCGGCTCGATCCGCGATCGCGTGCCGGCGACGATGGCGCGCAGTGTGCCGGCCTTCAACTGCTGCGCCACGTTCGAATAGGTGCCGAACATCGCCGTGACGTGCTGGCCGAGCAGCGCATTCACCGCGAGCGCATTGCCCGTGTACGGGACGAAAATCAAGTTCGGCTTTGGCGGCGCGCTTGAGTTCCTCAACGCCCAGATGAAACGGGCTACCGGGACCGATGCTCGCGACCGTCACCTCGCCGGGCCGCTTGCGGGCATCGTCGAGCAGGTCGGACAAGCGTGCGATAGGGGGACGCGCTGTTGACGACGATCAGCGTCGGCGCGCTCACCAATTGGCAGATCGGCTCGAAGCTGGTCAGCGGATGTAGCTCGCCTTGCGCAGATGCGGATTGATGACGAACGGATTCGCGACGAAGAGCACTGTGTTGCCGTCCGGCGCCGCCCGCATCGCCGCCTCCGTGCCGATCATTTCGCCCGCGCCCGGCCGGTTGTCGATCACCACGGTCACGTTCTGCGCGCGCGCGACCTGGTCGCCGAGGAGCCGCGCCAGGATGTCGTTGACGCCGGCCGGTGCGCTCGCGACGACGAACTTGATGGTTCGCGCGGTCTGCGACCGTGCGTCATGATGGGCGAAGGCCACGGATAGCATGGCGAGCGCGGCAGCAATCGCCGCCGTCTGCGGTAATCGACGCGGACGTTGCATTGCGACACTCCCTCGTGCGCGGATCAATCCGGCCGCGCGCCCGAGAACTTCACCACCTTGGCCCACTTCTCGGTTTCGTCGGCGACGAGCTTGTGGAAATCGGCGGGCGACAGCGGAAGCGTCGTGGCGCCGAGCTCGGCCAGCCGCGCCTTCATCTTGGGCTCGGCAAGGATGGCGCCGATCTCCTTGTTGAGCCGGTCGATGATGTCGGTGGGCGTCGCCCTCGGCGCGCCGACGCCGTAGAAATTGCTCGCCTCGAAGCCCGGCACGAACTCGCTCACGGCGGAAGGTCTGGCAGTGCCTCCGAGCGCGCCGCGGTGCCGACGCCCAACGCGCGCACCTGGCCGGACTTGATGAATGGCATCGATGCGGAGGTAGTGGTGAACAGGACCTGCACCCGGCCGCCGATGAGGTCGGTGAGTGCGGGCCCGCTGCCGCGATACGGCACATGCACCATGTCGACGCCGGCCATCATCTTGAACAGCTCGCCCGCGACGTGGCTGACGCTGCCGTTGCCGACCGACGCCATGCTGATCTTGCCCGGATTGGCCTTGGCATAGGCGATGAACGCGGGGACCGTCTTGGCCTCAAACGACGGATTGACCAACATGACGTTGGGCTCGCGGTTGATGCCCGCGACCGGCGCGATGTCGCGCAGGAAATTGAAATTGAGCTTGTCGTAGAGCGTCGCATTGATCGCAACCGGCGGGCCGACCCACAGCAGCGTGTAGCCGTCGGGCGCCGCGCGCACGACGGCTTCGGTCGCGATGTTTGAGCCGGCGCCGGGCCGGTTCTCGACGACGAACGGCTGGCCGAGCCGCTCCGACAGCGACGGACTGATCAGGCGCGCAACGACGTCGACACCGCTGCCGGGCGGAAAGCCGACGACGATGCGCACCGGCCGCGACGGATAGGCTTGCGCGGAAGCAAACCGCGAGATGGTTGGCAGCGCGGCAGCGCCCGCCGCAAGCTGCAGAAAATATCTGCGACGACAATTTCACAGCATCCTCCCCACACAGAGGCGCGGGTCTTCTTGCCGCCCGCGTCCAAACTACTCGCCCTTGATGTTGGCCCCCTTGACGATCGGCCACCACTTCTCGATGTCGGCTCTTTGCAACGCGCCGAGCGCTTCGGGCGTCTGCTGCGCGCGCGGCGGAATGTTCTGGCCCAGTTCGGCGAAGCGCTTTTGCACCGCCGGATCGGCGAGCGCCTCGACCGCCGCCGCGTTGAGCCTATTGATGATGTCCTTCGGCGTGCCCTTCACCGCCCACAGCGCATTCCAGACTGTCATGTGGAATCCCGGCAGCCCCGCGTCATCCGTGGTCGGGATGTCGGGCGCCGACGGATAGCGATCTTTGCCGAGCACGGCGTAGGTCTTGATCTTGCCGGCGCGCGCCTGCGGCAGCGACTGGATCGGCGAGTTGATCACGAGATCGATCTGCCCGGCGATCATATCCTGCAGCGCCGGGGCGGTGCCGCGATAGGGTACAAAGCGGAAGCGGGTATCGGTCAGGTTTTGGAGGGCGATCCCGGCAACGTGCGGCGGGCTGCCCGGCCCGACCGTGCCCATCGTCGTCTTGTCCGGGTTCGCCTTCATCCAGGCGATCAACTCCTTGAGGTTGTTCGCAGGCAGGGTGATCCTGCCGACGAGCACCGGCGCGCTGGTCGCGAGCAGTACCAGCGGCTCGAAATCCTTCACGGTGTCGTAGGGCAGGGCGTAGATCGCCCCGTTAACGACATGCGTGGCCCAGGTGCCGACACCGATGGTGTAGCCGTCGGGCACTGCGCGCGCCACGCGTCCGACGCCGATGGTCCCATTCGCACCGGACACGTTCTCGACGATGACGGGCTGGCCGAGTGTCGCCCGCATGCGCTCCGCCATGATCCGGCCGAGCGTGTCGTTCGGCCCGCCGGGCGGGAACGGCACGATCATGGTGATCGGCCGCGCCGGGTAATCCTGCGCGCGCGCGATCCGTGATAGCGCGGGCAGCGCGATCGCGCCGGCCGCGAGATTCAGAAAGCGGCGGCGCGGATACGTCATCGCGATCCTCCGAAGAATTCAAGCAGCAGCTTGCTCGTCTTCTCCGGCTGCTCCTGCTGCACCCAGTGGCCGGCGCCGTCGACGAAATGCGTGCCGCGCCATTTGGTGGAGACCGGGCCCTGCATCGCCTCGAGCTCGCCCGGCGTCTTGTAGGAGCCCCAGTCGCTCTTGCCGGCGATGAAACAGACCGGCACGTCGACGGTGCGGCCGGCGAAGGTGCGCAGCTCCGCCAGCGTGCGCGGGTCGTTGCCGCGCCGCACGCGGTAGCCCTGCAGCGCGCCAGTGAAGCCGTTGCGCGAATATTCGGTGACGTAGACGCTGAGCTCGTCGTCGGTGAGCCATTTGCAGGCGGCGATCTCGGCCGGTGACGGCATGAACGGCGCGACCGTCTCGGCCATGCCCTTGTCGCGGTCCATCACATAATAGGTCGGGACCTTCGCCATCTCCTCGGCGGTGCGCGCTTTGAGCTGATACGGCTTGTTCTCTTTCCAGTCGGCGCTCTTGTAGTGGTAGTAGGCGCGGAAGAACGCATGCAGCCCCTGCGGCGCGTGTAGCATATCGTCGTTGGCTTCGCGCCGCGCGCTGGTGGTTGTGATAATATTTGCGCGGCCGCGGCAGCTTCGCGAGCTCGGCGTCAAGCTCGTCGTCGGTCGGCCCCCGCTTCGGCAGCGCGCCGCCATTCGCGGTGTTGAACGGGACCTTCGGCGGCCCCGGAAACGGCGAGCTCAGGACCGCGAGCTTGGTAAAGATGTCGGGCCGGATCAGCGCGGACCAGCACGCGACCGGCGAGCCGGCGTCATGCCCCGCGATGCCCGCCACCGATTTGTAGCCGAGCGCATAGACGAGCCCGGTCGCGTCGCGGACCATGTTGAGGATGCGGAACGGATCGCCGTCGGCGTCGTAGGAGCCATCCCAGCCGGTGGTGCGCCCATAGCCGCGCTGATCGGGCGCGATCACGTGATAGCCCGCGGCCGCAAGCGGCAGCATCACCTTGCGCCAGCTATAGGCGAGCTCGGGAAAGCCGTGCAGCAGCAGCAGGCACGGCCGGCCCGGCGTCTCGAAGCCCGCCTCCAGCACATGCACCATGAGGCCGTTGTTGTTGTCGACCATGCGGGAACGGATGCCGGCGGGAAGCGTGCCGTTACCGTAAGGCGGGAGACTTTCAACCTGCTGCGCAATGTTCATGACGGCGTATACCTTCTGATTTTCTTGACGCGTGTTGAACTCATTCACCCTTGATGTTGGCCGCGCGGATAATCGGCCACCATCGTTCGATTTCCGAACGCTGCAATGCGCCGAGCGCCTCGGGCTTCAATTGCTCCGGCGGCGGCATCACTGCGCCGAGATCGGTCAGCCGCTTGCTCACGGCCGCGTCGGTCAAGGCGGCAACCACCGCCATATTGAGCCGTGCGACGACGTTGGCCGGCGTGCCCTTGGGCGCCCATAGCCCGAACCAGTAGGACGCCTGGAAGTCCGGCAATCCGCCTTCATGCAGCGTCGGAATGTCGGAGGCGGCGGCCAGCCGCTGCAGCGACGTGACGCCGTAGGTCTTGGTCTTGCCGCCGCGCACCAGTGGCAGCGCACTCGACGCCTGGTCGAACACCAGATCGATCTGTCCGGCGACCAGATCCGCCAGCACCTGCGGCGTGCCGCGATAGGGCACCAATTGAAACTGTGTGCCGAGCGCGTTCTGGAAGTACACCGCGGTGAGATGCGACGGAGCGCCGGGACCGGCGGTGCCGATCGTGACCTTGCCGGCATTGGCCTTGAGCCACGGGATGAGTTCTTTCAGGTCTTTCGCCGGCAGGCCGCTTTTCGCGATCAGCAATTGGAAATTGGTCGGCAGCAGGCAGATCGGCTCGAAGTCCTTCACCAGATCGTATTGCAGCGAATAGATCGCGCCGTTGACGACGTGCGTGCCCAGATTTCCGAGAATGAGCGTGTAGCCGTCGGGCGTCGCGCGCGCGACACGGCCGACCGCGATGCTGCCCGCCGCCCCGGACACGTTTTCGATCACGATGGGCTGGCCGAGCGACTGCCGCATCGGCTCGCTCAGAATGCGCGCCAGCACGTCGGCCGGTCCCGCCGCCGGGAACGGCACGATCATCGTCACGGGGCGCGTGGGATAGGCTTGTGCCTGCGCGCGTTGCGATACCGCCGAGAACGCGGCGGCGCCGGCCGCAAGATGCAGGAATTGTCTGCGCCACAGTCCCATGCTCGCCTCCCTCACTATTATGCTTTTGGCGCCAACGGTCGCACGCTGACGGTTTGGTTTGCAAGCGGGTGTCGCCGCTCTTATTGCGCGTCGCGCGGTCCCTTCAAACGGCCGCCGGATGCGATAGACTGCCAATGACGCAGAGCGCCGACAGAGCGCCGCGCAGGGAGGTCGCAATGAAGAAATATCTTGCCGCCGTTATCGTGCTTGCAGCGAGCCACAATCTTGCGGCTGCGCAGGGTGACGAACATGCTCAGGCGATCAAATTGTGGACCGGCGCCGAAACGCAATGCCGGAATTGCCACGGCGCGAAGGGTGAGGGCGGGTTCGGCCCCGATCTCGCCGGACGCAAATTGACGGTGGCGCAATTCACCCAGGCCGTGCGCAAGCCATGGGGGATCATGCCGGCCTACATCGGCAGTCAGATCAGCGACAACGAGCTCGCGCTGCTGGCCCGCTATTTCGAGCAGATGCCCGCCGTCGCGCAGCCGGCCAAATGGCGGTTTGAAATTCCCGCCGGCGCCCCGCAGGGGCAGGTGGTTGCGCTCACCTCCGGCTGCGGCCAATGCCATGGCCCGATCCTCAACGGTCCGCGCTCGCACCTCGGCGCCATCGATGCCGACTTCGGCTGGTTCAAGACCATGGTCTACGATCACACCACGGCCATCCACGAACACGAAAAGCTGTTGCACGAACCGCCGCCGGTGCGCATTCGCATGGGCAACTACGCGCCGACGCGGATGTGGGAATCGCAACTGCGGACCATCTATGACTGGGCGCGCGACATCGGCTTCCGTCCGCGTATCGTGGGACGCCTGGGCAAGGGCGCCGACGGCGCCAACGGCGTCACCTACGCGCTCGACGTCTCGAACAACGGCTTGCCGGGCAAAGGCCTGACCGTCGAGGACGTGACGATCGCGCTCATCGTTCCGGACGGAGCGAGCGTGGTCGCGGCCACCGGCGAGGGCTATCAAGGCGTCCGCATGGACGAGAAGGCGAAACGCAACACGGCCGTCTGGACGGTGTCTCGCATGGCGCCCAAGGACAAACAGTCCTTCACGATCACGCTGTCCCGCGCGGGCACCGCCGCCGACAATCTGCGCGGCGGCGTCCGTTGGACCAAGCCCGTGGTCAAGACCGGCCCGTTCGACGAAGCCAATATCAACCCTGCGCCGCTTTAGGCAGCGCTACGCGTCAAGCTTCAACAGCCGCGCGGCGTTGCCGCGCAGGATCAGGTCGCGGTCCTGGGTCGGCAGCTCGGTGAGCTTCTCGACGGTGCCGACCACGTCCTCGACGCTCATGTCGGCCGGGAAGTCGGTCCCGCAGACGACGCGGTCGGCGCCGACCTGGCGCACGAGGTTCATCAGGATCGGCACGCTGTGCGCGACGGTGTCGTAGTGGAAGCGCCGCAAATAGTGTGACGGCGGATGCTTCAGGTCCTTGACCTCCGGGCGCACGGTCGCGCCGTGGTCCCAGCGGCCGATCAATTGCGGAAACACGCCGCCCGAGTGCGGCAGCACGACATCGAGTTTCGGGAAATCGTCGAACGCGCCCGAGAAGATGAAGGACGCCGCCGCCAGCGCCGACTCCGTCGGGTTGCCGACGAAGTTGCGCAGATAGTAGTCGCGCATGCGATCGGCGCCGACCGGATTGACCGGATGCAGCAGGATCGGGAAGCCAACCTCCTGCGCGCGCGCATAGACCGGCCAGTAGTCCTTCTGGTTTAGATTCTTGCCGTTGATGTGGGTTGCCATGTAGATGCCGCGGATGCCTTTGAGCTTGGCGACGCGGTCCAGTTCCTGCACCGCGAGCGCTGGATCCTGCATCGGCACCATCGCCAGGCCGACGAAGCGATCGGGATATTGCGCATGCAGTGCGTCGCAGGCGTCGTTGTAGGTCTGGCACAGCTTGAGCCCGAACGCGGGCGGCGCCCAGAACGCCATCGGCTGCGTCAGCGACAGCGCGTGCATCGCGACGCCGGCCTTGTCCATCGACGCAAGGCGGGTCTTGATGTCGGTGTATTGCGGCTGGAACACCACCGAAAGGCCGGGGATGGTCGCGACCAGAAGGCCGCGCGCATTGCGGCTCATCTTGGCGCCGTTGGCGTCGCCCTCCTTTTCCATGAGCGCGAGCCATTCCGGTGGATACCAATGGGCATGGACGTCAACGACGCGCACCCGCGTCTGTTTCGCGCCGTCCTGAGCGGAGGCGTCGAACGAGCCGGCGACCAATGCGGCAGCCGAGCCCGCGAGTAATTCGCGGCGTGTAAACATGCTACCTCCCGATCGGACTTTTTTAGTTGCCGACGATTATAGAAAATCGCGCGCAGCCGTCCATCGGCTGCGGAGCCCTATTTCGGGATCACGTGCTAGCGTGACGCTGCGTAGTGCGCGAGCGCGGCAAGGTCGTCGTCGGACACGCCGATCACGACGTTGCTCATCAGCGTGTCGGCGCCGGAGCGCTTGTTGTCGCGAAACTCCTTGAGCGAGTGGATCAGGTAGTCCACCCGCTGCTTCGCCAGTCGCGGCATCTGGTCCTGCCCGGCCAGGCTCGGCAGGTGGCACGACGCGCAGCGCATGGGTTCGATCAGCGCGGCGCCGCGCTTCACCAGCGCCGGATCGATCGGCTCGTCGCTCGCCTTTGGCTCGAGCTTGGCAAAATGGCTGGCGAGCGCCACGAGGTCGTCGTCTTTGAGGCCTTTCAGCAATTCCGACATTCCGGGAATTTGACGCACGCCTTCGCGGAACAAGAAGAGCTGGTTCGTCAGGTAGAATTCAGGCTGACCCGCCAGCGACGGGAAGTTCGGCATCCGCGAATTGCCGTCCTCGCCATGGCACGCGCTGCATAGCTTGATCCGCTCGACGATCGGCATGTCCTGCGCCGCCGCCGATGTGCTCGAAAGCGCGGCAGCCGCCAGCGCGAACGCCAGCGGCCGCCACCAACCTGTCACGACGTGTCTCAAGGCGCAGCTACTTCCCGGAATACGAGATCCGATACGTCGCACCGTGCAGCTCGTCGGATACCAGGATCGAGCCGTCCGCCATCTGCATCACATAGCTCGGCCGGCTGTGGAACTCGTTCTTTTCCTCGTCGAGCATGCCGGTCATGAACGGCTCGATGGTTGCCTTGCCGCCGTCGGTTCTCGCGATGGCGACATCGTAGCCGAAGCGCTTCTCGCGGTTCCACGAGCCATGCCGCGCAATGAATGCCACGTTCCGATAGTTCTCCGGGAACATCGTGCCGGTATAGAACCTGATGCCGAGGCCGGCCGCGTGCGGCCCGGTCAGCGCTGCCGGCAACACCACGCCGGCACAAGGCTCGGGGCGCCGGATGTCCTGATCAGGAATGCCGTTGGCGTGGCAGTATGGGAACCCGAAATTGGCGCCCTCCTGTCCGGCCGGAACCCGGTTGAGCTCGTCCTCCGGCCCGTCATTGCCGGCCCAGTCGCGGCCGTTGTCGGTGAACCACAATTCCTTGGTCACCGGGTGCCAGTCGAACCCGACCGTGTTGCGCACGCCGCGCGCGACGATCTCCATGCCGGTGCCGTCCGCGTTATAGCGGCGGATCTGTCCGTGGACGCCGGGGTTGATCTCGCAGATGTTGCAGTTGGCGCCGACCTGAACGTACATCTTCCCGTCCGGACCGAACGCGACGTATTTCCAGTTGTGATGGACGGTGTCGGGCAGATCATACGCCTTGGTCAGCTCGACCGGCTCGCCCGGATTGTCGAGCTTGTCCTCGATGTTGTCGTAGCGCAGCACGCGATTGATCGCGAACACGTAGAGCGAGCCGTCGCGGAACGCGAGGCCGTTGGGCTGCGTCAGGCCCTGCAGCAGGACCTTCACCTCGCGCTTGCCGCCCTGGTCGGTGATCGCATAGACGCGGCCGATCACGCGCGTGCCCATGAACATGGTGCCCTTGGAGCCCATCACCATGGTGCGTGCGGCGGCATGGCCGTGCGACCAGATTTCCGCCTTGAAGCCGACCGGCAGCTTGATCCGGCCGACCGGAATCTTTTCGAGCGGCGTCGCCGTTGCCGGTTGCGGATTGCCCTTCAAGGCCGGGCTCTGCTTGCTCTTGGCCCTCGTCGGTCTTGTCGATTGGGCTGAAGCCCGGGCGCTGCTGCGCGTTCAGGGTGCCGCCGGCGAAGGCAAGCGCCGCAGCGGCCGCGGCGACCGCCAAGACTTTCGGTATCATGCTGCTCATGTCGGTTCCTCCCGGTTGTCGTCGTATGCGTCTTTTTTGGTTCGGCCGCCAGAATAGGCAGACTTGCAATGGATGAGAAGAGGGCCGACAACAATTGTCTGATCCAATGCGTCTCCCGTTTTTTGATTTGCCGGCCGGACGTTCCAACTTCTACTCTCGGCACATCGTCCTACGGATTCCATTATGAACAAGCTCCGATATCTCGTTTCCGTCGCGATCGCGCTTGTCATCGGTTTCGTCGCATTGGCCGCGGCGCAGAACTATCCCGCGCGTCCGATCACCGTCATCGTTCCGTTCGCGGCCGGCGGCGGCAACGACATCCTGGCGCGGCTTCTGGGTCAGCACATGGGCCGCGCGCTCGGGCAGAACTTGATCATCGAGAACCGCGCGGGCGCCGCTGGAACCATCGGCGCGCGGGCGGCGGCGAAAGCACCGCCCGACGGCTACACGCTGATGGTCGGTCATTCCGGCGTGTTCGGTGTCGCGCCTGCGCTCTATGGCGCCAATGCCAGTTACGATCCGCGCAAGGATTTTTCGCCGATCGGGCTGATCGCCTCGTTCACCCAAATTCTTGTGGTGCATCCCTCATTGCCGGTGCACACCGTCAAGGACCTGATTGCACTTGCGAAGAAGGAGCCGGGCAAGATCACCTATGCCACCGCCGGCATTGGTTCGGGATCGCATATCTCGACCGAGCTCTTGAATTCGATGGCTGGCATCAAGCTCACGCACGTCCCCTATCGCGGGAGCGGCGCCGCACATGCCGACCTCCTCGGTGGGCACGTCAAGATGGCGATCCAAACCGTGCCTCCCATCGTCGGCCCGATTCGCAGCGGACAGGTGCGCGCTATCGCTGTCACCGGTTTGACCCGCTCGCCGATCTTTCCCGATCTGCCGACCATCGCCGAATCCGGCGTGCCTGGCTATGATGCCGTGATCCACTACGGCATGGTGGCGCCCGCCGGCGTGCCGCGCGCCCTCATCGCGCGACTCAATGCCGAACTCAACGCTGCGCTCGGGGCCGCCGACGTGCGCGCTCGCATCGCCGACGAAGGCGGCGAGGCGCTGCCTGGCACGCCGGAGCAGCAGGCGGCCGATATCGACGCGGAAGAGACCAAGTGGGGCGCGCTGGTGCGATCGCTGGGACTGAAAGCTGAGTAGGTGTGGTTAGTCGATGGGGGTTGATGGATGGCGACGCTGATCTTGACTGGTGACGTGAATCTGAAGGGTGTCACCGATGCTGCGGTTCCTCTTGCGCGCGTCAACGACGAACTGCGCAAGGGCGATCTCGTCTTCTGCAATCTCGAGTGCCTGCTGTGCGCACCGCCGCCGGGTCATTCCCACAGCAACGAGGGTTTCTTTGTCGATCCGGACGTCGGCGCCAAGGTGCTCATGGACGCAGGCATCGGCGTGGTCGGCATCGCCAACAACGTGCATTACGGCGAGGCGATCAATGGGTCGATCACGCAGCTCGACCGCAGCGGCGTTCTGCACACCGGCGCCGGGAAAAATCTCGCGGCGGCGCGCGCGCCCGTCATTGTCGAGCGTGCGGGCGTGCGTTTCGGTTTCCTCCAGCGCAGCTCGGTGTATTGGCCGACCAACCACGAAGCGCGCAAGGACGCCGTTGGTATCGCGGTGATGAAGGGGCATACGGCCTATCAAATCCCGACGTCCCGCCTGAAGCCCGATTCCTTTCCGCCCAATCGTCCCGGCCTGCCGCCGGAGATCATCACTTGGGCGGACGCCGCCTATCTCGCCGAATTCAAGGAGGATATTGCTGCGCTCCGTCCGCAGGTCGACGTGCTGGTCGCGTCATGTCACTGGGGTGTCGGCCACGATGTTCTGCAGTACATGACCGAGATTGCGCACGCGGCGATCGATGCCGGCGCCGACATCGTCGTCGGGCATGGGCCGCACTATTGCCTGCCGATCGAAGTCTACAAGGGCAAGCCGATTTTCTACAGCCTTTGCAATCTGTCGTTCCACTCCGGCCATCGCGGGGTTCACGGTGATTGGACCGGGATGTTGGTCCGGATCGCGCTGGAAGGCGGCAAGGTCGCGGGCGCGACGTTCCAGTTCATGCGGCACAACGACAAGAACGAAACGTTCTTTACCCCGCTAAAGAATGAAGCGGAGGCGCTGGCCGACATCGTCGCCGGCAGCGCCCCTTCGGGACCCAACTCAAGCCCAACGGTGAGCACGTCGAGATCGCGCTCGCGCGCTAGGCCATCGATTCGATCGCCAGAAGAGGCCGCGCGCACGTCTCAATCGCCACGGGCCGTCACGACACCGCTCAGCGCCGCGATGCGATCGGCGTTCCACGCTTCTTGCTATAGCCGTGAATGTCGAGGCGCTCCCATACGCCGTTGAGGTGATAGGGATCGCTGCGCACGAAGCGCTCGACCGCTGAACGGCCGCCGGCGTCGATCACAAAAATACTGCCGCATGGCGTTTCGCCGTCGTCGGCGATCAGCGTGCCGGCGGTAACAACGTCGACATCGTAGTCTTCGGCACGATCGAGATGGATCCGATGGTCGCGGTAGTGCCTGGCGCGCGTCGGCATCTCGCCTGCTTTGTCGAGGGCGTGGATCACGAACAGCATGGCGGTGTCCTCACGCGAAATGGCACTAGTGGAGTGGATTTGACATTCGCTACCCATCTAGCAGTGGGCTCGCTAAGCGAATGTCAAATCCAAAACTCCACTAGCACTTGATACTTGCTAGTGGTCCTTTGATTCTAACATTCGCAAACTCGCCCGCGGAAACGGGATGCGAATGTTAGAATCGGACCACTGAGTGTCCCGAATCCGAAGTTCGCACACCCGTGCTGTGAATGCTTATGCGAACTTCGGATTCAAGGGACACTAGCAAGCATTAACTGGCTGGTGCGGCTTTGGTTCAGAAGTTCGCTTCGGATCTGGCCGCCAAGTATGGCGAACTTCTGAACCGCCGCACTAGCTATGCTAGCCCATTTAATTGGCCGGTTCGACCCTGAATCCCTGACCCGCTTCCAGCGCGATCCGGCCGAATTCCACGGCCGAGGCCCAGCGTGCGGTCTGGCCCAGTCCGCCGAAGGAGAAGAAATGCGCCCGGACATCGCCGAGGTTCTCGCGCTCCGCCGCCAGCGCGCGCACGATCGCATCGGGCGCCGACATCGCGAACAGGTGCCGCATCATGCCGGCATGGCGCGCCAGTCCTTGCACGGAGGCCGTGACGCCACAGCGGCTTGCGTATCGCATGAGCGTCGGGAGACTGGTCGGGCCGGCCAGGCCAATCCGTACCGGCACATCGTAACCGAAGTCGCGGAGCTTGCGGATCCAGCCGATGATCGCCGCGGCGTCGAAGCAGAACTGGGTAACGATGTGGAGGCGAAGCCCGGTCGCCTCTGCCGCAGCGATTTTGTCCGCGAGCGCGCGGTCGAGCTCATGGCCCGGGATTCGCGGATGGCCGTCGGGATAGCCAGCGATGCCGACTGCCCGAATGCCATGGCGTTGCAAGAGCCCGCTGTCGATCACATCAAGCGCGCTGCGCAGCGAACCCGCGGGCGGATCGCGGTCGCCGGCGATCACGAGAACTTGCCGCACGCCCGCTTCCGCCGTCAGCCGCGCCAGCAAGCGATCGAGCTCGCCGTCGCTGGCGAAGGCGCGCACCGCCAGGTGCGGCACCGGCTCGAAGCCATTGCGCCGCAATCGCGACGCGTGTTCGACGGCCTCTTCCGCGCGCTGCGCCGGCACCGCGCTCACATAGACGCTGGTTCCCTCCGGCACGATGCCGCCGAGCGCCGCGACGTCGGCCGCGGTCGGCCGCGTCGCTTCGATCGAATATCCGCGCATGAACGCGGAGATGGCCTGGATCGCATCCGCGCGGTCATCCTTCATCGCCAGCGCCACGGTTTTCATTGTTGCTCTCGTTTCCCGTCAGTCGCGCCGCCGCGAGATCACGAACGATTCGTCGTAGAACCAGAGACCGCCTCGCTCGTGCAGCACCTCGCGGGTGGCATCGAGATAGCGTCCGTCCGACACCACGTCGCCCAGCCGGTCGTCCTCGACCTGCGCCACGTAGATCGCGGCGTTCCACGCCGCGAACAACGTCGACGTGCCGATCGACTCGGAGATTTCCGACGGCAGCGTGTGCATGTCGTAACGGAACAGCGACCGATTATCGGCATAGGCGTTGAAATTGAGATCGCGCGCGGCCGCGCCCAGCTCGTGCTTTACCGTCTTGAGAATCTGATGCCGGTCGTGGACGAACGGACTGTCGCCGGGCCAGACCTTCCGGATGATCTCCATGCCGGGATCGTTGCCGTGCGAATGAATGGCGATCAGCCGTCCACCGGGCCCGAGCGCCTTGGCGAGCGGCGCGATCACGCGCTGCGCCTTGAATTCAAGGGGCGACCGCGCGCGATAGGGTTGCGAGGCAATGACAAGATCGTAGTTGGCGACGGTGCCGCCGGGGCGCGGGATGATTGGATCGAGCAGGAACTTGTGATCGTCCCGGTAGAGCACCAGAACGACCGGCCGCTCGTAGACCGGATTGCCGGTCTTGCCGCTGATGCCGGCCTTCCAGTTTTGCGACAGGAACGGCACGAGGTCGGTGATCTGCTGCTCGAAGCGGTGGGCGGAATCGCCGGTGAGCGCGGCTTCGTGCCAGACCAGGCTCGAAGCTGCGTTCAACGATTTCACGTGCAGCCAGGGCGCGTCCGCATAGGCGAGGTTGGTCAGCACCAGCACCGTCGCCGGATGCTCGCAGAAGCGGTCCGACATCTTTTGCAGCGCCAGCCTGACATCTTCGAGGCTGATTTCCTTGCCGACGACATAGAACGGCATGTGCGGGAAACGATCGTGCATCGCGCGCAGCACGCGCAGCATCACCGTGCCGTCGCCGACGCCGGCGTCGAACATGCGTACCGCCGGCGGCCTGGGGTGGATGTTGCCGAGCTCCAGCGCGACGCGGTTTGCGACCACCCATTTTTCGCTGCAGGTGTTGACGAACAGCAGGTACTTCTGCCGGTTGTCGAAGAAACGGAAATTGCGCTGCGGATCGCGCTCGTCGGTGGCTGAAGGTGCGAGCCGCGGCGCCACGGCGCGCGGCGGTGCCGGCCGTTCGATGATGGGCGGTCGCGCAGCGGCGGCCTCCATCCGGTTGTCGTCCATGAAGGTCCGGATGCGGTCGAGCGTATAGGTCGTGATCCGGCCGCCATTGCGCAGCCGTGCGGCGAGCTTGCCGTCGTTCACGGCGCGGCGGCCGAAGGTCGACTCGGCGAGGCCGGTCTTGCGGCAGTAATCGGAGATTTCCTGAAGCAGATCCTGGTGGTTCATCCCGGGTATCGCCGCTTGTTGGTGAGCAAAGGCGCGGTTGTGCTGTCGAGTGTGCGGCAGGGGCGTATGGGGTCAACCACAAAATGGCCCACGGCAGATATGGGCGAATTGATGGGATAAATCCCATCATACAGAAATTGGCTTGAAATCAGCTATATGGGCTGACGGCGGGATGGCTGCCCACTGTGATCAAGTCGGAAATGCCTGATGCGGGGCAGTTGCCCACTCGTGGGGCGTGCGGCGTGGGCGAGGTGGCGTTCGACCCGGGAAATCGCTAGTCAAAACAACCCTCCCGCCCGGGACCAGCGCCCCATGCCCCGCCTTGCCGCCAATCTCGCCTATCTCTTCACCGAGCGTCCGCTCATGGAGCGCTTCGCTGCCGCCGCCGCGGCAGGCTTCACGGCGGTCGAGTTGCAATTTCCCTATGACCAGTCCCCGAGCGCGGTGAAAGCCGAACTCGACAAGCACAAGCTGACGATGCTCGGCATCAACACGCTGCCCGGCAATGCCGAAGCCGGCGAATTCGGGCTTGCCTGCGTGCCCGGCCGCGAGGCTGAATTCGCCGCCGCTGTTCAGGCGCGCCCTCGACTATGTGGTCGCGATCGGCGGGCGGCAGATCCACGTGCTGGCTGGCAAGCTTCCGCCGGAGCAGCGCCCCGCCGGCGAGACCGTCTTCATCCGCAATCTCATGCAGGCCGCCGATCTTGCGGCGGAGAACAACATCACGCTGCTGATCGAGCCGATCAATGCGCGCGACCGGCCGGGCTACTACCTCAACCGCGTCGAGCACGCTGCCGACATCATCGCGAAGGCGGAGCGGACCAATATCCGCATCCAGTTCGACTTCTATCATGTGCAGATCGTTGGCGGCGATCTCGTGCGCCGCTTCGAGGCGCACCTGCCGGTCGTGGGCCATGTGCAGGTCGCGGCGGTCCCCTCGCGCCACGAGCCGGACGAGGGTGAGGTGAACTATCCGGCGATCTTCACGATGCTCGATCACGTCGGCTACCGCGGCTTCGTCGGGGCCGAATACCGGCCGCGCGGGCGCACCGAGGAGGGCCTGGCGTGGGCCCGGCCGCATGGCGTCGTTCCCAAAAAATAGTCGATTCAACAAGATGTTGCAGGCATAGGCTCGCTTGCCTTCGGCGCGCGGTCATTGCTAGTTTGTGGGTATGTGGGGACGCAAGAATCAGGCGGCGGCCGAACCGGCGAAGGCTGCCGAGCCGCAACGCCTGAAAGATGCATTGCACAAGGCGCGCATCGATGCCGCCGAGCGTACCAGTGTTGTCGTCGATCTGCACGACGCCGAAGTCGCCCGGCTCGAGCTGCTCCACGAGGCGCTCGATCCGGTGTTTGCGGAAATCGCGGCCGAGGTCGACCTGTTTGACCGTGGGATCTCGCGTGGCGAGACGCCGAGGCTGTGGATCGACGCGATCGCCCATGTCTCCATGGGACGCGACAAGCGCACCTACCGATTCCTGCAGGACACCCGCTACGGCCGCAAAGTGCTGGCCGAGAACGTCAACATTCCGGAAATCACGGAGGCGGTGACCAAATACATCGCGCAGCGGCTGATCGAGCGTGAACGCGCGCTCGCCGAGACCAGCGCGCCGATCGGCGACCTCCGTCGCGATCTGGAACTCCAGCGTCGGCGCCATCGTTGGCGCGCATTTCGTACGTTCCTATTGGGGCTCGTCGCGGGCGTCGCGATCCTGGTCGGGCTCGCGCTGCAGTTTCCGGGCCCGCGCTAACGGCTAGCTCAATGTCGTTCGATCCAGTTCGACCACGCCACTGCCTGACAGGCCGCGCGTGATCACTTCGCAGCGCCAGGCGCCGCGCTCGCCTTCGATGCGATAGAGATTGTAGCCGGCGGGATCGTGCTCGCCGGGCGGCGCTTCCGACGCCGACGGCACGCCGATCGCCGGAATGCGCCCGGACGGTCCGTCAAGCCAGACGGTCTGGCGGCGATGGTTGTGGCCATGGATCACCAGCTCCGCGCCATGACGCGCGAGCACCTCGCGCAAGCGCGGGCCGTCGGTGAGCCGCTTGAGATAGTCCGAACGCCGGCTGGTCGGCGGATGGTGGATGAGAACGCACGCGATAGCGGCCTTCGCGGCCGCAGTCGTCCAGGATTTTCTCCAGGCGTTGCAACTGCTCCGCGCCCACGCGGCCGATCGCGAAAAACGGCAGGCTTGGCACCGAGGTCGACACGCCGATCAGCGCCAGCGGACCGCGCCGGCGCAGGAACGGGAAGCCCGCTGTAACCACGGCGCTTTCGTCGCCGCGCATGAAATCGCCCCAATGCGTCAGCGATGCCGCGATGCCGCTCCGCACATAGGCGTCGTGATTGCCCGGGACCAACGTCACGTCGGCGGGCGAGCCGAGCGTAGCGAGCCAGGCGCGCGCCGGTGCGTATTCGCTGGGCAGCGCCAGATTGACGAGATCGCCGGTGACCGCGATGTGATCCGGCTTCTGCGCCTTGAGATCGGCGACGATGCGCGCCAGCACCTCCGGCCGATGGATCGCGGCACGCTTGCGCTTCCAGTTGACGAAGCCGGTCACGCGTTTGCCGATCAGCTCGACAAGCTGCGGCTGTGGCAACGGCGCAAGATGGGGATCCGATACATGCGCCAATACGAATGTCATAAGCGTGTCTACGAACTGCCGATCAGGATGCCCGCGAGGAACACCAGCGTCCCGCCCAGCACCACCTGGAACGCCGACGACAGGAACGGCGTGTCCATGTAGCGATACCGGATATAGGAAATGGCGACGAGTTCCAATGCAACCACGACCACCGCCACCGCGGTGGCGGTCCAGAAATTCGGGATCAGATAGGGCAGGGTGTGGCCGACGCCGCCGATCGTGGTCATGACCCCGCAGACCGAGCCGCGCAGCCACGGCGCGCCGCGTCCGGTCAGCGAGCCGTCGTCGGAGGCGGCTTCCGCAAAACCCATCGAGATGCCGGCGCCGACCGACGCCGCCATGCCCACCAGGAACGTCTCCCAGGTGCTGTGGGTTGCGAACGCGGCCGCGAACAGCGGCGCCAGCGTCGAGACCGAGCCGTCCATCAGCCCGGCCAGCCCCGGCTGCACATATTGCAGGAGGAACATGCGCCGCGCGGTTTCGTCCTCCTTGGCGCGCGCCGACGGTGTCAGGATCGACTCTTCGAGCTTGTGGGCGATGTTTTCGTGCTGGCTTTCGATCTCGGCGAGCTCGAGCAAAAGCTGCCGGGTCGAGGCGTCGCGCGTGGTGTCGGCGGCGCGGCGGTAGAAGCGCTCGGCCTCGAACTCCATGTTCTCGGCGAACTTCCGCACCTCGTCGAGATTGAGCTGAGGCATCAGCCAGAGCGGCTGCTTGGTGATGAAGCCTTTCACGTCCTGGCGGCGGATCAGCGGCAGGTACTCGCCGAATTTCGAGCGGTAGAGGTCGAACAGCATGGTGCGATGGCGCACCTCCTCGTCGGCCATCTCGTCGAACACCTTGGCGGAGGCGGGGTATTGCTTGCGCAGCCCCTCGGCGAAGCCGCGATAGATGCGGCTGTCCTCGTCCTCATTGGAGATCGAGAGCGCCAGGACTTCCTGTTCGGTGAGATCGGCAAAACGTTTCACGAGGGCCTCAAAATCGGGTCTGGGCAATAGATTAGAAATATTTCTAAACTATAGTGTCGAGCCGATCAACGGCCGTCGTGGCGGCCCATCCACGCCTTTTGCCCGGACGGTGCGCGAAAGCCGTGGATACCGGACGCAAAGCCGGGCATGACGAGCCGGGCAAGCCTTTTGCAGAGCGTCAGTCGTGACCGAGCGCACCACCATTCTCGACCGGATCCGGCAGGCGTTTGAGCCGGCGATCCGGCGCGGCTTTCATACCTATTGGCGCTTCCAGCGCGGCATGACGCTCGGCGTGCGCGGCCTCGTCATCGACGAGGCGAACCGCGTCTTTCTTGTGAAGCACAGCTATGTCAGCGGCTGGCACCTGCCCGGCGGCGGCGTCGAGCCCGACGAGACCGTGATCGACGCGCTGATCCGCGAGCTTGCGGAGGAGGGCAACATCGAGCCGACCGCGCCGCCGATGCTGCATGGCATCTTCTTCAACGCCCGCGTCTCGCGACGCGACCACGTCGCGGTGTTCGTGCTGCGCGACTTCCGGCAGATCGCGGCGCCGGTGCCGACGCACGAGATCATCGCGCACGGCTTCTTCAAGCTCGACGAATTGCCGAACGACACCACCGCCGCCACCCGCGCCCGCATCATCGAGGTGATGGGGCGCGCGCCGGTAAGCGAACGGTGGTGATGGCTATCGAGCCGCAGCGAAGCGCATCGTGGCAGGCCAGCCTTCGAGCGTAGACGTCCGGATGGAGCCCGCCGCCCGATCCAATTAGGTGAATGCACAAACGCTCGAGCTACATCGCGACCAACGGCGAGCCCGACGCAAGGCTTGCACGACGAGGCAGCCAGACCGCTGGACCGACGCGCGAGCCTCAAGCTCCTGGACCTGATCGCCGACGGCCGCGGAAGGCGTGCCGGTGCGCGACCTCGCCGCGGCGATGGGATTGCCGCGCAGCATCGTGCAGCGGCTCCTCTACACACTTGGAGGCCGAGGGATTTCTGGAACGGCATCCGTCGCAAGTCGGATACCGGCTCGCCATCAAGCTCTGGCAGCTCGGCTGCCAGCCGGTGCGGCGGCTGAGCGTGCGCGATCTTGCGCGCCCGCATCTGGAAGAGCTGGCGCACCGCACCAACGAAATGGTGAAGCTTGCGATCCTGACCGGGCGCGACGTCGTCTACATCGACGGCATCGATTGTTCGCAATCGATCCGCGCTTTCGTTCCGATCGGCGGCAGCGCGCCGGCGCATTCGTCGGCAACCGGCAAGGCGATCCTGGCCTTCCTGCCACCCGAGCGATTGGCCAACGCCGGACCGCCGACGCGGCGCTACACCGCGCAGACCGTGGTCGACAAGGATGCCTTTGCCAAGGAGCTCGCAGCGCGTCCGGCAGCGCGGCTATGCGATCAATCGTGGCGAATGGGAAACCGAGATCGGCGGCGTCGCCGCGCCGGTGTTTGACGCAGACAGTCAGGTGATCGCGTCGATCGGCATCATCATGCCGCTCAATCGATTTCCCGCAACCAAGGCGACGCAGCTGGGGGGCTGGACCAGCGCCGCGGCGGCGGAGATTTCGCGCAAGCTCGGCTACCGGGCCGGTGACGTCAAAGTGAAACGAGCCGGGTAGGGCGAATGGCGAAAGAAGTCAGAGCGATTTCGGATGTCCGCTGGCCCGACGGCATTCGGCTGCCGGTGGTGCTGACGTTCGAGCATCAGTCCGGCGAAGGCACGCCGCCGCTGCCCGGCGACCGTCCGAACTACATGATGGGCGGCGCCCTCGAATATGGCGGGCGGACCGGCATCTGGAACATCCTCGAGGTGCTCGATACCTGCCAAGTCAACGCCACGTTTTTCGTCTGCGGGACGACCGCCGAAAAATATCCCGAAGCGGTGCGCGCCGCGCACAAGGCCGGCCATGAGATCGCCGGCATGAGCTACAGCTTCGAGCGGGTACGAACCGCCAGCGCACCGCGCGCGAGCAAGCGATCGTCCGCAAGACCGTCCGGACCTTGCAGGACATCTGCGGTGCGCACATCAAGGGCTGGCGTTGCCCGGACTACCGCGTCAGCCCGCAGACGCTCGACATTCTTTCCGAGGAAGGATTCGTCTGGGACAGCAGCATGCTGAACGACGATGTTCCGTGCCTGTTCGATTGCGCGGGCGGCCAACTGATCGAAATTCCCTTCACCACCAGCACGGCGGACAAGACCTTCATCGGCTATCCGTATCCGATGAAGGGCGGCCCGGACGGGCTTTCGGACGTTTGGAACTGCGAATTCGAAGCGCTGTATCGTGAGAGCGAGCAGCGGCACCCGCTTCATGATCCTGAGCATTCAAACCTGGGCGACCGGCCGGCCCGCGCCGCTGCGGACGTTGCAGGAGTTCATCGAGCGGCTCCGGAAATACAACGACGTCCGCTTTGCGCGCTGCGGCGAGATCGCCGCCTGGTGCGGCGAAGCGGCAAAGAACTGAGACGCGCCATGTGGACAGAGATCAAACCGCAGCAGGAAGCACACTGGCCCGACGGCGTGCGCCTGCCGATCATCATCAGCGTGCATCACCAGTCGGAGGAGGCCGCCTACGTCTTTGAGGACGGGCAGGTCGATCCCTTCGACTACGGCGAGCGGCAGTATGGCGGGCGGCGCGGCGCATGGCGGATGCTGGAGATCCTCAACAAACACGATGTGCGCGGCACCTGGATCGTCTGCGGCGCGACGCTTGAGAAGTACCCGCAATCTCGCGCGAAGCGAAGGCGGCCGGCCATTCGTTCGCGGGCCATACCTACGAACACGAGATGATGTGCAACTACCCGGCCGAGGAGGAGTTGCGGCTGATCCGCAAGACGGTGTCGGTCTTCGAGGACCTCCTGGGCGAGCATCTGCGCGGCTGGCGCACATGTTTCGCCAGTCACAACACCATCGATATCCTGCTCGAGCACTTCGATTTCGCGTGGGACGCCAGCATGTGGAATGACGATCTGCCCTACGTGATCGAGGGACACGGCCGGCGGCTTCTCGAGATCCCGTTCTCCTCCTACAGCGATGCGGCGCTGGCGGTGCTCATCACCAAGCCGTTTCCTCCGAGCCCGTTCTGCACGTGGTCGACCAACACGCCACGATTCATCTGGAATACGCTGAAAGCCCAGTTCGACGCGCTCTACGCGCGCGGCGCGACCAAACCCGTGCTGATGCCGCTGACGGTGCATGATTTCATCGTCGGCCGCCCGTCACGCTGCAAGATCCTCGATGACTTCATCGCCTATGCGAAGCAATTCGAAGGCGTGGTGTTCACGACCCATGACGAAGCCAGCGCATGGTGGTGGAAAAACTATTCCCGGGAGGAAACGCCCTCAACCGCATTGGAGACGTCATGATGCGTATGTTGTTGCGACTGTGCTCACTCGCCGTCGTTCTCGGTAGCCGGCATTGCGTCCCTCGCCTGGGCGCAGCAGGACTATCCGGCTCGGGTCATCCGGATCATCAGCCCGCATCCTCCGGGCATCGCCACCGACGTCCTCGGCCGCGCGCTGGCGCAGAAGCTGAACGACAAGCTCGGCCAGCCGGTCATCGTCGAGAACCGCACCGGCGCGAACGGCATCGTTGCGGCTTCTGCAGTCGCCAGGGCAGAGCCGGACGGCTACACGCTGCACATTACGACCGGGACGCACATCGCTAACGCGCATGTGAGCCAGAAATTGTCATACGACGTCATTGCCGATTTTGCGCCGGTCACGCAGCTTGCCGCCTCCTACGGTCTCGCGCTGCTGACCAATCAGCCCGTCAACTCCGTGGAAGAGCTCGTCGCGCTCGGCAAGAAGCGCCGCCTGACCTATGCCATGAACGGCGCCGGCAACATCACCCATATTGCGGGCCTGCTGCTGGAGAAACGCGCCGGGCTCGAAATGACCGCGGTGCCCTACAACACGCCGGCGCTCACGACCGATGTGATGAGCGGCACGGTCGATTTCACCTTCATCTCGATTGCGACTGCCGTGCCGCTCGTCAACTCGGGCAAGCTGAAGGCGTTAGCGGTCACCGGCACCAAGCGGTTTCCGGCCTTCGCCCAGGTGCCGACCATGCAGGAACTCGGCTACAAGGACTTCGATGTCACCGGTTACTTCGGCCTGCTGTTTCCGGCCAATACGCCGCGTGAATACGTCGACCTGATCTATCTGGAGTCGAAAGCGGCGCTCGATACGCCGGAGCTCAAGCGCGTCATCGACACCGGCGGCTTCTACGCGGTGGGATCAAGCCCAGCGGAATTCGGGCGCTACCTGAAGAGCGACTTCGAGTTTCAGGGGAAGCTCCTGAAGGAGCTCGGTCTCACGCCGTAGGCCGGGCATCGCAACCGTCGCCTCGGGGAACATGTCCGGGGCGCCAGTGACGTCACGCGATGCAATCCCGGCGCTTTTCGCCCGGCATGCCGGCCCGGGGCCGCGCATGTAGTGTCGTTCGGGGTGATAGGTCGCAAACAGGTCGCGGCGGAGGCGGGCGACCACGACCGACAGTTCTGCCCAGAGACCGTTTGCTGAACGGTGCTTGAGGTCTGCCTGGGACAGGGTCCGGTCGGTGCGCATGGTCGCCTCTCCGTCGCCAAATCAGAAGGCCCGTCGTGCCTTCCACTTGCCCTGTTAGTCGCACCAACCCGCCAATTCGGATGTGACCGGAGTCACAAAAATGCGTGATCCCCGCGGCCTTAGCGGGCGGATGCTGGGACAAAAATGAATGGCGGTTCAGACCGCAGCGCCAGCGGCGCCGCGAGGAACTATTTTTTCACGAACGGCAGCGCCGCGGCCGACAGCGTGGAGCCCGCGACGGCCGCGAACAGCTTCTCGTCGGCTTCGCTGACCACGCAGTTCCGGCTGGCCCGCTTTGCCGCGTGCAGGCACATCTCGGCGGCTTCGATGAGGCCCTGCGCGGCCAGGCCCTTGTCGAGTGTGGCGACACCGACGGACAGCGTCAGCCGCGCCTTCTCGCCGGTGGTGCGCCGGACCAGTTCGCACTTCATGACTGCGTGACGGAGCTGCTCGGCGATACGCACCGCGGGCGGCAGGCTGGTCTTCGGCAGGATGATCGCAAATGAATCGTCGCCAAGGCGCGCGGCAACGTCGCGGCCCGTGATCGCCTCCTTGATCACCATCGCGATGAACCGCAGTACACGGTCACCGACGATATTGCCGTAGTTCTCATTGATGGTCTTGATGCGATCGACATCCGCGATCAGCAGCGTGAGCGGCTCGTCGGTGGCGCGGCTCTCGATGATCGATCGATCGAGGGCGGCGAGGAAGTAGCGGCGGTTGCCGAGCCCGGTCAAGGGGATCGGTCTGGCTTTCCGTGCGCAGGTCGATCATCTCGCGGCGGAGCTGCGCGATCTCTTCCGACATCGCCTGGAGCTGGGCCTGCAGCCGCGCGTTCTTTTCCGCAGCGGCGCGCGTGGCCTGCGCCAGGGCATCGATGATGGCGCGAACGTCGGCACGATCGACCGTGCGGGCCAGCCGCTGCGCGGCGCTCGCGAGGTCCCGCGTAAAATGGCCGGCGGTGTCCTCCGCGACCTCGACCGTCGCGAGGATCTGATCGATCTCGCCAGCCATCCGCTGGCCGATGCGGTCGGTCTTGTCCTGGACGTGGGCGGGGGCGATGTGGGCGCCATGCAGTTCTTCGATATCGCTGGGGGTCAGCGTACCGTTGCGGGCGAGGCGGGTGTTGACCGCCGCAGACAGGAGCCCGCTGTCGCCGGAGGCGTATTTGAACCAGAGCGCATAGCTGCGCGGGTCGGCCGGCTGGCCGAGCGAATTGATCTTGCCGAGCGCGGCGTCCGCGAGCGCAATGGTGTTTTGGTATTGTTGGGTGGGCTGAGCCATTCTGGTTTCCGCCAAACCGGCCGCAAATCATCGCAAGGCGGCCAACCGCTACAATGCGATGGTTTTTCTCAACAACCTCTTAACTATTAGCGGCTTGGTGTGGCGGATCAGAAGTTCGCCGTGCACGGGCGTGCGAACGTCGGATTCAGGACCCTCGATCATTTTCCGAGCTAGCGGAATCGGAAGGGATTCCCTTTCGGAGCAAATCGTAATTCACCGTGATAGCTGGTGATGGAGACCAGCCCGCATGCTAACCCCTCTCGCTAGATCTTCGCGTTCGCATTGTTCGGCCCGTGGAAGATCAGGGCATGAGCTGTCGAGACGCGGCCGACCGGTTCGGCGTGGCGCCATCGACAGCGATCGGATTAGTCAGCGAGTGGCGAAGCACCGGCGCCTGTGAGGCAGAGAGCGCAGGGTGGGGACCGGCGCTCAGCTCGGATCGAGGGTCATGCCGCGGAGATCCTCTCCTTCGTAGAGGCTACGCCTGACATGACGCTGGCCGAGATCGCCGACCATCTCTTCAAAGCCCACGGCGAGCGTTTCGTGCCGAGCGTGGTCTGGCGGTTCTTCGATCGCCGCAACATCACGTTCAAAAAAAACATCACACGCCAGCGAGCAGGAGCGGCCGGACGTAGCCGCTGAACGCACGGCGTGGAAAGCATCTCAGCCTGAGATCGACATCCACCGGCTGGTGTTCATCGATGAGACCGGAGCCTCGACCAAGATGGCGCGGCTCTATGGCCGTTCGCCGTACGGCCAGCGCTGTGTCGCAGCGTTCCCCCATGGTCATTGGAAGACGACGACCTTCGTCGGGCGCTCAGGGCGACTGGTATGACCGCGCCGATGGTCCTCGACGGCCCTATGGATGGTCTGGCGTTCGAGGCTTACGTGACGCAACTCCTCGTGCCGACACTCCGGCCCGGCGACATCGTGGTGATGGACAATCTCGCAGCACACAAGCGAGCCGAGTCGGTATCGCAATCGACGCAGCGCGCCCGCTCCTCTACCTGCCGCCTTATTCGCCCACCTTAACCATCGAAATCCTTCCCAACTCAACACCCCCCCATCAATCGACGCCTGGTCGACGCTATCCCCCTCACCTCCCACCCCCCTAGAACCGCCCGCGGTCGTGCGGCGCCATGAAATCAACCGCCGGCCCGACCGGGCCGAGCGGCACGATGCCGGTCGGGTTCACCCGCTTCTGGCTGCCGTAATAGTGGCGCTTGATGTGGTCCATGTTGACGGTCTCGGCCACGCCCGGCTGCTGGTAGAGATCGCGCAGGTAGTTGGACAGGTTGGGGTAGTCCACGATCCGCTTCAGGTTGCACTTGAAGTGGTAGTGATAGACCGCGTCGAAGCGCACGAGCGTCGAGAACAGGCGCCAGTCGGCCTCGGTGATCTGCTTGCCGACCAGCCAGCGCTGCCGCGACAGGCGATCGTCGAGCTTGTCGAGGGTGTCGAACAGCGCGCGGCAGGCTTCCTCATACGCATCCTGCGCGACCGCGAAGCCCGAGCGGTAGACGCCGTTGTTGACGGTGGTGTAGACGAGCTCATTGACGCGATCGATCTCGTCGCGCAGCGCCGCAGGGTAGTAGTCGGTACGGTCGTCGGTGTAACGGTTGAACGCCGAATTGAGCATGCGGATGATTTCGGACAATTCATTGTTGACGATCGTCCGGCGTTCCTTGTCCCACAGCGTCGGCACCGTCACGCGGCCTGAGTAGCGTGGATTGGCGAGGAGATAGACCTCCCACAATTCCTTCGTTCCGTTGACGGTATCGGGGATGCAGCCGGGCTCGTCGGCGAAGCGCCAGCTGCGCTCGCCATAGAGCGGCGCCGCGATGGTGATCGAGATCGCTTTCTTCGAGTTTCTTGAGCTTGCGGAACAGCGTGGTGCGATAGGCCCACGGGCAGGAGTTCGAGACATAGAGGTGGTAGCGCCCGGGCGCGGCGGCAAACCCGCCTTCGCCGCTAGGGCCGGCGCTGCCGTCCGCGGTGATCCAGTTACGATAGACCGAGGGCGTGCGCACGAACCGCCCGCGCTCGGAGCGGTTGGCCGGGGTATCCTCGTGCCACGCGCCTTCGACGAAAAATCCCATGCTCCGCTCCTGCCATTTGCACCCCTAGACTACACGCTAACCCTGCCGCGTGCCGGCGCGCCGGCCGATGGACCAAATCCCCGCCGGATGCTAAGCGGATCGCCCGTCCCATGAGCGAACTATCCCTCACCATTTTGCCGGAAACCGCGAACGACGCGGCTGCGATCGAGCGTCTGCATGAGCGGACGTTCGGGCCCGGCCGCCTTGCCAAGTCCGCCTACCGGCTGCGGGAGGGCCACGACCACAGCCTCGACCTGTCGTTCACCGCGAGCATCGGCACGCTGCTGGTGGGTTCCGTACGGATGTCGACGGTGCGCATCGGCGAGACGGCTGCGCTGCTGCTCGGTCCGCTGACGGTCGAGCCGCCGTTCCGCCAGCATGGTATCGGCAAGGCGCTGATCGAGCGCGCCCTCGCGGAGGCCAAGGCGCGCGGTCATCGCCTCGTCGTGCTGGTAGGCGATGAGCCCTACTACGGCAAGCTCGGCTTCAGGAAAATTCCGAAAGGGCAGGCGAAGATGCCGGGCCCGGTCGATCCGGCGCGGCTTCTGGTGTGTGAGCTTGCAGACGGCGCATTCGGCGGTGTTTCGGGTTCAATCAGACCGGATTGGTCGTCGCCCTGATCCCCGATTTACCGCCATTTTATTCGATGATTTTAAGCATGGCGTCGCCAAATGGTTTTGACGCGGACTCGGCCGGGGGGTAGCGTCATTCCGAACTCCTCCCAGACCAAGGTGAGTACCGTGAAGATTCTCAGCGCCATTGTGACCGCGGCCTTGCTCGCGGCGGCGACGCCCGCGCAAGCCCAGAAGCTCGATCTGTCGACCATCACCTGCAAGCAGTTCCTCGAAATGAGGCAGGAAAGCGTCAGCCTGATCCTGATGTGGATGGCCGGTTACTATGCCGACCAGGATGCGCCGCCGATCGTCGATTTCGACAAGATGAAGGAAGACGCCGGCAAGCTCGCCGCCTACTGCGCGAAGAATCCGGAGGTCGGATTGATCACCGCGGCGGAAGAGACGATCGCGGAATAGCGCTGGCTCCCCCTCCCCCACCTGCACACCCATCCACATGCGTGTGCAGCGCCGTGCCCACGACAACAAGCGAAACACGTGGCACGGCGCTGCCACCGTGCGCTTAGATAGATTTGCATCTGTGGCGCGCCTTTGCCCACCCTACATCGCTTCCGTTCGAACACGTATCATTGTTCTCGCAAGTCATAAGACCTCCGAGACTTGCCAATCGTCCCTCGTCACCCATGCGAGAGAAGCGGAGCGCCGATAGGCGCTCGGGTGCAGCGGCACCCGTCGGCGAGCCAATGACGCAGGCCCGCAGGCGCTAACTCCGCGGCGCCTTGCATCCCGCGCAGAGTGGCTTGCGCACTCTGCGCGCCGGGGACGCTCGCCTCTCGGCGCTCCAGCGCGGCGGTTTCATGCTCCGGACCCGCCTTGGCGAAACCTTAGGGCGTGCACATGAGCGGGCCCTTGGTCTTGCATTGGTGCGTTCGCACGTTCCGCTCGTAGTGGCGGGGTCGGTCTTGCCGGACGCCTCCCGGGGGACTGCTTGCATGGATCAGACCCGCAGGTCGCCGCATCCCGTCCTGCCATCGCATGCCTCGCGAAAGCGCCTCTAGCGACGGGTCGGAGCGAGGTGGCATCGAATCGAATCGTCAGCCGCGCGTTGCGCATCTGTTCATAGCCTGTCGATAGCCACGCGCGTCGTGGGGGTCGCGCGCGCGAGAATGCAACTGCCGTCGCGCTTTCGTTGCGGCGCGCGCTATCCACGGATTCTGCTGGGTGTGGACAGCGAGCTCGTTGTAGGGTGGCCGTGGGCGTTCTCGCCCGTCTTCGTCGGGCTATGGGCGCGTCTTCGCGCCATACCCCCCGCCGCTCATCGGACTTCGCAGATGGGGATGAGTCAGAGGATGGTAGGTGTCGCCGTATCCTAGCATCAGATATGCGTCCGTACTCGCCATTCATCGTACCCGCACGGCGATGCCTTGTCATCGTGCTTCCGCTTTTCGGATGGGTCTACGCTTCTGGCTTGCGCCTTATCGCGTAGCCCGCCATCTTGAATTCTCTTGCGCATCTCCTTGGCGTCGCCTGGTCTCGATCGGCGCCGTTGGGGTCTATAGCGCCACGGCTGCATGGCTCTTTGCACATACGCCCGGTTGGGGACGTCTCCTCGTGCGCCGCCTCGGCATGACGCTGCTTGGTGGCAATCGAAGAGCATTTGCCCGTTTGCCTGCCGCGCTCGCGCCATTCATGAGGTGCGCAGGGCCTGGCACCGCCGAACGCGGCGAGCTACGCAGTCTAGCCAGCGCCGCGCGGGCGATCCCGACCTACACCGGCTTCTGTCGCGCACCGCGCTGCCTCTGTCACCTCTCCGTCGCTTATCCACGTCAAGTTCCACAGCCCATCTGAAACCGCACGTACCCCTACATGTCCAGTCTTGCTACCATTACGAGCTATAGGAGACGATTGAAACCATCACCTCCGCTGAGTTCCCGCGTTTCCCCGCCGCTACCATGGGATTGGCTCGTGACTGATTTCGCCGCTGACCATGGCGCCAAGTTGTTGGCTGTGGCGCGGCTCGAGATCGATGACCCCCAGGTCTCTGCGGAAATTATCGGCGGCAACGAGCAAGCCACTTACACCATATTGAGCTTCAGAGGATGCGCGGCGCACGACCACCTATCTCTAACGACCCAAACGACGTTATGTCGCGTTCATTGGTTCATTTTCATCTGGGAAGACTACCACCATCAATAACCTGCTCGAAATGCGGGGACCCACAGGCACGTAAGGAAGATAACAATCCGGCGGATGACTGATCTATCTTTGCGCCCACGAAATAAGGACAATCGCTCGCAGACGCTGGTCAAATCTAGCTGGACGCGGAATAATCTTCAGAGCCAGTGATTTATCGAGCGTCATCCTCGTAGACACACCGAGGTGATCCAAGACTTAACGGAATCGTTCACAATTTTTGCTCATCTGCGATACCATTGTCTATTGCTTCAACGCAACCAATCCACTAATCGCAACGATCTACCAATTTTGCAGAGCTCAACGAAGTCCTTCTACATACCGATTTCTCTTACATCTACACTCGCAGATGAGTGTACAGAAAATCAAATCAAGAACTTATCCTCCGCTTCATTCCCGCGAAAGCGCGGAATCCAAAGACGTCTTCACAACTAGGCTGAATGACTCCTGTCCCCGCTTGCCGAGGAGCGGCCGAAACTAACTCAAGGACGTCTAGCTGCTCTTTATTGGCAATGAAGACAACTTTGGCATAGCGAGCTAAAAGCCAGACTACAACTCCTCCGGGAGACCTGACGACGCTGGCACTACAAAAGCTCAACTTCTTCCAGGGGAGATCAATCCAAAGTCCGGAGCATACTTAAGATCTTGGCGACTTAGTATGACTGTTCGCTAGCTTGTAAACCGCGCAGAAGAGAACCACAGACACAAAACACGATCCGATATCGCACAGAGGAAATCAAGAGACTTTCGCGAAGCGCGCGGGGACACTCAGAGAGACCTTGGTCGCTATAAGGAACTAGAGACGCCGCACGTTCTCGCTGTTCTTCACGTAGAGGCATTGGAACGCTAGGCTTTGAGAGACACGAAATCCGTCGAAGAGATGAGACACTCGCCGAAATACATTGAAGTCTCTCACTACCGAGATTGCGCGGATAGCAAAACAGGAATTCGATAACTCGAAGGAGAACGTTCTTGACGCGTGCGATCCAACAGCTTGGATGCATCGGCGATAGTACGATTAGTAGAGTCGTGAATCTTCAAAACAGTTTTGTCCGTTAGCGAGAATAAGGATATTCGACAATACGCGAGATCGAATTAGCGCTCTCTGCTAGGCGTATCACAAAGCATTGTTAATCATCTGAGCCACTGCTAGGATTTGAAGGCTGACCTCGAAAGGCCTTTAGACATTCTGAATTGGGCGAGCTGTTCACCGTAGAGGGCAACTGAATGATCAGTGCACTAGGCAAATCGGCTCGCGATCGAGCATTTCGTATCGCTGTCGATGTCTATGTAACCTGGATCAATACGGCAGGCAATATGCTCTTAATCGAGCGCGCGCATCTGGCTAAAGACATCGATTTCCTTCAGAGCGAAAATCAGCGATCAACAGAAGGTCGAACTACGCGCAATCTTATCACCAATGTCCGAACTGCCGCCTGTCATTGAACGAAATAAAGCGCTGCCGTTTCTTTCCCGAGAACTGAAGAAAGGTCCGCTGAATGCGAAGCCCTGAGCAAACAGGCAGATGATCTTGTAGCACATTCGTTTCACTCCCGCTGCGCCTGACATATCCAATCTCTCGCCTATCGGGACGATGCGATCCACCGTTATCGCACGACACCAAGCATCGCAAGAAGCGCAGCGTGAAACATCGTTTCTTTGCTTACGAGGAAACGACGACGCATCATCCGATTTGAGGCGCACAGGACGCCGTTGTGCTGCATGGAAGAGGCGCATCAAGATTGTCCGCTGATCGCGCTGCCGCTATAACGCTCAGGAGTCTTCACGCTTTACCAATTGTCTGCGGTTTCAGTCCGTAACAGAGCGCTTCTTATCGGGCCGGCGGAAATGCATCGTGGCGTTTCTATGTCGGCCTCTATAAGAAGACAAGGAGGACGACAAGAAATAGATCATAAGATCAAGCAAGCAGTTTTGAGAGCGCTACCCGCAAATCCGGGACGAGATTCAACGGATACGATTCAACCACTCCGAACGAACCTGTCGAGCTTCAGGATCAATGTCGCGCCCGTCTCGGCAGCTTCGCTGGCACAGCTGTCGGCGCAAAGGCCAAGCAGATCAGTCGCAGAGCGACTCGTTAGTTGCTGAAATCTAGTCAACGTCGCTCCGGACATCAGTCCATTCAGGCATATAGGCGGAATGGAGAAGGCGCGCGAGATCATCAGCAGCTGTATCACAAACGACGACAAGCAGACAAGTTCAAGTCCGTTACACAATGTTCAAGGAAAGACGATGAACCACAAGCAGTTGTTCATGCTCGTGCACTGAACTCGATAGTTACCGTGTCCTTCGACAGTACGCAACTGCGATGCGGGACTCATTAGCTCAGGCGATCACAGACTGACTACGTATCGGCGACCAGTATCCAGCCCTCACCTGAGAGGCAAAACTGGTTCCGGACGTCGCGGATCGCGGTGCAGCACTCCGTGCTCACCTTGTCCGGGACACGACGACGTCAGCGGCCTTCTCTGGCCCACGTCATCGCCAGCGCGCCGATCAGCAGCAAGAGTCCGATCGCGCCTGCGAAGATCGGCAGCACGCCGATGCCGCGCACGACACTCGCCTCGCGCATGCGCAGGCCGATCCAGTCGTCGCCCCGGAACGTGTCGCTCGAACGCACGGAGACGATGCGCGGTACGTTGATCGTGCCGGAGGCGTCGGCGATCCGCATCGACGCGCCGCCGGTCGCGTCGGTCAGCGGCGCCATGACCTGCGTGGTCGAGGTGACCTCGGTGAACTCGCGCGGATTCGCCGGTCCTACATTGGCGAGCGCGGTGAGCTTGCCGTCGGTCGCGCGCCAGAGCCCGAATTCGTTCGCCTCTATGGTGGTGCGGAACACGCCGGGATCGCCTTCGGTCAGCGTAAGCGTGCGGGTCTTGCCTGACGGTGCCGTCAGCGTGATCTCTTCCACGGTCTCCGCCATGGTCTGACGCTGCACGGTAAGATCGCGGCCGCGCACCAGGAGGCGCAATGCCTCCTCTTCGAGGTCGGGCTGTTTCATCAGCCAGTGCGAGAGCCGCCGCATCAGGTCGATATGCGGTCCGCCGCCCTCGTAGCCGCGCGCCCACAGCCAGATGTGATCGGAGAGCAGCAGCGCGATGCGGCCTTCGCCTTCGCGCGAGAGCTGGAGCAGCGGCTTGCTCTCGGGGCCTTCCATCACGGTCATGCCCTTGGAGGCGCGCGCGTCGACCAGCCGGAACCAGCGGCTCCATTGCGGCGGATCGCTCTGCGAGCCTTCGAGCCCGCGCGTTACCGGATGGCGCTGGCCGAGCTTCGAAAGCTTTGCACGATACGCCATGTCGGTGGTGCGGCCTGACGGCTCTGCCGGCAGCACCGCTTCAAGCGGCGTGCGCCAGAGGCTGGTCTGGCTGGCGTAGTCCGGTCCGGCGGCGATCAGCACGGCGCCGCCGCCGCGCACATAGCGCGCGATGTTGTCGAAGTAGAGGATCGGCAGCACACCTTGCCGCGCATAACGGTCGAAGATGATGAGCTGGAACTCGTGGATCTTCTGTTGGAACAGCTCGCGGGTCGGGAAGGCGATCAGCGACAGTTCATGGATCGGCGTGCCGTCCTGCTTTTCCGGCGGACGCAAGATCGTAAAGTGCACGAGGTCCACGGCGGCGTCCGACTTGAGCAGGTTGCGCCATGCGCGCTCGCCCGCGTGCGGCTCGCCGGACACCAGCAGCACGCGCAGCTTGTCGCGCACGCCCTCGATCGAGACGACGGCGCGGTTGTTCACCGTGGTCAGCTCGTCGTCGAGCGGTGCGGCCTCGATCTCGACGATGTTCGGCCCCGCATGCGGGATCTGCACATTGATGCGGACTTCCTGACCGACGCGCACATTGCGCTTGTCGATGGTCTCGCCGTCGCGGCGCACCGTCACCTGCGTCGTGCCGGCCGCCACGCCCTGGTCCTCGACCTTGTAGGCAACCGTCTGCGACTGCCCGACGATGCCGAAGCGCGGCGTCGTGATCAGCACCACGCGCCGGTCGCGCTCGTTCGGGCGGCCGGTGATCAGCGCATGGACGGGCGCGCCAAAGCCGAGCGTCGCGGCGTCGGTGGGCACGTCGTGCACGCGCCCATCGGTGAGGAAGATCACGCCGGCGACGCGATCGGGCGGCACATCGTTCATTGCGGAGGTCAGCGCCGTGAACAGGCGCGTGCCGTCGGCCTCGCCGCTGGATTCTCCGGCTTCGACGAAGCGAACCTCAAGATTGGCAATCCGCCCCAAACGCTCGGAGAGCACGGCGCGCACCGCCTCGGTCTGTTTCGTGCGGTCGCCGAACTCCTGGCTCGCGCTTTTGTCGACAACCACGATCGCGATCGACGTCAGCGGGTCGCGGTCTTCGCGGGTGAGGGAAGGGTTGGCCAGAGCCAGCACGAACAGCGCCATGGCGGTGGCCCGCATGAAAGCGCCGCGGGTGCGCGACATCAGCAGCAGGACGACAAGCACGACCGCAACGACCAGCGCCGACCACACGAGGTAGTCGGGCACAAGGGGAGCGAATGAGATACCGAGATTCACGGAACTCTCCTACTGCCCCAACCTCTCCAGCAGCGCTGGCACATGGACCTGATCGGCCTTGTAGTTGCCGGTGAGCGTGTACATCACGATGTTGACGCCGGCGCGGAACGCGAATTCGCGCTGACGCGGCTCGTTCGCAACCATCGGCAGCATCGCCTGACCGTCCGGCCGCAGCGCCCATGCGCCGGCGAGATCGTTCGACGAGATGATGATCGAGGAGACGCCATCGCCGGTCCGCGCCGGGCGCTCCTGCGTGTCGTCGTCGCGTTCCGTTGCGGTGGCTTCGACCCAGAGCTGCCCGGCGGCAAAACGGCCCGGAAACTCCTTAAGCAGATAGAAGGTCTTGGTCAGCACGTGATCGCGCGGCACCGCCTCGAGCTCCGGAATATCGAGCGAGGAGAGAATGGTGCGCAGCGCCTGCGTGTTGGGCGAGACTGTTCCGCTGCCGGGCGCACCCTCGATGGCGTCGCGGGTATCGAACAGCACCGTCCCGCCATTCTTCATATAGGCGTCGATGTGCTCCAGCGCTTCGCGCGAGGGCCGCGTGGCGCCTGGCACCATCGGCCAATAGATCAGCGGGAAAAATGACAGCTCGTCCTTGCCGGGATCGATCCCGACCGGGTCGCCGGCTTCGAGCGCGGTGCGTTGCGCAAGAAAGAGCGTAAGCCCTTGCAAGCCGGCGCGGCTGATCCGGTCGACCTCGTCGTTGCCGGTGATGACGTAGGCAAGCCGTGTTTGCAGCGTCGCACGCAAGGCCGCGGCGTCGTCCTGCGCCTGCGCCGTCTGCGGCACCGCGAATGCCGTAGCGGCAATCGCGAACATCAGCGCTGCGGCAGCCGGACGAGCGCGGCGGCGGAGCAACTGTCCGATCCCGCCCGCAAGGAAGAACACCACCAGAGCATCGATTGCCAGCAGGCCCATCGCCGCCAGCATGACCGGACCGCGCAGGTCCTGTGGCTCGCTGGCGCGGTAAACGTCGCGGCGCGCATTCAAGCCCGCCAGATCGAGCGGCGTGAACCGGTCATCGGGTGCCAGCGTATTGACCGCCAACAGCCCTTCGGGCGGGCCGTAGAACCCGGGCGGATGTTCGGCGGTGGCGCGGCCGGTGTATCCGGCGGCGACCGGCCTGGCATTCGCGGGCGGCGGCCCGAACACGCCGAAGCCGTCGAGGATGCGGGTCGGCGGAACCATCTCGCGTCCGGCGCGCGTACCGTCGCCGTCTGTCGTCGCGGCCGAGCCGGCCAGCGAGACGATGCGCTTGAGCATGTCGACGAACGCGCCGGACAGCGGCAGGTTCGACCAGCGCGTGTCGGCGCTGACATGGAACAGGATGATCAGGCCCTTGCCGCGCGCTTGCGCGGTGACCAGCGGCGTGCCGTCGGCGAGCGTCGCCCAGGTACGGTCGGTGAGCGTCGCATCGGGTTCGGCCAACACTTGCCGGCTCACCGTCACGTCGGAAGGCACCGCCATGTTGGCGAACGGGCTCTCGCGCGAGAAGCCGGCGAGCTGCTGCGGCTGGTCCCAGCTCAGCGCGCCGCCCAGCGCACGTCCGCCACGGCGCAGCTTGACCGGAATGAGATCGTCATCGCCGGCGGCGAGCCGCGGGCCGGCGAAGCGCACCAGCACGCCGCCGTCCTCGATCCACTTGGTGAGGCGTTCGCGCGCCTCAGCGACGTTGCCGACGTCGGCGAGGATCATCATCGGCAGCCGTTGGTCCATGAACTGGTTGACGGCCTGTGCCGCCGAGCCGCGATCGGCCTGCCGCACATCGGCAAAGGGATTGAGCGCGCGCGTCAGGTAGTAGGTCGAGGCAAGCAGCGGCTGTGCGGTGTCGGCGGTCGCGCCGCTCACGACACCGACGGCGCGCCTGCGCCAGCGCTTGTCCAAAAGCTGCACGGCGCCGGCAGACCGCTCGGCGCCGATGTCGATGCGCGCGACGTCGTTGCGGATTTCGACCGGCAGCGCCAGCGCCGCTTCGGTTTCGGTCTCGTCGGCGCCGAACGTGAATGTGGTTTCGCCGACCGGCAGACCCTTGAGATCGAGGCCGCGGATCATGCCGGACTGTGCGCTGCCTTTGGCGGAGCGCACAACCTTCACGGTCAACGCACCGGCGGTGTTCTCGGCGCCCGCCAGCGCGAGCGCCGGCGGCAGGCCGCCCTCGATCACGCTGATCGTGCGCGTTCCAACCACGCGGCCGAGCGCCGCGACAAACTCAGCGCCGCCACCGAAATCGATTCCATCGGAAAGCCAGACCGTCTCGATGTCGGCCGTTGCACCGAAGAAGCGGGTCAGGCCCGGCAACGCATCGGAACGCTGGACCGCGTAAGGCTTGGGCTTGAGTTGCTTGAGCCGCACGCGCGCGGCGCCCGGTGTCTCGAACCCGATCTCGCGGCTCGTCTCCGACAGCGGAATGAGTGCGACGCCGCGGCCGTCGGTCTCGGCGCGGTTGATGAGATCGTCGGCGTTGCGCATGCGCGCATCCCAGGTGCCGGCGGCCGGGAAGCCGTCGTCGATCAGAATGGCCAGCGGCGACGTCGACCGCGCCACATCGGTTGCCGGATTCCACAGCGGACCAGCGGCGGCGAGGATCACCAGCGTCGCCAGCGTCAGGCGCAGGGCCGTGAGCCACCAGGGCGTGCGGCGCGGCGTCTCTTCCTGCGGCTTGATGTCGAACAGCAGCCGCGTGGGCGGGAAGTCGATGCGCGTCGGCTGCGGCGGAATGAGTCGCAGCAGCCACCACAGCACCGGCAGGCTCAAGAGGCCGAGCAGCACGAGCGGCGACGCGAAGCCAAGCGGCAGCCACGGGATCATGCGCTGCACCCTCCACGCGCGGCTCCGATGCAGCCGACCTCCGGGTCGCACGCGGCCGCCGACCACGGCGCCGGGCGGCGGCGCGGCCATGCGCGCGTGCAGCGCGAGCAACAGCTCGGTCGCCGGCCGGTCGGTGCGATGGATCGCAAAGCTCCAGCCGAGCTTATCGGTCTCGGCCCGCAGTTCGGCGCGATGACGCGCGACGCGCTTGTCGTAGTCGGCCTTCCAGGCTTCGGCGCGGCCGGCGGTGATCGAGCCGCCGCCTTCGGGTTCGATGAACTCGACGCGGCCGGAATAGGGGAAGGTCTCTTCCGCGGGATCGACCACCTGAACGGTGTGGCCGTGCGCACCGGTCGCGGACAGCCGCGAGATCGTCGCGCGAATTTCGCTCATCGGCGACCAGAAATCCGACACCAGGACGATTTCGGACAGCGAGGACGGCACGAATGACGGCGGCAGGCTTGTACGTTCGGTCACGTCATGCACGACCGCGTTTGCCATCTTGTCGAGGACGTTGCGGCTGCCGGTCGGCCGCATCAGGCCGGGCACGCCGACGCGTTCGCCAGCATGCACCAGCACTTCGGCCAGCGCGAAGGCGACCACCAAAGCGCGGTTGAGTTTGGATTCGGCCGCGAGCGCCGAGGTGAAATGCATGGACGGAGAACGGTCCGGCCAGATCCAGACCGTGTGCGCGGCTTCCCATTCCTGCTCGCGTACGTAGAGGATGCCGTCGCGCGCGGAGCGCCGCCAATCGACGCGGCGTGCCGGCTCGCCGGAGAGGAAGCGGCGATATTGCCAGAAATTCTCACCCGGACCAGCACGGCGGCGGCCGTGCAGGCCGTGGATGACGGTGGCGGCGATCTTGCGCGCTTCGAGGATCAGGCGCGGCAACGTTTCGGCAAGCGTGCGTGCTTCGCCGCTCGCATGCTGTGTTGCCTTGATCTCCTGCTTATCGGCCCGCCGCGCCATTCTCCTATCCAATGCGTTGTTTGAGCCGGCCGATGACACCTTCGACGGTCTCTCCGTCGGCGCGGGCGGCGAAGGTCAGCGCCATGCGGTGCTTGAGGATCGGCTCGGCCATGTCGAGGACGTCGTCGATCGAGGGTGACAGCCGCCCGTCGATCAGGGCGCGGGCGCGCGCCGCGAGCATCAGCGATTGGCTCGCGCGCGGGCTTGGGCCCCAGGAGATCAGTTTTCCGAGTTCGCCGGTCTCCGGCCCCGGACGCGCCGCGCGCACCAGCGTGAGGATGGCGTCGACGACGGACTCGCCGACCGGCAGGCGGCGCACCAGGCGCTGCGCGGCCAAGAGATCGTCGGCGCTCATGGTCGCCTTCGGCTTGCTCTCTTCCATGCCGGTGGTGTCGAACACGATCTTCCGTTCGTTCTCGAGATCGGGATAGTCGACGTCGATCTGCATCAGGAAGCGGTCGAGCTGCGCTTCGGGAAGCGGGTAGGTGCCTTCCTGCTCGATCGGATTCTGCGTCGCGAGCACATGGAAGGGGCGGGGAACGTCATGGCGGTTGCCGGCCACCGTCACATGCTGTTCCTGCATCGCCTGCAGCAGCGCCGATTGGGTACGCGGCGAAGCGCGGTTGATTTCGTCAGCCATCAGGAGCTGCCCGAAGATCGGGCCGGGAATGAAGCGGAAGCTGCGCTTGCCGCCGGCGCTTTCTTCCAGCACCTCGGAGCCGACGATGTCGGACGGCATCAGGTCGGGCGTGAACTGGATACGCCGTGCCTCGAGCCCGAGCACGATGCCCATGGTCTCGACAAGCTTGGTCTTGGCGAGGCCGGGAAGGCCGACAAGCAGCGCATGGCCGCCCGAGAGTACGGTGATCAGTGCCTGCTCGACCACCCGTTCCTGGCCGAAAATGACCTTGCCGATCGCGGCCTTGGCGGTGGCGACCTGCGCCCCCGTCGATTCGGCCGCGCGCACGATCATGTCTTCGAGTTTTTCCAGCCCTTCTCCGGCTGCCGCCATGTCATCTGCTCCTTAAGTTCCGGACACTGCATTGGGCAGTATCGCGTACCGAGCCTCACTGGCCTGACTACAAAACGTGCAACATTCGCGCCAAATGCCGTAGGACGACGCCTTTGCCTCTCGCGGGCGGTCAGCGCCCGGGCGCACGAATCCCCTTAACTGCCTAGAGATTACGCTAGTTTTCAACGGGTGCGATCCTGCGTTCTTGCAGCCCTGTCACGATCGCCCCGGGTTTGGCCTCTCTCTGCGCTACGATCTCCTGTCGGCGACGGCTTTTCCAGGCCAAGCCGGCTTCTTGCGCCGACGGTGGATAAGCTTGCGCGCGATCGCGATCGCGGAGAAAACGGCCAGTCACAAGGCCACGTTCCAGGCAAACCATGGCGAAGGAAGGGCAGGGAATTCAAGGATTTGAGAGCATCCAGGCGGAGGCCGGAAAGGCCGCCCGCAGGGGGCCTCCGCCCGTGCACCTATGGAATCCGCCCTTCTGCGGCGACCTCGACATGCGGATTTCCGCAGATGGAACATGGCATTACCTGAAAACCCCGATCGGGCGGCCGGCGCTGGTGAAGCTGTTTGCCTCGGTGCTCAAGCGTGAGGGCGACAAGTATTTCCTGGTTACGCCGGTGGAAAAGGTAGGCATCACGGTCGATGACGCGCCGTTCCTTGCCGTTGAACTAAAGGTGGAGGAGGGCGGCTCCCCACGGTCCCGGCGGCTGACCTTCCGCACCAATGTGGACGACTGGGTCGAATGCGGGCCCGGCCATGCGCTCCGCTTCGAGCCGGAACCCAATACCGGCGGCCTCAAGCCCTATCTGCACGTGCGTCGCGACCTCTGGGCCAAGGTCACGCGCGCGCTGTTCTATGACCTGGTCGAGTTGGGCGAGGAGCGCGACATCGCGGGCACGCGCATGTTCGGCGTTGCCTCGGGCGGTGAGTTCTATGCCATGGCCCCGGCCGCGGAGATCGAGGGGCTTTTGTGAGCGCAGCCGGCCTAAGTTGCCATCCTTGAGCTGTCGCCGGCGGATGAATATTCTCCGCCTTGCCGTAAGGGAGCGAGAATGAACGCCAAGGCCAAGGCCCTCGGAGAGCAGGCGCGCGAGTTGAGTCCGCAGGATCGCATCGCGCTCGTCGAGGATGTGCTCGACAGCCTTGACCAGGCGGACCCAAACATCGACCGGCTATGGGCGAAGGAGGCAGGCGAGCGTCTCGCCGCCTATCGTCGCGGCGACATCGCAGCCAGGGATCTCAGCGACATCATTGCCAAGTACCGGCCGTGACGGTTCGATTTCTTGAAGTCGCCGAGATCGAGCTGGATCAGGCCTTCCATTGGTACGAATTGCAAGCTCCGGGTCTGAGCGATGCCTTCCTCATCGAGGTGTTGTCTGCGGCGGAACGCATCTCGTTGTATCCGAAGGCCTGGCAGTTGCTAGAGGACGGTGTGCGCCGTTGCCGTCTGAACCGCTTTCCCTATGGGTTGATCTATGCGGTTGAGAATGGCGACATTCTGGTGCTGGCGATCGCTCATCTGCACCGCAAGCCGGGCTATTGGCGGGATCGGCTGAAACGGTGACATACGGCGCCAGTCGCCAGCACGATGTGGCGTTGGGCGGGGAATTCTTCGTCATGGCGCCAGCCGACAGTTTGAAGGAGTT
>CAWKMR010000030.1:0-52572 GCA_963850705.1 uncultured Alphaproteobacteria bacterium | reverse complement strand
CAGGCGGCGGAGTGAGGTTTCTTGTAGCCCGGATGAGCGAAGCGACATCCGGGGTCGATCTCTCCACTGGGCAAGGACCGACATGCTGAAGATCAATTTTTATGATGGGTGCTGCCGATGGCAATGAAGCGCCGCGTGGGCGAGCCTGAAGGCTCGTTCGGTTCCCTGACGCAGCAGGTCAAGGCAGTTCACAAGGACCTGCTGGAGTTCCAGATGAAAACCGAGCAGGCGTTCAAAAAAGTCGACCAGCGGTTCGATCGGCTGGAAGGCAAGCTCGATGCCGTCGACCGCAAGATTGATCACAAGATCGACGGCCTCGCCAAGGCCCTGCCCGGCATCGTCGGCGACGCCGTGCGCGAAGCCAACCGAGGGCAAGACAAGAAGCGTTGATCACGACTGGACGGCCCGAAAGCCCGCGGCGGCGGCGAGAAAGCCCGCCCTCGGGCTTGACCCGAGGGTCGCGGCCGGCACGCCGGAAGACGTGGCGGCGGTGAAGCGCAGCTACACCGGGCAATTTTTGAAGCCCGCGCTGGCGCGGCGGGAGCCCGGACGGAAGAAGAGATTAGGCGGCGGAGTGAAAGTCGGTCACTGCGTGGATGAAGCGCAGCGGTTAGGGCCTATAGGTGAGCAGCGATTTCTTCGTCACGAGCGCTTGCCCCCTCGGCATGATGAAATACTCGTCGTTGGCGGCTTGGCCGATGAATTTGTCAGCTACCATCTCTCGAAGATTGCGCTGGAACCGCGACTTGTTGCTGTCGCCGGACTTTTCATGCAAAAACTCGGCTGTCGCGCTTGCGTTCTTCGTCAATAGGACGAGCACTTCCTGCTTAGCGTTGAGATCGTGGCGGGTAATGAATAGCTCGCCCCCTCGCTCCATTATGACTGGGTATTCCTTGACCGAGAGCGCGTCCACGATCCTCTGCGCCTCGCGCATCGCATAGCCGCCGTACACCCTGACCAACTCGCACACCATCCACGTGGCGCTCGTCATCACGAACAGCGCGTCCATACTGTTGGCGTCGAAGCCGCCAAGGTGCGCTACGTCCCGGTTGTTGCGGAAGTCAAGCAACAGGCGCACCAGCGGGATGGTCTTCTGGCGAACGTGAGCCTCTATTGTGCCTGTACTCTCGACCGCATTCAGAATGCGCGTCTTCTCGAGGCACTATGTCGGCTCCGAACGAAGTCACTGGCTCTCCGAGCAAATGCTGATATACGCGCAGCATGACTTCCGCGAACCGGCCGCCCTTCAGTTGACCGGGTCCCCAGTCATTCATCGCGAAATGCTTCTTGATGTCGAGGTACTCCTCGACCAACTTCGCGCTGAGCACAGGCGGTATGCCGGCGATCGTTATCGTCATCGATTATTTGCCGCCGGGCTTCTTATAGCCGCCATCGACAAACTGTTCGCCGGTGGCGGTGACGACGTAAGCCGTCTTATTGGCCTTCTTCTCCTTCGCCTCCATCATGTTGCCTGCTGTGATGCAGTGCTTGATGTTCATGCTCATGTTGGACGGCAAGGTATGCTTAGCGTCGCGATAGCCCTTCTCCAGATCGGCCTTCGTGAATGAGCCCATGCCTTCATGCGTCTCCAAGTAGTGCCCGACCGCCAGCGTCCGCTGAACGTCCGTGGTCGGAGGATGCTTCAGGAGGAATTCGCGGATCGACAACTTCTTCGCGGATGCGCGCGCAGCCGTCTTGTCGCCGCCAGCGCCCTTCGTGCCCCCTTCGATCTGTGTGATGCGCGCATCTAAACCCTTGATTGCATCCAAGATCGCGTCGAGTTTCTTGTCGGTGTACTTATCCATGGGTCAAATCTCTCGTTTGAAAAACAGCGCGGTGACGCTTCAGCTAGGCTTGCGCTTCATGAACTCGTGGATGACGAAATCCTCGCCGATGCGGGACAACGCGACATAGCCCGCCTTGCCCTGAACCGCATCCAACCGGCCGTATTTCTTCTTAGAAGCGAGATCGCGCATAGACTGATTTACGTGCTTGGGGGGTCTAAGACCCCCTCTACGGTAGAGCGTGACGATGCCGGTCTCATTGGCGTCGTCCACGTTCTCATGTTGGCGCGCCCAATAGAGCAATACCGGTATCTCTTCCACGGCGCCTCTGGGCTGGTACTTAGCGATGAAATCGCGGAGGCTGCCCGTGTCACCCGCGCCGTGGCCGGGCGCGCCAGCCTCGTTTGCCGCCGCCGGGGTGGTAGCAGGCTTTGCCTGGGCGCCTTGCAGCAGATGCGCGAGCGCTTTCTCCTGCAGGTGCTCGGGGACCTTGAGCTCATGGATAAGCTCCATCGCTTCCTTGAGCTGTTTGTACTCTGGCGACTTCTTCAGCATGCGCACCATCCAGACTTGGGAGCATGGAAGAAATAGATACAGCTTCCATTTTATCAAGACGCTCTATATAGGATTATATACGTAGCTCGGTGGGTGGGTGGCCAGCGAAACCCACCCCTCTCACCCGCGTGCACGTCTGCTCCGTGTGTCAGGCGTTGCGCAATTTGAATCGACAAAAGCTTTCGACACTTGCGCGAGCATGTAATTCGTTTTGCCGCCTGTATTATTTTACCTCGATAAAGGGACAGCCCGCCTCGAATGCGAGTAGGCGTAATATTATTTCAAACAAACTGTTTATAGAGCCTTAGATTCGTCCAGATTTGGGACAAAGTTCCATCCATAAAAGTCTGAGAACGGAGACAGTCATGGAAATCAAGCTACGCGGCTGAATCGCGACATGGGTACGCACACGGTGGTCGACCACAACCTCACAGAGATGCGGGTCGACAGGGATCCAACGAAAAGGATCGGTTGGGAACGTCCTGGACTGTTCAAATCGTTCGGCGAGGTAAGCGTCGCGTGGGTCAGGAACTGCACAAAACCGGGAATTTCCGGATGCAGATTGACTTCACGCGCAGCGACGTGGCGAAGCTGTTCAAGGCGATGTTCGGCTCCGAGTTGAATGCGGAGACGCTCGAAGAATACGGCTTCACACTCTCCGAGGATCTGAAGAAGAAGGTGCTGGGCGAATGAAAGTCGCCGACCTGACCATTGGCGACCTTGCGGGACTGACGTCCCCGAAGAAGAGGCCGGAGGCAGAAGAAGAACCGACCCCCGGCACGGTTAAACCGTTCAAGCGACGGCTCTAATACTGCGCCTATCAGAGAAGCCGCCCAATGTACCAGTTGGGCGGCTTCGGCTCGTCTGGCCGCGGGACATACCCACCGCACGCGTAGCGCCAAACATTGCACTTACCGCGGTGGCGGTTGTGGTCCCAGTCGTGCTCATCGCCACGGCGGGACAGCGCGTAGGGCGGATGAGCGCAGCGACATCCGCGGCGCAGTCGTTAGACAATCGCCCTGCATATCGCTTCGTTCATGCAGGCTACTCGCTGCCACCGTAATCTCGAACGCCGCGGTCGAAGATACGCGGGAATTGCGGTGACACGTTACTCAATCCCCAGTACGTGGGCGGATCAGCGAGGCGTCATCCGCCACCCGCGTCCAATAACCGCCGCCTACTCGATCCCCGCCGCCCCGGCGAAACCCGGATCACCCCACGAGAAATCGCGTGGCCCTGCTCACGCCTCGTATGTGGCCCTGTTCACGCCTCGTATTTGAACGAGAGTGCGACGCGGGTGCGGAACGCCGTGACCTTTCCGTTCTCCACCTTCATGTCCATTTGGGTGACTTGGGCCACGCGCAGATCGCGCAGCGAGCTTGCCGCCGTCTCCACCGCCCGGCGGCCGGCGTCCTCCCACGACTTGTCGCTGACGCCGACGACATCGACGATCCGGTAAACGCTATCGGTGCTGCGCTTTTTAGCCATTGTCTCCTCCCTTTCTTGAACGGCATCGCCATCGATGCCTGGACGCGTCCTCGCAACCCGCCATCTACTCGATCCCCGCCGCCCCCGCCTGCCGCACGACCTTGCCCCAATCCGCAACCTCGCGCGCGACAAAGCGCGCAAGCTCGGCCGGCGGCGTCGGCGCGCCCGGGATCATGCCCATGTCGCTGAGCTTCTTCTGGCCCTCGGCGCTCGCAACATAGGCCGCGATCGCCTGGTGCAGCCGGTCGATGACCGCCCCGGGTGTGCCGGCCGGCGCCATCAGCATCTGCCAGGCGGCTGAGTCAAAGCCCGCCACGGTGTCGTTGATCGGCGGCAGTTGCGGCGCCACCGGAATCCGCTGCGCGGTGGTGACGCCGAGCCCGCGCACCTTGCCGGCCGCGACCTGCGGCAGCGTCGGCGGCGGGTCGCCGAACAGCACCTGGATGTGGCCGGCGATCACATCGTTGAGCGCCGGCAGCGTGCCCTTGTAGGGCACGTGCGTCATCTGCGTGCCGGTGAGGATCTTGAACAGCTCGCCGTAGAGATGATGCGAGGCGCCGACGCCGCCCGACCCGTAGCTGAGCTTGCCCGGATTTGCCTTGAGATAGGCGACGAGGTCGGCGACGCTCGTGACCGGTAGCGTCGGCGTGACCACCAGCACGAACGGCAGGTGCCCGACCATGGCGACCGGGATCAGATCTTTCACCGGGTCGTAGCTCAGTTTCTTGTAGAGCGTCGGGTTGATCGCCATGGCGGAGCTCGTCGCCATCAGCAGCGTGTAGCCGTCCGGCGCCGCCTTGACGACGGCGTTGACCCCGATCTGCTGGCCGGCGCCAGGCCGGTTCTCGACCACGAACGATCGGCCGAAGCGCTGCTCGAGCGCCTGCGCGCAAAGCCGGGCCAGGATATCGGTCCCTCCCGCCGGCGCAAACGGCACCACGATGGTCCCGTTGCGCGTCGGGTAGTCCTGCGCCTGCGCCGGCAGCGCGCCGGCCGCAAATACGATTGCAATCATGGACGGGATCAGCAGCCACCGAGGAGTCATTGCACGCCTCCGGATGATCGGCTTCCGGCGGCAAGCATGCGCTCATGGGTTTACGAGGGCAAGCAAGTAGCCCGGATGGAGCCATAAGCGCGTTCACGCGCGTCCATCGCCCGTCGAAGACGGGCGTAACGCCCTTTAGGACGCGCTATGAAATCGGGGCGCCAGTAGAGATCCCGCAGGTCGCTCCATGCGGGCGACATGTCTAGCGATGCGAGGGGCTATCGCTGATCTCCCGCATTTCGCTTACGCTCCATGCGGGCTACTAACTACTCACTTCTTCCCAAGCGTCTTCCAGACGCCCTTGGCAGTGGCGACGACGCGATCGCCGACCATGAGGTCGCCGCTCATGAACACGAGCGAGCGCGTGCGCCGCACGACCTGGCACTTCGCCTCGACAAACTCGCCGACCTTCACCGCATCGACGAAATGCACGTCGAGCTGCACCGTCGCCTGCGGCTGGCGCTCGTTGGCGTACCAGCAGGTCATTCCCATCGAGCGGTCGGCGAACGTCATGAGCATGCCGCCCTGCACGACACCGCGCCGGTTGTGATGCTTGTGCTCCGCCAGGAAGGCATAGCGATAGCTGTCGCCCACCGGCTTCTGCCAGAGCGGGCCGATCAGGCCGATGAAACCGTCGTCGCTGTAGGGCTCCCAGCCAGCGGCCCGGGATCGAACGGCTTATCGAACGGCTTGGTGTCGGTGGTCTGGTCCATCAGCCGATGTGCCTCCCGAAGAATTCCAGCGGGCGCCCGTCGCGCGCTGCGCTGCGCTGCGCGTCTTCCCTATCCTCAAATGAGCGAAAAAACGATGGGGATAGCGAAACGACGAAAACGCTCGACGACGTCGCACGTTGGCGACGCGCGCCTCATTTCATCCATGCGCTATCCACCGCGTTCTGGGGATAGCGCGCGGCGAGAGAATTGACGCGGCGCAGTCAAGGACTATATTCCCTGCCGTCCCGTCCGCCGAGGGTGCTTTCGCGAGGCATTGCTGAAGCAGGACGGGATGCGGCGTCCCGCGAGTCTGTCGATGCAAACAGACGCCCGGGAGGCGACCGGGCGACACCGCCCTTCCGCTACTACGGGCGGAACGTGCGAACGCACCAATGCCATGTCGAAGGGCACCGCTCATGTGCAACGCCCTTGCGATGCGGCCAAGGCGGGCTCGGCGCCAATAAATCGCTGCGGTGGAGCGCCGAGAGGCGAGCGTCCCCCGGCGCGCAGACGGTGAAAGCCTCCCTGCGCGGGGACGCGCGGGCCTGCGTTACGGGTCCGCTCACAAACGGGTGCCGCTGCACCCAAGCGCCTGTCGGCGCTCCGCTCCCTCGCTTGATGCGAGGGCGATTGGCAAAGCTCGGAGGTCTTCGTGACTCGCGAGAACGACCATGCGTGCGCGTTAGGGGAAACTACAGCGACGGGCGGTCCGCGGCCGGCTTGACCGCGTTGCTGGTGCGGCGCCCCCGCCTTGATCAAGGCGGGGCACCGTGCTCTGCGCTAAAACACGCTTTGCTTCGCGCGCGACAGCGTAAACCCGTGGCCGCGGGCATTGCGGCACGACACGCCGCTTTGCTCCGAGATGCAGGTGAGGCCCGCGCGCTGCCAGCTCTGACCGTAGGGCAGCACCGGCAGCCGCTCGTCCTGCACCGTGTCGCCGTAGCAAAGCGGTGCACCGCGCGTGGCGCGCCCCGAAATTTCGAACGCCTGCCCGAATTCCAGATCGCAGTTGCGCGGCCGCGGGAACGAGCGGTTCGATACCTGCCGCAGGTCGCAGCGGATGGTCGCGTCGCCGTCGATGGCAAAGTACTGGCAGTGAATGTTGCCGGTCGGCGAGCGAAAGCCCTCCTGCGCCAGAGCGGTCGACAAGCCAGCCGATGTGAACAGGATGGATGCCACTATCGCCAGGAACAATCTTTGCAAGTCTCATCTCCTCTGGGTTTTGCCCTGGTGAACGATCCCGCCCTGCAGATTTTCGCCGGACGACCACGTTAGCGCGTCGCCCTCGCCAAAAAAACCTGCCCTGTCCGTCTGACCTCTTTGACCACCCCCTCAACGACCCCTGGGGGCAACGCAGCAGGAGGCTACAAAATGGCACTCATTAGAGGAACCACTGGTAACGACATACTGGTCGGAACCGATCAGTTCGACCTGATCCAAGGCGGCGCCGGCAATGACGTGATCGACGGCGGTGCCGGCGACGACAAGATGTCCGGCGACGACGGCAACGACACGTTCATCGGCGGCGCTGGCGCCGACAGCATGAGCGGCGGCAATGGAACCGATACCGTCGACTACACCAATTCGGGCTCGAACGTGTCGGTCAGCCTCTTCTTCAACTGGGGAATCGGTGGCGACGCCCAGGGCGACACCTATACCAGCGTTGAGAACGTCACCGGCTCTGCATTCAATGACTGGATCGAGGGCTCCTCGGTCGCCAACACGCTCAAGGGCGGCGCGGGCGATGACTTCCTCGACGAAGTCGCCGGTAACGATACCCTGTTTGGCGGCCTCGGCAACGACACGTTGATGGGCGGCGCCGGCGCCGACGTCAACAACGGCGGCGATGGCATCGACGTCATCAACTATGTTAAATCGTCCAGCGCCGTGACGGTCGATCTCGTGAGCCGGACCGGCACTGGTGGCGACGCCCAGGGTGATACCTACACCAGCATCGAGAACGTAGCGGGCTCGAGTTTCGACGATCACGTCATCGGCGACGCCGCCGGCAACACGATCTGGGGCAACGACGGCGCGGATATCCTCGAGGGGCACGACGGCAACGACACCCTCGACGGCGGCAAGGGCGACGACGAACTCTACGCCGGCCACGGCAACGACACGCTGATCGGTGGCGATGGCGACGATATACTCGCCTTCCGCGATGCGCCGCTGAATACGCCGCTCAGCGGCGCCCACGGCAACGACACTTTTGATGGTGGCGCCGGCAACGACCAGCTCTATGCCGGCAACGGCAACGACACGTTGCTCGGCGGTGCCGGCAATGACGTCATCATGGGCGGCGACGGCAAGGACAAGATCGCCGGTGGCGCCGACAACGATATGCTGTGGGGCGGCGGGCACAGCGACGTGCTCTCGGGCGGTACCGGCGCCGACTGGTTCGTCTTCGAATCGACCGACGCTGCCGGGAGCGACGTCATCACGGACTACGAGGTCGGCATCGACCACATGCAGTTCATCAACTGGGGCGGCGGTGTGGACAGTCTGCACGACCTTAAGTTTGCGCAGGGGGAAATTCCACCGTCATCACCTTCGACACCATGCCGGGATCGATCACGCTCGAGGGTGTGCAACTCGACACGCTGAAGCACTATCTGCAGACCGACTTCGTCTTTTAGCGACGGCGAAATCGATCCCCTTACGCCGCGGTCCACGCCGGACCGCGGCGAGGCCATCCCGCATTGCGCTTTGTTCCATGCGGGCTACGATGTCGGCCCGATTACGCACGGAGGCGCAGCAATGCCCGGCACCACCATCAAAATCCGCTCCAGCGCCGGCGGCGAATTCGACTGCTACCTCGCGACGCCCGCCGGCGACGGAAAGCGGCCCGCGATCGTCCTCGCCGCGGCGGTACATGGCGTCGACAAGGACATCCGCGATCTCTGCGACGAATTCGCCGCACACGGCTTCATCGCGGCCGCGCCCGACCTGTTCTGGCAGTCGGTACCGGGGCCGCTCCCGGACGACGACGAGCGGACGCGCCAGCGCTCGCAGCCGCGGCTGGAGAAGATCAAGGCCGGCGAAGCCGACATGGCCGACACCCTCGCGCACCTTCGCACGCTGGCGACGTTCAACGGCCGCGCCGCGACCATGGGCTTCTGCTACGGCGGCCCCTACGCGATCCTCGGACCGAAGCGCCTCGGCTACGACGCCGGCATCTCCTGCCACGGCTCGCGCATGCTCGACTACATCGGCGAGCTCAAGGGCGTCACCGCCCCGGTCTGCATCATCTGGGGCGACCAGGATCACGCCGCATCGGCCGAGACGCTCGAGGCCTATCGGGCGGTGCCGGCGCGGATGCCGAACGTGGAGGTCCACATCCTTCCCGGCGTGCTGCACGGCTACATGATGCCATGGAGCACCAAGGCGTTCAGCGCGGAAGCGCGCGCGTTCTCGATGGGGCGGGCGCTCGCCATCCTCGACGGGCTGCGCGGCGAACGCGACGCCGGGCAGCGGATCCAGGCGGCGGAATAGCCCACCCCGATACCCCGCGCAAAAATTGCATCGTTGTATCGTTGTTGATCGCGCCCTTTATCCAAACGGGTGGCAACCATGGTCGCAAACGCCGTCGTCGATATTTCGCATCACAATGGCAATGTGAATCTCAAGAAAGCCGCGGATGCGGGCATTCTCGGTGTCATTCAAAAAGCCACCCAAGGGGAGGCTTACGTCGACAGGACCTTGGCGCGGAACCGAAAGGCTGCGCTCGACGCAGGACTTCTTTTCGGCGCGTATCATTTCGGCACCGGCGCGAACGGTGTGTCGCAGGCCGCGCACTTTCTAAAGACGGCGCAGCCGGACAAGAAAACGGTTGTCGTTCTGGACTTCGAGGACAATCCCACGGGCTCCAGCATGACCTTGGAGGAAGCGCGCGCCTTCTGCACTCATGTTCACACCGAACTGAAGCGCTGGCCGGTTTTCTATAGCGGTCACACCATCAAGCGAGCGCTCGGTACCACCGTCGATCCGGTCTTGAAGAACTGCGCGTTCTGGCTTGCGCAATACGGCCCGACGCCGGTTGTCCCGCCGTGCTGGAAGACATGGACGTTGTGGCAATACACCGATGGCGGCGTGGGACCCGAGCCCCATTCGGTTCCCGGGATCGGCAATTGCGATCGCGACAAATTCAACGGTACTGAAGCGCAGCTCAAATCGTGGTGGGGGAACTGATTTTGGCCTCGCCGATCGCGCGACGATAGCCCGCACGCAGGACGATCGGTGTTCCGTCCGCCAACCTCGCACGAAGCAGCGGGGTACATCCTTTCGGTGCAAGACTTCAGTACTGGCTGACAACGCCGCCGTGGCTGTGCAAAGTCGCGCCCGTCCACGATCCCCCCGATCGTGACACCCCGAGCCCCGATAGCCCGCTGCCTCCCCCGACGGCGGGCTATCACTCATTCGCGTTTTGGGTGATCACTTCGACGGGATCGATGTCTCGGGAGAGCGCTCGCTCGCGGGCGCCGCGAGCAACTCCATCAGCTTCCCGCTCAGGACAACGACCCAGTCGGTCTTGGGCGCCGCCGCCGTGCCGGTTTCCAGCTTGAGGTCGTCGTCGTTCGGCGTGAAGCTCCGCGCCGAACTGTCCTCCGGCGGGGCCATTTGCAACACGTGTCGGGTCGGCGCCCGATCGAGGGAGGCGAAGCTCGCCCCGAGTGCGAGAGCGGCGAAAATCGCGAAAAAGCAGTATTTGCGCATGATCCGGTTCCCTCGATGGGACGGTCGCCCGACTATTAGTCGGCGGCGGGGGCCGGCAGGTTCATTCGCCCATAGGGCAATTTTACTTCAGGTCCATGCGCATCCCCCCGCCGGGCAAGCGGGCGATCGGGGCCCGACGGCGCGGCGGGTTACGCCCTGACGGGCTAACCCGCCCTACAACCCCTCACTGCGTCCGTGCAAACCCGCCGCCCTCGATCACCTTGCCCCAGCGGCTGATCTCCGACTTGATCAGGTCCGATCAATTGCTCCTGCGGCGTCGGATCAGGCGGCAGATATCCGACCTTGTCGAACTGCGCCTGAATGTCGGGCAGTTGCACGATCGCCGCGATCTCCTTGTGCAGCCGGTCGACGATCGGCTTCGGCGTGCCGGCCGGCGCGACGATCATCAGCCACGCGACCGCCTCGAAGCCGGGCACGCCGGCCTCCGCGATCGGCGCGACCTCGGGCATCACCGGCACGCGCCGCTTCGACGTCACGCCGAGCACGCGGATCTTGCCCTCCTTGAGCAGGCCCACGACCGGCACCAGCCCGGAGAACGTCACCGGCACATGGCCGGCGACGACGTCGCGCAGCGCCTCCGCCGTGCCCTTGTAGGGAACGTGCGTCATGGCGGTGCCGGTCATGCTCATGAACAGCTCGGCGAGCAGATGCGGAATGCCGCCGGCGCCGCTCGAGCCGTACGAGATCTTGCCGGGGTGCTCCTTCGCCAGCCGGATGAGGTCGGTGACCGACTGCGCCGGCAGCGACGCGCTGACGATCAGGCCGAACGGCGTGTTGCCGACGAGCGCGACCGGCACATAGTCCTTCACCGGATCGTAAGGCAGCGACTTGCGCAGCGTCACCTGCGCCGCGAGCTGGGCATCGGTGGCGAGCAGCAGCGTGTGGCCGTCGGGCGCGGCCTTGGCGACATATTGCGAGGCGATCAGGCCGCCGGCGCCGAGCCGGTTGTCGATGATGAACGCCTGCCCGAGCCGTTCGGTAAGCTTTTGCGCCACCAGCCGCGTGACGACGTCGACGCCGCCGCCGGCGGCATAGGGCACGGCGATGGAGACCGGGCGGGATGGATAGTCCTGCGCCCTCGCCGGCGGCGCCCATAGCACGAAGACCAGAACCAGCAGACACGCACGACGCAGCCAAGCCATGACAATCCCCACGATGCGGATCGTATACTCCCCCGCATCCACGCGTCGTGCAATGTGTCCGGCAACGTGTAGCAAATCAGACGCATCCGAATTCGCTATGACGCATGATGGGCCAACCCGCCCTAGACTGCTACACTGCCGCCATCGAAAATTGGCTGCCAAGAAAATCGGGAGGAATGAATGAAGACGCTCACTTTGCTTCGCGTCGCGGCTTGCGCATTCATCGCATCCGCGCTCATGGCCTGGGCGCCGCCTGCCTTTGCGCAACAGGCCAAAGCCCGGCATCGAACGGATGTACGTGCTCTATTGCGGCGACATCGCGCTGAACAATGCAGCAGACTTCACGCCCGGCTCCAGCGGCCCCGGCAACCTCACCGTGACCTGCTATCTGATCAAGCATGCACGCGGCTGGGTGCTCTACGACACCGGGCTGGGCGACCACATCATCGACATGCCCAACGGCCAGAAGAGCCAGGCCGGCGTTTGGACCATCAAGAAGACGCTGGCGAGCCAGCTCGCCGAGCTCGGCCTCAAGCCATCCGACATCAACTATGTCGCGCTGTCGCATTCGCACGGCGACCACGTCGGCAATCTCAAACTGTTTCCCGACGCGACACTGGTGGTTCAAAAGCCGGAGTTCGAATGGAAGCCGCCGGTCGGCGTCTCGCCGTTCAAGCCCGGGATGAAGGCGATCACGCCGGAAGGCGACCACGATCTGTTCGGCGACGGCAGCCTCGTGCTGATCGCGACCTACGGCCATTCGCCCGGTCATCAAAATCTCCTGGTCCGCTTGCCGAACACCGGCGCCGTGCTGCTCACGGGCGATTCCGTGCACACCAAGGCCAACTGGGACGGCGGCCGCGTGCCCCAGCGCAATTTCAACGTCCCGCAGTCGCTCGAATCGCTCGAGCGCATGCGCGCCGTGCTCAAGGAGGCCAAGGCGCAGCTTTGGATCGGCCACGAGACCAGCGAGGTCCCGCTACGGAAATATGCGCCGGCCTCCTACGACTGATCGGAACGAGGCCTGTCGCCCGGATTGAGCGCAGCGTTACGACGCGGGCTTCAGCGCCTTGGCCATACGCTCGACCATGTCAGGCGGCGCCGCGTACATCTTCTTCAGCAGCGCGGCCACGCCCTCGCCATCGAGCGGATTGATGTCGAGCTTCACCTTTGTGGCTTCCGCCAGAAATTCAGGGTCCTTCATGGTGGCCATGAAGGCCGCGCGCAATGTCGCGACCTGCGCCGGTGGCGTGCCGGCCGGCAGCGCGACCGGGCGGCCGAACACCTGCTGGGTCGCGATCAGTTCGATCACCTGCCTGACGTCGGCCGACACGAAATCGAACACCGAGGGGATCTTGTAGGTGACCGCATCCGGGTGCGGGTTGAGTGCAATCTGCACGAACACGTTCGCCTCGCCGGTCCCGAGCCATTGCGGACGCACCGATGCGAGCGACGACAGGAATGTGCACATGCCGTCGGCTTCGCCGCGGTCGATCGCCAGCAGCACGTCGCTGGTCCCGCGATAGCCCTGCACCAGCTTGAATTGGGTGCCGGCGAGCACGTTCAGCATGTTGGGGTAATCGACCGTCGTGCTTCCCGGCTGCGTGCCGGCGATGATGGCCTGATGCGTGCGCGCGTCATTGAAGGTCTTCACCGGCGAGCGCGCCGCGGTGACGCAGACGCGCGTGTCCTGATCCATGGTGCCGAGATATTCGAACCGGTTGGGGTCGTATTTGAAGCGCCCCGGCTGGAACAGCGGATCGATCAGCGCACCGGCCGGTAGCAGCGCGAACAGGGAACCGTCGTTCGGCGCCTGGGTGTCCATGTACTCGGCGGCGATCGAGCCGCCGGCCCCGTGCAGGTTCTTCACGATGACATCGGGGGCGCCCGGCAGGTGCCGCGTGATGTGGCGCGCGAGCGTGCGGCCGTAGATGTTGTAGGCGCTGCCGGGCGAACCGCCGATGATCAGCGTCATCGTTTTGTGCTGCCCGCGGGCATCCGTCGCACAGAACGGCGTCATTGCCAGACACGCGGCGACCGCCATGCCTGTCCACCGTGCGGAATGCTGAAGCATTGGTCATCTCCTTCGAGCGCCCGGCGAGATGCAGTGACTTGTGCAGTGATTGAAGCAACTCCCGTGCCATTGCCCGTGCTCGAGGTTGCGATACCACAGGGCGCAACGCGACAACGCGCGCGCAATCCGCTATCACCCCGCGATGGTCGACCTCACCCGCATCACGCCCGGCCTCACCGGCCAGGCCGAAATCATCGTCACGCCTGACAAGACCGCGCCGTTCGTCGGCTCCGGACGGATTGCGGTGCTGGCGACGCCGGTGATGATCAACGTGATCGAGGCCGCCGCGCTGGCGGCGGTCGAGCATCTGCTGCCCGCCGGCCACCAGAGCCTCGGCATCCATCTCGACGTCAGGCATTTCGCGGCGACGCCGGTCGGCCTGCGGGTTACCGCGACGGCGGAGGTCACGGCCGTCGACGGCCGCACCATCGGCTTCCGTGTGGAGGTGCGCGACGAACGCGAGCCGATCGGCGGCGGCACCCATGAGCGCGTGGTCGTCAGCGTCGCGCGCTTCGACGAGCGCGTGCAGCGCAAACTGCGCGGCTGATGAACGCGCCCTGCTGCGGCGAACCCGTGCGGCAGCGCGTAGGGTGGGCAAAGGCGCCGTTCGTTTTCATCGCGTCGTCCACATCGCCTAAACAATAGCGGTGATGATGCGGCTCTTCGTCTTGACGTATTCCTATCGCATCCTATCCCTGCTTGGTCACACGCGGCTGGCGCCGGCGCGCACTCATGAGGCGCAATGTTCGCGCGGCCGATGGTGGAGCGCCGGGGAGGCGTGCCCCTCCACAGGGGCGCGTGTCCTCGCAAGACACGCAACCCGCCGATCGCAAGGCGGTTAAGGAAGCCTCGCAAGCTTCCGGCGCCTCCCCGGCGCTCCATTTTTTCGGAAACGAAGATGGAAACAGGGTGAAGGGTTAATCCGAAACCCTAAAGTCGGAGCGGCGGAGCGTTGGCTATTGCCTCGCCATTTTGAACGTTTAGCCAGCGTCACGGGACTAATGACCGATGACCATCGTTCAACCCGAAACATTCACCCTCACCGACCAGGAAGCGGCGGCCGTGCAATCCGCGCAAATGGCGCAGCAGGTGAAAGTCGCCGGCACGAATCCAGTCCGGAAGATCGGCAGCATCGTCGTGCCCTTGGCCATCGTCGGCGCCGTCGCCGCGATCGATCAGATCTGGTACGGCGGCAATATGCCGATTTCGCTCTTCGTCACGCTGATGGCGGTCTTCGTCGCCGGTATGGCGACTATGGTCGTCGGATACTGGCTGAACCTTCGCGCCACGAAACGGCTGATCCTCGAAAAGACGCGGCAGGTGTTCGAGCCGCGCACCGTGCGGCTGACCGATGAAGGCATCGAGCAGGCGCTGACGGACGTGCGCTCGACGCACCTGTGGCGCGGAATCGATCGCGTCGAAGAGATGTCGGGCATGATCATGGCCTGGGCGGGAAATCTCTTGGTGTCGGCAATCCCCGCACGTGCGTTTCCCTCGCCGCAGGATGCGCAAGCCTTTTTGGACGCGTGCCGCAGCCGCGCCGGTGGAGCCGAGCGCTAACGCACCGCCGATTGTCTCGCGACAAGGTTTTCCTTCGACACAACAGGAGGCTCCGATGCCACGAACGGCAAATTGCCGGGCAGCCCGGTTGTTGTCAGGCTGCATTCTTGCATTCGCATCTTCCATCACCGTGGCTTATGCCGCGAGCTGCGTGATTGCGCCGGCCGTCGCCACCTACTCCGCTCGAAATCGCTGCGGCGCACCGTGGTCATCACGAACTCTGCGGTGCTCAACGACTCGACCGTGGATTTCTCGCTCGGCCGCACGTTGGGGAGCATCATCAAGCACCTCGCCGGGAATGTCGACAGCCAGGCCGAGCGCGTCGCCTTGATGACAAGTCTCGTGCGCAGCTTCCGGCGACGAGCCACATCAACCCGGATCCGGACAGCCACGCGACGTTTTCGATGACGCCACGCCCAGGGAGAGGCCGCGCTCGATCCGATCGCCCACCACGATTCCGACCAACAAGGATGGCAAGCGCGTCGTCAGGCTGTTCAATCGCTACGATCTCGCACCGGCGACATGGCTGTCATGCGGCGAGCACCGCATCATATACGCCAAGACCACGTCGGGAACGTTTGACCGTTTCTTCCTTATCTTCGAAGCGGCATTGGACAATCCGAGACCGGACCTCGGCGCGGAAGGGTGCCGGCCGGTCGCCGAGTTCTGGGACGGCCTGAAGAACAAGACCGGCACCGCGCTGGCGCAAGACCTCGCGAAGTTCTACTACGACGGTCTTGCACCCGGCATCGAGCCGGTCGTGCATTTCACCAATTCGGGCTTCCATCGGGACAAGTCCGCGGCAACCTGTTCGTCCAGTCCCCGGCGAAGTCGTGGCAGTTGAGGGAATGGCGCGTCAGCCCGTCGGCGGACGGCGCACCCGTGTTCACCCCGATTACCGTGAAGACGAACCCGTTTCCGCCGCTCTATGGCGTGCCCGGGAGCAACGAAGATCCGAAGATCACCGCCCTGCGACCCATGTTCCAGGCGGAGCTTGTCGAGTCGCGCGTGCCGGAACTGGTCATCGTCGACCGCGGTGGCATCGCCGGAGCACCCGAGGCGCAGCTTGATTTGCTGTTCGGCCTGGGCGCTGCGTTTCCGAACAAGTTCAACGGCTTCGAAAGCACCGCGGGCAACGCGGATCATCCAAGAGGCATCGCCACACCGGAGCTGAAGGCAAAGATCACGCAGCGCCTGAACCACATTGGCATCGGCAGTGCGTGTGAGCTGACCGAGGAGCATATCCTGAACCGGGCCGGCGCGCTCAGCTGCGGTGGCTGCCATCACAGGTGCTGCTCGCGATCGCGATCCTGATCGTGGCGTTTGGCGTTGGGAACTATCTCAGCCAGCATTTTCGCTAGCCACGCGTAAGGACGCGTCTTAGTCGCTGGAGCTCGACGCAGCCTTCACCTATAATGGCTGTAGATGGGCGCGGCTTGACGTGCCTCGTCAATCCGCAGGCTCCGTGACGCCGTGCCCGCTGAACCCTCGAGAGTTCAGGGAGGACGCTCATGGCCTATCAAGACAACTATCGAGAGAGCCTCGGCTCAGCCGCAACAGCGGAGCCCCTGCCTCGCGTGCGGACAATCACGCCGCGCGATCTCATCGACGCGTTGAGCAAGGGCTTCGACGATTTTGCGGCAATGCCCACGCACGCGCTTTTCATCAGCGTGATCTATCCGGTCGTCGGCCTGTTGCTCGGGCTCGCTTTGTCCGGCCTGAACCTGCTGTGGTTGTTCTATCCACTGGCGGCCGGATTTGCGCTCATCGGCCCGGTGGCGGCGGTCGGGCTCTACGAGCTTAGCCGGCGCCGTGAGCAGGGTCTCGACACCAGTTGGAGCCACGCCTTTGATCTGCTGCAGGCGGATTCGTTCCGCGCCATCGCGGCGCTTGGCTTGGTGCTGCTGGCGCTGTTCGGAATCTGGATCGCGGTGGCGCAGACGATCTACTGGGCCTATTTCGGCTACGCCGTACCGGAGTCGGTCGGCAGCTTCGCGCGGCAGGTGCTGAACACCGACGCCGGACACCGCATGATCCTGATCGGGAATGCAGTGGGTTTCCTGTTCGCGCTGATTGCGTTCGTGATCAGCGTGGTGGCGTTTCCACTGCTCATCGACCGCCGGATCGGCGCCGCCGCGGCCGCCGCAACCTCGATCAAGGCGGTGCTGCACAATCCGGTGACCATGGCGCTGTGGGGCCTGATCGTCGCCGGCGCCTTGTTGCTCGGGTCGGTACCCTTCTTTGTAGGGCTGGCGGTCGTCATTCCAGTGCTCGGCCACGCGACCTGGCACCTCTATCGAAAAGTCGTGGTGACGGATCGGGCGCCGCGCGAAGTCCAGCCGGCTGCGCCCGAGGTCGAGCGCTACGCCGCCGATTTCCCCTCGGTGCTGTTCACCGGCTGGGGAAAACGCCACTAGCGAACGGACGCAGCACACAGTCCGGTACCGCCCAACTCGTTTCGGGCTACACTTGCAAGCGCGCGACCGCCGAGTCGCGCGCCGTGCTGTTGCGTCACCTGCATCCAGAACCACCGACAGGGGTCGCACATGCCACTGCTTTCCGCCATCGCTGCCAACTGGCAGAAGGCTTTACCTGCACTCGCCGTGATCGGGCTCGTCGCCTGGATCGCGTGGTTCCGCACCGATCCGGCGAACGAGCAGGCGATCTTCGCCGCGCTCCTCGTCATCTACATGGTGCACCAGATCGAGGAGCATCTGTGGCCCGGCGGATTCCGGCAGTTCACCAATGCGCATGTGTTCGAGAGCGGCCGCGACGACTGGCCGGTCGATGCCGGCGGCGTCGCGCTGGTGAATATCGGCTATGTCTGGCTGCCGGTCGCGGCGGCCGCCCTGTTTCCGCAGACGCTGCGCTGGCTCGGCCTGGCCTGGATCGGGCTCACGCTGGTCAACGCCGTCATCCATATCGCCACGTCGATCCGCGTCCGCGGCTACAATCCCGGCCTGATCACCGCAGTTGTGCTGTTCCTGCCGTTCACGGTCTGGGCGCTGGCGCATGACGCGGCGCGCGGGCTCTTGTCCGGCGGCGAGATCGGCCTCCTCGTGTTGCTTGGGGTGCTGCTGCACATCCCGGTCGCGGCGCTGTTCGTGGTGCCCTATCTGAAGAAGCGCTCAGCCTCGGCTTGAGCCAGGAGCCGCGGGGCGCAAAGCCGGGCTGGGGCCAGTTAAATCGCGTGCGGGATGTGCTAGCCTGGAACTCCTGGGGCCCCGATGGGGAGAGCGCCATGTGGGAACGCACGATGACCCGACACTCGCTGCTTGCGCTTTGCATCGTCCTGCTTGCCGTTGTCGCGTCGGCGGGCGCTAGCGCGCAACAGACCGACAAGCCGTTCGACTTCAAGCCGCTGATGCCGCCGATCGTTCCGGTGCCGCCCAATTCGAAGGTGACATCCGGCTCGGTCGGCGGAACGCAGAACCCCTACACCACCGCACCGCTGCAAAGTCCGACACAGGCGCCGACGCAATCCGCGCCGGGAATGCGGCTGACAATTCCGACGCGATAACACGCGACAAGGTTTACGGGACGTAAATCGCGCGGCGGCGCGCATTGTCATATTTGCGATGTTGATACCTGAGTGTGACACGCTGAGTGTCACAATAGATTTGCGTGTCACAATCAATTTGGCGGCTGTCATAAATGAACCGTTCGCAGCTTTGTGGTTACGAAGGCGGACCACGGCGCGCCAATGGGGCGTGGCCCAGGCGAACAAGGAATAAGACCAATGATCACCAAGCCCCTCGCCGCGCTCCGCCGCTGGATGCGCGATCGCAGCAATCGCCGAACGCTCGCGGCACTCGACGACCACCTTCTTCTCGATATCGGCGCCCAACGGCCCGACGTCGGCCGCGGCGCGCCCGGCAAACTGTCGCAGTGGGTGCGCACCTGAGTGCCCGCCCGTTCAGGCGGCTGTCAGCAGCGCCCGTATGAACGTCAACGCCTTGTGATAGATCCCCGGCGCCTCGCTCTCGCGCGGACCACCAATCGCGAGCGAGAGCGCCGGGCCCAACGTGTTGCGCTGGATGCGTAACCAACCTTGCGCGTGTCCGATCGCGCCCGGCGCAGCAAGGTCGACGACCAGCAGCGGCTTGCGGTAACGGCCGGCAAGCTCGTGCGCAAGCGCGGTGCCCTTGGAGGCCCGCAATCCGCCGGCATCAATGAGGATCATGCAGGCGTCGGAATCGCGAACGTTCCATTCGGTGCGCTGCCCCGGATCGACAAGCGGCGTCTCTTTCAACCTCGGATAGTCCGCCAGCACGCCCGGCGGCACCGGACGATCCTCGGCCCAGCCACCCTTCGGGCACCAGCCGCCGTACGCTGTTCCGAATGCAATCGCAGCATCGAGCGCTGCGCGATCGACGCCGCTCTGGCCGCCGGAGATAATCTTCACCCGTCCCGACCTGCTTAGCGGGTCCGGCTACTTCTCGTCCGCTGTCAACAGCCCGCCGCGCTGAAACAGGACGCCAGCGGCCGCGGCGCCGATCAGCGGCGCGACAATGAACAGCCAGACCTGACCAAGCGCCGCCGCGTTGGTACCGGCGCCGACCAGCGCCGGGCCGAGCGACCGTGCCGGGTTCACCGACACGCCGGTGACGTTGATGCCGACAATGTGAATGGCGGTCAGCGTCAACCCGATCGCCAGGCCGGCAAATTGCGCCGGCGAACCCGGCTGGGTCACGCCGAGGATGCAGACCAGGAACAGGAATGTCGCCACGACCTCGAAGACGAAGGCCGACAGCAAACTGTATTCGCCGTTATAGCCGGCGCCCCAGCCGTTCTGACCCAATGCGCCGGTCCAGCCCGACGCCTTACCCGACAGGATGAGATAGAGCACGGCGGCGCCGGCGATCGCGCCGAGCACCTGCGCGATCACATAGGCGATGAAGTCGCCCATGCTCATGCGGCCGGCGATCAACACGCCGAAACTGACCGCTGGATTGACGTGGCATCCGGATACCGGCCCGATCCCGTAAGCCATCGCAACGATGGCCAGCCCGAACGCAAAGGCGATGCCGAGCACGTCGATCGCGGTCGGACCAGTGCCCATTCCGGCGATCACTGCCGCGCCGCATCCGAACAGGACCAGTGTGAATGTCCCGATAAATTCAGCGATACTCTTCTTCATGGTGCACCTCCCGGCTTCAATCAGCGCCAGAGGCGCCGATCCCATTGAGCTTAGGCCGCACCACGTCACGCACAAACGTCAATCACCCGACGCACGGCGATCCTGCACAGGATCATTGTCCGCGTTGCATGACCACCAAAGCACTGCCACCAACAGCATATTGATTGCAGCGATGGCCGATAAGCCAACGACCATGGTGTCGATCCCATAACGTTCGATCGTCAACGCCGCGGCAAATGGCGCGAGGGCTTGCACGATCAAGCTCGGGAACGCGAGCCGTCCCATCAGCACCGGATACCGTTCGGCGCCGAACAGCGCGAGCGGCAGCGTTCCGCGCGCGATCCACATGATACCGTAACCTGCGGCGTAGATGATCATCGCGGTGGTCAGGACGGCAACGCCCGCGCTCGTCAGCATGGCGGCGAGGCCGAGCGCCATCGCAGCGCAGGATGCAACCATGGTCCAGATCGGATGGTAACGCGCGCCGAACAGCCCCTCGATCACACGCGCGCCGACTTGCGCCGGCCCGAACAGCGTGCCGATTGAAACCGCAACCGCGACCGCGAGGCCCCTCGCCTCCAGGATCAGCAGCAGATGCACGACCACGATCGAACCGATGCCGGCGGACAGCGTCAGAATGAGCGCGAGCAGGATCAGAGTGGCGCCTTCGCCGCGACGCGATGTGCGCAACGCCTTCGGCGCCGCTGTGATGCTGGCATCCTCCGATGGCGCGGCCTTGCCGGTCGGAAACGTCAGCACGAGCGGCAACGCGATCAGAAGATGCAGCGCGGCATAGGCGAAGCAGGCGTTGCGCCATCCGAACGCCGCGGCAAGGAAGGCGCCAAGCGGCCAGAACACGGTGCCGGCAAATCCGCCAAACAAAGTCAGCGCCGTGATCGGCCCGCGCGCGGTTGCGCCGTAAAGCCGCCCCAGCGCGGCAAAGGCCGCATCATACAGGCCGGTGCCCATCGCGGCGCCGACGCCGATCCAGCCGACAAGATAAACCCACAGCGACGGTGCGAGCCCGATCATGCACAGGCCGGCTGCGAACAAGAGCGAGCTTGCCGCCAGCACCGGACGACCGCTGCGCGCGGCGATGACGCGGCCGACTTGCGGCGATATCAATCCCGCGATGAAGAGCCCGAGCGAGACGCCGCCGATGATCGTGCTGAGCGGCCATCCGGTGTCGGCTGCGATCGGCGCCGCCAGGACACCCGGGAAATAGAACGACGTGCCCCAGCCGATGAGCTGGGCCACGCCAAGTGCGGCAACGACTCGGCTGCGATCCGGCGGCCAGGACATCACAGAGGTATCGTCGTCTGCCGCGCGCTGCGCAAGCGCGCGACGCCGCTATCCTCGCGCCATCATGCCTGCTTTCGTGGGGTAGGACTGAGCGCCGCGTCCTTCTCCTGCGCGCGCTTGGCAGCCGGACGTTGATTCAGGCGGCCGACATAGGCCAAAAACTCCGGCCGCTCCGGAATGAGCTTGAACATCATGCCCCACCGCAGCCCGGAGCCGATGACGACGTCGGCCGCCGTGAATTGCTCGCCGAGGAGATAAGGGCCGCGCTCGATGCCCTTCGCCAGCACATCCATCACAGTATCGTAGTCGCCGTAGCCCAGCGTTCCGCGCCGCGGTTCCTCTTTGCGCGGAAAGGCGCGATCCGTGACGGCCGGCTCGACACAGCTCGGGCCGAAGAACAACCATTTAAGATACGGCCCGCGGCGCTTGTCGCCGACCGGCACGTTCAGCCCGGCGTTCGGAAACGCGTCGGCGAGATACGAGCAGATCGCCGCCGACTCCGTGATGATGATGCCGTCGTGATCGAGCGTCGGCACCTTCCCCATCGGATTGATCGCAAGATAGGCGGGCGTCCGGTTCTCGCCGGCCTGCAAATTCAAAAGATGCACGTCGTAGGGCTCACCGACCTCTTCGAGCATCCAGCGAGAGACCGACGAACGCGATGGAATGGCGTGATAGAGCGTGAGCATTACGACTTCCTCCCCGTACACAACAGCAACGGAACGGCCCACCAGGGCAGCGATTTGGCATTCTAGATTGAATAGAACAAAAAGGGAACATTCGATTTTTGCCTTTCCCAGGACCGCGTTTGGAGCCGCTTCGCAATCCGCGTTACCTTCCTAGCGCCGGAGCAAGATAAGGATATGGCGGATATGCAAAATTCAGTCATCAGGCGCGCGCTGGGTTCCGCGCTGATCGCTCTTGCGCTGGGCGCATTCGCCGGCCCGGCTCATGCGCAAAACTATCCGACCCGGCCGATCCGCTTCATCGTTCCCTTCCCGGCCGGCGGCGTCGCCGATGTCACCGCGCGGCTGATCGGTCAGCGCCTTGGCGATGCGCTGGGCCAGACCATCGTCATCGAGAACCGCACCGGCGCGAGCGGCACGCTCGGTGTCGATGCCGCGACCAAGGCCGCGCCCGACGGCTACACGCTTCTCTTCACCACCGGGGACTTCATCACCACGCCGACGCTGATGCCGAAGGTGAATTTCGATCCGTACAAGGACTTGATCCCGATCGTCCAGGTCGCGACCGCACCTCTGTCGCTCGGGGCCCATGCCGCCGGTCCGATCGGATCGGTCAAGGAGCTGATCGCCCAAGCCAAAGGCAGCCCGGGCAAGATCGCCTATTCGTCGCCGGGCAACGGCACGATCAATCAGCTTGCGGTGGAATGGCTTGGGATCGAGGCGAATCTCAAATTCCTGCACGTGCCCTATCGCGGCGGCTCGCCCGCGGCGGTGGCTGTCGCGGCCGGCGACGTTCCGATCGGCGCATTGACGCCGTCATCGATGCAGCCGCTCCTCGAAGCCGGCAAGATCAAGGTGCTGGCGCTGATGACGAAGCAGCGGCCGTCCTTCGCACCGGCGGACTGGCCGACACTGGCGGAACAAGGCTTCCCGGTCGACGCCGCGCTCTGGGTCGCGCTGTTTGCCCCGACCGGGACGCCGCAGGCGATCGTCGATCGGCTGGACCAGGAGGTGCTGCGCATCCTTAAGGACGACGCCGTTCGTAAGCGTCTGAACGCCCTCGGCACCGAGGCATCCGGTATCAGTCAAAAGGCATTCGTCGAGCGTATCCGCACCGACGCCGCGCGTTATCTGGAGATCATCAAGCAGACCGGCATCAAGGTCGAGCAATGACGCGCGCCGCAAGCCACACCCGCGCCTATTGGCTTGCCCTTACGACAATCGGGCTTCTGTGCGGCTCGATCACGCCCGCGGCCGCGCAATTTCCGGAACGGACCGTCAGGATCGTCGTTCCCTTCGATGCCGGCGGCACGGTCGACGCGGTTGCGCGGGCGCTGGCCAATCGGCTCAACGCGAAATGGAACGTGCCGGTGATCGTCGAGAACCGACCCGGCGCCGGCAACACCATCGGCGCGGCCGCGGTGGCGCGCGCCGAGCCCGACGGCTACACGCTGCTATTCGCGAACACCAGCGTGTCCGCCAATCCAAGCCTGTTCAAGTCGCTGCCCTACGATACGCTGCGCGATCTCGCACCCGTGATTTACCTGTCACCCTCGCCCAACATCTTGCTGGCGCAGCGAGCGCTTGGCGTCGCCTCGTTGAAGGAGTTGATCGCGCTGGGCCAGGCGCGCGCGGCAAAGCCCTTGAGCTACGCGACCGTCGGCCGCGGGAGCGCGCATCATTTCTGCATGGAACTGTTGAAGAGCCAAGCCGGCATCGACCTGCTCCATGTGCCCTATCGCGGCGTTGCGCCCGCGTTGCTGGCGGTGACGCGCGGCGAAGTCGATCTCTACTGCAGCGACATTCCGGCGCACTGAACCTGCTCAAGGGCGACAAGGTCGTCGCGCTCGGCATCACCAGCATCAAGCGGGCGCCGATCCTGCCCGACATTCCGAGTTTCTCGGAGGCCGGCTTGCCGAACTATTCCGCGACCGGCTATGTCGGCATCATGGTGACTGGCGGAACGCCCGCCGATGTCGTGCAGAAGATCAATACCGCGATCAACGAGATCGTCCGCGATCCTGACTTCTCGCGCCGGTTTTCCGAGTTCGGTTACGAGATGGTTGGCGGCAGCGTCGCGGAGTTCACGGCCTTCCTCAAAGACGACATCGCGCGCTACCTCAAGATCACCAAGGACGCTGGGATCGTTCCCGAATAGCGGCCATCAGGACAAGCCCGGTACCTCCACGAGCAGGAGAAAACCGTTGATGCTCAGGAGCATTCCGACGACGCCGAGCACGCCGCCGAAATACGCCAGCCACGGCACACTGGCGACAATCGCGACCGAGATCAGCACGATGGCGATCTGGAGCAGCGCCTCGGCGTAGTCGAAATAGGGATCCTGCTTGAGGGCGCGGTCGCGAAGCGCCTCGTGCTCGCGCGCACGCTGGAGCAATTCCTTCTTGCCTTCCCGGGTGTCCGGCTCCGACTCGTAGCGCGCGATGGTCTTCCTGTAAGAATCCACCTTGGCCTGCATCGCCTTCCTGGCCTCGGCCGGCAACGCGGGATTGTTGAGCCAGGCCAGTTCGAGCTCGTCGGCCGCCAGCTGGTAGGACGTCTGCCGGATGTTCTTGGCCTGGAAGAAGCTGAAGAAGTTCGAAGCCAGGATGTTGTTGTTGAACGCTTCCTTGGCCGCGTTGGCACCGCCGAGGCCGGTGATCGCCAGACACATCGCGAAGAATGCGATCACGACGGCGGCGCGCGTTTTGAAATAGTCGGTTTCCCGCTCGCGGTCCATGAGTTCGGCGGCTTCGTCGGCTTTCATGGGCAACCTCCCGGATCGTCGCAGCGGGCACCATGCCATAGCCGCGCAGCCGCCGTGCTGAAACGACGGACCTATCCACAGCCTGCGGTTCGCGTGTGGCGGCCTTTTGTCCGGGGCTTGAGATTGTAACGGCGGTGCGCGGAGCCCGTGGCGCCTACGCCACCTCCTCGGCCCGCACCGCGCGCGCGGGCGCAGGCTTTGCGGTGGGACGCGCCGATTTTTGACGCCACGACTGCACGAGCTGGAGGATGACGACGCACAAGCCGGCGCCCAGGACGAGCCAGCCGGGACGGATCATGTCGAGATCGAATTCGAAGGTCGATTGCAGCACCAGCAGCGGCGACACGTTGTAGTAGAGGCCGATGCCGATCGCCTCGCCCGCGAAGACCAATGCCGACGCGATCACCGCGAGCAGCAGCAGCGATAGCGCAGACGGCGCGCCTTTCCTCCAGCGCATCAGCAGCCGGTAGCCCATCAGCCAGACGAACAGGCCGGCGGCGAAGGTCGGCACCCAGATATCGGCCTTGGTCTGCTGGAAGAAGTGGATCAGCGCGAGCAGCGCGATACCATAGACGAGCTGATGCAAGCGCTGCCAGCGCCGGCCCAGGCGGCGCACCATGGCATCGGTCGACGTCACCGCCAGCGCGGCAAGCCCCAGGAGCGCGATGAACCCGATCGTAAGATAGAGCCGCAGCACGATTTCAGTCGCGACCTTCAAGAGGTCGAACATCTGGTCGGCGATGAAGAGCAGGATGTGGGTTGCGGCATAGGCGAAGGCGCCGACGCCGAGCATGCGCCGCACGTCGATCAAGCCGTTGAAGCGGCCGATCCGGGCAAGCGGCGTCACCGCCAAAGTGACCAGCAGGAAGACCAGCGCCCAGTAGCCGGTGCGGTGGATGAGGTCGTTGATCGGTCGCGCGCCCAGCCCAGCGGTGAGAAATGCATGCGCCGCCAGCGCCACCGGCACCGCCAGGAAGGCAAGCACCGCGATCCGCAACGCCGATACGCGGCCGCGACGGTCCGCCAGAGTGCAAAGCGCGTAGTCATGATTGGCGCGTAGCACAGAGCCCGCCAAATTGCCCAGTGGCCGGGCTCCGTTCCGGCAAAATCGTGATCGATTGTGATCGATGGCGGCCGGCAATGGGGCCGCACGGACCATTTACCTTTGCCGGATAGGCTCCGGAGCGGTCAACCGTCGGTGGGAAACATGCCAACGGGCGGCAAGTCTAGGGTCCGGAAAACGCGCGGATGGTTCAGCAGGGACAACCGGCGAGCGCTGGGCATTTGCCTGTGTTTCGGGGCCATCGTTGTCATCAGCCTGGGCGCGGTTTTTCCGCACGCGCCGACGGCTATCTGGCGCGGCGTGTTCGCAGGCAGCGCGACCATCAAGGCGGAAGATGACCTGTCCACCGGCACGATTGTCATTGTGCCGATCCTCGGCAACGTCTGCCGCAAGCGGCTGATCGACAACGCCACCTGGCGGATTCGCGACATCGGGTTTGTCAGTTGCCGGACGGCGCTAAACCCGCGTGTCCAGGAGTCCGGATGGTCTGGATCGCGCGTCGACATCATCCGTCACGGCTTCAACAGACGTTGATCCGGTTGCGGCCGTGTTTCCGGTTGGCCGACTGAGCGGCATTCGGTAAACTCCGGCGAACGCAAGAGTTCGTGGAGTTGTTCGTGACCAGGATGGCCCGTCGCACGCTGGCGCTCATTGTCTTATTGCTTCTGAACCAGCCGGTCTTTGGCGAAGACGACTTCCCGATTGCGGGAACCTACATGCGGGACATGGCCTGCACCGGCAACGGCTCGCATCGTCCAGACCTCCTGGTGACGATCACGCAGAAGCGGATCGAGTCTCCGATGGGAGCCTGCAACATCCTGAGCCGAAAGCGCGTCGGACAGGCGATCTCCGCACATGTCGAGTGCAAGGTGCCGGGAGACCAATTGATCCTCGGCGACGTCACTTTCACCATCCGCGACGAGAAGACGCTTGATTTCGAGGACCAGGACCACACCTCGGATGCGACGCTGTACCGGTGCGCCGAGTAGTCGCCCGCAGTTCCCTCACAAATCGCCGGATGCCGCGCCGTCACGGTTGAGTGGGCCCAGCACCCGCGTGCTATATTGCGCGACTGGATCAGTCGAGGAGTGCAATGTCGTATCAAGCTTTGCAAGGCGAAACGGTCCCGTTCCGCGGACACGATGGCTACCAAGGCGAAGCCTATTTCGCCCGCCCTCTGAAGGCGGGACGCGTACCTGGCGTGGTCGTCATCCATCACATGCCCGGCTGGGACGAATGGACCACCGACGTGGTGCGGAAGTTCGCCCATCACGGCTACGCGGCGATGGCCCCCAACCTGTTCTTTCGCTTCGGCCCGGGCGATCCGGACGATGTCGCGGCGCGCGCGCGGCCGGCCGGCGGCGCCTATGACGCCGAGGTGATGGGCGATGTCGCGGCCTGCATGGCGCATCTGCGCTCATTACCGGACGCGAACGGCAAGATCGGCGTGATCGGCTTCTGCTCCGGCGGCCGCCACACCTATCTCGCGGCCTGCACGGTGCCGGGCATCGACGCCGCCGTCGATTGCTGGGGCGGCCGTGTCATCGTCGACGACCCGAAGGAGTTCTCGCCGCAGCGCGCCGTCGCTCCGATCGTCCACACGGCGAAGCTCGCCTGCCCGCTGCTCGGCATTTTCGGCAATGACGACAGGAATCCGACCGCCGATCAGGTCAATCGGACCGAGCAGGAGCTCAAGCGCCACGGCAAGACCTATGAATTCCACCGCTACGACGGCGCCGGCCACTCGTTCTTCGATTATGGCCGGCCCGCCTTTCGGCCGGAACAGGCCGCCGATGCCTGGCAAAAGGTATTCGCCTTCTTCGACAAACATCTCGCGGCATCGGTCGGTCAATCAGCGGCAGCCTAGGAGGATCAAACCATGTGCTCATACATCGTCGAGAAAGCCGCCCTGACCGGCAGCGCCAAGGGCCGCGGCTGGATGAAGATCGACACCGCACACGTCTATTACGATCATCCCTTCCACGCGCCGCTCGACCACGCGCTCGGCATCGATTTTATCAATGCCGCCAACGGCGGGCGCGAGCGCGTCGCGATCGAGATCAGCGCGGAGTTGGCACGTGAGCTGGTGCGGGCGATCCTGTCCGCGCTTGAAAGCGGCGAGCAGGAGCACGCGGCGGCCGCGGCCGCGCAGGCGGCCTGTCCGGCCGAGGCGTCGGCCGGCTGATCGCGTCAGCAAGGCGGACTATTCGCTGTTGGCCTGCCGGGAGCGCAGGTGCCGCAGCAGCGCGCCGATGATGTTGGAATAGTCGTCGGTCCAGATCCGCTGGCGCGGGTCGCGTTCGCGGATCGGCCAGAGCTCCGACTTGGCGAGCACGCCGAAATCCGCCTCTTTGCGCGCGACCGCGGCGATGGTCGGAATCCAGCGATGCTCGTCGACATCTTCCTCGATATCGCCGCCGTCATAGACGCGCACGATCGCATTGTTCGCCTCGGCGATGCCGGCGACCACCGAGGCGAGCTCGAGATTGCGGTTGGAGACGTGCATCGCCACGATGCCGTTCGGCTTGAGCTTGCGGAAATAGAGCTCGAGCGCTTCACGCGTCAGCAGATGGATCGGGATGGCCGCGCCGATGAACGCATCGACGAACAGCAGGTCGTAGGCGCCGTCCGGCGCGTCGGCGAGTGTCAGCCGCGCATCGCCGATCACGACCTGGGTCTTCGGCGCGCATTCTGAAATGTAATTGAACAGGCTCGGATCGCGCGCGATACGGGCGATGTCGGCGTCGATCTCATAGTAGGTGACCGTCGTGCCCGCGCTGCCGCGGCACGCAAGCGCGCCGGTGCCGAGCCCGATCACCGCCATGTTGATCGGCCCGCCCGCCTTCTTCTCCATCGCGTCGACGACTTGCGCGAAACCGCCGCCGTTGTGGAATTCCGACACCATGTCGGGCCGGCCCTTCAGGAGGTTGCCGTCGCGGTCGCGGATGCGCTGGGCGCCTTGCGCCGTCGTGCCGTGATAGAGCACGCGAAAGCGGCCGTCGGTGGCCTCGACGACGTTCAGCACGCCGAAGAAGTTGCGCACGAGAAAATTGCTGGGGCTGTAGTTGTTGTAGTGGTTGAGCAGGAACAGCATCCCCACGATGGCAGCGAAGGGCAGCGGCGTCCTCCAGAATTGCAACGTCAGGCCGAGCAGGAAGCCGATGATCACGGCATAGAGCGGCGTATCGAGCCGGATGTCCGCGGCGGCCATTCCGATCAGCAGCAATGCGGCGACGGCGACGGACACCAGCAGCGCGTACTGGCTGCTGCCGCGGGTCGGCAGCGCAAAGCCCGGCCGGCACAGCAGCGTCAGCACGACGAGCAGCGGATATTCAATAACGCGATTGAATATCTGAGGTGCAACAAGCCCCGTCAGGATGCCACCGACCATTCCGCCGAACGAAATCCACATGTAGTAGCTGGTCAGGAACTGCGGCGGCGGACGGCGGCGCGCAAGTTCGCCATGGCACATCAGCGCGCACACGAAGAACACGCTGAGATGGATCACGATCTGAAGCACGATCGATTCGATCGGGAGCATCAGGATCGCAATGACCAGGAACAGCACGAACGCCGGCTGAACGGCCACCACCAGCCAATGCGGGATGAACGGCTTGGTCTGGAAGACGATGACGAACGTGAGAAGATAGATCGCGAGCGGCACCGTCCAGAACAGCGGCACGGCCGCGACGTCGGTCGAGATGTGAGCGGTCACGGCGATCAGCAAACCGGACGGCACCGCCGCGAGCGCGATCCAGATCGCGGTATCGCGCCACGTCGGCGTCGCGACCACGGCCGTGTCGGACGCGGACGCTTCCGGCAACCGGTTCGGCGAGCGCATCATCAGGAAGCCGCATGCCGCCACCAATGCGATCAGGACGTAGTAGCCGACGGTCCAGAGCCATCTCTGATCGCTGAGCCGCACGAACGGCTCGACTGCGACCGGATAGGCGATCAGCGCGAGGAAGCTTCCAACATTGCTGGCGGCATAGAGGAAATAAGGGTCCTTGGCGTCCTTGTGGCCGGTGCGCACGAACCACGCCTGCAGCAACGGACCGTTTGCCGAGAGCGCGAAGAACGGGAGCCCGATCGACACCGCGAACAGCCCGAGCAGCCAGAACGCCTCGCCGACCTGCGGCGGCCGGCCCCATCCGCTTGCGATGTGCAGCGGCAGCAAGAAGCAAGCAGCCGCGAGAACGACGAGATGAATGATGATGGAGCTACGCCCGGGCACGAAGCGCGTCAGCAGATGCGCATAGGCGTAGCCCGCGAGCAGCGTAGTCTGGAAGAACACGATCGCGACCGACCACACCGACGCGGCGCCGCCGAGTCGCGGCAGCACCATTTTGGTGAACATCGGCTGCACCGCAAACAAGAGCGCGGCGCTGACAAAAATAGCGGCGATGAAAGTCGCCAGCAGCACGCCCGGGGATGCAGCGGCGGGCGCTTGCGTTGTTTCGTTGGTCGGCAGATCGGACGTACTCATGCTCACTGTCGTTTCGCTACTCGCGCTGCTTGCCGCTGCGCGCCCCCGGGGCGATCGAAGAGTGCGCGGACGCTACCATCCCGCTTACGTCCACGAAAGCCATAAGCCGCGCGGCTTGGCAAGCATGCGAGCCGCCGCGCCAGCGCGATGCGACAAACCGCCGGCGGATGTCACTGCCTGCAAGGCCAAATGAAAGGGCGGCCGTGAGGCCGCCCTTGGATTTGTCGAGCTCCAACGTTGCGCCGATACTGGCGAACGTCGCAGGCTTTAGTGCACCGACGGTGTCGGGATGCGCTCGCCCGCAGCAACCCACTCTTCGTAGGTCTGCATCTGGAAGCCGAGCTTGTCGTAGTCGACGCGGAGATAGCCGTCGCTGTGGTGCACGACCGCTTCCGGCTGCACTGCTTCGACTTCCTGCGCCATCACGCCGACATAGGCCTGATCGCTGCCGAGATAGCTGAAGCGATAGAAGCCGAGGCCGTTGTCGAGCTGGCCGAGCAAGGTGATCGCGTGCTTGGCGCGGATGTCGGACATGCCGCCGCCGCCGCCACCGCCGCCCACCACCCATACCGCCGCCGCCGCCACCGCCACCCATGCCGCCGCCGCCGCCGCCACCCATGCCGCCGCCGCCGCCACCCATGCCGCCGCCGCCACCCATGCCGCCGCCGCCGCCCATGCCGCCGCCGCCGCCCGCCGCCCATGCCGCCGCCGCCGCCGCCGCCCATGCCGCCGCCGCCGCCCATGCCGCCGCCGCCACCCATGCCGCCGCCGCCGCCCATGCCGCCGCCGCCACCCATGCCGCCGTGGTAGTGACCGCCGCTCCAGTACCTGCTGCGACCGTGCCAGCTCCAGTTATGCCAGCCGTAGCCGCCGCCCCAGCCGTAGCCGCGGCGCCACGCATAGCCGCACCAGTACCAGCCCGGACCCTGCCAGGCGTCGTCGTACCAGCAGTACTGGCGTCCATCGACATAGTAGCCCTGGACGCTGTCGATCACTGACAGTCCGTCGATGGCTGCGCGAATTCCATTGGAATTCGGAGCCGACGCCGCATCAGCGCGCGCAGTCATCAGTGCGGTGCTGGCCAAGAGTGCCAGCATCCCTAGCTTAATAGAATGACGCATTGGATTTCCTCCGTGATTGCGTACTCGTTCGAGAAGCCACCATCCGCATGTATTGCACGCTGAAGCTACGAAATTGTCAATTTGCTTCGCCGTAATTCTTGCGCGAAATCCAGGCTTTATTCAGCTTTTCAATGAACAGCCATTCAGACTGAGTGTATGAGATCAAATTCAGGCTGCTTGTTGCAAGTCACAGGTCAAAGTCACCGCCTGCGGCAACTCCGAATCGGGAATCGCTTCGTAGCCGATCGCGCGCAAAATACCGTTCGCCGGACACATCTCCACCGCCAGCCGCGTATACGGATTGAGAATCGGCGGCACGACCCAGTCGAAGCGTCCGTTCGAGAACTGCCCGGTCCAACCTTCAAACTGTTCGCGGCGCGCACGGCTGCTGGCCGCAGTTTCTTCGTACGTGCGCGTGAGAATCAGATCGGCGCGGGTGCGCGCCTCCCAGGACGGCGCGCTATCGTACCAATCGTTCGCTGCGGACGTGTTGTCGGTTCTGGTCGAGAAGCCATCCACGGTACGCTCGATGACGCACCGCTCGCCTGGTGCGCAGCCAACCAGCGAATAGATCACCGGACGTGCGATCGGCGTTGTCTCCAGACGATGCCTGGCCTCGCCGTAGTCCTTGCAGGTCTCGAACACGTTGCGCAGCAAATGGTCCGGCGGGATGAAGCGAATGCGCCAAGTCTGGACCGCGTTGAGCGCCATGTCATAGGGCCGTAGCCAGGGATGCCGCGTGCGGCGCCACAGCGGCGCCTGGTTGATGGCCGCGGCAAACCGGCCGGGCGCCGACGCCGTCAGTACGCCGGCGTATCCGGGCCAGCCAACATTGTCGAACATGCCGGCCGGGCCCTGCATCCGCGCGACTTCGAGATAGCGGCCGAGACCGGGAAACGGCCAGTCCAGCGTGCGCGCAAGCCACGGCGCCCCGGCCTGCTCGCGGGAGAGCGCCGTGCAACCCCACTGGTAACAGCCGTTGAGAAACCAGATGCCGGAATAGTTCGAGCGTCGCGGCAATCGTCGCGATCTCACCGACATAGGGCGAGCATGAGCGGCCGAGCCAACGGCGCGTGATGGCGTCAATACCCGGCAGCAGCGCTGGTCGCGGCGCCCGGCAGCCAGGCCACGCATTCGTCACGCAAGGCACGCGCCCGGTCCGCGCCTTCGATGGCGCGGCGCACCGGACCGCCGGAGCGAATATCGACAACAGGGATTGCGGTGAGCGGCGCGGTCATCACTTGCTTGCTGAAGCGTGGCTTCCGTCAGCTCGACGACATTGCGCGGCGCATTGGCGGTCGCCGCGATCAGTTTTTGCACCTGTTCGCCCGAGGCTGGATAGAACTCCTGCCCGCTCTTCTCGATCTCGGCCAGGAAGTCGCGATCCTTGAGCATGGCGTCGAACGCCGTGCGCAATACCTTCACGCGCTCCTCCGGCAATCCGGGCGGCGCAGCCAAGGAGCGACCGAGCTCGGCACCGCCGATGTAGAACGCCATCGCCGCCCTGCCCTCCGGCGTCCGCGCGGTTTCGAGAATACGTAGGGATGTCGCGCATCTCCGGGTGACGCTCGGCGCCGTACTGCACCAGCACATTGATGTCGCGGTTTTGAATCCACTGCGGCCGCGTGCGCTTGATGGTGTTCCACGACGTCAGCGCGCCGTCGACCTCGCCGCGCTCCATGGCGATCATGCCTTCGGTCGAACTGGGATAGCCCGAGATGATCTTGAATTTCGTGCCGGCGAACGCGTTGAGAAGTTTCGGATAACCTTCGGACGGCGAGCCTGAGCCGGTGCCGGCGAGCGGAATTTCGTGCTGGCGCGCATCCTCGATGGTTTTGCCCTTCGAGGTCTTCCAGGTGAAGTGCACCTCCAGGATCGCCGTCATGCGGCCGATCCAGTTGAACTCCGCGGCCTTGTATTGCACCCCCGGCGAGCGCAGCGCGTCCTCGATCGCCGCGGTTTGCGTGACGACGGCGACCGCGGTGCCGTCCTTGGGCGCCGCCGAAAACAGATAGTTGGCCGCGCGCAGTCCGCCGCTGCCCGGCATCGACTGCGCGACGACGGTCGGCTCGCCCGGGATGTGCCGGCCGATGAAGCGCGCGACCAGCCGGCCGTAATAGTCGTAGGTCCCGCCGGGGCCGAAGCCGATGTAGAGATTGATGGTCTTGCCTTTGAAGAATTGATCGGCGCCCTGCGCCGCCGCCGCCTGCGGCAGCAGCGTCATCACGGCGGCGAATGCGGCCGCCGCTCGCACCCAAGGCCTAAACCTTCCGCTATCATCGCCCGTTCTGCCTTGAATTGCGCCGGCTATGGCACGCCGCTAGCCGATTTGACATTCGCATCCCGTTTCGGCGGCGATTTTGCGAATGTTAAATCAAAGACCGCAGTATAACTTGCTAGTGGAGTTTTGGATTTGACATTCGCGTGCGGGACCGCTGCCAGGTGGGTCGCGAATGTCAAATCCACTCCACTGAGACGATGCCAGCATGAGCATTGGTTCCGCCAAAATGCCGCGCGCCGGGCGGTCAATTCAGCTATACAATACCGCGCATTGCCGCGATGGCGCGGGCATGATTTTCTAGACGTCATCCAAGGAAGCGCGAATCCCGGAAAACCGGGCATGCCGGAGAAAAAACCATGACCGTGATGACGCAGGCCAAGCTCGACGTCGTTCCCCTCACCAAGCACATCGGCGCGGAAATCCGCGGCCTCGATCTGCGCGAGAAGCCGGACGACGCGACCATCAAGGCGATCTACCAGGCCTGGCTCGACCACATCGTCATCATCTTCCCCGACCAGAAACTGTCGCAGGAGGATCTGATCCGCGTCACCGGCTATTTCGGCGAACAGGGCATGCCGCGCCGGCCGCCAAAGTTCTTCCCGAAGGGCTACTCCAAGATCCTGCCCGGCATCATGATGATCTCGAACATCCGCGAGAACGGCGAGCCGATCGGCGCGCTGCCGGACGGCGAGATGATGTTCCACCACGACATGATCCATTCCGAAATGCCGGACAAGGCGACGCTGCTCTACTCGGTCGAAATTCCGTCGACCGGCGGCAACACGCTGTTCGCCAGCGGCTATGCCGCCTACGACACGCTCGATCCGGAGATCCGCAACCGGCTGGAAGGCCGCATGGCGATCCACCATTACAATTACGGCTCGGTGCAGAAGGGCGACGGCAAGGGCACGGAAGCCTTCGGCGAGTGCAAGCATCCGGTGTTCCGCACCCACGAGGACACCAACCGCAAGGCGGTCTACGTCAACCGCCTGATGACGGTCGGCGTCGAAGGCATTCCGCAGGACGAAGCGGAGAAGCTTCTCAACGCGGTGTTCGACCACGCCGAGAAACGCGAGTTCGTCTACGAGCACGTGTGGCGGCTCGGCGACCTCATGCTCTGGGACAACCGCAACTCCTCGCATGCGCGCACGGATTTCCCTTCGACCGAACGCCGGCTGATGCTGCGCACGACGGTGAAGGGCGCGGTGCGGCCGTATTGACGGATCCGCTAGCTTACGCCCCGAGCTTGCGCGCGAGATCTTCGAGACTTCCCGCCGCCACGTCGACCGGCACCTTCGGCGCCGGCTCGCCCTTGCCCGGGCCATGCTCGTTCGGCCGGCGCAATATGGCCGGTGCGCAGCCCGCACTTCGCCGCGTGCGAGAGATCGTTGCTGTGCGCCGCGACCATCATGCAGTCGCCGGGCGCAAAGCCGAACGCTTCGCAGGCCGAGAGATAGACGCGCGGCTTGGGCTTGAAGTCGCCGGCGATCTCCGAGCCCAGGATCGCGTCCCACGGGATGGTGTTGCGGCGCGCCAGGTCCACCATCAGCGAGATGTTGCCGTTCGACACCGGCGCGAGCCAGAACTTCCGCTTGAGCTGCGCCATGCCGGGCGGGACGTCCGGCCAGGCGTCGAGCCGGTGCCAGGCGAGATTGAGATTGCGCAGTGTGTCCTCGGTCAGGCCCGCGATGCCGAAACGCGGCAGGATGCGCTCGAGATTGTGCCGGTGCAGAACGTCGAGCCGGCAGAACGGCATCCGGCCGGAACGGATTTCCTCCATCGCCGGCTGGTATTCGCCGCGCCACGCATCGGCGAATTGGAGCCAATCAACGGAATGTCCAAGCGGTTTGAGGATCAGCTCGGCCTCGCGGGCGATGCTGGTGCGCCAGTCGACCAGCGTGCCGAAGACGTCGAAGAACAGGGCCTTGGGTGCGTTATCCATGACCGCTAGCAGGCACCGGCCGTCAGCATGCATGTCAACCGTAAGGGTGGCAATACGGCGTTAGCGATGCGGCAATGGCGCGCTTGCTTGCGCGCGGCAGTGACCGTATCGTCGCGCCGAACCTTATTCGAGTGCGACCCCGCACGGAGACCTTGATGTTGCGCCCTACCCTATCCGCATTGCTGGTGCTGCCGATCGTGACAGCGTCCGCGATCCCCGTCGCAGCCCAGTCCGTCGCCGACTTCTACCGCGGCCGCACCATCCAGATGGTGATCGGCGTTTCCGCCGGCGGCGACTATGACCTGCGCGCACGCTTGCTCGCGCGCTACATGTCCAAACACATTCCGGGCAATCCGAAGATCGTCCCGCAGAACATGCTGGGCGCCGGCGGTCTCGTCGCCGCGAACTGGCTCGCGAATGTCGCGCCGCACGACGGCACCGTGATGCTCGCGATCTCGTCCAACCTGCCGGTCGGCCAGGCGGTCGGCCTCGACGGGGTGAAGTACGACATCCGCAAGTTCAGCTATATCGGCAACACCACCGACAGCCCGAACGTCATCAACTCCTGGCACACCACCGGCGTCACCCGCATCGAACAGGTCATGGAGAAGGAGTTCGTGGTCGGCGCCACCGGACGCAGCAGCGGCTCCTACTATTATCCCGCGGCGCTGAATTTGCTCGCCGGCACCAAGTTCAAGATCGTGTTCGGCTATCCCGGCGGCGCCGACGTCAACATCGCGATGGAACGTGGCGAGGTCGGCGGCCGTGGCTCCAATCTCTGGGCGTCGTGGAAATCGACGCGGCCGCAATGGCTCACGGAGAACAAAATCCACATGCTGGTGCAAATCGCGCTGAAGCGGAACGCCGAGCTGCCGGACGTGCCGTTGATGCAGGAACTCGTGAAGTCCGAGCTGCACAAGCAGGTGATGACGTTCATTTCGGCCGACACCGCCATTGCGCGCGCGATCGTCACCACACCCGACGTGCCCGCCGACCGGCTCGCGGCGCTGCGGCAGGCATTCGATGCCGCGATCAAGGACCCGGCTCTTATCAAAGAAGCCGCGCAGGCTCAGCAGGACATCAGCCCGACCTCGGGCAGCGAGGCGCAAGAAGTCGCCAATTCCATCGTCAATGCATCGCCCGAAGTGATCGCCGAGGCAAAAAGATTCTGGGCGGCGGCAAGTATGTCTCATGCGCGCTCGTGCGGGCATCAGTCGTCCGAAAGACGTGGATGGCCGGGACAGCCCGGCCATGACGCTGCGCCAGATTGCGCGATTACGCGCTGACCGGCTCCAGGCCCTTCGACCGGATCACCGCCGCGTTGTCGGGGCTGACGAACGCCTTGATCAGCGCCCGCGCCGCCTCGGCCTGTTTGGCGTTGGCGCCGATGCCGGCGGCGTAGGTGGTGTAGTTCTGGATCTCCTTCGGCAGCGGTCCGACCAGCACGATCCCCTTCACGGGAAGGATTTCGCTGATCTGGTGGACGCCGAGCTCCGCCACATCTTTGGCAATGTGGGTTGCGACCGCGCCGCCATGAATGAGCTTCGCCTTGGCGTTTATCTCCTTGGCGATGCCGAGCTTCTCGAGCAGACCCGCGACATAGATGCCGCTCGAGCCGCCCGCATGCGGATCGATGTAGGCGACGGTCTTCGCCTTGAGGAGCGCGTTCTTGAATGCGTCGACGCTGCTGATATCCGGCAGCGGGGTCCCCTCCTTGACCACCACACCGACGCCGACGCGCGCGATATTGGTGCGGCTGCCGCGGACGAACTTGCCTTGCTCGGTCAGCTTGTCGATCGCGCCCGGCGTCAGCAGCGCCAGATCGAATGACTCGCCGCCTTCGATCAGCTTTGTCAGCGCACCGGCCGTGTCGCGATGCAGCGTGACCTTGTGACCGGTCTGCCTTTCGAATTCCGGCACCACGGCCCGCACCACCTGCGTGATCGCGCCGGCATGCAGCATCTTGATTTCAACGCTCATAAATCTCCCCGTCCCTCATGGCCGCTTCGTGCCCGAAGCGATGCGACCGCGCAAGGCGCGGTTCGTGCGCACGCCTTTCTGGTTGCGTTCGGCGCCAAATGCAAGCCGCGCGAACGACGCATAAACGCCGTTCGACTTTGGGAGATTGTTGACTCTGATGCGCTAGGCAGGACGCGGGAGGCGGTGGCAGGAGACTACCGATGTCTCAGACCATCCCTGTCGTTTCGCTCGTAACGCTCGTCGTTCTTTCGATGCTTGCGAAGGACCGCAAGTACGACATGACCAGCACCGGCCTCATAGCTCTGACCGGCGTGCTGACGGCCTGGTTCGCAGCGCTGTTCTGGAAGTTTGGTTGACGGGCCGCTAAGCCGGCAAGGCGTTTTTGCCACCATCCGCCGGCGACCTGTTTCAACCGTCCGGAAAATGCTCGGCGCGGAATGCCGAAAACGCACGCGGCTCCGCACTGCCACTGTCGTCAATCGACGCATCGAAAACGATGTCGCCGGCGGGCGTAACTTCGATCAGGCGGGCCCTGCCGAACGCCTCGACATTGTCGCTGGTTGGAACGCCATCGATGGTGCAGATCCCGCCGAAGGTCATGAAGGTGTTGCCGGTCTTCGGCAGCCGCAAGGCACCGCCCTGATAGCAGGCAAAAATCCGGTCCTTCCCGCTGTCGCCGAAGCACCATCGCTGGCGCACGGTGCCCGCCTTCTCGTCGATCTCGAACTCCACCACACGGCTGTAGCTTGTGGCGTCGCTTTGCTTGGGCGCGAATGCGCCGGCGCGGAAACTCCCGTTGTCGAAGCAAAGCACGCGGCCGGCACCGACCATCGAGCAGTCGTGCTGATGAAACTGCCATTCGACGCTGGCATCGGGTGTCAGCAGCCGCTCGGCCAGCTTGCCGGTCCAATGGCTGTGATTGCCGAGGATCCAGCGCAGCTCGCCGGTCGCGCGATCGAATTTGATGATGCAGTCCTGGTGCCGAAGCGAGGCGAGGATGCTGTCGTCCGATTGATCGTAGAAGATCGAATTGGTGTGGGACCAGTCGAACGCGCCGGGAAACCCCAGCTTGTGCCAGTAGTTGGATCGGCTGCCGTGCGTGATCCGGTAGGCATCGAGCATGTCGAGCAAGCGCCACTGCCGGACCAGCTCGCCCGTGCGGGTGAATTCGGCAATGATGTCTCCGACCAGATTGGCGGTGACGCGCGGCGCCGACGCGTCCGTCGTGCTGCCATGCCAATCCTCGAACTGATCGTGCCTCCGCGCTGAGCACCAGGAAATTGCCGTTCGGGAGCAGTTGGAAAGCGTGGTGCAGGACGTCGATCGGCAGCGCGATGCTGCCGGCGGGCGGTGTCTTGCCGATCCAGCGGCCCTGCGCGTGCCAGCGGCCCAATGTCTTGCCCTGCCAGTCGATCTTGGTGATCAGACCAATGCCGGCTTGCGAGTAGACGATGTTGCCATCGAGGTCGCGGCGGACGTCCTGGGTCGCGGCGTCCACCTTGAGATTGAGACGGATGGCGCCGGCGCGATCGAGCGCGATGACCCATCCCATCTGGGCCTTCTGGTTGCGAATGCTGCCGGGCCGCGCGGTGAATGCAATCAGCCCCGGCTCGCGCCGCGACGGATCGCACACATCAATCCGCATCGGCGGCAGGTCGTCATCACGTCCGCTCATGGTTGGGGTCGTTTCCTCAGTCTAGTGGAGTGGATTTGACATTCGCTACCCATCTGGCAGCGGGTTCGCTAAGCGAATGTCAAATCCAAAACTCCACTAGCACTTAATACTTGCTAGTGGTCCTTTGATTCTAACATTCGCAAACTCGCCTGCGGAAACGGGATGCGAATGTTAAAATCGGACCACTAGTTCTTCTTGGGCAGCATGCTCTTCAGCCGTCCGATAACGGCGGCGTCGGCACGCGCGACGCGTTCGAGCGCGGCCTGAAGCTCCTGCCACGTCACCGGCTCCCAGTCCATGCGCCGCTTGCCGGCCTCCGCCGCAAGCATGGGATCGGCTAGAGCCTTGGCAAACGCGTCGCGCAACGCGGCCAGCCGATCGGCTGGGACATCGGGTGGCGCGAGCCAGGCGCGGCCCATCACGCCATTGGCCGCAAACAGCGCCAGCACGTTCTGGTCGACCGGATTCGACGGCATCGCGTGCAGCAACGGCGCATCGGGGAAATCCGCGGCCTTGTCGAATGCAATCGCCGCCAGGAGCTTCACCTCGTTGTCCTTGATCCATTGCGGCCGGAACAACTTGACCGCACCGACCGCGGCAACGAACCCGTCCACCTCTCCGCGATCGATGGCGAGGTAGATGTCCGACATACCGCGATAACTGGTCAGGACTTTGAACCGCGTGCCGAGGATCGCATTTGCGAGCATCGGCACGACGTAGGATTCCGAATCCGTGCCGGTCGAACCCAGCACGACTTCCCTGGTGCGAGCCTGCTCCATGGAGGTAACGCCGGTGCGCGTCCGCACCACGATGCCGGTGCGGACATTGTCGGCGCCACCGAGGAAACTGAACTTGCCGGGATCGTAGCTGACGCCGGTACTTTCGATGCGGGCCGACAAGGCCATGCCCTGCAGCAGCAGCCCGATGGCGCTACCGTCGCGCGGAGCCACGTTGAACATCAGATGCGCCGCCCTCGCCCCACCGGCCCCACCGACGTTCTGGACGACGAAGGCCGGCGTCCCGGGCAGGTGCTGCCGGACAACCGGAAGCACCAGGCGGGAATAGGTGTCGTGTCCACCGCCGGCTGCAGCGGCGACCGTGACGTTGACCGTCTTGCCTTTGTAGAAATCCGCGACCGATTGCGCGGTTGCCGGCGCGGCGGCAACGATGGATGCGATCGCCAGGCTTGGCGCCAGCCATCGCTCGATCGAACCAGACAACGACATGGCGCCCATGGGTTGGAGCTTTCGCTCCAGGATGCCACGTCGCGCGCACGGCGATAAGCGCGACAAACCGTCAGGTCATGGCAACCTGCCGACATCCTGCTCCGCAAGCCGCAACTCAGGTGACCGCGAGCGTCTCTTTTGGCTGCACGGCGGCACTGTGGGTCGCGAGCCACCGGCCCATGGCTTTGGCCGCGACGATCGACAGGACCGCAAGCGCGATGCCGGCGACGATGTCGATGAAATAGTGCGCGCCGTGGACGGGGGTCGCCGCGATCATCGCGCCATTCGCGAACAACGCAATCGGTCGCATCCACCGGATCGGCCAGAACGCCCACGCATAGAGGATCGCGGAGCCGGCGTGGAAGCTCGGAAAGTAGACAATGCCGGCCAGGCTGAGCAGGTCGAGCGTGCGCATCTCCGCGCCCGCACCGGCACGAAGTCGCGCAGGAATTCGAGATAGGCGCGCGAGTCGATATTGCTCAGGGTGGCGGGATCGAGACCGATGTGCTGGTACACGCCGATCGCCGGCACGAAGACGGAGATAACCGTGGTGACGATCAGTGCGAATGCGAACGCGAAGATGAATTCCTGGATGCGCTGAAAGAGATAGGCGCCCGCCAGCAAGCGCCGGGATCAGGAATAACGGCCAGCGGATCATGGTATAGCCGAAGCCCAGCCAGGTCGCGAGGATCGGGTGGTCATTGACGAAAGTCGCGTAGGCGATCCAGTCGAGACCGAACGCACGGTCGACGGCCAGCAGATTGGCATCTTGCAACGGGAAGTTCGCCGTGCCGGCCACGTAGGTCAGCGGCGTCATCAGCGCCGTGATCAGCACGAGCTGCGCGGTCGAGCCGAGGCAAAACATGACCTGCGGATCGCGCCGCGTCGGCGAGCGCGTGTTGGCGTAGGCAAAGCCGGCATAGACCGCGACGAAGGCAGCGGTGACGAGCGCACCCGTCAGTCCGATCCGGAAATTGGTCAGCATGAGGCCGCCCGAGAGCGCCACGCCCATCAGCGCAATCGGAATCCAGTTGAACTGGAAGTATTGCCACGCTCGCTCGACGTCTTGTCCCTGCATGGTCCCGACCGCCGCCTGTCTTTCCGGGAACCTGACACGGCGTGATTAAGGTCGGGAAAACGGCGATGGTTAACTGGGGTGAAAATCAGCGCCAAACGCTGAAAGACTTCCCCTTTGCCGGCACCAGAACTTTTGTGACATGCCCCTTCATGGCCGCGACAAACTTGTCGGCATTGGGCTCGATGATCGGGAACGAGCCGTAGTGACACGGGATCACGGTATCGAGCTAGCCGCAGAGGATAGTCGCCACCTCTCCAAGATCAATCGACGGCTTTCAGTCCGATGTGCTAGGCCCTCCCCCATGCCAGCACCGGTTCTGCCGCTCGCGGACGTCGCCGCGCTCCTGCCGCCGCGCGGTGCGCTGCTCGGGCTCGATCTCGGCACCAAGACCATCGGGGTCGCGGCCAGCGATCCCGACCGCCGGCTTGCGACCGGTGTCGAGACCATCGCTCGCAAGACCTTCACGTCCGACGCGCAGCGCCTGCTGGCGCTTGCCGCCGAGCGGAACGCCGTCTGCTTCGTCCTCGGCCTGCCGATCAATATGGACGGCAGCGAGGGCCCCCGCGCGCAGTCGACGCGCGCGTTCGCGCGCAATCTGGCTCGGCTGACCGAACTGCCGATCGCGTTCTGGGACGAGCGGTTGTCCACCGCGGCGGTCGAGCGCGACCTGATCGCGGCCGATGTCAGCCGGGCGAAACGCGCTGCCGTGATCGACCAGCACGCGGCGGCGTTTATCCTCCAGGGGGCGCTCGACCGGCTCACACGGATGCGCCAAGAACCCTAACCCCTGATCCTGTGATGACAATCCCATGTGGAGCGCTGGATGCGCTCTCTTGCCCCCGCCCCCGTCCGCGCCTATACGATGCCGCTTTAATGAACATCCGCGCGACAGTCTCTTTCTCTCTCGGCCGGGGAACCGGCTGGAGGGGAAAGCGCTTGCGGGTGTCCTGAAATTAGCAATCACGAGGGCCGATGGCATCCAAAATGGCCTCCAAAGCGCTCCCCGCCACGCGCCACGTCATTTCGATCAATGACCTGTCCGACAAGGACATCGAGACCATTTTCGACACCGCCCAGGCCTACCTGAAGCAACTTCCCGACAAGCATTTCTCGTATCGCATCGGCCGCAGCACCGACGTCGGGTCGAACCACATCCTCGCAAGCCTGTTCTACGAGCCGTCGACGCGCACGCGGCTGTCGTTCGAAAGCGCCATGATCCGGCTCGGCGGGCAGATCATCACCAGCGCCGATCCGGCGACCAGTTCGGCCGCCAAGGGCGAAAGCCTCGCCGACACGGTGCGCGTGATCGCGAACTACGCCGACATCATCGTCATTCGCCATCCGCGCGACGGCGCCGCACGGCTCGCCGCCGAATATTCGCCGATCCCGGTGATTAATGGCGGCGACGGCAGCCATGAGCATCCCACCCAGACCCTGTGCGACTTGTTCACCCTCAAGCAGAAGAACAAGCGGCTCAAGAACCTGAAGGTCGCAATCTCCGGCGATCTCAAAGGATCGCGAACCATCCACTCCTTCGTCTATGCGCTGGCGCGATTTGGCGCGACCATCGTGCCGATGCCGGCCAAGGGCATGGAATTGCCTGCCCATGTCGATCAGCGGCTGCGTGAGGAATTTCGCTGCCACATGGTCCCGGTGCCCAAGGGCGCGGGAGACGGCGCCTCGATCGATGCGCTTTATGTGACGCCGGAGGTACCGCACCAGCAGACGCTGTTTTCCGGTCCGGAAATCGAGCGCGATGCCGGCCGCGATCTCGAGATGGTCGATAAAAAGGTCGATGCCCTCTACGTCACCCGCTTTCAGAAGGAGCGTTGGGTCGAGAAGGACCAGGCCTATCCGCGGATCGACCGGAAATTCCTCAACGAGCCGAAATATTCCGACGCCAGCGTGATGCATCCGCTGCCGCGCGTCGGCGAGCTCGATGTCGCGTTCGATTCCGATCGCCGCGCCGTCTATTTCGAGCAGGCCGCCTATGGCGTGCCGATCCGCATGGCGCTGATCTCCCTCCTGCTCGGCCTCAAGGGCAAGTCGCTGCATCGCTTCGCAGGCGGCTTCGAGGAAGACAAAGAGCAGCTCTACGATCAGCCCCGCAGCCTCGGCATCCGTTGCGCCAATTCGAACTGCATCGTGCACGATCCGATGGAGCAGCAATACGTGCGCAACAAATTCCACGTTGTGCAGTCTGCGACCGCGGCGCGCCTGCGTTGCGTCTATTGCGAGCGCGAGATCGAGCACTTCGTCGTCGCCAGCAAGAAGAACAAGTGGTACGCGTCGGACATTCCGCCGCTGCGACGCAGCACCGACCATGGTCTCAAGGACGTCATTCTGTTCGCCAGCGAAGCGGATGCGCAGGCCGCCGGCTTCCATTCCCGCCGCGCGGCGGCCGAGCCCCGGCCGACGCAACGGGCCGGCGCCCGCTCGAAATAGCGCCATTGGCGGGACGCCATGTTCAACGCCGTTGACTGGTCCCTGCTCGCCGCCTCAGCCGCCGCATTTCTGTTCGGCTACCTCTGCGGTTCGATTCCGTTTGGCGTCGTCCTCACGCGGCTCGCGGGCACGCAGGACATCCGCAGCGTCGGCTCCGGCAATATCGGCGCGACCAATGTGCTGCGCACCGGAAACAAGGCGCTGGCGGCGGCGACGCTGCTTGGCGACATGCTCAAGGGCACCTTCGCGGTGCTGGTCGTGCTCTATTTCTCCAATCGCAACCTCGCGCTGGCGGCAGGGCTCGGCGCATTCCTGGGTCACCTGTTCCCGGTCTGGCTGCGCTTTAAGGGCGGCAAAGGCGTCGCGACCTATATCGGCGTCCTGCTCGGCCTGGCGTGGCCAGCCGCCCTCGCCTTTTGCGCCATCTGGCTCGCGGTTGCGGCGCTGACCCGCTACTCGTCGCTCGCGGCGCTGATCGCCAGTGCGGCAACGCCGGCCGTGCTGTTGGCGACATCGTCACACCTCGAGCCGGTGCTGTTCGGGCTGCTGACGGTGATCCTATGGATCACGCATCGCGAGAATATCGCACGGCTCATGCAAGGCACCGAAGGCAAGATCGGGCAGAAGGCTTGAGCCGCCGCCCGCGCGCTCACTCATTCGCGCGGTGTCGGGTCATCTGCGCGCATCATATAATCTTGCGTCGCAATGCCGACGTGCAACGCCACCAGTGCCAGCAGACCGAACGCAAGATAGGCGTGAAACGTGAAGAGTGCGTCGGCATAGCCTGCATGCTCAGGCCAGATCTCCGGCAGCGTGAAGCCCGGGAAGATCTCGCGCGCGCCGAAGTCGGAAATCCCCGCCCAGCCCGCCAACGGGATCACGATAACGGTCGCATAAAGCAGCCAATGGAGTGCGGTACGGCTGGGCCGCACAGACTGCGCGTCCGGCCCCGTGAACGACTGCACGACGCGGTAGCACAGGCGCATCAGCACGACCGCCAGCGCGATGACGCCGATCGTCTTGTGCACCATGAACAAGGTATCCGACCAGAAGCCGTCGTTGAGCTGCTTCGCGATCACGGCCGTCGAGACCAGACACACCACCAGCGCGACGGTCAGCCAATGAAACACCTTCGCCGGCATGCGATAGGAGCGGATTGCGTGCCGCTGCGCTTCGGCGCCGGCAGGCAGGCCCGGCATGCTCGCCATGGTCATGCGGCGATCCTTTCGGTCGTCTCGATGAAGCGGACGACGGCCGACTTCAGATCGGCGGCCTGCTGACCGAGATCGGTCGAGGCCTTGGTCACGAGATCGGCGGCCTGTTTGGTATCCGTGATGATCGCGGCCACGTCCTTGACGGCCGCGGCGACCTCACGCACGTCGTTTGCGGCGCGACCGGTATTCGAAGTAATCGTCTGCGAGGTCGAGTCCTGGCGGCGCATCGAATCCGCGATTGCCGCCGCGACCGCGTCGACCTGTTCGATGGAATCGACGAGCTTCGCCACCCTTTCGACGATCCGCGCGGAGGCGGCGGATATCCCGTGCAGTCCGCTACGCACCTCTTCGGTCGCACGCGCGGTGCGGGTCGCGAGTTGCTTGACCTCATGCGCCACGACGCCAAATCCGCGCCCCATCTCGCCCGCGCGCGCGGCTTCGATGGTGGCATTGAGCGCCAGGAGATTGGTTTGATTGGCGACGTCCTCGATCAGTCCTATCACCGGCTCGATGGTGCGCGCCGCTTCGGTCAGCGCATTGACGTCGTTCTTCGCTGCCGCGACGAGGCCGCGGGCCGCCGCCGCGACCGCCGACGTGCGCTCGGCCTCACCCACCACTTCCGTGAACGTCGTTGCAATATCGCGGATGGAGCTTGCGACCACGTCGACATGTCCAGACACGCGCTGGGTCGACTGCGCCGACGCCGCCGCGCGAGCGTCGGCTTCGGAGGAAATCGTGACGAGGTTTTGAGACGCCGCAGACATGTGGTCCGCGTGTCCCTCCAGGCGCTGCACGATGTCCGCGATGCGCCCCTGAAACGACAGGCTTTCGCGGCGAAAGTTTTCCTGGCGCGCCAACCGGTCGGACAGGCCCTGCTGTTGTTGGCTCGCCAACTGCTGCTGGCTTTGGACGAGCTGGTAGTGACGGATGAGCGCTTGCGCGAAAGCCCCGATCTCGTCGCGCCGCGGCGCATAGGCGGTGAGTTCGCGCCAGGAGCCCTCCTCTTCGGCGCGCAGGACCGCCGCCATGCGGACCACCGGCTTGACCAGCCAGCGGTACTCCAGAAACAGGATCATGGTGACGACGAAGCACGCCAGCAGGCTGATCAAGAGTTTGTTCTGCCGGTGGCTGTCGCGCAGCTCCGCCTGCCGCTGGTCGATCGACCGGATTCGTTTCGCGATCGTCTTGCCGACCTCGGATCGGCTTTCGTCCACGGTGGCGCCGGGCGCCTGCGCCTCGACGTGTGCCAGCAACGACGCCGTCGCCTGCTGACGGTCGTAGAGGATCTCGCCCATGCGGCTGGCCTGGATGACTTCGACCGCTCCGTAGAGGAACATCAAAAAGCCGATCAGGGCGCCCCAAACAACGATGCGCTCAGCCACCCGGGCACTGAACGAGCTGGGGAACATGGCAACCGACGATCCTTAAATTCGGCAAATACTACTTTAGCGCACTGTGGTTAATGGTTATTGACCATGACCGGATAGCCGGGGGTGGCCAGCCAAGGCCGCGCGCCCGCCTTGGCGGGGACCGGTTGTGGCGTGGCGTTGATTCGCGCCATTCTGAGCATCCCGAGGGATGACGTGGGGCGCAGCGTGGGGCACGACCGGCCGGCTTTCAGTCTCACCGACGAGCAGCGGATCGATTGGCTGCGGCTGATCCGGAGCCAGAATGTCGGGCCGCGCACCTTCCGGGCGCTGGTGAACCACTGCGGGAGCGCGCGGGCGGCGCTCGACCGGCTCCCGGAGCTGGCGCGGCGCGGCGGCGCGGCGGGTGCGCCGCGCATCTGCCCGCGCGGCGATGCCGAGCGCGAAATCAAGGCGGCGGCCGCGATGGGTGTCAGCCTGGTGGCGCTCGGAGAGCCGGCCTATCCGATGCGGCTCCAGATGATCGACGACGCCCCGCCCCTGCTCGCGGTGCGCGGCCAGTTGTCAGCGCTCGCGCTTTCGATGGTGGCGATCGTCGGCGCGCGCAACGCGTCCGCTGCCGGCGTAAAATTCGCCGAGCGCATGGCGCGCGAGCTCGGCGAGGCCGGTTTCGGCATCGCCTCCGGACTCGCCCGCGGCATTGATGCCGGCGCGCATCGCGCGTCGCTCACGACCGGCACGGTCGCGGTCCTGGCCGGCGGCCATGACCACATCTACCCGCCGGAACATACCGGCCTCGCGGAGGCCATCCTGGCGAAAGGCGCGCTCATTTCCGAAATGCCGCTCGGATGGGAACCGCGCGCCCGGGATTTTCCGCGTCGCAACCGGCTGATCTCCGGACTGTCAGCGGGCGTCGTGGTGATCGAGGCCGCGCGCCGCTCCGGTTCGCTCATCACCGCGCGGATGGCGCTGGAGCAGGGACGCGAGGTCTTCGCGGTGCCGGGCTCACCGCTCGACCCGCGCTGCGAAGGCAGCAACGGTCTCCTGAAACAAGGCGCGACGCTGGTGACGGAGGTGGCCGACGTGACAACGGTCCTTCAGCCGATCCTGGGACACCCGGTCGTTCTTTCGGCGGAAGAGCCCGAACGTTCTTCGCCTGACCAGACCGAACCGGCATCGGAAGACCGCAAGCGCATCGTGAGCCTGTTGGGACCGACTGCGGTTAGCCTCGACGATCTCGTCCGACTGTCCGGCTGTACGCCGGCAGCGGTGAGGACAGTCCTGCTCGAACTCGAGCTCGCGGGACGGCTGGAGCGTCACGGCGGCGGCCTGGTATCGCTGCTGTGATGGTCTGCGGCAAACGCCGTCGGCGCACACCATTCCAGCGCCACGATTAACAATTTCAGCTTCTGATTGCAGCCACAGAAAAGCCTCTGGGCTCCTTATTTACCCTTTCCTGCGACCCTGCGAGCGACCAAGGACACGAGTCCCTGATTTGACAGCAGGGTGCGTCCTCCCCATGTTCCGGCCAGGAACGCGGCCGAGTCCAACCCCAAAATGGGTGAGGATCGGCCGCTAACGCAATGGAATTAAATGAATATCGTTGTTGTCGAATCACCGGCCAAAGCCAAGACCATCAACAAGTATCTTGGCCCTGGCTACGAGGTTCTGGCCTCATTCGGTCATGTCAGGGACCTGCCGGCCAAGGATGGCTCGGTCGATCCCGAGGCCGACTTCCACATGATCTGGGAGGTCGACGACAAGTCCGAGAAGCGGCTCAACGACATCGCCCGCGCCATGAAGGGCGCCAGCAAACTGATCCTGGCCACCGACCCCGATCGCGAGGGCGAGGCCATCTCCTGGCATGTGCTTGAGGTCCTCAAGCAGAAGAAAGCGATCCAGAAGCAGACCGTCGAGCGCGTCGTCTTTAATTCCATCACCAAGCAGGCGGTGCTCGACGCCATGAAGCACCCGCGCGTGATCGACGCCGCGCTGGTAGATGCCTACCTCGCCCGCCGCGCGCTCGACTATCTGGTCGGGTTCACGCTGTCGCCGGTGCTGTGGCGCAAGCTCCCAGGCGCCCGCTCCGCCGGTCGCGTGCAATCGGTGGCGCTGCGGCTGGTCTGCGACCGCGAACTCGAAATCGAGAAATTCGTCCCGCGCGAATATTGGTCGCTGGTGGCGACGCTGGCGACGCCACGCGGCGAGACCTTCGACGCCCGCTTGGTCGGCGCCGACGGCCAGAAGATTCAGCGGCTCGACATCGGCTCCGGCGCGGAAGCCGAAGCGTTCAAGCAGGCGCTCGAGACCGCTGCTCTTCAAGGCCGCCTCGGTCGAAGCGAAGCCGGCACGGCGCAACCCGCCGCCGCCGTTCACGACGTCCACCTTGCAGCAGGAAGCAAGCCGCAAGCTCGGCTTCGCCCCGGCGCACACCATGCGGCTCGCGCAGCGGCTCTATGAAGGCATCGACATCGACGGCGAGACGGTCGGCCTCATCACCTATATGCGAACCGACGGCGTCGACATGGACCCGGAAGCGGTCACCTCCATCCGTCAGATGATCGGCAAGGACTACGGCGCCGACTACGTCCCCGGCGCGCCGCGCACTTATCAGGCCAAATCGAAGAACGCGCAGGAAGCCCACGAAGCGATCCGTCCCACCGACGCGACACGCAGCCCCCGCCAAGTGGCGCGCGCCGTCGAATCCGATCAGGCCAAGCTCTACGAACTGATCTGGAACCGCGCGGTCGCCTGCCAGATGCAGTCGGCCGAGCTCGAGCGCACCACCGTGGACATCACCGCCAATGTCGCCGGACGCGTGCTTGACCTGCGCGCCACCGGACAGGTGATCAAATTCGACGGCTTCCTGAAGCTCTATCACGAGGACCAGGACGACCCCAATCAGTCCGGCGACGGCGACGACGATGACGCGCGCCGTCTGCCCGAGATCAATCAGGGCGAGCGGCTCGACAAGAAGGCGATCGACTCCAGCCAGCACTTCACCGAACCGCCGCCGCGTTATTCGGAAGCGTCGCTGGTCAAGCGCATGGAGGAGCTCGGCATCGGCCGGCCCTCGACCTACGCCTCGATCCTGCAAGTGCTCAAGGACCGCGGCTATGTGCGCATCGACAAGAAGCGCCTCGTTCCCGAGGATAAGGGCCGCGTGCTCACGGCGTTCCTCGAGAGCTTCTTTGCCCGCTACGTCGAATACGATTTCACCGCCGGCCTCGAGGAGCAACTCGATCGCATCTCCAACAACGAGATGGCATGGCGCGAGCTGTTGCGCGACTTCTGGCGCGACTTCACCGCCGCCGTCGGCGACATCAAGGAACTGCGCGTCGCGCAGGTGATCGATGCGCTCGACGAGATGCTCGGGCCGCACCTGTTCCCACCGCGCGCGGATGGCGTCGATCCGCGCAAATGCCCGCAATGCGAAAGCGGCAGGCTCTCGCTGAAACTCGGCAAGTTCGGCGGCTTCATCGGCTGCACGAATTATCCGGAATGCCGCTACACCCGCCAGTTCACGAACGGCAACGGCGGACCCGACGGCGGCATGAAGAAGCTCGGCGAGGATCCGGCGACGGGCCTCGAAGTGACGCTGCGTTCGGGACGCTTCGGCCCCTACATCCAGCGCGGCGAAGCGGTCAACGGCGAGAAGCCCAAGCGCGCCGGCATCCCGAAGGGTCTCGCCCCCGACGACATCGACCTCCAGCGTGCGCTCGGCTTGCTGTCGCTGCCGCGCGAGGTCGGAAAACATCCGGAGGATGGCGAACCCATCCTGGCCGGCGTCGGACGCTTCGGACCCTACGTCCAGCACGTCAAGACCTACGCCAATCTCGACGCCGGCGACGATGTGCTCACCGTCGGCCTCAACCGCGCGGTGACGCTGATCGCCGAGAAGAAGCTCAATCCCGGCAAGGGCCGGCGCTTCGGCGCCGATCCCGGACGTCCGCTGGGCGATCATCCGGACAAGGGCGGCCCGGTGGTGGTCAAGAAAGGCCGCTACGGCCCCTATGTCAGCCATGACGGCGTGAACGCCACCTTGCCCTCCGACATGACGCCCGAGACCGTGACGCTGGAGCAGGCGCTTCCACTGCTCGACGCGCGCGCTGCGCTCGGCACCGGCACCCGCAAGAAGAAGCCTGCAAAGCCGACCAAGGCCGCCGCCAAGAAAGCGGCGCCGGCAGAACAGCCCACGGCCGTGGCTGCCAAGGCGAAGAGCCCGAAGAAAGCCAAGGCCGCAAAGAGCGCGAAGGCCCCGAAGGCTACCAAGACCAAGAAAGCAAAGCCCGCCGGGCCCGAAACGCCGTGATGGCGGCGGGCTCGGACTGGCGATTTCACTGTCGAGTGCTTACCTTTCTGTTTGTTACCCTAGATGCGGGCCGCCATTAGCGTGCCTGCGGATCCATTCATACGTGACACGAACCTCCACCAAATCGCACTTTCCTTCCAAAGACGACATCGTTGCCTTTATCGGCAAGCAACCCGGCAAAGTCGGCACCCGCGAAATCGCGCGCGCCTTCGGGCTGAAGAACGCCGACCGGGCCACTCTCAAACGCATGCTGCGTGAACTCTCCGACGACGGCGTCGTCGAGCGCCGGCGCAAGAAACTGCATCGCCCGGGCGCCCTGCCCCACGTCCTGATGGCCGACATCACTGGCCGCGACCGTGACGGCGAGCTGATCGCCATCCCCACCGAATGGGACGACGACGCGCATGGCGATGCGCCGAAGATCCACATCCGGACAATGCGAAAGGCGCGTCCGGGCGAGGTCGCCGGCGTCGGCGACCGCGCGCTGCTGCGCGTGGAGAAGTCCGACACCGACGGCGATGCTGTTTCCTACGCGGGCCGCGTCATCAAGATCATCGATCGCGCGAAGCAGCGCACGCTGGGAATCTTCCGTGCGCTGCCCGGTGGTGACGGCCGGCTCGCGCCGATCGACAAGAAGCAGCTCGGACGCGAGTTCACCATCCCCGCGGGTGCGACCGGCGACGCGCAGGATGGCGACCTGGTCGCGGTCGAGACCGCTGCGCCGCGCCGTGGCTTCGGACTACCGACCGCGCGGGTCGTCGAGCGGCTCGGGTCGGTGAAGAGCGAGAAGGCGGTGAGCCTGATCGCGATCAACGCCCACGGCATCCCGCACGTGTTTCCGCCGGCCGTCCTCCAGGAGGCCGACGCCGCGCAACCGCCGACGTCCGGCGGGCGCGAGGATTGGCGCAAGGTGCCGTTCGTCACCATCGACCCGGCCGACGCCAAGGATCACGACGACGCGGTGCATGCCGAACCCGACAGCGACCCGAAGAATGCCGGCGGGCACGTCGTGTGCGTCGCCATCGCCGACGTCGCCGGCTACGTGCGGCCCGGCACGGCGCTCGACCGCGAGGCGCGCATCCGCGGCAACTCGGTCTATTTCCCGGATCGCGTGGTGCCGATGCTACCCGAGCGCATCTCCAACGATCTGTGCTCGCTGCGCCCGCACGAGGATCGCGCCGCCTTGGCGGTGCGTATCGTGATCGGCGCCGACGGGCGCAAGCGGTCGCACACGTTCCACCGCGTGCTGCTCCGCTCCGCGGCCAAGCTCTCCTACCAGCAGGCGCAGCGGGCGATCGACGGCTGGCCCGATGACGTGAGCGGCCCCCTCATTGGCGCCGCTCTCGAACCGCTCTATGCCGCCTACCGCGGCGTGAAACGCGCGCGCGACGA
>CAWKMR010000029.1:0-79975 GCA_963850705.1 uncultured Alphaproteobacteria bacterium | reverse complement strand
TCCCGGCCATCCACGTCTTTGATACTCGGTTTCAGGGCAAGACGTGGATGCCCGGCACAAGGCCGGGCATGACGGCGTTAGGGGCACTGCCATGATCGATCCGTCACAGTCTTTCTTCTTCCCCGCGCTCGGTCCGATCTACCAGTGCCTCGCGCCATGGGCGGAAGCCGCGCTACGCGCCGTCGTCGGCCTCTGGCTGGTGCCGCACGCGCTGCGCAATACCTTCGGATTGTTTCCGACCACCGGCGTGCGCGCGAACAATCTCACGGCGCTGGCGGCGCAGCTCGACCGCGACGGCTACCGGCCGGGAAAAATATGGGCGCCGGCGATCTCGGTCGTGCAGCTCGTCGGCGGACCGCTGCTGGCATTGGGCCTGTTCACGCGCCCGGCCGCGTTCGCGATCCTGATGTTCCTCCTGGTCACCAATATCGAGCGCTGGCGGGTCGGCAAATACTTCTGGAATCAGCTCGGCCTGGAGTACACCGTGATGTGGACGGTCGCGACGTTCTATTTTCTCGTGGTCGGCGGCGGCCGCATCTCGCTCGACCATCTCATCGGCCGCGCATTTTAGGACGGACCAGCATGACCAACGGCAGCGAACCGCTCACGGCGCAATCTCCGTCGCCTACGGCGCCCAAAATATGGGGTTACTTCGCGACCTTCGGCTGGGTGCTGCTCGCCTATCTCGCCGCAACGATCGTGACGATGGTGGTGCTGTATCTGTGGGACCCGTCGACAATTCCAGCCGATCTCGACTTCAGCGCGCTGATGAAGGACGCGCGCTACATCAGTCTATCCACCATCGTCACCAACGTGATCCTGGTCGCCTTTCTGATCGTGGTCGCGCGGATGGTGCCCTGGACGGCGAAAGACTACCTGGCGATGACGTGGCCGTCGCGACAGGAGGTCAGTATCGCGCTTGCCTCGCTGGTGATCCTGCTGCCGGGGCTCGACGCCCTCGCCTATCTCGTCGGCCAGCCGATCATTCCGTCGTTCGTGGTCGACGTCTACCAGAGCGCGCAATCGCAGGGATCGATGCTGCTGCTGTGGCTGGCCATCGTGATCGCCGCGCCGGTCGCGGAGGAGATCATCTTCCGCGGCTTCATCTTCCGCGGCTGGGTCCGGCCGACGCAACGGCCGATGCTCGGCATCCTCATCGTTACGCTGCTCTTCACGATCATCCATATTCAATACAACTGGTTCGGGTTGTTGCAGGTGTTCATGATCGGGCTGCTGCTGACCTGGACCCGTTGGCGCAGCGGCTCGACGCTGCTGCCCATGGTCATGCATGTCATCGCCAATTTTTATGCGATGCTGCAGGCGTACGCCTACTTCCGCTGGTTCGTCTGAAGCTCAACCAGCCGGCCCGGGCCGCGGCGCGCCGTGCTGCTCGAGCAGCGCGGCGCCATACTCGATGGCGCACGGCTTCCCAGGCCACGCCGCGATGCGCCGTCGCGCCGAGCAGGTTGCGGTATTGCCGCTGCATCGCGCCCTTCAGGTAGAGCGCGCGGCCGCCGCCGGCATTGAACAGCCGCGTGCCGGCCTTGAGCGCAAGCTGGGCAGGCAAACGCGATGTTGCGCCGCCCGGTCAGGCGCTCGGCGTCTGCTTTCAGCGTGCCGCCCTCCTCGAGCTTGCGCATGCCGCCGCGCACCGTCGACCTGGTAGAGCGCGTGCGCGGCGTCGATCTCGGCGGCGGAGCGGGCGGCAAGGATCTGCGTGCCCTGCTGCGCGCCGACGGCGACGCCGCGCGAGCGTGCGCGGCCCGGTCAGCGCGAGCCATTCCGCGAGCACGCCGCGCGCCATGCCGACCGCGAGCGCCGAGAATCCCGCCGCCGCCACGCCGCCGAACCGCGGCATGCGATAGACCGCCGCCTTGTTGACCGCGGTGCCCGGCCCGGTGCCGGAGCGCGACTGCCGGCCGTCGAGGAAGCGATGCGCCGGGATGAACTTGTCGGTGACGACGAAAGCTCTTCGAGCCGGTGCCTTCGAGCGCCATGGTCTGCCAGTCGTCGAGCACCTCGACGTCGCTCTTGGGCACCAGGAAGAAATGCGGGCCGTCGAGGCCTTCGTTCTCCGCGATGAAGCCGCCGCAGATCAGCCAGCTCGCATAGTCGATGCCGCTCGAGAATCCGTGCCGCCCCGAATACAGGAAGCCGCCCTCGACGCGCGTTGGCGCGGCCGACCGCGATCGAACGAGGCCGACGTGATGGTGTTGTGGTTCTTGCCCCAGACTTCGTCCTGCGCCTGCGCCGGGAAAGTCGCGACCAGCACGGTGTGGTCGGCGATAGATGTGCTGCAGCCAGGCCTGCGAGCCGTCGGCAGCCGCCAGCACATCGGCAAGGTCGCACAACACGTCCCAGCCCATCTCGTAGCCGCCGAAGCGCGCCGGCTGACACATGCCGCAGCAGCCCGGCACGCTCGAAATCCTGGACGGTCTCCTCGGGAACGCGGCGCTGATCCTCGCAACGCTGCGCGCGCTCCTGCAGCGCCGGCACCAGCGCCCGCGCGCGCGCCATCAGCTCGTCGGCGTCGGATGCCGCCCGAGCGGAACGACGTTTGAATCGGTCGTATCCATGATTCGTTTCCTGCCCACGCGAATTCTACCAATCTCTTGCCGCCGCGGCTATGGTTGCAGCGTGCCGATCAGGACCGAGACCATCACACTCGGCGAACGCGTCGCCTTTCTGGCGCGGCCCGACGGACGCGCGGGCCGGCGTCTTGCTGCTGCCGTCGGTGCACGGCGTCGATCAGTACGCCACCGCCTATGCGCATGCGCTGGCCGAAGCCGGCCTTGCGACCGTGATCTGGGAGCCGTTTCCCGGACAACCGCCGGCGGAAACCCGCGAGCAGCGCGCAGCGCGGCTTGCGCCGCTCACCGACGCCACCTCGCTGCATGAGATGATGTTCTGGCTCGATCTGATGGCAGAGCGAGCTTGCGCTGACGAAGATCGCCACGGCCGGTTTCTGTCTCGGCGGCCGTTACGGCTTGCTGCTCTCTGCGCATGACAAGCGCATCGCGGCCTGCGTGTCGTACTATCCGACCATCGAAACGCCGCCGTTGCCGGGCCAGGACGAGGATGTCGTGGCGCTGGCGACGCGTATCCCCTGCCCCGTCCACATGATCCGCGCCGGCAAGGATCACCTCACCAGCGAAGAGGTGTTCCATCGGCTCCAGGCAAACTTGCAGAGCCGTTCCGCACCGACGATCGTGCAGATCTATCCCGCCGGCGATCACGGCTTCATGCAGCGCGCCGGCGCGGCGAACGAGGCGGCGATCCACCTCTCGACGCCGCAGACGATCGCGTTCCTGAAGGCAGCGTTGCGTCTAGCTCGATGCTATCTCCGCTCTGTCGGCGAAGGCTGGCGACCCCTGCTCCACGGAGCGGATCGACTCCCGCTTGCACTGCATGACGGAGCAGTGGCGCGCAGCTCAATCCCGCATCACCTCCTTGCGGCTTCGACGATCTCCGGCGGGATCGCGTAGATGTCGTCGACGACCTTGCTCGCCGCCTCGCCCACGATCGGCGAGATCGGCAGCCGCAGCTTCTGCGCCTCCGCGATGAACGCCGGGTCCTTCATCGTCGCCGCGAATGCCTCGCGCAGGATCTTCACGCGCTCCGCCGGCACCGCCGCCGAGGCGATGAACGGCCGCCCGAGCTGGTTCGACGCCAGCAGCAACCGCATGATCTGCCGGGCGCGCTCGTTGGGCGCGATGTCGATGCTGAACGGCACGTCCGGCGGCATGTCGGGCGCCGTCGCCGGCGACGAGCGGATCACCGGATTGATCTTGCTTCCCTTGATCCACTCCACCGGGATGCTGCTCCAGGCGCCGCAATCGCCGTCGAGCTCGCCGCGCTCGATCGCGATGCGCTGCTCGGCGCTGCCGGGATAGCCGCCGACCTGCTGCAGCTTGACCCCGAAGATGTTCTTCATGATGCGCTGGTTGAGGTCGCTGGACGAGCCGACGCCGGTCGAGCCGTAGTGCACCTTCGGCCGCGCCTTGAGCTCGGCGAGCGTCTTCACGCCGAGCGCGTGCCAGACGTAGCAGACCGTCAGGTCCTGGCTGATGCTGCCGATCCAGTTGAACTTGCGGAAGTCGATCCTGATCTTGTCGGGCGAGAGCCGCGCCTCGCCGATGGCGCCGAAATTGAAGGTGTTGAGCACGGTGCCGTCCTTCGCCGCGGTGTTGTCGAGATAGTGCACGGCGTTGAGGCTGCCGGCGCCCGGCATGTTCTGCACCACCATGGCCGGATTGCCGGGGATGTGGCGGCCCATGTGCCGCGCCAGCACGCGCGCATTGATGTCGTAGCCGCCGCCCGGCGAGAAGCCGGCCAGGATGTTGATGGTCTTGCCCTTGTAGAAATCCTGCGCGGAGGCGGGCGCCGCCGCCGCGAGCACACCAACGATGCCGATCAGCACAGCGTAGCGCTTGCTCATGGGCCGTTTCCTCCTTAACTTGGCGTGACTTCTTGTTTTCACGCTCCCACCGATCTTAGCGGCCGTTCCGCCGCGTGGTAGCAACTCGGAAGGCACTCCATGAAGGTCGTTTGCGTCGGAGCGGACCCGGCTGGGCTCTATCTCGGCATCCTGCTGAAACGGCAGGATCGCGTCCCACACGTCCGCTTTGTCGAGGCCGAGAGCGACACCATGTCGCTTCCCTCCTCGATCGTCTGCAATCCGCTCAAGCCGCGGCTAAAGCTCGCCGACCGTGACGTCGCCGCCGCGGCCAATGCCGAGGTCGCCGGCTTCGATCGCGTCGAGGTCGACACCGGGCTCGCCAGTTTTCGACCCAGGGGCTCGGCCTATGCGTCCGTGCGCACCGCCGGACTGATCGATGCGCTCAAGCGCATCGCGACCGACGACGGTTGCGAGTTTCACTACTGTGCGCCGGATGCGATCGCCGCCGAACTTGGCGGCGCCGACCTGATCGTCGTCGCCGACCCGGCCGCGGAGCGGCTTATGCCTGACACGCCTCCGACCGAGGCAACGCCCGGCGGCAATCTCTTTGTTGCTTTCGAGTTCGACCAGACCGCGGAACGCGCTCGGCTACAGCTTCCGCAAGACATCCGGCGGCATCATGCAGGTCACCACGTGGCCGCAAACCGGCGGCTCGACCGTGGTGGTCGAAGCATCGCGCGAGACCATCCAGGCGAACCGCCTCGAACACGCGAACGCCGACGCCATCGTCGCGTTCTGCCGCACGCATTTTGCCGACGCCCTCGACGGCGTGTCGGCTCCTGCGCAGACCACCTGGCGACCGTTCGTCACGGTGCGCAACCGCCGCTGGCATGCGGGCAATACCGTGCTGCTCGGCGCGGGCCGCCTACACGTCGCACTATTCTCGGTCGGCCTTGATATCCGCTCCCATCTCGAAGACGCCGAAGCGCTTGCCGAGCTCCTTCGCTCGCATGCGTCCGTCGAGGAGGCGCTTGAAAGCCTTCGACGCCGCGCGCCGCCCGAAGGCCGAGAGCCTGCAGCGCGCCTCCGAGCGCCAGCCAGACCTGGTTCGAGCACGTCGGCCGCACATCGGCATGCCGTTCGAGCAGTTCGTGTTCTCGCTGCTCACCGCCAGCATGCGCATCACCTATGCGCGCATCGAGAAGGCGGCGCCCGACTGGTGCGCAGCGTCGATGCGCTCGTCGCGCCGCAGGCGGACGGCGGCGAGCAACCGGCCGCCGCCGCCGATGTTCGCGCCGATCAAGCTGCGCGAGCTCACCATCCCCAACCGCGTCGTGGTGTCGCCGATGTGCATGTATTCGGCCAAGGACGGCACCGTGAACGACTGGCATCTGGTGCATCTCGGCAGCCGCGCCGTCGGCGGCGCCGGCCTCGTCATCGCCGAGATGACCGACGTGCTGCCGGAAGGCCGCATCAGCCTGCATTGCGCCGGCATGTACGCGCCGGAGCATGTCGGCGCCTGGAAGCGCGTCATCGATTTCGTCCATGCGCATTCAGCGCGTCCAAGGTCGCCGTGCAGCTCGCGCATGCCGGCCGCAAGGGCTCGCTCACGCGCTCCTGGGAGGGCCACAAGATCTCGGCGAGCCGCCAACTGGGAGATCGCTCGCGCCCTCGGCGATCCCGTTCACGGAGGGCCGGCAGACGCCGCGCGCCATGAACCGCGCCGACATGGACAAGGTGCGCGACGCCTTCGTGCGCGCCACCGAAATGTCGGAGGCAGCCGGCTTCGACATGATCGAGCTGCACTTCGCGCACGGCTACCTGATCTCGTCGTTCATCTCGCCGGCCTCCAACAAGCGCACCGACGAATATGGCGGCTCGCTCGAGAACCGCATGCGCTTCCCGCTCGAAGTGTTCAACGCGGTGCGCGCCGCCTGGCCGGCGGACAAGCCGATCTGCACGCGCATCTCGTCGCTCGACTGGGTCGAGGGCGGCACCACCATCGAGGATGCGATCGAGATCGGACGCATGCTGCACGAGGCCGGCAACGATATCCTCGCGGTCTCGACCGGCGGCGTGTCGAGCCAGCAGCGCCCGGTCGACGGCCGCGCCTTCCAGGCGATCTTCAGCGACCAGATCCGCAACGCGCTCGAACATCCCGACCATGTCGGTCGGCGGCATCGTCAGCCACGGCGATATCAACACCATCGTCGGCGCCGGCCGCGCCGACATGTGCGCGCTCGGCGCGCGGCTCTCTGGAGGATGCCTATTTCGCCCGCCACGCCGCCACGCGAGCAGAACTTCAGCGGGCTGAAATGGCCGAGCCAGTATCGCCGCGCCGGCGAAGTGCGGCTGCGCGGCTCGTGACAGAGTTAAGCCATTCTTCCGCTTGTCCCCGCGAAGGCGGGGACCCAGCAGAGCGAAAAAGCCCTGGATTCCCGCTTGCGCGGGAATGAGCGGAGGAGAGAGCCGGTTCGAGTGACGACGCAAGCTCGGACTTGTCGATAATTCTTTAGCGCAAGTTAAGGGCTTTTCGGGGACACTCCACGCCCCCGGAGACCTTCCCGAATATGCCCAACGACAATCTTGCCCGGCTGCAACTTCCGACTGACCGCCACCCATCGACCGCCGCCGAGCCGCTCGGCCGCGTTGTGTCGGTCGGCGGCTCGCAGGTGATCGTCGAATTCTCGACTGCCGTGCTGGCAGACAGCGAGACCGAGCTCACGGTCGGCGCGTTCCTCGGCATCTGGAACGGACGCACGCTGGTGGTCGGCTCGCTGTGCGACATCTCGCTGCACAAGCTCGCCGACGGACAGCAGAGCGGGCCCGCCACCGGCCGCGTCGACCTGCTCGGCGAGCTCGTGCTCGATCAGTCCGGCGCCGGCTATTTCCAGCGCGGCGTCATGACCTATCCGCGCATCGGCAGCCCGATCATGCCGGTCGAGCCATGACGCGCTGTGCATCATCTTCGACGCCGCCGGCCCGAACACCATCAATGTCGGGCACCTGCAGCAGGACAGTTCGATCGGCGCCTATATCGACGTCGACGACATGGTGCGCAAGCACTTTGCGATCTTCGGCTCGACCGGCGCCGGCAAGTCGAGCGCGGTGTCGGTGCTGCTGCGCGAGATCATGGACGGCGCGGGAGAACCTGCGCATCCTCTTGATCGATCCGCACAACGAATATGCCGCCTGCTTCGAGGACCGCGCGCACGTCGTGCGCCCCGGCAATCTCCGCCTGCCCTACTGGCTGTTCAATTTCGACGAGATGCAGGAGATCATCTTCGGCCGCCGTAGCGACGTCGAGGACGAGGTCGGCCTGCTGGCGGAGCTGATCCCGCTCGCCAAGAACGAATACGCCCGCAAGGCCGCCGTGACCCGACCACCTACCGCAGCATGGGTGCGGAAGGCGGCCGCTACACCGTCGACACGCCGGTGCCCTACCGCATGGACGAGCTGATCGCGATCGCCGAAGGCCGCATGGGCAAGCTCGAGAACTCGCGCGGTCGCCGGGCAATACCGCCGCCTGATCTCGCGCATCCAGTCGGTGCGCAAGAATCCGCGCTACTCCTTCATCTTCGACGACGACGCGGTCGGCAGCGACACCATGGTCGACATCCTCTGCGAGCTGCTGCGGCTGCAAGGCGGCGGCCAGCCGATGACCATCGTGCAGCTCGCCGGCTTCCCGGCCGAGGTGTTCGACGCCATCGTCTCGGTGCTGTTCCGCCTCGCCTTCGAGTTCGGCCTGTGGAGCGACGGCGCGCTGCCGCTGCTGATCGTTTGCGAGGAAGCGCACAACTACGCCAATGCCGACCGCTCGATCGGCTTCCGCCCGGCGCGCGAGGCGGTGTCGCGCATCGCCAAGGAGGGCCGCAAATACGGCGTGTTCCTCGGCCTCGTCACGCAGCGCCCGGCGCAGCTCGACCCGACGCTGATCTCGCAATGCTCGACCGTGTTCGCCATGCGGATGGCGAACGAGGACGACCAGCGCATCGTGCACGCCGCGGTGTCCGATCCGGCCAACCGCCTGCTCGGCTTCCTTGCGTCGCTCGGCACCCGCGAGGCGCTCGCGTTCGGCGCCGGCGTGCCGGTGGCGACGCGGCTGCGCTTCAAGGAATTGCCGCGACGCATCATCCCGACCTCGGAAGCGGTGTGGGGCGGACGCATCGACAAGGGCACGCCGATCGATCGCAACCTCGTTGCGTCGGTGGTGGCGCGCTGGCGCGGCATCGCCATGAGCAACAAGCCGATGGCGGCGTCGGGGCTGAAATAGCGCTACAATGGTTGCCGCACGGAGCGGCAATCCCATGAATTTCGCAAAACTCTACACCTGGGTGGTCGGCGCGCTGTTCCTGGTCGCCGTCGGCTATACGCTGGCGGTCGAGCTGATCACCAAAGGCGTGACGCTCGAGGCCGGGCACAAGGCGCTGCATGTCCTGATCGGCATCTGGGCCGTGGTGATCGTCGTCAAGAACCTCGAAGCGCAGTACCGAACCTTCGCGCTCTTCAACGGCGTCCTGTGGGGCGCGGTCGCGATTTTCGGCTGGATCATGCCCGACTTCCACGGGCTCGACGCCTTCAACCGCCTCGACACCATCCTGCATACGATCGTGTCGGTGACGGGCCTGGCGAGCTTCGCGCTGACGAAGAAGTAGGTTGTAGCCCGGATGAGCGCAGCGAAATCCGGGACCGCCGGTCCCGCATATCGCTTCGCTCATGCGGGCTACTGAAACTATTTTGGCGTCTCAAACCCCGCCTCTTCCCACACCGCCCGATGCGCGCCGTCGGTGAGGAACGCAATGAACGCCCCCGCCGGCTCCGGCGCGGTGCTCGCGGCCGGCACGGCGACGCCGTAGACGATCAGGCTTTGCAACGCCGGCGGCAGCATCCCGACCAACGCGATGCCTTCGACCGAGATCACCTCGCTCACCGGATAGATGCCGATCTCCGCCTCGCCCGAGGTGATGCGCTGCACGCCGCCGTCGAGCGCGTTGCTCAAGGTCAGCTTCGGCTTGAGCGCCTCGGCGATGCCGAGTTGCTGCTCGACCTTGTCCAGATGCACGCCGCTCGGGGTCGCATTGGGATTGGCGTGCACGACCGAGCGCGCCTGGAGCAGCGCATTCTTGAACGCCTCCGGCGTCGAGATGTCGGGATGCGGCGCGCCCTCGCGCACGATCACGCCGATGCCGACGCTGCCGAGCACGCCGCGCGGCGCGGCCTTGAGCGTACCGGCCTTGACCAAGCCATCGATCGCCGGCACCGGCATGACCACCATGTCGGGGATGTCGCCGGCCGCGAGCTTCTTCTGCAGCTCTGAGATCACGGCATAGGTGTAGTGCACCTTGTGGCCGGTGCGCGCCTCGAACTGCGGCGTCAGCACGTTGAGCGCCTCCTTCGGCGCCCCGCCGCTGTAGATCCTGATGTCACTCATTGGTTCTCGCTTTTCAAGCCGGCCACGGCGGTCAGAACGGCCGATCGCCCTTGATCGTCACGCGGCGGCCCGAGCGCGTCTGCGGGTAGTAATCCCACAGCGCCTGATGCTGGACGCAGCGATTGTCCCAGAACGCGATCGAATGCGGCCGCCAACGGAAGCGCACCTGGAATTCCTCGCGCGTGGCGAACTCGCACAGGAAGTCCAGGATCGCGCGGCTTTCCTCGCGCGGCAGGCCATCGATGTGCGTGGTGAAGTCGCCGTTGACGTAGAGCGCCTTGCGCTTGGTCACCGGATGGGTGCGCACCACCGGATGCGACGCGCGCGGATAGGTCTTGCCGGTTTCCTTCAGCCCCATCAGCGCATTGTTGCGGCGATAGACGTGGTCGCCGGAATGCGTCGCGGTCAATCCTTTCAGATACGCCTTCATGCGCGGCGATAATGCGTCATAAGCCGCGTACTGACTGGCGAACAGCGTATCGCCGCCGACAGGCGGCACCGTGTGCAGATAGAGGATCGACGCCGCCGGCGGCTCCTCGTCGCAGGACACGTCTGAATGCCAATACTCGCCGGCGATGCGCCTGGAATTGGCATCGGCGTGGATCGGCAGGATTTCCGGATGGCCCTCGGGCCCGGGCGTGCTGGGATGGATGTGCAAGTCGCCGAAATAGCGGCCGAACCGCTTGTGGGCGTCGACGTCCATCGGCTGATCGCGGAAGAACAGCACCTGGTGCTCGGCCAGCGCCAGATGCAGCTCCTCGACCTGACGGTTGCTCAGCGGATTGGCGAGCGTGATGCCGGCGACTTCGGCGCCGATGCGCGGCGTCATCGGCGTGACATCGATGGATTCATAGCCCATGGCTCGACCTTTCGATGGTGGCGGCGCGAGGTGCGCAAAGCGTAGCGCCAATCGGCAGACGGATTTAACACGCTTGCCAACGGCCGACGCCGGCGGCTGTTCAACGCGTCAGCGGCAAGACGTGAGCCCATTCATGTCGGCGGGAGGAGGCGCGCCTCGCCGATCGCGCGCAGGGCGCCGTCTACCACAGGACTTTCCTTGGCGTTGGAGAACACCGAAAAGAACACCAGCGCCTGGTCGATGCGCAGCGCGCCCATCCGCAGGTACTTCCATTCGTTCGGCCGGTCGGGCTTGCCCACCAGTTCCTTGTCCGTGACCAGGAAGTACAGACCCTCGCCGCCGGTCCCCTTGATCGGCAGCAACGGCGGGTCCGGTTCGAGCGCCTTCTCCTTCATTGCATTACGCACGGTGTCCACGAAAGCGCGGGTCGTCGGGTCGCCCTTCAATACCTTCGCGGCGTCGGGAAAAAGCGTGAGCATCAGCCGGTGATCGCCTGCCGACTCCATGAACGTGACATTGCGCGGCGTCGCTGGAGTCGGCTGGCTGGTACGGAAGCCCCATAAGGCGGGGACGGTCATCAGCAGCGTGCCGCGGCCAGGAATCACAAATGCCCGCTCGACCGACTCGGCGGCAGGGTCGAAGCGGACGCTGGCCAGGAGCGCGTCGAAACCGGCCTGGTCGCTGTCCGCGAACGGCGTCTTCGAGGCATGGACCTTGGCGCATACCCCGTCGCGCAGCCAGAAGCGGTGCACGTGGCGGCTCACGGCGCCGTCCGAACCGAGCGGCACCAGCACTTCCAGGTCGACCTCCGATCCTTCCGACGGCCTTATCTGTGCGCGCGCGAACGCCTTGTGCTCGCGGATGTGCTTGTGCTCGGCGTCGCGGCAATCGCGCGCGGTCTTCGCCTCCTGCACTGGATTGATCTGGACCGAGACACGCATGCCGTTCGTCTCGCTCCGCGCCATGGTGTAGGTGCTGACGCCCGGCTGGTGGTTGTTGTACTCCTCGACGACGCCCGCGAGCTCGTAGCGCAGGTGCCAGGGCAGACCCGGGTAATACACCGCGACCGAAGGACGGTCGCCTTCGGCATGGAGCGAAGCCATCGACCATGAGGCAAGCAGCAACGTCGCAACGATCGCCTTCATTCCCATGCGCAGCATGGCATGACCTTTCGGTGGTGCAGACGCGACGCAGAAATCCGTACGCCTGACGCCGTGACGATTCAACACGCTTGCAAACGATGGAAGCGTGCCACACTGTCGAGCCATCGTTCCCGTACATTGATACCCATGCCCACACCAATAATCCCCGCACTGCCCGCCGGCGACGCCTTGATCCCCGCCATCGGGCTCGGCACCTCGAACCTCGGCGGCGGCAACGTCCGCGGGGAAAACGTCGCGACCGCGCTCAAGCTCGGCTATCGCCATATCGACACGGCGTGGAAATACGGCAGCGAGCGCGACGTCGGCGAAGGCATCCGCGCGTCCGGCGTGCCGCGCGGCGAGATCTTCCTCTGCACCAAGGTGTCGCACGAATATCTGCGCGCCGCCGATTTCGCGCGCTCGGTCGACGAGAGCCTCGAAAATCTCGGCGTCGACTATGTCGACCTGCTGCTGGTGCACTGGCCGAACGCCGAGATCCCGCTCAAGGAGCCCATGGGCGCGCTCGCCAAGGCCAAGCGCGACGGCCTGGCACGCCACATCGGGGTGGCGAATTTCAACATCGCGCTGCTCGATGAGGCGATCGCGCTCTGCCCGGAGCCGCTGGTCAACCTGCAGGGCGAGGGCCATCCTTATCATCGACACCACCAAGATCGTCGACGCCTGCCGCGCGCGCGGCATCGTGTTCACCGCCTACTGCCCGCTCGGGCGCGGTCGGCTGTTCGACGATCCGGTGCTGGGCGAGATCGCGAAGAGCAAAGGCCGCCTGGCGCAGGTGGCGCTGCGCTGGCTGATCCAGCGCGGCAACATCGTGCCGATCCCGCGCTCGTCCAATCCCGGGCGGCTGGCCGAGAACCTCGACGTGTTCTGCTTCACGCTGAGCGATGACGAGATGGCGCGCATCGGCGCGCTGAAGAAGGCGAACGGGCGGATCGCCAACCCGGCGGGGCGGGCGCCGACGTGGGATTGATATGGGATTGATATGGGATGAATTGCCCGCTGCTAGCTCGCCAGCGGGCACAGTTTCGCACTATCCTTGATTGCAATACGCCCCAAGGAGAAGCCCGATGAATATGAGCGTCGGCGTGCTCGACCACTACAACGTCTCGACCCGCAAGCTCGCGAGACCATCCAGTTCTATGAGGACGTGCTGGGATTCAAGAACGGCCCGCGCCCGCCGTTCAATTTCCCCGGCGCGTGGCTCTACTCCGGCGAGCCATCCGGTGCTGCACCTCAACGACATCGCCGGCACCGACCGGCAGCAGCGCCCGGATTCCGGCGTCATCGATCACGTCGCGTTCGGCAGCCGCGGCTTCGAGGCGATGAAGCAGCACCTCACCGGCAAGGGCATGCCGCACCGCGTGAACCAGGTGCCCAACTGACGCGCTGGCAGATCTTCCTGCGCGATCCCAACAACGTCGAGATCGAGCTCAATTTCGAAACCAAGAACGAGGTGGCGAGCTAGCAGATGTCCGACGAAGCGATGAAGGCTGAACTCGAACGCCTGCGCAAGGAGAACGAGGCCCTGAAAAAAGGCGCGTCGGCCGGCCTCCGCATGAAAGTCAGCGAGAAGGGCGCGCTGTCGATCTACGGCATGGGCCGCTTTCCCGTGACGCTGTACAAGGAGCAGTGGCTGAAGCTCCTGGACATGTCGGACGATATCCGGGCGTTCATTGCGGCGAACGAAGGCCAGTTGAAAGCAAAAGAGTGAAACGAGGACAGCATGACGAAATATCTCCTGGTCAGCTTCAAGACCTGCCCGTGGGTGCAGCGCTCGGCGATCGTGCTGCGCGAGAAGAAGATCGACTTCGAGTTCCGGCATATCGAGCGGGACAACCGGCCCGACTGGTTCCTCGCGATCTCGCCGCACAAGAAGGTGCCGGTGCTGCGCGTCGACGACACGCGTGTCGCTGTTCGAATCGAACGCGATCAACGAATATCTCGACGAAACGATTGCGCCGCGGCTGCATCCCGACGATCCGGTGCAGCGCGCGATCAACCGCGCCTGGACCGACTATGTGCCGACCTTTGCCGAGCAGGTGACCGGCGTGGCCTATGCCGACGACGAGGCGGCCGGGCAAGAAATGCCTCGACCAGATTCCGCAGGCGTTCGAGCGGCTCGAGCGCGCGCTGGAGAAGCAGGGCGCGGGACCGTTCTTCAACGGCGCGAAATATTCGCTGGTCGATGCCGGCTATGCGCCGTTCCTGCAGCGCTACTTCTTCCTCGACCGCATCCGGCCGATCGGCCAGATCGAGAAGTATCCGCGGCTGAAGGCCTGGGCCGACACGCTGATGAAGCGGCCGTCGACGCATTCGTTCCCGGAGGCCGAATTCGAGGCGCTGTACCGGCTCAACGTCAAGCTGCGGAAGAAGTGGCTGTCGCAGTTCATTGCGGAGGCGGCGGTCGCGGCGGAGTAGGCACTTATCCGCCGCCGCTTGCCATCGCCTTCCTCGCGCGCCCAAAATAGCCCTACCTCACAAACAACAAGGCTCGCCCGCGAGCCCCAGGGTAGGGTTCCACCCATGCCGAAAAACCTGTTCGAGAAAATCTGGGACGCCCATTTCGTGGCGCGCCGCATGGACGGCCGCGACCTGATCTATATCGACCGCCATGTGCTGCATGAGCTGCACGCGCCGCACGCGTTCGGCGAGCTCGCCAAGCAGGGCCGCAAGGTGCCGCGGCCGGACCTCACCTTCTCGATGCAGGACCACACCGTCTCGACCAAGCCCGGCCGCACCGACGAGAGCAATCCCGTCCGGCGCGGCGTTCCTGCGCGCCATGCGCGAGGGCAGCGCGCGGAACGGCATCCGCGTGTTCGACCTCGGCGATCCCGAGCAGGGCATTTCGCATGTGGTGGCGCCGGAGGTCGGCATGGTGCTGCCGGGCGCGACCCATGCGGTGCCCGACAGCCACGCCTCGACCGTCGGCGGGCTCGGCGCGCATGGCGTTCGGCTGCGGCACCACCGAGCTGGCGCACATCCTCGCCACGCAGGTGATCGCGATGAAGCGGCCGAAGTCGATGCGCATCCGCCTCGACGGCACGCTGGCGCCGCACGTCACCGCCAAGGACGTGGCGCTGAAGATCATCGCCGCGCTCGGCATGGCCGGCGGCCGCGGGCACGTGGTCGAGTATGCCGGCTCGGCGGTGCGCGCGATGGCGATGGAAGGCCGCATGACGCTCTGCAATCTCAATATCGAGATGGGCGGCCGCTCGGGCTTCGTGGCGCCGGACGAAGGCACCTTCAACTGGATCGCGGGCCGGCCGTTTGCGCCGCAGGGCGCGCAATGGGATCAGGCGCTCGCGCATTGGCGCACGCTCAGGAGCGACGACGACGCCAAGTTCGACACCGAGCACGTGATCGACTGCGCGGCGCTCGAGCCGCAGATCACCTGGGGCACCGATCCGAGCCAGGTGGTCGGCATCTCCGGCCGCGTGCCCGATCCGGCGTCCGATCCGAACCGCGCGCGCGATCGTCGAAGGCGCGCTCGCCTATATGGGGCTGACGCCCGGCACGCCGCTCGCCGGCCTGCCGATCAACCGCGTGTTCATCGGCTCCTGCACCAATGCGCGGCTGCCCGACCTCGAGGCCGCCGCCGACGTGGTGCGCGGGCGGCACGTCGCCGAAGGCGTGGTCGCGCTGGTGGTGCCGGGCTCGTCGTCGGTGAAGCGCGAGGCCGAGGCGAAGGGCCTCGACAAGGTGTTCCGCGACGCCGGCTTCGCCTGGGGCGAATCCGGCTGCTCGATGTGCGCCGGCGGCAATGGCGACCGCGGCGAGCCGGGCGAGCGCATCGTCTCCACCACCAACCGCAATTTCGAGAACCGGCAGGGCCCGAAGACGCGCACGCATCTGGCCAGCCCCGCGACCGCGGCCGCGAGCGCGATCGCCGGCCGCATCGCTGACGTGCGCAGCCTGGAGGGAGCCGCCTGATGCAGCCGTTCTCCAAGCACACCGGCATCGCCGTGCCGCTGCTCAAGGACGACATCAACACCGACCAGGTCGCGCCGGTGCAGGCGATGCGCGCGCTCAAGCCGGACTACAAGGCGCTTGCTGTTCATGCGCGCGAGCAGCGCGACGACGGCAGCGAAGACCCGGACTTCGTGCTCAACAAGCCGCAGTTCCGCAATCCCGGCATCCTGGTGACCGGCAACAATTTCGGCGCCGGCTCGTCGCGCGAGGCGGCGGTGTGGGGCATGCTCGCCAACAACATCCGCGTGATCGTGGCGCGGAGCTTTGCCGACATCTATCGCGAGAACTGCCTGCAGAACGGCCTGCTGCCGGTGACGCTGGCGCCGGCCGATGCGGCGGCGTTCGAGAAGCGCGTGATCGCCGCGAACGGCGCGGCGCCGTTCACGGTCGATCTCGAGACCCAGACCATCAGCGGCCCCGGCGGGCCCGACATCAAATTCGATATCGCGGCCTCCGACCGCACGCGGCTGCTGGAAGGGCTCGACGACATCGGGCTGACGCTCAAGCACACCGACGAGATCAAGGCCTTTGAGAAACGCATGGCGGCATCGCAGCCGTGGCTGCAGACCGCCACCGACAGCCGGCTTGTCGATCAACTATCAATTGGTGACTATGCCGCGACGAGCGCGGGCATGACGCGAAGAGTGGAGGAATCCCATGAGCGTGCGCAAGAAACTCCGAGCCATCATGTCCGGCAAAAAGCTCGTGCTGATGCCGGGCTGCTACGACGCGCTGTCGGCGCGCGTGATCGAAGCGGAAGGTTTCGAGGCCGTGGTCGCCGGCGGCTATGCCGCGGTCGGCAGCCTGCTGGCGCAGCCCGACATGGGCCAGTCCAACATGCGCGACTATGCCGACCACTACGGGCGCGTCTGCGCCGCGGTGAACGTGCCGGTCTATGTCGACGCCGACACCGGCTTCGGCGGCGTCAACAATGTGCGGCAGATGGTGCGCGCGTTCGAGGATGCCGGCGTCTCCGGCCTGTTCATCTCGCGACCAGGTGTTCCCGAACCGCTGCGGCTATCTGCCGGGCAAGCAGATCATCTCCACCGAGCAGATGCTGGCCAAGATGAAGGCCGCGCTCGACGCGCGGCGCGATCCTGACCTCTTCATCGCCGCGCGCACCGACGCCGCCGGCGTCACCTCGGTCGAGGATGCGATCGAGCGCTGCCAGCTGTTCATGGAGGCCGGCGTCGACATGGCGAAGCCGATGGGCGTCGACACCATCCCTGAGATCAAGCGCGCGATGCGCGAGATCCCGGGGCCGCACATGGCGACGCTGTCGCAGGCGGCTGGGCCGAAGGCGCGCAGCCTCGAAGAGCTGGAGGCGGCCGGCGTGGTCGCGGCGACCTTCCCGTCGCTGCCGCTGTTCGCGGCGGCGCTCGGCGTGCGCACGGCGCTGCGCACCCTCAAAGCCAAGAATTCGCTGAGCGCCTGCCAGGACCAGGTGCTGACGCTCGAGGAGTATTACGATCTGGTCGGCCTCAAGCCGATGCTGGCGCGCGAGGAGGCCTACGACAAGGCCGCCGCCGCGCTGACGCAGAAGCGCGCGGCGGAGTAGCAGGTCTCGATCAAAGGGCAGAATTCTCTCCACGTCATGGCCGGGCTCGTCCCGGCCATCCACGTCTTGCTTAGCCTCTCAAACACGTGGGTGCCCGGCACAAGGCCAGGCATGACGCCAAACGGCGGGCTACCGTTCAGAACAACGAGTTGTAGAGATCGTTCCAATTTGGATTGGACTGGTGAATCAGCCGCACCTTCCAAGCGTGCGGCCAGTGCTTGATCGACTTCTCACGTTGGATCGCATCGCGCTCGTCATCAAAGGCTTCATAGTAGACGAGCTTCTTTAGCCCATGTCGCTTGGTAAATCCTGCAATCAGCCCTTCACGATGCTGATACGCTCGCGCCGGTAGATTGGTTGTCACACCGACATACAGAATTCCGTTGCGACGATTCGTCATGAAATAGACAAATGCGGCCATCGCCATACCCGTAAGACGTGGATGCCCGCGACAAGCGCGGGCATGACGAGTTAAACATCTCGGCCGCAAATTCTATCGGATCACCTTGGCGCCCGACGTTTTCAAAATCTCGCGGAGCGTGCCTTCGAAGCTGATCAGGAACGGCTTGAGTTCCTTGGCCCGCACGAACTCGCCGTCGAGCTGGCTCTCCTCCACGAACTTCTTCCAGGCCGGCATCTGGCTCACCTTGAAGAACAGGTCTTCGTAATAGGCGACCGTCTCCGCCGACATGCCGGCCGCGCCGACCACACCGCGCATCTGCGGCACGTCGGGGATGTCGAAGCCCGCCTCCTTGATGGTCGGAATGTCGGGGAACCCCGGCAGGCGACGCTCGCTCACCTGCGCGATGGCGCGGAATTTTCCGGCGCGGATCTGCTCGCCGGCTTCACTCGGGTCGACGATCATCATCTCGACATGGCCGCCGAGCAGCGCGGCGAGCCGCTCGCCGCCGGACGGGAACGAGATGAACTGCCAGCGCGCGCCGGTCACCTGCATCAGCAGCGCCCGCACGGTGTTCTCGCGCGACATGATCGAGCCGCCCGACCAGCGCAGCTTGCCGGGGTTGGCCTTCGCCGCGTCGATGAATTGCCCGAGCGTCTTGTAGGGCGAATCCGCGAGCACCACCACCAGCGCCGGCTCGACCACGAGACGCGCGATCGGGCTCATGTCGTGCAGGCGGTTGATCGCGGCCTGATGCACCAGCGGGTCGATCAGCCAGATGTTGGTGAAGCAGGCGATCACATGCGGATCGTTCTTCTTGCTCGCGACGTAGTTCGCGGCCGTGGTCGAGCCGCCGCCCGGCTTGTTAACGACCTGGAAGCGCACCGGCGCGAGCTTCTCCTGGTCGATGATGGCCGTGAGCTGGCGCGCGAACACGTCGTTGCCGGAGCCGGGGCCGCCGTGAACGACGAATTCCACCGTCCGCGTGGGTTTGAACTGCGCTACGGCCGGATCAGTGCCGGTGACGACCAGCGCCAGCGCCGCGAGACAAGGGATCAAACGTCCGATCATGAATGTCCTCCGAACTTTCGAGAAGGCTTCCGCGCCGCGTGGGTTGCTGGCGCAAGCCGTATTCATCCGCCTTCGGCGATCGCCTGCACGCGGGCCTTGTTGAAGCGGCTCATCAACGGCAGCAGCAGGATCAGGACCGCGCAGGCCAGCATGGTGGCCGATATCCAGCCCCGTACCAAGATGCTGAGGTCGCCCTGCGACATCGTGAGCGACTGCCGCAAGGCGCGTTCCATGGCGTCGCCCAGCACGAAACCGAGGATCAGCGGCGGCGTCGGATACTTCAGCTTCACCATGATGTAACCGAGCAGGCCGAAACCGACCAACAACCCGATATCGAACATCCGGCCCGACACGCCATAGGCGCCGACCAGCGAGATGCCGAGGATGATCGGGAACAGGACGTGGACCGGCAGCCGCAGGATCTGCGCGAACAGCGGCACCAGTGGGAGGTTGAGGATCAGGAGCACGACGTTGCCGATATACATGCTGGCGACCAGTCCCCAGAACACGTCGGGGGATTCGGTCATCAGCAGCGGACCGGGCCGCACGCCCCACAGCACCAGCGCCGACAGCATGATCGCGGTGGTGCCGCCGCCGGGAATGCCGAGCGTGAGCAACGGCACCAGCGCGCCGCCGGAGTCGGCGTTGTTCGCGCCCTCCGGCGCGGCGACGCCTTCCGGCGCTCCCTGCCCGAATTTTTCAGGATGCTTGGAGAATGCCTTCTCGATTCCATAGGCGATGAACGAGGAGATCGACGCGCCGGCGCCGGGCAGGACGCCGATGATGAATCCGGTGATCGAGCCGTTGAGGAAGGCGAAGCGGCACTGCTTGAGCTCGTCCCAGCTCGGCAGGAGATTGCGCAGGCCCTTCGGCACCGGCAGCATCTGCGCCTTGTCGCCGGCATCGATGCTGGCCATCACCTCTGCAATCGCGAAGACGCCGATCGCGACGACGACGAAATCCATGCCGCCGAGCAGCTCGGACTGGCCGAAGATATAGCGCGACTGTGCCGTAAACAGATCGGTGCCGACCGACGTGAGCCACAACCCCAGGAACAGCGACAGCAGTCCTTTGATCAATGAGGGGCCGGACAGCAGCACCACCAGCGCGAGGCCGAGACACATCAGCGCAAAATATTCCGGCGATGAGAATTGCAGCGCAAAGAGTGCGACCGGCGGCGCGAGCGCCGTGAGCGCGACGATGCCGAAGGTGCCGGCGACGAACGACGCAATCGCCGCGATGCCGAGCGCCGGGCCGGCGCGGCCTTTGCGCGCCATGGCGTGACCGTCGATGCAGGTCACCACCGATGACGACTCGCCCGGAATGTTGAGCAGGATCGAGGTGGTCGAGCCGCCGTACTTGGCGCCGTAATAGATGCCCGCCAGCATGATGATGCCGCCGGCGGGATCCATCTTGAAGGTGAGCGGCAGCAACAGCGCGATCGTCGCCGCCGGCCCGAGTCCCGGCAGGATGCCGACGACGGTGCCGAGGAAGCAGCCGACGAAGCACCAGAACAGGTTCGCCGGCTGAAGCGCGACCGAAAATCCGTGCAGCAGTCCGCTCAGCACGTCCATGTCAGAACCCGAAGACGCCGGTGGGGAGCGGAACGCTCAGCGCGAACGGGAACACGAGATAGAAGCCGGCAGCCGCAGCCACCGCGACGATCCCTGCCTTGACCGGCGGCTGCCCGAACACGAACGTGATCATGAAGAAGGTGAGGATGGCAAAGCTCACCATGAATCCGAGCCAGCCCATCAGCGCGGAGCAGACCGCGAACGCGGCCCAGGTGATCAGGGCGCGCCTGACGCCCTGCCAGTCAGGCTCCTCCGCCTTCGGCTGCTTGGCGATGGTGATCGCGATCAGCGCGAGCGACAGCACGACCATGGCGACGCCGTACCAGACCGGAAAGAACGCCGGGCCGGGACCGTCCTCGCTGTAATACGGCCAGTTGCGCGCTTCCATGAAGATGTAGACGCCGAGCGCCGCCAGAACGGCAGCCGACAACACGTCTCCGTTGCGCAGGATGTCCTTGTGCACGCGTCTCGTTCCCCGACCGCGGTCATCGCCGGCGGTCCCGGTAGACATACCGCCCGGCTCCCCCACGGTCGGGGCAACTTACGCGCTCGCCCGACCCATGTCCCATCAATTTCCTCGGTTAGGTTGACGCAGAACGGGCCGCGCGCGCAGGGCTGCGGCACGCCGTATTTGCTACATTGACTTACGGTCCGGGTCTTGCTTCGCAGCCCCGCATTGGGATTGGCACGACAGAGATGAAGCGTCCACAACAGGCCCAGCGGCCGTCGCGCCGCCGATGGATCAAGCTCGCAGGCGCGATGCTCGCGCTGCCGGCGTTCGCCCGTGCTGCACAGGCACAATCCTATCCGGCACGGCCGGTCCGCCTGATCGTCGGCTATGCGCCCGGCGGCGCGACCGACATCACCGCGCGACTGCTCGCCATCCGACTATCCGAACGGCTGGGCCAGCAGTTCATCGTCGAGAACCGGCCAGGCGCGACCACCAACATCGCAACCGAGCAGGTCGTGCGCGCGCCCGCAGACGGCTACACGCTGCTGATGTCGACCGCCGCCAACGCGATCAACGCGACATTCTTCGAGAAGCTGAATTTCGATTTCGTCCGCGACACCGCGCCGGTCGCCGGGGTCATCCGGATGCAGAACGTGCTCGAGGTGCATCCCGACGTACCGGCGCGCACCGTCGCTGAGCTGATCGCCTACGCCAAAGCCAATCCAGACCGCCTGATCGTGGGCTCGGCCGGAAATGGAAGCCCGGGGCACGTCTCCGCTGAGCTATTCAAGATGATGACCGGCATCAAGATGTTGCACGTGCCTTATCGCGGCATTGCGCCGGCACTCGCCGATCTACTCGGCGGCCGCATCCACGCGTTGTTCGACAACATGGCGACGGCCATCGAGCCGATCCAGAGCGGAAAAGTGCGCGCGCTTGGCGTCACCACCGCATTTCGCTCGCCGCTCCTGCCCGACCTCCCGACCATCGCGGAGTCGGTGCCGGGTTATGAAGCAAGCTCCTGGTACGGCGTGTCGGCGCCCAAGGGTACGCCGCCCGGCACTGTCGATCGCCTCAACGGCACGATCAACGCCGTATTGGCTGAAGGTCCCGTCATTGCGCGGTTTTCCACCCTCGGCGGCGTGCCGCTTGCCGGCTCGCCGGCCGAATTCGGCAAGCTCATCGCCGAAGAAGCCGAGAAATGGGGCCGCGTCGTTCGCTTCTCCGGTGCCAAGCCCGACTGACCACCGCCATCACGCGGCCGGCTTCTTTGTCCCAGGGACGTTCACCAGGTCCATGAGCGCATTGCGCACGATGCGCAGCGCGAGTTCGTCGGGCTTGTTGCGATGTTGAATCAGCGCGAGCGTGCGCGTCAGCGGCGGATTGAGCGGCCGCACCACGATATCGTCGCTCCTCTGCACAATCGACATCGCCGGTACGATCGACATCCCCATGCCGGCGGAAACGACGATCTTCACTGCTTCGATGGCACTGAGGATCATCGGAGATTGCGGCGCCAGCCCGTGCGCCGACATCCACGACCTGATGAGCGCGCTGACGGCGCCGAACTCGAGCACCAGGAATTGCGCTGCGGCGTATTGCGGTGTGACCTCTTCGGGAATGTCGCGCGCGATCGCGGGGAAGATGGCAACCATCTCCTCGATGTGCAGCGGCGTGATCACGAGCCGGCTGTCCTCGACCGGCAACGTAACGAGGCCGAGGTCCATCTCGTTGCGCAGCACGCCGTCGACCATCGCCGTCGTCGGCGCGTTGCTGATGAAGAGGTCGATACCGGGATGTTCGGTACGCAGTTTCTTGAGCACAGGCGGCAACAGATACATCAGCGCGGTGAGCGCCGCGCCGATGTGCACGCGGCCGATCCAGCCGTCGCGGAAGCGGCGCATCGCCGACGCGATCGCGTCCGCCTCCTGCGAAATGCGGCGCGCATGATCGATCACTTCGCGGCCGGCGGCGGTTGCGTAGGCTTTCTTACCGAGCCGCTCGATCAGCCGCAGGCCGCAACGCTGCTCGAGCTCGCGGATCTGCACGCTTACCGCCGACTGCGACAGGTTCAGCCGGCGTGCTGCGCCGGTGAAGCTGGCGAGCTCCACGACGGTTTCGAGCGCCCGCAACTGGTCCAAGTTTAAGCTACGCATCGATTAGCTTTCTTCATCGTTTCAATACAGACAATGAATTTGATTTATCAGATGTCAAGTGCGAAATCGCGCCTGGCCGACGGCCCAACGCCCCCAGGCCGCCGAGCCTGCCCCACCCCCGAAGGAGAAACGACCATGTCTACCGCCACCGCACTCGCCGCCCGAAACGCCCTGCATCTCGACGCTCCGAAGCCTGACCTTGCGGCGGTCAAAACCCGCCAGCAGGCCGCCTGGTCATCGGGCGACTACGCCGTCGTCGGCTCGACGCTGCAGATCGTCGGCGAGCACCTGTGTGAAGCCCTCGACCTGCGTTCCGGCCAGACCGTCCTCGACGTCGCCGCCGGCAACGGCAACGTCACGCTCGCGGCCGCGCGCCGCTGGTGCGAGGTGACCTCGACCGACTACGTGCCCGCCCTGCTCGATCGTGGCCGCGCCCGCGCGGCGGCCGACGGCTTCGACGTCATGTTCAAGGAGGCCGACGCCGAAGCCCTGCCGTTCGCCGACAACTCGTTCGACGCGGTGGTATCGACGTTCGGCGTGATGTTCACCCCCGACCAGGAACGCGCCGCAGCCGAGTTGATCCGGGTCTGCAAGCCGGGCGGCAAGATCGGTCTCGCGAGCTGGACGCCGGAAGGCATGATCGGCCAGCTGTTCAAGACTATCGGCCGGCATGTGCCGCCGCCCGGCATCAAGTCGCCGGCGCTCTGGGGCGCTCGCGCCCACATCACCGATATGTTCGGCGGCCATGCATCGTCGATCCGCTCCGAAACGCGGTATTTCAACTTCCGCTATCGCTCGGCGCAGCACATGCTTGATGTCTTCAAAACCTACTACGGCCCGGTCCTGAAGACGTTCGCGGCGTTGCCGCCGCAAGGCCAGGAAGCACTCACCAACGATTTCCTCGAGCTCTTCCGCCGCTGCAACCGTTCGACCGACGGCACCATGGTCGCGCCGAGCGAATACCTCGAGGTCGTGATCGAGAAGCGCTGAGCACAATCGCCATCCAATCAACGACTTTGGAGCACACCCATGCTCAAGATACCGTTTGTGCTGGGCGTCATGGTCGGCGCCGTCGTCGCTACTGCGTGGGCCCAGAACCCCGTATCTCAGGGTCTGGACTTGCCCGACCGCGTAGCCGTCATCGATCCGATCGAGATGATGGTGAACGCACGATCGCTTCCCGTTGAGAACTACGACGCGTTCTGAGAGTTGAAACGTGGCACGAGTGTTGAAACGTGGCGCCGGCAATGACGGCGCCACGTTTTTTCTCAGATATCGAATAGCCGTTAAGGCCAGAGCGTCTTGGCAAAATCGATGAGCGCGGCGCTGATCGCCTCCGGCTGCTCTTCGATGGCGGCGTGGCTCGGCGTTGTCGATGACGATCACGGTCACGCGGTCGCCGAGCGCGCGCTTGAACTCGTGGGCGTCCTCGACATGCGCCAGCGGATCGCCCCCTGGCTGCAGATAGAGGATCGGGGCGCAGCCGCCGGCATAGTCTGCCTGCCGCGAGGTGCGGTCGCCGGCGATGCGCTGCGCCGCCAGCACCTCCGGATGCCAGCCCTTGAGCCAGGGCGTCGGATCGTTGCCGGGCGCAAAGAAGGCAAAGCGGAGCGCCTTCAGGCGCTCGTCGTCGGGCAGCGCAGGATTGGCGCTGTTCCTGATCGCTTCGCGGATCGGCGGCGTCGACGGCGCGTGGCCGACATTGGCGGCGATCAGCGATATACCGCGCACCAGATCGGGCCGGTCGGTCGCGAGCATGCGCGCGACGCGGTTGCCGAAGGCATGGCCGGCGACGAGCGCGGCCTCGCCGCCGTCGTGTTCGATTACCGCCGCGATGTCGGCGGCGCAGTCATGCAGGTCCGCGTACGGCGCCGGACTGCGGCTTGCACCGATGCCGCGCGGCTGCGGCCGCAGCACGCGATAGCCGGCGGCGGCGATCCGCGCAGCCATGACGTCGAAGTCGGAGGCGCCGCGGCCGAGCGATGGCAACAGCGCGATGCGCCGGCCCGATCCCTGCGCCAGCACTTCGATCTGGACGTCGCCGCGCTGAACGATGGTGCTGGTGACTGCGGCTGAAGTTCCGCTCGCGCTCATGGACTGCGGACTAACGTTTGCCCGGCGGGCCCATGCCCTGCTGGGCGTTCAAATCCGGTTGCTCGCAGATGCCGTCGCAGCAGTGGCCGATGCCCTGCCCGCCGCAATCGGGACACGGGATCATATCGTCCTGGCCCTCATCGCGCGAACGGCGGTGGGCTCGCACAAAACCCGGTCTTTCCGTCCATCGGCAGGTGTCACAAAGCATGAGGTGCCCCGTCTTAAGGGGCACCTCACCTGATTCTGTCTGTGCAGGGAAGAGTCGAGAGAAACTCAGTCCGCGAAGCGCTCGATGCCGCGGGCCGCCATCATCTCGCCGATCCGCTTGCGGGCATAGAACATGCGGGTCTTCACGGTATTCGCCGGCACGCCGATGATCTCGGAAACCTCGTCGATCGACCGCTCGTGATAGTAGACCAGGTCGATGATCTCACGGTGCGCAGGCGACAGCTCCGACAGGCACGCGCGAAGAACCTGGTTACGCTCCTGCTTCTGCAACACGATCTCCGGATTGTCGGCCGGATCTTCGATGAACTCGGCAACTTCGTCATCGAGCTGCTCGTTCGAGCGGCGACGGAGGCTGGACAGCGCCTTGTTACGGGCGATCGCGAGCAGCCAGGTGGAAACCTGGCAGCGGCGCTCGAACCGCTCGGCCTGACGCCACACGTCGATGAAGACTTCGCTCACCATATCTTCGGCGGAGGCCTCGTCGCGCAGGAAGCGCAGCGCGAAACGATAGACCTTCACGTGGTGGCGCCCATACAGCACTTGCAGCGCCTGCTTGTCGCCGGCGGCAATGGCTTCGACCAGCGCCGCGTCGGAATTTTCCTGGGCGGACAGGAGACCCCTGTTCGCCGCGGTGACCGCCACTGCCTGAGTGTACTGCATCTGTCGCTCCCAACCGGCGCTTGGCGCCACGCCATGGGAAGTACCAACGGGCGGTTTCGCGAGGATTGCGCACCCCCGGAAAATGGTTTCGTTAATTTGGCGAATTGTTTCGTGCGCCGCCGGCCGACGAAACATTCGCCGGTTCTTTCGTACTGGATGTGCATTTCATCCTATGAAATGGCGGCAAATCGTCCCTGTTGGCCGCGACACGGCGTTAATGACATCAACTCAGTGCTTTTTTCTTGGATGGTGCCTCAACGACAACGATCCTATTATTGACGGGGCCTTTGAACCGCGCGCGCGGGAGTCGCTACTGAAATGATCTGGAACGTTGCAGGCGGGAGGTCGGGACGCTGGCGGGCGAGTTGCGCTGCCATTGCACTGACAGCCGCCCTGATTGCGGCCGGAGCGGCCGGCGCGCGCGAATTCCGCGCCGCTGACATCCAGGAAGACAACTACCCGACCGTGCAGGCGCTGCGCGTCCTCGATCAACTGGTCACGCAGCGCACCGAAAACCGCCACAGCATCCGGGTCTTTCATTCCCGGCAACTCGGCGAGGAGAGCCAGACCATCGAGCAGACCCGCGTCGGCGCGATCGACATCAACCGCATCAATGCAGGCGCCATCGGCGACGTGGCACCGGTGCTGAACGTGCTGGCGCTGCCGTTCCTGTTCCGGTCGGTCGATCACCTCCACAAGGTGATCGACGGCCCGATCGGCGACGAAATTCTCACGGCAGTCGAGCCCTACGGCTTCATCGGGCTGGCGTTCTACGATTCCGGCGCGCGTTCGGTCTACACCGCGCGGCGGCCGATACGAACGATGAATGATTTTCACGGGCAGCGCATCCGCATTCAGCAGTCCGACTTGATGTCAAAGATGATCAAAATGCTCGGCGGCTCGCCGGTTACGCTGCCCTATGGACAGATCGGAACCGCGCTGACCGCGAATCTCGTCGATGGTGCCGAGAACAACTGGCCGTCTTATGTCTCCGCCGGCCATTACAAGCAGGCGCCGTTCTATGCCGTCACCGAGCACACCATGGGTCCGGAAATCGTCATCATGTCCCGCCGCGCCTGGGACGAGCTGACCGACGAGGACCGTGCGATCTTTCGCGCGGCGGCACGAGATTCGTCACGTTACATGCGCGAACAATGGCTGAGCTGGGAGGAGCGATCCCGCAAGCAGGCTGTGGGCGCCGGCGTCACCGTCATCGACAACATCGACCGCAAGATGCTCGTGGCCGCGACCGCCCCGCTGCGCGACGAAATGCGCAAGGATTCGAGATTTGCCCCCCTGATCAAGCGGATCGAGGCGGTGCAATGAGCATCGAGGAATTGACTTGCAACTGAAGGCGGCATCGGACCGGACAGTCGCGGAGAATCGCGGTGCGGCCAGTTCGCACCAGGCGATGCGTCAGCTTCCGATCCGCTGGCGCATTCTCTCGCTGGCTGCACTCAACGCCCTCGTGGTTTTCGTGTTCGCGGCCGTCATCTGGGATGGCACGCGCGTGCTGACCGACGCGCGCAACGAGTTGCGGCAGACGCGCGAATCCGAGCGGCTGCTGACCCAGCTTGAAGGCGAGGCGGTCCGCCTGCAGGGCCTCATCCACCGCTATTTCACGCTGCCCAATGTCGGGCTCCTGAAAGAGATCACGGAGCTGCGCGAGACCGTGCTGACGACATTGAAGGTGCACGCGGCGGCCGATCCGATCCTCAACGCGGCGGCGGAGCCCCTGGTGCAGGCGACCGAGCGGTTCGTCGGCGGTTTCAGCGATCTGCGCAATGTCCAGAGCGCGATTTCCACCGCCTACGAGAGCCAGGTGCTCAATGCGGTGCACGAGATGGCCGGCCTCTATGCGATCATGGAAAACGGCGCGCGCGAGCAGACGTCCCTGATCTGGCCATCGTTGTCGAAGTCGCGGGAATCTTTTTCGACAACGCTGGTGCTGACCAATGCGTTCTACCTGACGCAGACGCGCGAGATCGCCGAGGAGATCCTGAAGAACCTCGATGCCATCGAAGGCACGATTCCGGTGATGCTCGACCTCGCCGACAACGACCTCCAGCGCGGGGCGCTCGGGGCGCTCGCCTACCGCATCGTGTCCTGGCGGCTCGGCGTCGCCAACCTGTCCGAGCATTTCACGATCCGATCCCATTTGCTGCGCGAGGAGATCGACGGCAATCAGCAGATGATGGCGCGCACCATCGACACGCTGTCCGACGATATGCGCCGGCGCGAGCGCGTCGCCTATGACCGGTTCGAAAATGCGCTGTCCAACATGTATCTGCGCATCGCGATCGCATCGGTGATCGCACTGTTCATCGCGGTGCTGATCGGTCTCGCGATCGCACGCAGCATCGTGCGCCCGCTGCGCTCGCTGATGGCCGCCATGCACGCCATCGTTTCGGGGCACTACGGCCAGACCGTCCGCGACACCGACGCCCGCGACGAGATCGGAGAAATGGCGCGGGCGGTCGAGGTGTTCCGCGAGAACGCCATCGCCAAACGTCAGGCGGAGATCGAGCTCAAGGCGGCGAAGGAGAACGCCGAGTCGGCGCTGCGTGAATTGCAGGAGACGCAGCGCAGCCTGATCGAGGCGGAGAAGCTCGCCGCGCTCGGCGGCCTGGTCGCCGGCGTCGCCCACGAGGTGAACAATCCGATCGGGATCAGCCTGACCGTGGCATCAAGCTTCGCACGGCGCTGCGATCAGTTCTCCACGGCCATTAGCGACGGCGCGGTGCGCAAGTCGACGCTCGACGAGTTCATCGTCGGAAGCCAGGAAGCCGCGAAGCAGCTCGTCGCCAACCTCAACCGCGCCGCCGATCTCATCCAGGCCTTCAAGCAGGTCGCGGTCGACCGCAGCCATGCGGAGCGCCGCATCTTCGAGCTCGGCGAGGCGACCGAGCAGATCGTCGCGAGCCTCCTGCCGGCGCTGAAGCGCTCGGCGATCTCGTTCAGCGTCGATATCAGCGAAGAGATCACCATGGACAGCTATCCCGGCCCCTACGGCCAGGTGCTGACCAACCTGGTGCTGAATGCGCTGGTGCACGCCTTCCCGGACCGCCGTGCCGGGTCCATGCGGCTGGTGATCCGCCGGTCGGGACCCGATCACGTTGAGATCGAGTTCGCCGACGACGGCGTCGGCATGAGCGAGGACATCCAGCGCCGCGCCTTCGAGCCGTTTTTTACCACCCGCAGGAGCCATGGCGGCACCGGCCTGGGCCTGCATATTGTCTTCAACATCGTGACACGCCGCCTGGGCGGCCGCTTGCGGCTTGACTCAGCCCCCGGGCGTGGCACGACGCTATGGATCAGGCTACCACTGACCGCGCCGCGGGATGAACCGGCCGAGAACCCGCAGGCGGCAACGCTGACCCTAGTGCCGCCGATTTGAAGTTCCTACGGAAGTTGCTGCAAACTCGACGAGGAACTTCAAATCGAAAAGCGGCACTAGAATTATAAGCTTGCTAGTGCCCCCTTGCTTCCGAAGTTCGTGTCAGGGGGTGCTGCGATGTATCACGAACTTCGGAAGCGGGGCACTAGTCCGCATGACCAACGACGATTTCATCAGGGTTATTGACGACGAAGGTGGCCCTCCGCCCACCCCGCCCGAGACGGTGTGGATGGTCGCGGTCATCGACGACGATCCGGCGGTGCACGAGGGCACGCGCTTCGCCCTTTACGACTACAATCTCAACGGACAGGGCATCGAGATCATCTCCGCGCATTCCGCCGAGGAAGGCCGCGCGCTGATGCGGGCGCATCCGAATATTGCGGTGATCCTGCTCGACGTCGTGATGGAGACCGACGACGCCGGCTTGCAACTCGTCGACTATATCCGCACCGAGCTCAAGAACGAGACCGTTCGCATCATCCTTCGCACCGGACAGCCCGGACAGGCGCCCGAACGCCGCGTCATCGTCGACTACGACATCAACGACTACAAGGCGAAGACCGAACTGACCGCGGACAAGCTGTTCACCGCGCTCACCGCGGCGCTGCGCGGCTATCAGCAGCTCCAGCGCATGGTCGAAACTCGCCGCGGCCTCGAAATGATCATCGAGGGCGCGTCGACGCTGTTCGATTTCAAGTCGATGCAGCGGCTGGCGGAAGGCGTGCTGACTCAGCTTGCGACATTGATCAACGCCGAGTGCGGCGGGATCCTGGTGCTGCGCGACAGCGCCAAGGAGCACGAAAAATTCTCCGTCCTCGCCGGCTCCGGCTGCTACAGCCACTTTGCCGGCACGACCGGGTCCACATCGCTCGACCCGGAGCTGCTCGACGCGGTCAACGGCGCGTTCCAGCGTCATGCGCACGAATTCCATCCGAAGCTGTCGGTGATGTACGTCAGGACCGGCAGTGGGCGCGAGGTCGTGGTGCTCCTGGAAACGCAGCGGCCGTTGACGGTCACCGATCGCTCGCTGGTCGAGGTATTCTGCAGCCGTCTTTCGGTCGCGTTCGACAACGTCATTCTGTACGAGCAGTTGAACGACGCCACCGTGCGTTTGGAGGAGCGCGTTCGCGACCGCACCCGCGCGCTGACGGCCGCCAATCATCGGCTGACGACGCAGTGGATCCGGCTGCGCCGCGCGAACGAGTTCAAGAACGAAGTCCTCGGTACGATCGCCCACGACCTCAAGAATCCGCTGGCGGTCATCCTCGGGCGCGCCGAGATGCTCAACGAGCTTGCGGAAATGAGCCCGGCGCCGTTCGACAAGATCCGGGAGCAACTCGGCCACATCCGGAGTTCGGCTACGCAGCTCACCGGCATGGTCAATGACCTCGTCACCGATGCCATGATGGATGCACTGGACATTTCGATCCGGCAGGAGTCCGTCGATATCGCCGCGATGCTCACCGAGGTCGTTACCGCCAACAAGGCCCTTGCCGACCGGAAGCGCCAGGCGATTCACCTGGTTGCGCCGCCGGTGCGCTGGGCGAGCTGCGATCCGGACCGGCTGCGCGAGGCGGTCGACAATCTGCTCAGCAACGCCATCAAGTACAGCCCGACCGGCGGCAAGATCGAGCTGTCGATGAGCGGCGACAAGGAATTCACGGTCATCCTCGTGAAGGATGAGGGCGCCGGCCTCTCGGAGGAGGACCTCGGTCGCTTGTTCGGCCGCTTCCAGCGGCTGTCTGCGAAGCCGACGGCCGGCGAAAGCTCGACCGGGCTTGGCCTCTCGATCGTCAAGCGCATCGTCGAGCTGCATGGCGGAACGGTCGCGGCGGAAAGCCCCGGACCGGGCCGCGGATCGACATTCATGATCCGGCTGCCGATGGTGGCGGAAGTATCGTCATGAGCACGACCCAGCACATCTATGTCGTGGACGACGAAGCGCCGGCGCGCGAGATGGTCGGCGACTATCTGAAGCTGCACGGCTTCGAGGTGACGCTGTGCGACGGCGGCGCATCGCTGCGCACGGCCATCACCAGACAGTCGCCCGACCTGATCATTCTCGATCTCAACATGCCGGAAGAAGACGGCCTGTCGATCGTGCGCGCGCTCAAGCAGCACGGCAGCGTGCCCATCATCATGCTGACCGCCACCGCGTCACCGATCGACCGCGTGGTTGGCCTCGAGCTCGGCGCCGACGACTACCTCGCGAAGCCCTGCGAGCTGCGCGAGCTGCTGGCGCGCGTGCGCTCGGTGTTGCGCCGGAGCGTTGCGGCGCCGCCCGTGGCCGCCGTCGCGGCGGCTGGTGGCGCCGCGCCGATCCGCTTCGGCACCAAGTGGCTCGATGTCAACGCACAGGTCCTGCGCGACGAGGACGGCAACGAGCATCCGCTGGTCTCGTCCGAATTCGCGCTCTTGAAGGCGTTCGCGGAGAATCCCAAGCGCGTCTTGTCACGTGAACGCCTGCTCGATCTCGCGGAGGCGCGCGACCGCGAAGCGTTCGACCGCGCCATCGACGTCCGCATCACCCGCATCCGGCGCAAGATCGAGCCCGATCCGGCGCATCCGACCGTGATCCGCACGGTCCGCGGCGCCGGCTACCTGTTCTCGCCGGACGGCAGCGATTCCGCGTAGCGGCCAACGCCGTCTATTTCTGAAACCAACACTGCGCCAGTCCTCGACTTCCCGCGCGTACGGCCAGTCAGATTGGAGCATGGTTGCGCCGCGAGTCGCCCCTCCCCCCCACAAGCACTTGCGAGTGGCGGGGAGGGGTCGGGGGTGGGGGGTGCGTCGAAAAGGCGAAATAGCCCCCCACCCCTGATCCCTCGCCGCCGCTAACGCGGGGGGAGGGGAATCGAGAGACCGCACATGTGTCCAAGAATGAACGAGCCAACATCCGTTTCCGAACGTGCGCGCAGGTTGTGACCACACCCCTGTTTGTAATAGTTTGAAGGCAGCCACGGCCACCAAAGCTGCCAATCATGGAACGCTCGTTCAAGAAGGAAGTGGAATCGCTCAGGCTGGGCGACGGCGACGTATTCCGCGGCGAAGGCATCCTCGCGGTCACCAAGGCGCTCCTGCAATCAGGCGTGAGCTATGTCGGCGGTTACCAGGGCGCGCCGGTGTCGCATCTGCTCGACGTCATGGTCGAGGCCGAGGACCTGCTCGCCGACCTCGGCGTGCATGTCGAGACCTGCACCAACGAAGCGTCGGCGGCCGCCATGCTGGGCGCGTCGATCAACTATCCGCTGCGCGGGGCCGTCACCTGGAAGTCGATCGTCGGCACCAACGTCGCGGCCGACGCGCTCTCGAACCTCGCCTCGCCCGGCGTGGTCGGCGGCGTCATGATCATCCTCGGTGAGGATTACGGCGAAGGCGCGAGCGTCATCCAGGAACGCTCCTACGCCTATGCGCTGAAGTCGTCGATGTGGCTGCTCGATCCGCGGCCCGATCTTCCGACCATCGTGCGCATGGTGGAGAAGGGCTTCGAGCTCTCCGAAGCGAGCCACGCGCCTGTCATGATGGAGCTGCGGATCCGCGCCTGTCACGTCACCGGCGAATTCGCGACCAAGGACAATCGCCGCGCGGCATTCTCCGGACGCAACCGCATCGCCGGCCCGCCGCGCTTCGAATATGCCCGCCTCGCCCACCCGCCCGCGCTGTTCGTGCACGAGCGGCTCAAGATCGAGGACCGCCTGCCCGCGGCTATCGCCTTCATCCGCGAGCACAAGCTCAACGAGTTCATTCAAGGCGACCTCGCCGACATCGGAATCATCGTCTGCGGCGGACTGACCTCGGGCGTGCTGCGCGCGCTCACGCGGCTCGATCTTGCCGAGATCGACGGCCGTTCACGCGTGCCGATCCACGTGCTCAATTGCGTGTATCCGTTGGTGCCCGAGGAAGTGCGCGACTTCTGCGCCAGCAAGCGTGCGGTGCTGGTGGTGGAGGAAGGCTCGCCCGACTACATCGAGCAGCAGATCAACGTCGAACTCCGTCGCGCCGACATCCAGACCCGCGTGTTCGGCAAAGGCGCGCTGCCCAAGACCGGCGACTACGCGTCGGATGTTCTGCTCAACGGCCTTGCCGCATTCCTGCGCGAGGCCCGCCCCGCCGGGATCGACGCCGACGCCGTCGCGGCGCGTGTCCAGCAGATGCTGGGGCACAAGGGCGCCGCCGCGGCTTCGCTCGGCGACCTGCCGATGCGCCCGCCGACCTTCTGCACCGGATGCCCGGAGCGGCCGGTGTTCTCCGCCATCAAGCTGATGCAGCGCGAACTCGGCCCGACCCATATCTCGGGCGACATCGGCTGCCACGCGTTCGCGACCTTCGCGCCGTTCAGCATGGGCAACTCGATCCTCGGCTACGGCATGTCGCTCGCCAGCGCCGCGGCGGTGACGCCCAATTTCGACCGCCGCCCGATCGCGATCATGGGCGACGGCGGCTTCTGGCATAACGGACTGATCACCGGCGTCACGTCGAACCTGTTCAACAAAGGCGACGGCGTGCTCATCGTCATGCAAAATGGCTATGCCTCCGCCACCGGCCAGCAATATCTGCCGTCGAGCACCGCCAGCCGCCAGGGCGCCGCGCCCGGCATGGACATCGAGACGACGCTGCGATCGCTTGGCGTCACCTGGATGCGCAAGGTGCGCACCTATGGCGTTGCCAAAATGGTCGCGACACTCAAGGAGGCGATGCGCACGGCTGAGCGCGGCCTCAAGGTCATTATTGCCGACGGCGAATGCCAGCTCGCGCGCCAGCGCCGCGTGCGCGCCGAAGACGCCGAGAAGCTCAAGCGCGGCGAGCGCGTGACGAAAACGCGCTACGGCGTCGACGACGAGATCTGCACCGGCGACCATTCCTGCATCCGGCTCTCCGGCTGCCCGTCGCTGACGGTGAAGCCCAATCCCGATCCGCTGCGCAGTGACCCGGTCGCGACGGTGATCGAAAGCTGCGTCGGTTGCGGCCTGTGTGGCGAGGTCGCGCATGCCGCTGTGCTGTGTCCGTCGTTCTACCGCGCCGAGGTCGTGCGCAATCCGGGGATGTGGGACCGGATGCTGCATGCTGTCCGCACGCGCGTGATTTCATTGCTGGGCGGGGCTCGCGCCACAGCGTCCCCCTCCCCTTGCGGGGGAGGGACAGGGAGGGGGGTGCATCACATGCACCCGCTTCCGGTTCTACCCCCCTCCCCACCCCTCCCCCAGCAGAAGGGCGTTCACGCCCGTCTTCGACGGGCTATGGGGGGAGGGAGCAGACCGAGTCCGGTCGCAACAGCACGCAACGTCCCATCACGCTGCTCATCGCGGCGCTCGGCGGCGAAGGCGGCGGCGTCCTGACCAACTGGATCGTCGACGCCGCGGAAAAGCTCGGCTTCCCGGTGCAGTCGACGTCGATCCCGGGCGTCGCGCAGCGTACCGGCGCGACCACCTATTACATCGAGATCCTGCCGGTGAAAGCACAGGACGGCGCCGCAAAGCCGGTGCTGGCACTGGCCCCCGGCGTCGGCGACGTCGACATCATGATGGCGAGCGAGCTGATGGAGGCCGGCCGCGCCGTTGCCTCCGGCTTCGTCACGGCGGACCGCACGCTTTCGATCGCGTCGACCTCGCGCTTCCTGGTGATGGGCGAGAAGATCGCGATGGGCGACGGCCGCTACGATTCGTCGAAACTTGCCAAGGCCATCGAGGAAAATTCCAAGGCGCATGTCCTGATCGACATGGACGCGATCGCGCGGCGCACCGGCGCGTTCATCAATTCGGTCATGCTCGGTATCATCGCCGGCAGCGGCCGGTTGCCGATCCCGACTGACGCGTTCGAGGCCGCGATCCGCGCCGACGGCAAGGGCGTCGATGGAAATCTGCGCGGTTTCCGCGCCGGGCTGGAGGCGGTGCAGAAGCCCGAGGTTTCCAAAACCAGCGGTTCTGACGCCAAGCGCCCGTCAGAGGCTACCGGCCTTGACGGCGAAATCCAAAAATTCCCGGAACCCGCGCGCGACATCATTCGCGAAGGCGTGCGCCGGCTGGTCGCCTATCAGAGCGACGCCTATGCCCGCCTCTATCTCGACCGGCTCGCGCCAATCCGCGACGCCGACGCGCATGCCAATGCCGGCGGCCGCCTCCTGCGCGAGACCGCGCGGCATCTTGCGGTGCGCATGTCCTATGAGGACCTGATCCGCGTCGCGCAGGCGAAGACCGATCCCGCGCGCTTCGCGCGCATCGCGGCCGAAGTCGGCGCCAAGCCGGGCGAACCGGTGAAAGTTTTCGAATTCCTCAAGCCCGGCGTCGAGGAATTGTGCTCGGTGCTGCCGCCGTCGCTGGCGCGCCGCGTGCTTGCGTTCACCGAGCATCGCGAAAAACTGGCGCGCTTCCACTGGGGCATGGAGGTCAACACCACCTCGGTGTCAGGCTATCTGCGCTTCCGCACGCTCGCCGCGCTTCGCCGCTGGCGGCCGAAGACCTATCGCTATGCCGAGGAGCAGCGTGAGATCGAACGCTGGCTCCGCCTGATCGTTGAAGCATCTGCGCAGTCCATCGAGCTTGCGCTCGAGATCGCGGAATGCGCGCGGCTGATCAAAGGCTATGGCGACACCCACAAACGCGGCACTGGCAACTATCGCCTCATCGAGACGCATGTGATCGCCCGCGCGCTGGCGGGGCAGATCCCGCTACGGCAGGCCGCCGATGCGATCGCCTCCGCACGCACTGCGGCACTGGTCGATCCCGACGGCGAGAGCCTCGCCAAATGCCTCGACGCGATCGGCACGCCGGAGCTGCGCCGCATCGCCGCCGAGTAATGCTGGGCCTGCGCCCGGCGTGACATTCCGATCCATTGCGTTGCCGGCAGCGATCCGGCAGGGATCGGTTGAACGCCGGAGCCATCCCATGAATACGCCAATGAAGAAACTCATCGTATCGCTCGCGGTAGCGGGGGCTGCCGCCATCGCCACCGCCACCGCGCATGCACAACCTTACCCTTCGAAGCCGATCAAATTCCTGGTGCCATTCGCGGCCGGCGGCCCGGCCGACACCATGGCGCGGCTGACCGCGCAGACGCTGCAGCAGGGCCTCAACCAGACCATCGTGATCGACAACCGACCCGGCGCCGGCGGCATCATCGGCGCCCGCGCCGCGGCGCTCGCCGATCCCGACGGCTACACGCTGATGTACGGCAACACCGCGTCGCTGGTGGTCGGCCCCGCGGTCTACGCCAATCCCGGCTACGATCCGGTGAAGGCGTTCGCGCCGATCGCACTGGTCGCGGTCAGCTTCAACGTGCTTGCGGTCAATCCAAAGTTTCCCGCCAATTCAGTGCAGGAGCTGATCGCCTACGCGAAGAAGAATCCGGGCAAGGTCAACTTCGCATCGCCCGGCCACGGCACCCCGCCGCACATGGTCGGCGAGATGTTCAAGCAGCGCGCCGCGATCGACATCGTGCACATCCCCTACAAGGGCACGGCCGCCGCGCTCACCGACATCATGGGCGGCCAGGTCGAGCTGACGTTCGAGAACCCGTCGGTGATCATTCCGCTGGTGCAGGCCGGCAAGCTCAAGGCGCTCGGCGTCACCGGCGAGACGCGCAATCCGACGATCCCGGATGTGCCCACCATGATCGAAGGCGGACTGGCCGATTTCGTGTCGATGTCGTTCACCGGGCTGGTGGCGCCCGCCGGCACGCCGCCCGCGATCGTCAAGCAGATCAGCGACGTGCTCGGGCCCGGCCTCGCCTCCACCGAGATCCGCGCGATGATGGACAAGCTCGGCGTCATTCCGCGGCCGGGCACGCCGGCCGATTTCGGCGCCTTTCTCGCGCGGGAAAGCGACGAAGTGGCAGACCGTCGCGAAGACGGCGGGGATCAGGATCACGAATTGAGCTGGATGGACGCTGCGCCGCCGGGAACCGGAGCCGCGGCCGGGAGGTTAGAGAATCATCCTTGTCATCCAGCGAGGTTCCCCATGGCAACGCGGGCGACGACCGACCACCCGGAGAGCACGGGCCGCGACGGCGCGATCGATCACATGGCGAAATGGATCGATGGAGCGCCGGCGGGCTCGAAGAGCCGCCGGCTTCACACCAGCCCCAATGGCGAGACCTGGTATCTCGTCAACGACATGGCGGTACCTTCGGTCGTGCATGTGCCGAATGGACCATCGAGCGGACCGGCGGAGCGCATGACCATCGACGCGTTCCTGGGTGCAGGCGACGGCCCCGAACAGCGGGAGCTGCTGCGCCTCATCGGCACACTCGTCGATCACGACTAGCGCCGTCACTGCGTGACATGACGCGCCGGTGGCTCGCTTTCGCCTTGTGCCAATTGCTTCGCTTGGGACATGACGTGTTCCGCGGCCATTGCCGCCGCTTCAATATCATCGCAACCGCAAGCGTCGATAGGGGCTTGAACATCATTGGCATAGAGCTCCACCCATAGATGCGGCATCTCAACGGGATCAGCCGATTTCACTTCAAGCAAGCGAACTTCGTAGTTGCCGTACTTCGCGAGTGAAATGGCGCGCGATCCGCTCTCGTCCCATGCGACGAGAACGAGCTGGAGATAGGCTTGCGTCACCAGCGTTTCGACAGATCGTCGGTGAACGACGTCGGACAAGGCGAGCCTCGGAATTCTCTTTCTGCGCGGGAGAAGAAACAATCCGTTCATACCGTTTGCCATCGTGTGAGGCCGTGTCCCCCTTGACGGCCGCCCATTGTGAAAAGAAGCGCTGTTGCCAACCCGCGACGCCGGATGCCGTGCTGCGCGCGGCCCCTTAAAAACGTGCCCCGGCCACGAGCGTATGGCCGGGGCACGTTTGCTGGTTCATCAGTGCGAACACCAGATCATCAACGCAGAACACTCCGACCTGATCCGCTCAAGCCCCGATGGCGACATCGGGGCTGACCAGAGGCGACACCCCCATCCCCTGCCAGCGAGCGCACGATAGTCAGCCGGTGCTCAGCGAGTCTTGTTGCAACCTGCCAAAAACTTGATCGCTCTTTCGTCTCGGCGTCCTGCGGTCGAGCCGGCCCAAACGGCGCGACTTCCCGGCGGCATCTTGCTACCATTCGGCCAAGCTTGTCCGCGCGAGCGTGCGTTTTCGAGTAGGCTCGCCCCGGATCAAAAGGGAGGTCACCGCTGGTGAGCGATCCCGAGACCAATCGTTTCGGCGCGCTTCCGAGTGCCACGGGAGGCCTGACGAGGCTCGCCTACGCACGAGCGCAAGCGGCGGGCGTGGATACCGACCCGCTCTTGAAGAAAGCAGGCATCACTCAGCAGCAAATCGATGACCCGGGCGCACGCCTCAATGTTCGAGATCAGATCAGGTTTCTGAATCTCGCCGCCGACGCGCTTAAGGATGATCTTCTCGGCTTTCACCTGGCAGCGCCGCGGAGCTTCGAGAGATCGGATTGCTCTACTACGTCTCGGCCTCGTCGGAAACGCTGGGCCAGGCTTTGCAGCAGGCGGCGCGGTACATCACGATCGTCAACGAAGGCGTCTGCCTTGAAATATCGGCAACGGCGAGATGTCGGAATCATCTTCAACTATGTCGGTGTCAGCCGGCATCTCGATCGCCACCAGATCGAGTTCTTTGTGACGACGACGGTCCGCATATGCCGGCAGCTGACGGGTCAGCGCGTGACGCCGACGCGCGTTCGACTGACGCATCGCCGCGACACGATCAGTCCTGAGTTTGCTGAATTCTTCGGCGACGATGTTCGAATTCGGAGCAGCCGTCGACGAAGTTGTATTTGCTCCGACGGTCGGCTCGTTGCCCGTCGTCAGCGCAGACCCCTACCTCAACAAGCTCCTGATCACCTATTGCGAAGAGGCGTTGGCGCGCCGGCCCGCGAACCTCGGTTCGTTCCGCTCGGTCGTCGAGAATGTCGATCGTCCCGCTGCTGCCGCACGGGAAAGCGCAGGCTGCCGAAATCGCTCGTAAGCTCGGCGTGAGCCAGCGAACCTTTGCGCGGCGGCTGACAGTGGAAGGCGTGACTTTTTCCGAGGTGCTGGAAACCCTGAAATCGTATCTTGCTCAGCGCTATCTCGCCGACGACACGCTGTCGATTTCCCAGATCGCGTGGCTGCTCGGCTATCAGGAAGTCAGCGCGTTCACACACGCCTTCAAGCGTTGGACCGGCAAGACGCCGCGCGAGATGCGGTCGCGGACGGCAGCATGAACGGCTTCAGAGCTATGCGACAGCATGCTGCGACTCTCCTCTCTATTGACAAGCCGCAGCCATTTTGTTGTTAGGCCCGTGAACTGAACGAACGGCGACCTTCGTTACACGCTCAGGCGCATCGACGCGCCGGAACCAGGTGAAAGAGCGGACATGAAGGTGGCGTTCAGACTAGGCGTAGCGGCGGCGGTTCTACTCGCGGCGCAGACGGCAGGTGGCGTTCAGGCGCAATCGCTCGACGCGTTTTTCAAGGCGCAGCCGTTCACCATCCTGGTCGGCTATCCGCCCGGCGCCGGCTACGATCTATATGCGCGGCTGATCGCAACCCGGATGGGACAATACCTGCCGGGCACGCCCAAGGTCGTCGTCCAGAACATGCCCGGCGCGGGCAGCTTGTCTTCGGCCAATCATCTCTACAATGTCGCCAGGCAGGACGGCTCCGTCATCGGGACGTTCTCGCGCGGCATCACCATGCTGCCGCTGATCGACAGCAACGGCGTGCGCTACAACTCGCTGAAATTCAACTGGATCGGCAGCCCGAGCGACGAGGTGAGCCTTGCCATCGCGTGGCACGAGAGCGGAGTCAACAAATTCGAGGATCTCCGCACGCGCGGCATGACCTCCGCCACGTCGGGCGCGGGTTCGGACGGCAATATCTATGGCCGCGTCCTGAACACCATTCTCGGGACCAAGATCAAAACCGTGACCGGCTATCAGGGATCGGCGCAATCGATGCTGGCGATCGAGCGCAGGGAAGTCGACGGCGCGACCAGCGTGTCCTATGCGGCGATCAAGACCGCGCAGCGGGAATGGCTCGTCAACAAGAAGGTCAATCTTCTGGCGCAACATGCGCTGAAGGCCAACCCGGAGCTCAAGAGCGTTCCGGTCATCCTCGACTTTGCGACATCGGACGACGACCGGCGCGTGCTTGAAATGGTCTTCGCGCGGCAGTCAATCGGCTATCCCTATGCCGCACCGCCTGGTGTGCCCGCCGACCGGCTCGCGGCCATCCGCAGGGCGTTCGACGCGACGCTGAAGGACCCGGAGTTTCTCGCAGCCACCGCGAAGGCCGGCCTGCTGGTCGACGGCATGAGCGGCGAGCAGCTCCAGGCGCTGCTGGAGAAGCTCTTCTCCATGCCGCCGGCGATCGCGGAGCGCGCGAAAGCGGCGATGCAGCCGCCGCCGAAGTAGCCCACGGCATGTACCGCTCGGCTCGACCTCCCCGCCGCTCATTCCCGCGACCCGCCTCCGCTCGTTTCGAGCTACGGCGGGTTCGAGTCCGCCGAAGCGCTGTGCGCGAAGGCGGAAAGCGGGAATCCAAAATCTTCTTTTGTGGCTCCTGGGTCCCCGCTTGCGCGGGGACGAGCGGACTGAGAATGACGCGATGAAGATCGCGATCCTGGACGATTACTTCGACACGGTGCGCGGGCTGCCTTGCTTCGCCATGCTCGACGGTCACGACGTCACGATCTGGAATGACCATCTGCAGGACACCGACGGGCTGGCCGAGCGGCTGCGCGACACCGAAGTGCTGGTGCTCAACCGCGAGCGGACCAAGATTCAGGCCCCGCTTCTGGACCGGCTGAAGAACCTGCGGCTGATCAGCCAGCGCAGCACCTACCCCCATATCGACGTCGCCGCATGCACGCGCAACGGCGTGATCCTGTCGTCGAACATGCGTGCGGAAATGCCGAGCTACGCGGCCGCCGAATTGACCTGGGCGCTGGTGCTCGCCGCCGCGCGCGACATCCCGCAGCAGATGAATTCATTGAAGGCCGGCAACTGGCAGTGCGGCGTCGGCACGACGCTGCGCGGCAAGGTCTACGGCGTGCACGGCTACGGCCGCATCGGCCAGGAGGTCGCGCGCTACGCCAAGGCGTTCGGCATGGACGTGGTGGTCTGGGCGCGCGAGGCCACCCGCGAACGCGCGCGTGCCGACGGCTGGCGAACCGCGGAGTCGCAGGACGCGTTCTATGCCGAATGCGACGTCATCAGCCTGCACATGCGGCTGGTCGATGCGACAAGGCACATCGTCAGAGCGTCGCATCTTGCGCTGATGAAGCCGACGGCCATTCTGGTGAACACGGCGCGCGCGCCGCTGATCGAGCCGGGCGCGCTGGTCGCCGCGCTACGGTCCGGACGTCCCGGCAAGGCCGCCGTCGACGTGTTCGAGGACGAACCCGTTCGCGATCCGGCGCATCCCCTGCTGCAGATGGACAATGTCGTCGCGACGCCGCATATCGGCTATGTCAGCCGGGAGGCGTATGACCGTCAGTTCACGGAAATCTTCGAGCAGATCGTGGCCTACGCAGCGGGCCGTCCGATCAATGTGATCAACCCCGAAGTTCTCAAGCGAGCTTGATGCGCGCCCGCGGGCAACCTTGACCAGGCGTCTCATTCCGCCCGGTTGGCGACATCACGATCAATGCTGGCCCGTGAAGCCGGTCACCGTGCGGACGAACTCCGCCGGGTGCTCGCGGTAATGGAAGTGGCCGCGGTCGTTGGCGATCAGCATCTGCGTACGCTTGTTCTTCTCCGCGATCATGTCGAACAGCTTCATGCCGACCTCGACGATAGCGGAAGGATCATTCCGGCCCCAGTAGAGCAGCGTCGGCGCCTGCAGCCGGCCCTCCGCGATCCATCCGCGCATCTCCTTGGCGCCGGCCTGGATGTTCGTCTCATAGCGCTTGGCCTCCTCGCCCTTCATCGCCGCGTCCGTCTTCATGCCCGCAGGCTGGCGCGCCATGAAGCCGGCGGCGGCGACGAATTCCTCGGTCACGTGCTCCTTGTTCCAGGACAGCGCCTCCATGTTGAAGCGGAAGCCCTCCTCGATGGTGCCTTCGCGCTGCGCGCCGGCGCCCTGGCCGAGGCCGATCTTGGCGCGCCGTTCCGCCAGATTGCCGACCGGCGGTGACAGCGTTGCGCTGTCGACGATGATCAGCGATCGCACCATGTCGGGTTTCTCAAGGGCGAGCCGCGCGGCGTGCCACGCGCCCGTCGATTGGCCGATCACGTGCAGCCGCGTGACGCCCTTGGCTTGCAGGAAGGCGTAGATGTGCGCCATCTCGCCGGTGGCAGTGTAGATGCCGGTGGGGTTCTCGGTCATGCCGTGGCCGAGACGATCCGGCGCCAGCACGCGATAGCGTTGCGCAAGGCCGGCGATGATCGGCGTCCAGGTGTTGGCGCTTGAGGTGCCGCCCGGCCGGGCGCCGTGGATCAGCAGCACGACGTCAGCGCCGGCGCCGGCTTCGTAGTAGCGCGTGCGGGCGCCATCGATGGTGATGAATTGCGCCTTCTGTCCGCCGACCGATCCGTCCGGGGCAGGCCCTTCGCCCTGCGCGATGGCGAGCAAGGGAGTCAGCACCGCAAGGAACGCGGCGGCGAGCACGCCGGCCAGACGTTGCCGTGACGACGATGCGAGCCTGAAGCGCGTTGTTGTCATGGATTTCCTCCCGGTGCCCGGCGGCCTTTGTGCCATGACCGTCCGGCTCGGGAAGTCTACCGTAGAAGGGGTGTCGCTTCGCAAGGCTCGGTGCAAACCGCCCAAGCGGTCCGGCTGACGGCAAAGCGGATCGATATTGGAAAGTGGTGCCGCAGGAGGGACTCGAACCCCCGACCCCCTCATTACGAATGAGGTGCTCTACCAACTGAGCTACTGCGGCTTTCCGAACTATCTCAGGAAGTTAGCGATTTCGCGCCACTTCGCAAGAATGATATAGGCACTCGGGAGGCGCCGGGAACCAAGGGCCGGCGCGGCGGCACTTAGAGCAAACCGCGGCGATTTTTGCAATGTTCGAGGGCCTCGACCTGTCAGGACCCCCTCCCCAACCCTCCCCCTTTCAGGGAGAGGGAGCGCACCGGGCTTGCGGCACGCTTGTGCGATCATCGTATCGAGACAGGCCGTGATGCGCATCGACATCAATTCCGACCTGGGCGAGGGTTTTGGCCGCTACACATGCGGCGACGACGACGCGCTGCTCGGCATCGTGACCTCGGCCAATGTCGCCTGCGGCTTCCATGCCGGCGACCCCGAGATCATGGCGCACACCTACAAGGTGGCGAAGCAGCACGGCGTGGCGGTCGGCGCGCATTGCGGCTTCCCGGACCTCTGGGGTTTCGGGCGCCGGCCGATCCCGTTCTCAGCCGGCGAGATCGAGCGGCTGGTCGCCTACCAGATCGGCGCGGCGCAGGCGCTCGCGAGCTATGCCGGCCACCGCATCACCCACGTCAACGCCCACGGCACGCTCGGCAACCTCTCCGAGACCGACAAGGACGTCGCCGACGCGGTGGCGCGCGCCATCCTTGCGGTGGATCGGAATCTCGCGGCGCTGGCGATCGCGCGCTCGGAGCAGGTGCGCGCGGCGGAGCGCGCGGGCCTGCGCGTGTTCTCGCAGATCTATGCCGACCGCGCCTACACCGAGGCAGGGCACGCTGGTGCCGCGTTCGCAGCCCGGCGCTGTCATCCATGACGCCAAGGAGGCGGCGGCGCGCGTCGTCGCCATGGTCGATGCCGGCGCGCTGATCACGGTGAGCGGCGCGAAGCTCAACGACCCCGATCGACTCCGTCTGCGTGCATGGCGATTCGCCGGACGCGATCGCGATGGCGCGCACGGTGCGCGAGAAGCTGCAAGCCGCGGGCGCGACCGTCGCGCCGTTCGGATCGTCCTGAGGCACGGCGCCCGTGGCAAGCGTCGCCGAGCCGATCTTTCTGGATGCGGGCGAAGCGGCGCTGGTGGTCGAGTTCGGACGCACCATCGAACCTGCGATCCACAACCGCGTGCTCGCGCTCGACGCGGCGCTGGCAAGCGCGCGCTGCCGGGCGTCGTCGAGCTGGTGCCGACCATCCGCTCGCTGATGATCCACTACGATCCGCTGGTCATCGACCGCGCGGCGCTGGTCGACGCCGTGCGCGGCATCGGAGCCGGATCGTCCGAAACCAAGCCGGCGCGGCGCTGGACCATCCCCTGCTGCTACGACCCGACATTCGGCGAGGACATCGCGCAGATCGCCGAGCAGCTCGGCATGACGCCGGAGCGCGTGGTCGCGCTGCATTCCGGCGCGACGTATCGGGCGTATATGTACGGCTTCCTGCCGGGCTTCTGCTATCTCGGCGGGCTTCCCAAGGAACTGACGGTCTCGCGCCGCGTCACGATACGGCCGCCGCATCCGTCCGGCACGATCATGATCGGCGCCGGCATGGGACTGATCACGACCTTCGCGATGCCGACCGGCTGGTGGCTGGTCGGCCGCACGCCGGAGCGCATGTTCTCGCTCGCGCGCGAGCAGACGTTCCTCGCCGCGGTCGGCGACGAGATCAAATTCGAGCCGATCGACCTCGACACCTTCCACGCGCTCGACGCGCGCGCCGCCGCCGGCGAGATCGTCGCCAAGATGATGAAGCTCGCATGAGCGCGGCGCTGAAGATCATCGCCGCGGGGCCGGGCGTGACGCTGCAGGACGCCGGCCGGCACGGCTATCTCCGCTATGGCGTCACCGCGGCGGGTCCGATGGATCGCCCCGCGATGGCGACCGCCAACCGCGCCGTCGGCGCAGCGCCCGGCGCAACCGCGATCGAGGTGTCGCTCGGCGGCATCGAGGTGACCGCGGACGGCGCGGCGCTGCCGATCGCCATCGCCGGCGGAAATTTCGATGTGTCGCTTGATGGACAGCGGCTGCCGTCAGCGGTGCGGCTGACGCTCACGCCGGGCGCAAAACTGCGCATCCGCGCCGGCGCCGACGGTGCATGGTGCTATCTCGCGGTCGGCGGCCACATCGACGTGCCGCCCATGCTCGGCTCCAACGCGACGCACACGCGTTCGTCGCTCGGCGGCATCGGCGGCCGCGCGCTGGCGGCGGGCGACGTGCTGCCGGTGAGGGATGTTCGTGCGCCCGAAGGCGGCGCGGCGGCGCTCACGGCGCCCTGGCTCGAACGCAGCGACGAGCCGATCCGCGTCATCCTCGGTCCGCAGGACGATTATTTCTCGCGCGAGCAGATCGAGACGTTCTGCCGCGAGGCCTGGACGGTCTCGCATCGCAGCGACCGCATGGCGTATTTCCTCGACGGCGCGCAGATCGCACCCGCCAACGGCCTCGACATCGTCTCCGACGGCATCGTCATGGGCGCGATCCAGGTGCTGGGCGACGGCCGGCCGATGGTGCTGATGGCGGACCGCCAGGTCACCGGCGGCTATCCGAAGATCGCGACCGTGATCGGGCCCGATCTGGGACGGCTGGCGCAGATGCGGCCGGGATCGCCGGTGCGGTTTGCCGTCACGACGATCGAAGCAGCGGTGGCAGGCGCGGCGCGCCGAGCGCGCGATCCTGGACGCGCCGGTGCAGTCGGTGCCGCTGAAGAAAGACCCGAGCGCGGAGTTGCTGCTCGGCAGCAATCTGATTTCCGGCGTGAGCGGCGGCAACGGAAGCTGATGCGTCGGGCCGCGTCTCGAGCGCAGTCGCAATCCGCCCCGCGAGCGAAGCGAGTCGGGTGGGGAGGGGCAACTCGCGGATTACCGACTCGCAGCTCAATCGCGAGGTCCAGCAAGCGCGTCGATAACGTCAGTCCGGACTTTACTTGAACAGCCCGCGCAGCTTGCGCCAGCTGTCGCTGGAGGAATTCGGCGACGTTCCGGCTCGAGTTGCGGCTGCGGCTCCGGGCCGGGATCGTCGGGCACATGGATCAGCGGAACGACCGGCGCGATCGGCGCGGCCGCGGTTGCCGTGCGCGCAAGCCCGCGCCCGGCGGCGCCACCGGCAGCGGACCGACCGGCGTGGCGTCGACCGGCTTCGGCTCCAGCGGCTTGAGCTCGGAAACATGGGGCGACACCGGCGCCGCGGCCGGCGCGACGCGGCGGCCGCGGCTCGCGGTCGATGCTCGATCAACGCCTCGTCCGCATCGAGATCGGCAATCGGATCCTTCCATTGGAACGCGTCGAGCCGCCCGGTCACCGGCGACACCGGCATCCAGCGGTCGGACACGAAGCCGTCCGCGGTCCAGGCCGGATCGGGCTTCGCGCGCACCGCGCGCGTCATCCATTCGCGCGCGCGGCCCTCGTCGCCGTGCTCCTTCTCCTCGAGCTCGGCCATCAGCATCGCCACGCGCTGGCTCGGCGCGATCGACAGCGGCGTCAGCACGCGGCGCGCCACCGCGAATTCCTGCGCGTCGAGCGCCGCGCGCGCCACCGCCAGCGCGCCTTCGATGTTGCCGGGCGTTCTCTCCGCCAGCGATTCGACGCGGCGCAGCCGGTCGCGCGCGGAAGCGCCGGGCTGCAGATAGCGCATAGGCCTCGGCGAGATCGGGATGCGGATTGGCCTTCCACGCGGCCTCGACGATGCGCGCCGCGCGGCGCGTCTCGCGCGCCTCGCCGAGCAGCCGCCCGGCCAGCGCCGCCGCCGGCACCAGCGTCGGCGCGAACTTCACCGCCTCGAGCGCGAGCGTGCGCGCGCCGTCGCGATCGTCATGGGCGTCGGCTTCGAGCGCGCGCGCGGTCAGCAGCACCGCGCGCAGGCGCCGGTAGGCGTCGCGGTCGACCAGCCCGCTCTTCATGTTGCGGTCGAGCCGCTCCAGCGCGCCGACCCAGTCGCCGGCGGCGCAGCGCGCGTCGAACACCGCGAGCCCCGCCCAGGCCGGCGCGCGCGCGCCGCCGGCGGCCTCCTCGGCGTAGAGCTTGGCGGCGGCGCCGTCGTTGCGGCGCTGCGCCTCGATGTAGAGCCCGTGCAGCCCGAGCAGCCGCGTGTCGTCGCGCGCCGCCATGGCGTTGAAGGTGCGCTCGGCCGCGTCGCGGTCGCCCGACAGTTGCGACGCCTGCGCGCGTGAGCAGCAGCGTCAGCGGCTCGTTGGGCGCGATCCGCGCCGCCTCGTCGGCGAACTTGCGCGCGGCCCGCACGTCGCCGGAGCCGACCGCGATCAGGCCCTGCGACACCGCGTGATAGCCGCGCATGCCGCGGCGCATGCGCAGATAGAAGCGCAAGGTGTCGGGCGAGCGCATGATCGCGCGCATGATCGACCACAGCATCGCGGTCAGCACCGCGATCGCGGCCACCGCGACCACGAGCGCCATGACCGAGGTTTCGATCCTGCAGCCTCTGCCACGTGATCAGCACGTCGCCGGGCCGGTCGGCGAGCCATGCCGCGCCGAGCCGCGAGCAGGCCGACGATCAGGAGGAAGATGACGACGCGGATCATCGGGGTCCTAGAGTGATGGCTTGGCGATCGACGCCAGCGCCGCGGCGGCGAACCGCCGGCTGGCCTCGACCGCGGCGTTGCGCGCTTCGACCCTTGCGACCCATTCCTTCGTCAGCGCGCGCGCCGGCTCCGGCAGCTTGGCGATTTCAGCCATCGCACCGTTAAGATTCCCCTGCTCCGCCCGCATTTCGATGCGCCGCACGACCGCCGCCGGATCGTCGCCGGTGACTTCGTCGATCGGCCGGACGCGGACGATCCTTCTCGGCGTTGGCCTTCAGCCGGTCGAGGATCGCCGCTCTCGCGCGGCGTCGTCCCCACCGCCTTGGCGAGCGCCGGCATCAGCGCCGTGAGCTCGCGCGCCAGCGCAGCCGCGCTCGGCACGCCCGACGCCGCGAACGGCTCGAGCGCCGCCAGCATTTTCGGATCGGGCGCGGCGGCCTTCGCGGCGCCGAGCTCGGCGGCGAACGGCGCGCCGCGCTCGACCGCCGCATTGAGCGTGCTCGCGACCACCACGAGCCGCAGCGAACGATCGGTGCCGCTCGTCGCGGCTCGCGCGCGCGCCAAGCTGCGCCTCCATCGCCTTGGCGGCGCGCTCGAGCGCGGCGATGCGGTTGGTGAGCGCTTCGATCTCCGCGCGGTTCGACGGCCGGCGCGGCCGGCGCCGGCGTCTTCTTCAATTCGGCGACCGCCGCCGCGGCCGCATCGGCGCGCGTGCGCGCCTCGCCCGCGATCGAGGCGATCTCGTCGTTGCGCCGGCCGAGCACGCCGACGCGCTCGCCCAGCGCCTTGAGGTCGCCTTCGAGCGTCGCGATGCGATTCGCCAGCGCCGGATCGGCGACCGGCGGCCGCGGCGTCGCGATCGACGGTTTCCAGGCGCGCAAGACGCCCGGCGAGATCGTCCACCGCCTTGGCGTCGCCCGCGACCAGCGGCGGCTTGGCGGCGAGGTCGCGCAGCTGCTGTTCGACGCGCGCGAGCCGCGTGTCGACGGCCACCAGGCCTTCGTCGCGGCCCGAAAACACGCCGGCCAATGCCAGCACCGCCAAGGTGAGCACCACGCCGCCGGCGCCGGCCGCGACCAGCGGCCAGGGGAAATTCGCGAAGTCCGCCGGCAGCCATGCGCGCGAGCCGCTCGGACGACCGGACGGCGATGCGGCCGCCGTCCGTCGGCGGGCGTCCGCCTTGGCCGACCTCGGCCGCTGCGACCTCGGTCGCCTTCAGGTCGATGGTCGGCGGTCGCCGCCGCGCGGTCCCGCCGGCCCGCCCGGGGGCTCATTGGAACTGGTCATGTCATGCCCATTGGCGATTCACTGCGTCGCCCCGTCATACTATCAAATCGGGGGCATCCGAACGCCGGAATTGCGGCGCTCAAGGCTTCACGAGGTCGATCAACGCGGCCTCGGTCGGACGGTCGGCCACCGCCAGGCCGCGGGCCCCGGCGGCCGCCAGCGGCTCGCGCGACCTGCTGCGACAGGCAATAGTGCACGGGCGCCAGCGCCTGGCCGGAAATCCCGGCGGCCGCGGCGCAGTCGACATAGGTCTCGGCGCTGCGCCGCGAGAAATGCAGCACCCCGTCGAGCCGCCCGGCGCTCAGCGCATCGCGGACGTCGCGCGGGAACGCCGAAGCCGCGACGGCGCGATAGACGACGACCGTCTCGACGTCGATCGACGCCGCGGCAAGGTCGCCCGCGAGATCGCCGGAGCGGTCCTCGCCGGCGAGGTAGAGCACGCGGCGCGCCGGCGCGAAGATGCGTCTTCATGACCCGCGCGAGATCGCCCAGCGTCGCCGTCCGCGGAGATGACGTTGTCGAAGCCCTGCGCGACGCGCGGCATCGGCGGTGCGCCCGCCGACCGCATAGGCCGGGAGCGCGAGCAAGGTCTTGCAGCTTCGGATGGCCGGCAATGGCGCGGACGGCGTTGACGCTGGTCAGCGCCACCACATGCCACGCGCCGTCGAGGTCGGCGTCGACCGTTTCGACGCGCAACAGCGGCGCCAGCATCACCTCGCAGCCGCGGGCGCGCAGCTTTGCCGCCGTGCGCTCGCCATCGGGCTCGGGTCGGGTGACGAGGACACGCATGGTTCAGGCCGGGGCAAAGAAATTCGGGCCGGCGCGCCGCTTCAATTCCTCGCCGGCGTCGGCGCCGAGCGCGGCGGCATCGCCCGCCGCGCCCTTGCGCTCGGCGTCGAAGCTGGCGCTGCCGTCAGGCTTCGCGATCAAGCCGCGGAAGCGCAAGCGGCCGTCCGCCGATCACGGCATGTCCGGCAATCGGCGTCCGGCAGGAGCCGTCGAGCACCGTGAGGAACGCGCGCTCCGTCACCAGCGCCGTCATGCTGTCGGCATGATTGATCGCGGCGAGCAGATTGCGCGTCGTGGCGTCGTTCGCGCGCGCCTCGATGGCGATGATGCCCTGCCCGACCGCCGGGATGAATTCGTCTGCCGCGAGCGTTTCGGTCGCCGCGTCGGCGAGGCCGAGCCGCTTGAGGCCGGCGAGCGCGAGCAGCGTCGCATCGACCTCGCCGGCATCGAGCTTGCGCAGCCGCGTCTCCACATTGCCGCGGAACGGCACCACCTTGAGATCGGGACGCAGCCGCTTCACCAGCGCCTGCCGCCGCAGCGACGCGGTGCCGACCACGGCGCCCGCCGGCAAGCTCCCGAAGCGAATTCGCCTTGCGGCTGATGAAGACGTCGCGCGGATCTTCGCGCGGCAGCACCGCCGCGATGATCAGGCCGTCCGGCAATACCGTCGGCATGTCCTTGGCCGAATGCACCGCGATGTCGACGTCGCCGGCCGCGAGCGCCTCCTCGATTTCCTTGGTGAAGAGTCCCTTGCCGCCGAGTTCCGACAGCGGGCGGTCGCGGATCGCGTCGCCGGTGGTCGTTGATCGTCCGGATCTCGATCCGCTCCGGCGCCAGCCATGCGCGGCGGCCAGGCAGACCCGCACCATGGCGGCCTGGGCCAGCGCGAGCGGGCTGCCGCGCGTCCCGATCCGCAGAGCCACCGAGCCACCGGATTGCACCTTGGACCTCGCAATGCTACGCCGAACAAGCCGGCCGGCGCGCGATCATAGGGACAGCACGGCCGGGAAATGATAAGATCATCCGATGATTGTGCTCGGGATCGAAACCACCTGCGACGAAACCGCGGCGGCGGTGGTCGAACGGCTGGAGACCGGCCGCGGCCGGATCCTGTCGAACATCGTGCTGTCGCAGACCAACGAGCACGCCGCCTTCGGCGGCGTGGTGCCGGAGATCGCCGCGCGCGCCCATGTCGAGATGCTCGACTTCATCATCGCCAAGGCGATGGCGGAGGCCGGACGCAAGTTCACCGACATCGACGGCGTCGCCGCCGCCGCCGGCCCCGGGCTGATCGGCGGCGTGATCGTCGGCCTCACCACCGCCAAGGCGATCGCGCTGGTCAGCGAGAAGCCGCTGATCGCGGTCAACCATCTCGAAGCGCATGCGCTGACCGCGCGGCTGACCGACGGCACGCCGTTCCCCTATTGCCTGTTCCTCGCCTCCGGCGGCCACACGCAGATCGTCGCCGTGCTCGGCGTCGGCGATTTCGTGCGGCTCGGCACGACCGTCGACGACGCCATCGGCGAGGCCTTCGACAAGACCGCAAAGCTCCTCGGCCTCGGCTATCCCGGCGGCCCGCTCGTCGAGAAGGAAGCCGCGAGCGGCAAAGCGCAGCGCTTCGCGCTGCCGCGGCCGATGGCCGGCAAGCCGAACGCCGATTTCTCGCTGTCGGGACTGAAGACCGCGCTGCGGCTCGAGGCGGAAAAGATCGCGCCGATCAGCGACGAGGACGTGCGCGACCTCTGCGCATCGTTCCAGCAGGCGATCGTCGACGTCGTTGCAGACCGGCTGCGCACCGGCATGAAGCTGTTCCGCGAGCGCTACGGCACGCCGACCGCGCTGGTCGCCGCCGGCGGCGTCGCCGCCAACCAGACCATCCGCAAGACGCTGCACCGGATCGCGTTCGAGGTCGGCACCGTGCTGGTGGTGCCGCCGCCGGAGCTCTGCACCGACAACGGCGCGATGATCGCCTGGGCGGGCGCGGAGCGGCTGGCGCTCGGCCTCACCGATACGCTCGACATCGCCGCCGCATGCGCGCTGGCCGCTGTCCGAATCGACGGCGCGCAAGCCGGCCGCCGCGCAGCGCGCCGCGTACGCGCCGAGCCCGCGGTCGACCACGCCCATGACGTTCACGCACATCGGCGTCGTCGGAGGAGGAGCCTGGGGCACCGCGCTCGCGATTTCGGCCGCGCGCGCCGGCCGCAAGGTGACGCTGTGGGAGCATGACGCCGCCAACGCCGAGCAGCTCGCGACCAAACGCGAAAGCCTGTTCCTGCCCGGCGTGCGGATCGACGACGGCATCGCCGTGACCCGCGATCCCGCCGCGGCCGCCCGTGCCGAGGCCCTCCTGCTGGTGGTGCCGGCGCAGGCGATGCGCCCGGTCGTCACCGCGCTCGCGCCCGTGGTTGCGGCAGGCACGCCGCTGATCGTCTGCGCCAAGGGCATCGAGGCCGGGACGCACGAATTCATGTCCGACATCGTTGCCGCATGCGCGCCCAAGGCGGTGCCGGCGATCCTGTCAGGACCGAGCTTCGCCGCCGACGTCGCACGCGGCCTGCCGACCGCGGTGACGCTCGCGGCGCACGATGAAAGCATCGCCGCCGCGCTCGCGCAGGCGCTCGGCTCGGCCACCTTCCGGCCCTACCATTCGACCGACGTGCGCGGCGTCGAGATCGGCGGCGCCGCCAAGAACGTGCTGGCGATCGGCGCCGGCATCGTCGCCGGCCGCGGCGCTCGGCGCCAGCGCCGCCGCGGCGCTGATCACGCGCGGATTTGCCGAACTCACGCGCTTCGGCCGGGCGTTCGGCGCGCGGCCGGAGACGCTGACCGGGCTCTCGGGCCTCGGCGACCTGGTGCTGACCTGCTCGACGCCCGCAGTCGCGCAACTTTTCGTTCGGGCATGCGCTCGGCAAGGGCCAGACGCCGGCCGAGGTGCGCGCCGGCGCCAAGCTGTCGGAAGGCGCCTTCACCGCGCCGGTGCTGGTCGAGATGGCGCGCGCCAAGGACGTCGAGATGCCGATTTCCGCCGCGGTTGCGGCTATTCTCGATGGTACAGTGAGTGTGGGCGACGCCATCGAAGGCTTGTTGACGCGCCCGTTCCGTGCGGAGGGTTGATCCGATGAACTATTGGCTGATGAAGACCGAGCCGGAGGAGTTTTCCTGGGACGACCTCGTCAAGAAAGGCGCCAAGGGCGAGGCCTGGACCGGCGTGCGCAATTTCATCGCGCGCGGGCACCTGAAGGACAGAAGAAAGGCGATCTCGTCTTCATCTATCACACCGGCAAGGAGAAGCAGATCGTCGGCGTCGGCGAGGTGATCAAGGAGCACTATCAAGCGACCCGACCGATGAGAAGCAGGTTTTGTCGCCACCGACGTGATCGCCAAGCATCCGCTGAAGACGCCGGTGACGCTCGCCGCCATCAAGGCCGACGCGCGCTTCAAGACCATGCCGCTGGTGAAATACGGCAGGCTGTCGGTGCAGCCCGTCACCGCCACCGAATGGTCGCAGATCTGCAAGATGGGCGGCATCAAGGGCTAGCGCGGGAGCCGCCGTCATGACATTCGCCGGCATCAACTATCTCGCGGTCCTCATCGCCGCGGTGGCGGGCTGGGTCGCCGGGCGCGATCTGGTACATGGCGCTCGCGAAGCCCTGGATGGCGGCCCTCGGCATCACCGCGGAAGCAGATCGCGGCGTCGAAGTCGCAGCCGGGCGCATGGCTGCCGTTCGTGTTCGCCTTCGTCGCCTGCGTGGTCATGGCCTGGGTGCTGGCCGGACTGATCGGACATCTCGGCCAGGTGACGGTCCGCAACGGCGTGATCTCCGGGCGCGTTCTGCTGGTTCGGCTTCGTCATCACCACGATGCTGGTGAACTACAGCTTCGCCAGGCGCAGCCGCATGCTGCTCCTCATCGACGGCGGCCACTGGCTGGTCGTGCTGGCGCTGATGGGCGCGATCATCGGCGCGATGGGCGTGTAGCTCGCCCGCGCTCGCTTATCCCCGCGACGGAGAGACTTTCCTCTCAGTTATCCACCTTGATGCCGGTGTCCTTGATGATCTTGCCGTAGCGCACGTAGTCCTCCGCGATCATCGCGGAGAACTCCTCGACCGAGATCGAGCGACGGCTCGCCGGAGCCGGCATTGAGCAGCGCCTGCGCCACCTCCGGCATCTTGAGCACTTCGTGGATCTCGGTGCGGAGCTTGTTCACGATCTCCGGCGGCGTGCCCGTCGGAGCAAACAGTCCCTGCCAGATCGTCACCGCGTAGCCGGGATAGGTCTCTCCGATCGTCGGCAGCTCCGGCAGCGTCGGCGAGCGCTGGCTGCTGGTCACCGCGAGCGCGCGCAGCTTGCCCGAGCGCACCAGCGGCACCACCGCGCCGCCGCCGAACATCGCGAGCGTTTCGCCGCCGACCGTCGCGATGGCGGCCGGACCGCCGCCCTTGTACGGCACATGCGTGAGATTGATGTTGGCGGTGCGCTTGAGCAATTCCATCGCGATGTGATGCTGGCTGCCGTTGCCGATCGACGCATAGAACAGCGGCGGGTTGGCCTTGCGCGCGAAGTCGATGAATTCGGGGAGCGTCTTCGACGGCACCTTGTCCGGATTGACGGTCAGCATCAGGAGATTGGTGACGAGATTGGTCACCGGCACGAACGCCTTGCGCAGGTCGACCGGCATCTTCGAATAGAGATGCGGATTGATGCCGAACAGGCTGTCGGAGCCGAGCAGCAGCGTGTGACCGTCCGGCCGCGCATTGGCGGCAAGCTCGGCGGAGATGTTGCCGTTCGATCCGGGGCGGTTGTCGACGACGACGTTCTGACCGAGCCGCTGACCGAGCGGCGCGCCGACGGTGCGCGCGATCACGTCGGTCGCGCCGCCGGGCGGGAACGACACGATGATCCGGATCGGCCGGCTGGGAAACGATTGCGCGCTCGCGGCCGTCGCAGCTGAACACAGCACGACGGCCGCAACGGCCGATAGAAGGACACGCCTCGTTGTCATCGTTTCCTCCGGCGTATTCTTCGGGAGCGGTCTGACGCCGCTTTCCAACGCAAGCAGCGAGCGTCAGTCGCCCTTCACCCCGCTGACCTTCACGATCTCCGCCCAGCGCGGAACCTCGTCGCGGACGAACTTGCCGAATTCCTCCGGCGTCTGGATCACCGGCTCGAGCCCGAGCTTGTCGAGGCTGGCCTTCATCTCGGCGGACCCCAGGCTCTCGTTGATGACCGCGTTGAGCCGCTTCACGATCGCGTCGGGCGTGCCGGCCGGCGCCCACACCCCGGCCCAGAAGCCGAGCGCGAGGTTCGGATAGCCGCTCTCGATCATGGTCGGAACGTTCGGCAAGCCCGGATAGCGTTTCGGACTCCAGACCGAGATCGCCTTGACGTCGCCGTCCCTGATGTGCGGCATCCCCGTCGCGGTGGTGGTGATGTGGAAATGGATGCGTCCGCCGATCAGGTCGATGACCGCCTGCGGGCCGCCCTTGTAGGGCACGCTGGTGATGTCGACGCCTTCGCGGACCTTGAGCCACTCGCCGACGAGCTGCGGCGCGGTCCCCTGCCCGTAGCCGAACGCGAGCTTGCCGGGATTCTTCTTCGCATAGGCGATGAACTCCGGCACCGTGTTGGCGGGGATCGATTTCTCGATCACCGTCACCCAATGCCCGAAGATGGTGTTCGCGACCGGCACGAAATTCTTCTCCGGATCGTAGCCGGGATTTCGGTACATCGCCGGCGACACCACCATGCTCGAGCTGTTGAACAGCAGCGTGTAGCCGTTCGGCTCGGCCGAGGCCGCCGCCTTGGTGCCGGCATTGGTTCCGGCGCCGGGACGATTGTCGATGATGACGTTCTGGCCGAGCCGCGTGGTGAGCTGCTGTGCCAGGAGCCGCGCGACCACATCGTTCGGCGAGCCCGGCGTGAACGGCACGATCATCCGGATCGGCTGGCTGGGAAAGGATTGCGCGCTCGCGACGGTCGCGGCCGAACAGAGCGCGGCGGCGGCAGCAGCGGCAGACAGCAAAAGTTGCCTCGTCCTCATCGCTTCCTCCGGCGTATTCGGAGCGGTCTGTCGCCACTCTCCGACGCCAATCGCAATCGTCAGTCGCCCTTCACTCCGCTGACCTTGACGATCTCCGCCCAGCGCGGAAGTTCGTCACGGACGAATTTGCCGAATTCCTCCGGCGTCTGGATCACCGGCTCGAGGCCGAGTTTTTCGAAGCTCGCCTTGATCTCAGCCGAACGCAAACTGTCGTTGATCGCCTCGTTGAGGCGCTTCACGATTGCATCGGGCGTGCCGGCCGGCGCCCATAGCCCCGCCCAGTAGCCGAGCGCCAGGCCCGGATAGCCGCTTTCGATCATGGTCGGTACGTTGGGCAGTTCGGGATCGCGCGTCGGGCTCCAGATCGAGATCCCCTTGACGCTGCCGTTCTTGACGTGGGGAGCGAGCGTCGCGGCGGATCCGATATGGAAATGGATGCGGCCGCCGATCATATCGATCACCGCCTGCGCGCCGCCCTTGTAGGGTACGCTGGTCATATCGACGCCTTCCCTGACCTTGAGCCATTCGCCGACGAGCTGCGGCGCGGTGCCCTGCCCGAAGCCGAAGGTGAGCTTGCCGGGATTCTTCTTCGCATAGGCGATGAATTCCGGCACGGTGTTGGCCGGGATCGATTTCTCGATCACCGTCAGCCAGGTTCCGTACACGGCGTTGGCGACCGGCACGAAATTCTTGAGCGGATCGTAGCCGGGATTTTTGTACATCGCCGGCGACACCACCATGCTCGAGCTGTTGAACAGGATCGTGTAGCCGTTCGGCTCGGCCGAGGCCGCCACCTTGGTGCCGGCATTGGTTCCCGCGCCCGGGCGATTGTCGATGATGACGTTCTGGCCGAGCCTCGTCGTCAATTGCTGCGCCAGCAGCCGCGCCACCACGTCGTTCGGCGAGCCGGCCGTGAACGGCACGATCATCCGGATCGGCTGGCTGGGATAGGTCTGCGCCGAGGCCGCGGGCGCGCGATCGCTGCGAGCGCCGCCGCCAGGACGATGCGGGTCAATGACAGACATGCGAATGCTCCAGCCATCGCCTGGCCGCTGGCGCCATCTAGTCGCATGTGCCGAGCCCGTTCCAAGCGGCCAAAGAGCCGCGTTGCACAGCGGTCCGCATCGGCCGCGTTCCGACCGAAGGTCGCATAATCCGCGGCCTTGTCGCTTGTCGGAGCGCCGTCGCATAATGGCGACCAAGTCGAGCGCGGTTGCGGCGCCAATGCCATGCAGCCGCGCCGGGGGAGGAAGCGATGTCCGACAAGATCTACGACGTCCCGGCCGAGTGGAAGCAGCGCGCCTTCGTCGACGAAGCCAACTACCAGCACGATGTACCAGCGCTCGATCAAGGACCCGAACGGCTTCTGGGCAGAGCAGGCCAAGCGCATCCACTGGTACACGGACGCCGACCAAGATCAAGAACACCAGCTACACCGGCAACGTCTCGATCAAGTGGTACGAGGACGGCGTCACCAACGTCGCCTACAACTGCATCGACCGGCATCTGGCGAAGCGCGCCGACCAGGTCGCGATCATCTGGGAAGGCGACGACCCCAAGGACGACAAGAAGATCACCTATCAGGAGCTGCACGACGAGGTGTGCCGGATGGCCAACATCCTGCGCAACCGCAACGTCGAGAAGGGCGACCGCGTCACCATCTACATGCCGATGATCCCGGAGGCGGCCTACGCCATGCTCGCCTGCGCGCGCATCGGCGCGATCCATTCGGTGGTGTTCGGCGGCTTCTCGCCGGACTTCGCTCGCCGGCCGCATCGAGGACTGCAAGTCGAACGTCGTCATCACCGCCGACGAAGGCGTCCGCGGCGGCCGCAAGATTCCGCTCAAGGCCAACACCGACGCCGCGATCGCCAAGGTCGGCGGCGTCGATCACGTCATCGTCGTGCGCCGCACCGGCGCCGCGGTCGACATGGATCCGGTGCGCGACGTCTACTACGACGAGGCCGCCAAGCGTCGTGACCGCGGAATGCCCGTGCGAGCACATGAACGCGGAGGACCCGCTGTTCATCCTCTACACCTCGGGCTCGACCGGCAAGCCGAAGGGCGTGCTGCACACCACCGGCGGCTATCACGTCTACGTGGCGATGACGCACCAATACGTCTTCGACTATCACGACGGCGACATCTACTGGTGCACCGCCGACGTCGGCTGGGTCACCGGCCACAGCTACATCGTCTACGGCCCGCTCGCGAACGGCGCCACCACGCTGATGTTCGAAGGCGTGCCGAACTATCCGACCATGTCGCGCTTCTGGGAGGTGATCGACAAGCACAAGGTCAACATCTTCTACACCGCGCCGACCGCGATCCGCGCGCTGATGCAGGCCGGCGACGAGCCGGTGAAGAAGACCTCGCGCGCCTCGCTGCGGCTGCTCGGCACCGTCGGCGAGCCGATCAATCCGGAAGCCTGGGAGTGGTATCACCGCGTGGTCGGCGACGGCCGCTGCCCGATCGTCGACACCTGGTGGCAGACCGAGACCGGCGGCATCCTGATCACGCCGCTGCCGGGCGCGACCACGCTCAAGCCCGGCTCGGCGACGCGAGCCGTTCTTCGGCATCCATGCCGCAGATCGTCGATGCCGAAGGCAAGGTGCTGGAGGGCGCCGCCAGCGGCAATCTCTGCATCGCCGATTCCTGGCCGGGCCAGATGCGCACGGTCTACGGCGACCACCAGCGCTTCATCGACACCTACTTCAAGACCTATCCCGGCAAGTACTTCACCGGCGACGGCTGCCGCCGCGACGAGGACGGCTACTACTGGATCACCGGCCGCGTCGACGACGTGATCAACGTCGCCGGCCACCGGCTCGGCACCGCCGAGGTCGAGAGCGCGCTGGTCGCGCACACCGAGGTGTCGGAAGCCGCCGTGGTCGGCTATCCGCACGACATCAAGGGCCAGGGCATCTACGCCTATGTCACGCTGATGACCGGCGAGCAGCCGACCGAGGACCTGCGCAAGGAGCTGGTGCAGTGGGTGCGCAAGGAGATCGGCCCGATCGCCTCGCCCGACCTCATCCAGTTCGCGCCCGGCCTGCCGAAGACGCGCTCCGGCAAGATCATGCGCCGCATCCTGCGCAAGATCGCCGAGGACGACTACGGCGAGCTCGGCGACACCTCGACGCTCGCCGATCCGACCGTGGTCGACGATCTCGTGAAGAACCGGCAGAACCGGAAGGGCGCTTAACGAGTATCGTTAACGCGCACAGTTCTGTCGTGTTGCGACCATCGCGGCACTAACCGCTCGCCGCGATTAACTTTCGCGCGCAAATCAATGTTCAATTTACGCCGTTCGCGACCGCGCGACGTAGACGCGCCACGCGCCCCCTTCATAGTAGTCTGCAAGGAATTTGGCAGCCGGCGGCAAGCGGGCGCCGCGTTGCAAACAGGTAGCCGCATGTCTCAACGACCGATCTTCACCAACTGGCGCGAGAATTTCGCCGCGCTCTGGGGCCAGCAGCCGACCTGCGTCGATCACCGGCTGCATGAATCGCCGCTGTTCTCACGCAAGCAACTCGCCAGGCTGATCGAGAATTATCCGCGCACGCATTACAGCATCTTCCATATCGGTGAGCAGGGCACCGATCGCCGGTTCTGGCGCGAGGGCGACCTCGGCGGACTGACCGGCGAGGAGGTCTTCGAGGCCGTCGCGAACGGCAGGCTGTGGCTCAACCTGCAGCGCGTGAACCTGGTCGACGACCGCTATGGCGATCTGCTCAGGGAGATGTTCGACGAGTTGAGCGAGCGCATCGGCCTCGAAAGCTTCCACGAAAGCGCGGGCATCCTCGTCTCCTCGCCGAAGGCGCAGGTCTACTACCACGCTGACCTGCCGGCGCAGATGCTGTTCCAGCTCATGGGCCGCCAGCGCATCATGTTCTATCCGCCGCAAGAGCCCTTCATCGCGCCGGAGCATCTCGAACACATCGCGATCGCCGATGCCGCGATCGATATCCCCTACGCCGAATGGTTCGACGAATACGCCCGCATCTTCGAATTCGCGCCGGGCCAGATGGTGCAGTGGCCGCACAGCGCGCCGTATCGCGTCGAGAACCACGACTGCCTCAACGTATCGATGACGGTCGAATATTCGACCAGCGCGACGCGCCGCAACGACATCGTCAATCTCGCCAACGGCATCCTGCGCTACCAGATCGGCTGGACGCCGCGCAGCCGCGCACTGAGCGGACCGTCGTTCCTGGCCAAGGCGGTGCTGGGCAAGACGTTGCGCAACAGCCCTTGGATCAAGAGGAGGAAGCGGCGGCAGATCGCGTTCCGGCTCGATCCCCACAAGCTCGGAGCCGTCGTCGACACCGCCGCCTGACGGCGAGACGGTTTCCGGCAGGAAGCAACCGACGCCAGCCGCTCTAGATTTGCCCGTTCTTCAAGGCTTTCTCTGCACGCTCGCCCCTTTTGGCACCTGTTGCGGCAGCGTCACAGCCACCGGAAAATTTGGAAAAAAGTAACGATATCAACCGGTTTCCGCTGAGGTCGGGAGCCGTTTACCTTAATATTGTATGTGGGAGTTGGGGCTGGGACGGCGTGGTGCCGCTTCACGGCTCGTAGCGTGGGCACAAGAAAAAGCGGTTCGATCATGTCGTATGTCACTCGTGGATTGGCGGCCATTGCCGCCGTGGCAGCTCTTGCGGCCATCGATTCGGCCCAGCGTCCGGCACAGGCGCAGGCCTCTGTCGCCTTCAGCGGATATCCGGTCGGGACCATCGTGGTCAGGACCAATCAGCGGCGCCTCTACTTCGTCGTCGGACAGGATCGCGCGATCAGCTATCCGGTCGGCGTCGGCCGCGCCGGCCAGCAATGGGCCGGCACCGCAAGCATCAGCGGCAAATACATCAGGCCGGCATGGTCGCCGCCGGCGGACATCAAGCGCGCCAATCCGAAACTGCCGAACGTCATCGAAGGCGGCTCGCCCCGCAATCCGATGGGCGCGGCGGCAATGACTCTGAGCGGCGGCGAATACGCGATCCACGGCACCAATCAACCGGGCTCGATCGGCGGCTTCGTCTCCTACGGCTGCATCCGGATGCACAACCGCGATGTCCTCGACCTCTATGCCCGCGTCAACGTCGGCACCCAGGTGGTCGTGACGCACTGAGGCGTTGCGACTCTGCCTTGGCGTCGCGTCGCCAGAACATAATCCTATCGTAGAAACACCGCTGGACCGGCGCCACCTTGATAGGTGGCCGCCCGGTTCCCATTTTTTACGCGGCAGATGCGCCGTTTTCTGCGGGCGGCGCGTTACGCCGATGGGCCGGTCGACCAAACGCAACCACGATCGGCCCGCCTGGAGAGGGAGATGAACTACTTCAAGACTGCCATCCTGCTTGCGGGGATGACCGCCCTGTTCATGGGTGTCGGCTACCTGATCGGCGGACAGACCGGCGCGCTGATCGCGCTGGTCGTCGCGGCCGGCATGAACATCTTCAGCCTCTGGAATTCGGACAAGATGGTGCTGTCGATGCACGGCGCCCATCAGGTCGACGAGAGCTCGGCGCCCGACGTCTTCCGCATGGTGCGCGATCTCGCGGGCCGCGCCGGCCTGCCGATGCCGCGCGTGTTCATCATGGACAACCCGCAGCCCAACGCGTTCGCCACCGGCCGCAATCCCGAGAATGCGGCGGTCGCGGTCACCACCGGCCTGCTCAACACGCTCAGCCGCGACGAGGTCGCGGGCGTCGATCGCGCATGAGCTCGCCCACATCAAGAACCGCGACACGCTGATCATGACGATCACCGCGACGCTCGCCGGCGCGATCTCGATGCTCGCGCAGTTCGGCATGTTCTTCAGCGGCGGCCACCGCAACAACAACGGCTTCGGCATCATCGGCACGCTCGCCATGGTGATCCTCGCGCCGATCGCCGCCATGCTGGTGCAGATGGCGATCAGCCGCACCCGCGAATACTCGGCCGACAAGATGGGCGCGATGATCCTGGGCTCGCCGACCCCGCTAATGACGGGGCTGGTGAAGATCGAGAACGCCGCGCACCAGATCGAGAACCCGAGCGCGGAGCAGAATCCCGCCACCGCGCACATGTTCATCATCAACCCGCTGACCGGCGGGCACGGCTGGGACAACCTGTTCGCGACCCATCCCTCGACCCAGAACCGGATCGCGGCGCTCCAGCAGCTCGCCGGTCGAGATGGGCGTGAGCACCAATACCGGCGGAAGGGGAAGCGCGCCGAGCCGGTCCGCAGTGCCGCCGGCCGGTGGCGCGAGCCCCTGGGGCACCCGCCGCGGCGGTCCTTGGGGCTAAAGGAAGTCGCCAAGCCATCCGGCTGTGAATTCGACTCCGTCATGCCCGGCCTTGTGCCGGGCATCCACGTCTTGGCACCGCGATTCCGAAAAGACGTGGATGGCCGGGCCAAGCCCGGCCATGACTTGGAGGGGTGTCGATCATCATGACGATTCATGCGACATGAGCGCATGAATTCCACTGCCTCATCGCCGGAACCGCAGGGCCTCGCGTCGCGCCGGATCGCCGCCGACATCCTCGAAGGCGTGCTGCGGCGTGGCCGCTCGCTCGACGATCAGCTCGACGGCGGCGGCGCGCATCAAGGGCTGGCATCGCTGCCCGAGCGCGACCGCGCCCTCACCCGCCGGCTGGTCGCGACCGTGCTGCGCCGCCTCGGCACGCTGCGCCATCTGCTCGGCCTCTATCTCGATCGCGGCATCCCGGCGGACGCGCCGCGGGTCGAGACCGCGCTGCTGCTCGGCGCCGCGCAGATTCTCTGGCTCGACGTGCCCGACCATGCCGCGGTCGACCTGTCGGTGCGGCTGGTGCAGGCGGACCGGCGCGATGCGGGCTATGCGGGGCTGGTCAACGCCGTGCTGCGCCGTGTCGCGAAAAATGCCGCGCAGCAATTGCGCGGCAGGGACACCGTCGCGCTCGACACCCCGGACTGGCTGATGGCGCGCTGGCAGCGCGCCTACGGGCCCGAGCTCGCGCACGCCATCGCCGCCGCCAACGGCCAGGAGCCGGCGCTCGACCTCACGGTGAAGTCCGATCCTGCGCATTGGGCGAATGCGCTCGGCGGGCAGGTGCTGCCGACCGGATCGGTGCGCGCGATCGTGCACGGGCCGGTGCCGCGACTGCCGGGCTACGCCGACGGCGCGTGGTGGGTGCAGGACGCCGCCGCGGCGCTGCCGGCGCAGCTCCTCGGCGACGTGCGCGGCAAGTCGGTCGCCGATCTCTGCGCGGCGCCCGGCGGCAAGACCGCGCAGCTTGCCGCCGCCGGCGCCCGCGTCACCGCGGTCGATCGCTCCGCAGCCGCGGCTCGAGCGGCTGAAGCAGAACCTCGCGCGGCTCGGGCTCGACGCCGAAACCGTCGCCGCCGATGTCACGGAGTGGCAGTCGGAGCCGTTCGACGCCGTGCTGCTCGACGCGCCCTGCTCGGCGACCGGCACCATCCGCCGCCATCCGGATATCCCCTGGCTCAAGCGCGAATCGGACATCGCAACGCTCGCCGCCCTGCAGCGCCGGCTGCTGGCGCGCGCGGTCGAGCTGACGCAAGCCGGGCGGCCTCATCGTCTATTGCACCTGTTCGCTCGAGCCGGACGAGGGCGTGGAGCCGGTCGACCGAGCTGCTGGCGCGCGATTCTCGCGTGCGCCGACGGCCGCTTGCGGCGAGCGAGGTCGCACGGCCGCGCGGAGTTCCTCGACGGCGCCGGCGACCTCCGCACGCTGCCCTGCCAACTGCCTGATTCCAATCCACAAATGGGCGGCCTCGACGGCTTCTACGCGTGCCGGCTGGAGCGCGTGTAACCGAACCGTCGGTTGGCCGCCGTCACGCCCTTCGGGTATGGTCCGGCCGCGGGACGCATGGCACGCCCGCAGTGAGGGGAGCCCACGCCTCGATGTCGCGCGCTTCGGTCGCGGAACGGACCCGATTGTCCGTGTTTCTCGCGCGGGGGATGGCGCGCAAGCTGCTCGGCCGGTTGACCGGGTTTTCGCTCGCACGCCTGCCGTTTCTCCCCGGCGCGCCCGACCGGCTGCTGATTGCGCCGCAGGACTTGCGCACCGCCGACTCCACCCGCGCGAGCGAGATCTATGCCGGCCGCTTCTCGTTCGGCGGCAAGGTGGTGGTGTGCGACGCCCGCTCGCCGTTCGAGGTCAAGCCGCCGTCCGAAGACTGGTCGGTCGCGCTGCACGGCTTCAGCTGGCTGCGCCATCTGCGCGCCGCCGATTCCGGCATCACCCGCGCCAATGCGCGCGCGCTGGTCGACGAATGGATCTCGCTGCAACAGCTCCGGCGACGCGGCCGCGCGGCGGCCCGAAGTCATCGCGCGCCGGATCATCTCCTGGATCAGCCAGGCGCCGCTGGTGCTCGACGATTCCGACGTGCGCTTCTACCGGCGCTTCCTGCGCAGCCTGACGCGCCAGGTCCGGCAGTTGCGCCACACCGCGCCCGACGCGCGCGATGGCGTGCCGCGGCTGCTGTCGATGATCGCGGTGATGTACGCGTCGCTGTGCATGGCCAACCAGGCGCGCCACATCAAGGCCGCGACCAAGCGCCTGAGCGACGAGCTCGAGCGGCAGATCCTGCCCGACGGCGGGCACATCAGCCGCAATCCCGGCGCGCTGATCGAACTGCTGGTCGATCTGCTGCCGCTGCGGCAGGTGTTCACCGCCCGCAACATGCCGCCGCCGCCGGCGCTGATGCATGCGATCGACCGCATGATGCCGATGCTGCGCTTCTTCCGGCACGGCGACGGCAATTTCGCGCTGTTCAACGGCATGGGCCCGACCCGCTCCGATCTCCTGAGCACCATCCTCGCCTATGACGACGCGCGCGGCACGCCGGTCTCGAACGCCGCCCATTCCGGCTATCAGCGGCTGGAAGCCAGCGGCACCGTCGTCATCATGGACACCGGGCCGCCGCCGCCGATGCCGGCGAGCCAGGAGGCGCATGCCGGCTGCCTGTCGTTCGAGCTGTCCGCCAAATTCAATCGCATCGTCGTCAATTGCGGCCTGACCGCGACCGGCCGCGACGCCTGGCGGCAGGTCGCGCGCGCCACCAGCGCGCATTCGACCGTGACGTTCAACGACGTGTCGTCATGCCGCTTCATCGAGTCCGGGCGCGATCCGGCGCATGCTGCAGGGCGCGCCGATCATCGGCGGGCCGCGCAATGTCGAGGTCGCGCGCGAGGAGGGCGAGGACGGCGCGCTGGTGCTGCGGACGTCGCACGACGGCTATGCCGACAATTTCGGCGTCATCCATCACCGCGCCCTGATGCTGTCCGCCGACGGCAACCGGCTCGACGGCGAGGATGATGTTCAACCCGGTGAGCGGCGAGATCGCCGCCGACCAGGATCAGTTCGCGCTGCGCTTCCACCTGCATCCGTCGGTCAAGGCCAGCCGCCTGCAGGATTCGCACGGCGCCATGCTGATGCTGCCCAACAAGGAGGTCTGGACCTTCAACGCCTACGAGGACCGCATCGAGCTCGAGGAAAGCGTCTATCTCGCCGGCAACGACGGGCCGCGGCGCACGCTCCAGATCGTGATCTATGGCCACGCCCGCAACGTGTCGCGGGTGCAGTGGACGTTCTCGATGATCGCGGCCTCGCCGCTGCCGCCGCGCCGCGGCCGCGGCGAGGAGCCGAAGCTGCCGTTGTGACGCTGCGATCGCCATCATCCGCAGCGGTGTCTGCGGTTCGTCGAACCGGTTCCCACAGCTCAGGTCACTCAAGGCGTGGACGGCTGGACACAGCCCGCCGTGACGGAGTACAGAGCGCGATCCATCGTGCAAGTGCAGCCATGTGCCATGACTGAACAACATCCGCCGCATCTCCCGCGCCCTGATCTCGGTCTCCGACAAGGCCGGCCTGATCGATTTTGCCCGCGCGCTCGCCGAGCGCGGCGTCGAGCTCGTCTCCACCGGCGGCACCCGCAAGGCGCTGGCCGACGCCGGGCTCAAGGTGACCGACGTGTCGGAGCTCACCGGCTTCCCGGAGATGATGGACGGCCGCGTGAAGACCCTGCATCCGAAGGTGCATGGCGGCCTGCTCGCGATCCGCGACAACAAGGAGCATGCCGGCGCCATGCAGGCGCACGGCATCCGCCCGATCGACCTCCTGGTGGTCAATCTCTATCCGTTCGAGGAGACGGTCGCGAAGGGCGCCGACTTCGACGACCTGCATCGAGAACATCGACATCGGCGGCCCCGCGATGATCCGCGCCGCCGCCAAGAACCACGGCGACGTCGCGGTCGTCGTCGACGTCGCGGACTACGCGGCCGTGCTCGACGAGCTCGAAGCAGCACAACGGCACGACGCTCGCGCTGCGCAAGAAGCTCGCCGCCAAGGCCTATGCGCGCACCGCCGCCTACGACGCCGCGATCTCGAACTGGTTCGCGCATCGAGCTCGGCGACGATGCGCCGGCGTTCCGCGCCTTCGGCGGCAAGCTCACCGAAGCGCTGCGCTACGGCGAGAACCCGCACCAGCAGGCGGCGTTCTATCGCTCGCCGCGAGCAGCGTCCCGGCGTCGCCACCGCGCGGCAGGTGCAGGGCAAGCAGCTCTCCTACAACAACCTCAACGACACCGACGCGGCCTACGAATGCGTCGCCGAGTTCGATCCCAAGCGCACCGCCGCGGTCGCCATCATCAAGCACGCCAATCCCTGCGGCGTCGCCGAGGGCGCGAGCATCCTCGACGCCTACACCAAGGCGCTGCGCTGCGATCCGGTCTCGGCCTTCGGCGGTATCGTCGCGCTCAACCGCACGCTCGACGCCGAGGCCGCGCGCGCGATCACCGAGATCTTCACCGAGGTCATCATCGCGCCGGACGCGACCGACGAGGCGATCGCCATCGTCGGCGCCAAGAAGAACCTGCGGCTGCTGCTCGCCGGCGGCCTGCCCGATCCGCGCGGCAACGGGCTGACGGTGAAGTCGCTGGCCGGCGGCCTGCTGGTGCAGTCGCGCGACAACGCGGTGGTCGACGACATGGACCTCAAGGTCGTCACCAAGCGCGCGCCGACCAATGCCGAGCTCGCCGACCTGGCGTTCGCCTTCCGCATCGCCAAGCACGTCAAGTCGAACACCATCGTCTACGCCAAGGATCGCGCGACCGTCGGCATCGGCGCCGGCCAGATGAGCCGGGTCGACGCCGCCCGCATCGCCGCCCGCAAGGCCGAGGACGCCGCCAAGGAGGCGGGCCTGAAGGAGCCGCTGACCAAGGGTTCCGTGGTCGCCTCCGACGCCTTCTTCCCCTTCGCCGACGGCCTGCTGGTGACGATCGAGGCCGGCGCCACTGCCGTGATCCAGCCCGGCGGTTCCATGCGCGACAACGAGGTCATCAAGGCCGCCGACGACCACGGCGTCGCCATGGTGTTCACCGGCACGCGGCATTTCCGGCACTAGCCGTGCGCGACTGCGCAGCTGGGCAGCCACGCGGCCGCGGCACCCAGTACTTAGGTCCCTGTTAAGGTTGCGAAATTTTCACTTCCGACGATTAAATCTGCGCGGAACGGATCGACTATTCCCGCGTTGCTCCCTGCGAATAGCAACACTGAACCCGCCTGAGACGGGGCACTGACGACCATGAAAGAGACCGACATCAATTTCCTTCGCCGCCAGGCGGAACTCTGCATCGCCCTGTCGCGGGCGACCTTCGACCTCACGGTCGCCGGCCGGCTGCGCACCATGGCCGAGGAACTGCGGGCCAAGGCCTCGCAGCTCGAGGACGACGCTCGAGCACATGCCGCCGCATATGTTCGGCCGCAACGGCACGTCCGGCGGCGACATGGATCGCGACTGATCAAGCCGATCAGGTCCTACCGGACCAGGTCGCCGAGCAGGCTCGCGGCGACCGACAGCTTCGACAGCGTCAACCCCGAATTCGCGATTTCGTGCACCGCCGCGCGGATGCGATGGACGTCGGCCGCCCGCAGTGGCGACCCAGGCCTCGACCGCGGCCGCGCCGGCGGTGCCGCCGGCGGTCATGGCCGCGGTCAGCCGCCGCTCGGCGTCGCCGATCGAATCGAGCGCGCGGTCGAGCGCCAGCCGGTCGAAATAATCCGAGACCCTGATCTCCCGCGCCGCCCGCGTGATGCGGTCGAGCTGGAAGAACGATTCCGCCGCAAAATAGGTCGCGGTCACGTCGGCGATGTTCTTGCCGGTGCGCTCGGCCACCAGCACGATGTCGGGCGCGGCCGTGAGCGACGGCAGGCTGGCGAGCCGGCGCGCGAGATCGGCGGGCACGCCCGCGGCCGTCAGTTCCGCGACGCGGCTGTCGCGCGCGGTCACGGCCTCCGCCGTCTGCGCGCTGTCGAGCGCCGCCTCCACGGCGGCGATGCCGTCGCGGTAATGCGTCACCAGCGCCGCGAGCCCCTTGGTCAGATCGACATTGCGCAGGAACCAGACCACGCGGTCGCGCAGCAGCCGCTGCACCGACGCATAGAGATCGAGCTGGAGACTGCCGCCGATCTTGTTGTCGAGCCCGTCGATCTCGGTGTTGAGCGCGGTCATGCCGTAGCTGTCGCGCACGGCGGCGAACGCCGTCGCGATGCTCGCCGCCGATGCGCCGGTCTGATCCTCGGTGCGCACCACGAACTGCGGCCCGCCGCGATTGATGATCGAGTTGGCGAGCTGCGTGGCGATGATCTCGCGGCGCAGACGGTGATGGCTGCAGCGCGTCCGGGAACCGTTCGGCAATCGGGACCGGGGAAATAGCGCCCGAGCTCGCGCGCGAGATAAGGATCGTCCGGAACGTCGGACTCCAGCAGGTCGTCCTTGAGCGCCAGCTTGGCATAGGCCAGCAGCACCGACAGCTCCGGCCGTGTCAGCGTCACCGACCGGCGGCGGCGCTCGTCGAGCTCCTTGTCGTCCGGCAGGTATTCGACCGCGCGGTCGAGCAGGCTCTTACTTTCGAGCGATTGCATCAGCCGCTGGAAGAAGCCGAGATAGCCGACGCCCTGCCGCTCCGCGAGCGAGATCGACAGCGGCTGGAGATAGTTGTTGCGGAGCACGAGCGCGGCAACATCGTCGGTCATCTCCGCGAGCAGCGCATTGCGCGCATTGCCCTTGAGCCGCCCGTCGCGCACCGGGCGCGTCAGCGCGATCTTGATATTGACCTCGATAGTCCGAGGTGTTGACGCCGGCTGAATTGTCGATGGCGTCGGTGTTGAGCCGCACGCCGCGCATGGCGGCCTCGATGCGGCCGCGCTGCGTCATGCCGAGATTGGCGCCCTCGCCCACCACCTTGCAGCGCAGCTCGGCGCCGGTGACGCGGATCGCGTCATTGGCGCGGTCGCCGACGGCGTCGTCGGTCTCCGTCGCGGCGCGCACATAGGTGCCGATGCCGCCGAAGAAGAGCAGGTCGGCCGGCGCCTTCAGGATCGCGTTCATCACCTCCTGCGGCGTCGCCTTCGCCTTGGCGAAGCCGATCGCCGCCTGCGCCTCCGGCGACAGCACGATCTCCTTGAGCGAGCGCGGATAGATGCCGCCGCCCTTCGAGATCAGCGACTTGTTGTAATCCTGCCAGCTCGACCGCGGCAGCTCGAACAGCCGCTTGCGCTCGGCGAAGCTCTTCGCCGGATCGGGGTTCGGATCGATGAAGATGTCGCGATGATCGAACGCCGCGACGCAGCTTGGTCGTCATCTCGCGCAGCAGGCCGTTGCCGAACACGTCGCCCGACATATCGCCGACGCCGACACATGTGAACGGCGTCGCACCGATGTCGACGTCCATCTCACGGAAATGGCGCTTCACCGATTCCCACGCGCCGCGGGCGGTGATGCCCATCTTCTTGTGGTCGTAGCCGGCCGAACCGCCGGACGCGAACGCGTCGCCGAGCCAGAAGCCGCGCTCCAGCGCAATGCCGTTGGCAATGTCGGAGAACGTCGCCGTGCCCTTGTCGGCCGCGACCACCAGATAGGGATCGTCGTCGTCATACCGCACGACGTTGCTCGGGCGGGATGACGCCGGCATCGCCGAGATTGTCGGTGACGTCGAGCAGCGTCGAGATGAACAGCTTGTAGGCGGCGGTGCCTTCCGCCTGCACCTGCTCGCGGGTGCCGCCCTTCGGCATATGCTTGGGGACGAAGCCGCCCTTGGCGCCGACCGGCACGATGACGGCGTTCTTGACCTGCTGCGCCTTCACCAGGCCGAGGACTTCGGTGCGGAAATCCTGCGGCCGGTCCGACCAGCGGATGCCGCCGCGCGCCACCTTGCCGAAGCGCATATGCACGCCCTCGACCCGCGGCGAATAGACGAAGATCTCATACAGCGGCTTCGGCAGCGGCACGCCTTCGAGCTTGCGGCTCGAGAATTTGATCGCGATCTGCGCCTTCGGCCGGCCGTCGGCATCGACCTGGTAATAGTTGGTGCGCAACGCCGACTGCACCGCATTGACGAATTGCCGGATGATGCGGTCTTCGTCGAGGCTCTGGACGGCCGCCAAGCGCCTGCTCGATCGCCGCGACGATTTCGTCCTGGCGCGCGGTGCGCGCCTCCGGCTGCGCGTCGAGACGCGGATCGAACCGCGTGTGAAATAGCTGCACGATCTGCGCCGCGACCTGCGCGTGGCGCACGAGCGTGTCCCACATATAATCCTGCGAATAGGGCACGCGGATCTGGCGCAGGAAGCGCGAGATGGTACGGATCAGCGCGACGTCGCGCCACGCGAGGCCGCCGCGACAATACCAGCGCGTTGTAGCCGTCGTTCTCGGCGACGCCGGTCATGACGACGATGAAGCAGGCTTCCAGCCGTTGCTTGGAATCCGAGAGGTCAATGTCGCCGACGCCGGAGCGCTCCAGCACCATGTCGTGCAGCCAGACGTCGGGACGGTTGTCGGCGTCGAGCCGGATATGGTGGGTCTGCTCGTCCACCACGCGAAAGCCCATGTTCTCCAGCACCGGCACCCGCTCCGACAACGGGATCGGGCGGCCGTGACTCCAGACCTTGAGGCCGATGCCGCCGTCGATGGTCTCGGTGCGGCGGTGGAAGTCGGCGCCCAGGGGGCGCGCCGGCGACAGGCCCGCGATCACCTTGATGTCGTTCACCGCGACGAGCGGCGAGTAGACCGCGCGATAGCCTTCCGAGAACGAGTTGCGATAGCGCAGGAACAGCTCGCGCGCATTGCCGGGGTCGTGCACGACGGAAAGTGCGTCCGACAGACCGTCGGTCCAGGTGCGGATGATGTTGCTGACGGTCTCCTCAAGGGTCGCGCGATCGGGCCGCGGGCATTCGCCCTGGTCGCGGCCGATGATGAAGTGGACACGCACCAGCGGCCCTTCCGGGAAGAACGGATAGTAGGCGCTCATGCGGCCCTGATAGACTTCGGCGAGATACTCGCCGATCGCCACTCGCACCGTGCTGTTGTATCGATCGCGCGGCACGAACACCAATACCGACACGAAACGGTCGAAGCGATCGGGACGCGAGAGCACCCGCACGCGCGGGCGCTCGTCGAGCTGAAGGATCAGCATTGCGAACTGGAGGAGCGTGTCCTCGTCGATCTGGAACAGCTCGTCGCGCGAATAGGTGTCGAGGACGTTGGCCAACGCCTTGCCGGAATGGCTGTCGGGATCGAAGCCCACGCGTTTGATGACCGCGTCAACCTTGCGGCGCAGATGCGGAATCGTGCGGGTCGAGCGCGTGTAGACGGTGGACGTGAACAGCCCGACGATGCGGAACTCGCCCACGAGCTTGCCCTTGGCGTTGAAGCGCTTGATGCCGATGTAATCCATATGCGTGCGCCGATGGACCTTCGAGCGCACCGCCGACTTGGTGACGATCAGGAGCTTCGGCTCCTTCAGGAAGGCGCGCAGCTCCGGCGTGACGACGACAAGCTGCGTTCCAGTGCGCAGCACCCGGCGCTCGGGCGAGCGCAGGAGCCCGAGACCAGTCTCGTGCAACGGCTCGAGCGCGCCTTCCTTGTCGGTGAAGACGTAGTCGCGCGCGCCGAGGAAGGTGAAGTTGTCGCTGATCAGCCATTCGAGGAATGCGACGGTCTCGTCGATCTCGTCCTTCGGCAGCGGCGGCGGATTGATCTTGAGCTCGGCAGCGATCTCGCCGACGCGCGCCGTCATCGCCCGCCAGTCCTGAACGCCGAGCCGTACATCCGCGATCGACCATCTCGAGCGCGGCGATCAGCTCGGCGCGCTGTGCCTCGTCGGTGATGCGGTCGAGGTGGATGTGGATGAAACTTTCGCGCGAGGCACCCTTGGTCGAGGGACGCAGCCCCTCGAAGCCGGTGAGCCGGCCCGACCGATCGCGCGTGACATTAAATACAGGATGCACGACCAGGCGGGCTTCGACGCCCCGCTCCGTCAGCTCACCCATTGATGGAGTTGAGCAGGAACGGCATGTCGTCGTTGACGATTTCGATCACCGAGGTGTGGCGCAAAAGCTCGCTGGCGGTGCGGGACGGCGTGGCGATTCGCAGCTTCGGCGCGCCCGGGGCACGTTCCGCGAGGAAGTTCCAGGCCGATTCCGCCAGGGCGGCGATCTCGCGCCCGTCATAGCGGTTGATATCCTCGGGCGCCGCGCGGCCGAACAGACCCGAAACAAAGTCGCTCGGAACCGTGGGTTTTTGAGCCGTCAACAGCGCCTCCGCGGCAGCGACGAGCAGGGCCGCAGAGTGCTCCTCGTCGGTTCCAATGGAATGCTGCATGACTCGCCCCTGAAGACGGCTCCATCCCCGGCGAAGGGTATAGGGCTGCCAGTCGTTAGCCCGGGAGTTTTATCATCCACGCGGCGGCGTCGCGAGTATCCGGCCGGATTCGCGAAAAGCCAACACATGGATAGGCACTCCCGGGGAAACAGACGGAGAGCGAGGCGTGCAGGCGGGTGGCCCAGAGCGATAAATTGGGGCGCTTTTCAAGGCTAACAGGGGCGTGTGACGTTTGGATTTCACAGGCTTGTTCCTTGTTCCCGCACCCTGCGCAGGCCATGATCCACGGCCGGTGTCCTGAAAGAACGCGATGATCCGCCTCGTCTTTTCCTTGTTGATTGCCGGCCTGGCCCTATCGCCGCCGGCCGCCCATGCGGAAGCGGTCGAAGCCCGCCACGGCATGGTGGTCGCGCAGGAAGCGCGCGCCGCGCGGATCGGCCTCGCCGTGCTGGAGAAGGGCGGCAACGCGGTCGACGCCGCGGTCGCCACCGGGTTTGCAATGGCGGTCACCTATCCCCGCGCCGGCAATATCGGCGGCGGCGGCTACATGGTCATCCGCCTGGGCGAGCGCCAGCGCAGCCAGCGCGAACATCGCGATCGACTATCGCGAGACCGCGCCGGCCGCCGCCACGCGCGAGATGTTCCTCGACGAGAAAGGCAACGCCGATCCGCGCCGCTCGCGCGATTCCGCGCTCGGGATCGGCGTGCCCGGCACCGTTGCCGGCTTGGCGCTGGCGCACCAGCGCTACGGTTCCGGCCGCCTGACGCTCGCGGAGCTGATCGCGCCCGCTATCGCGCTCGCACGCGAGGGATTTGCAGTCGAGGACGACATCGCGGACTCGCTGCCCCGCGCACGCGTGCGGCTCGGGCGCTGGCCGTCATCGGCAAAAATCTTCCTCAAGTCCGACGGCAGCGCATTGGCGCCGGGCGACATGCTCATCCAGCGCGACCTTGCCGACACGCTGGAGGCGATCGCGCAACGTGGGCCACGGGCATTCTACGAAGGTCCGGTCGCCGAGAAGCTCGCCGCCGCGGTGCAGGCGGCCGGCGGCATCATGACCGCGGACGACCTCAAGAATTATCGGCCCCACATCCGCCGGCCGGTGCGCGGCCGCTACCGCGGGCATGAGATCATCTCGATGCCACCGTCGTCATCCGGCGGCGTCGTGCTGGTCGAGATGCTGAACGTCCTTGAAGGCTACAAGTTGCATGAGCAGGATGAAGCCGCGCGCCTGCACTTGATGATCGAGGCCATGCGGCGCGCCTATGCCGACCGCGCCGCTTACCTCGGCGATCCGGCGGTGGTGAGTGCGCCGCTGGCGCGATTGATGTCCAAACGCTACGCCGCGCAGCTTCGCGCCGGCATCGATCCCGCGCGCGCCACACCGTCGCGCGAGATCCGCGACGACGTGCCGCTGCCGCGCGAAGGCGACAACACCACGCATTTCTCGGTGATCGACCGTTACGGCAATGCCGTTTCCAACACCTATACGCTCAACTTCAGCTACGGCGTCGGCCTCGTCGCAGAAGGCACCGGCGTGCTGCTCAACAACGAGCTCGACGATTTTGCGGCGGGCCCCGCCGCGCCCAACGCCTACGGGCTGATCGGCGGCGACGCCAATGCGCCCGGCCCGAACAAGCGCCCGCTGTCGTCCATGAGCCCGACCATCGTGCTCAAGAACGGCCGGCCCCTGATCGTCACGGGTTCGCCGGGCGGCAGCCGGATCATCACCGCCGTGCTGCAGATCGTCGTCAACGTGATCGACCGCAACATGAACGCCGTCGACGCGGTGGCGGCGCCGCGCATCCATCATCAGTGGTCGCCGGATCGCGTGCTGGTGGAGCAGAGCCTGCCGGCCAATCTCGTCACGGCGCTCGAGGGCCGCGGCCACAAGGTCGAGCGCCGGCCGCCCGGCACATCGGCCAACACAATCCTGGTGACGCCAAACGGCTTTGTCGGTGCCGCCGACCCGCGGACGCGCGGCGCACTGGCGGCGGGGTATTAGCATCGCCTCTCTGTGACGACGACTCGTTCAAGCCCGCCCCCGGCCAGCCCTCGCTAGTGGTCCGATTCTAACATTCGCATCCCGTTTCCGCGGGCGAGTTTGCGAATGTTAGAATCAAAGGACCACTAGCAAGTATTAAGTGCTAGTGGAGTTTTGGATTTGACATTCGCTTAGCGAAGCCGCTGCTCGATGGGTAGCGAATGTCAAATCCACTCCACTAGCGGTCGCTCATCCACTGCTCAAGCGGCAGGACTTCAGGTTGCTCGCCGAACATCTCGTGCTGCGGATTGAGCAGCCGGCTGAAATAGAGCCGGAACAGGATCGACAGCCGGTTGATCGGCGACACCACCGTGACCGGCGCGACCGACATCGCCATGTAGAGGAACATCTGCGACAGGAACACCAGGAAGCCGGAGCAGCGTGAACCACTTCGCGGCTTCGCGATCGATCGCAGCGCATGGCGCAATCTGGCCGGGCCACAGCAGCACCAGCGCCATGACGGCGGTCGCCGCCATGTAGGCGACGAGCCCGCCCGCAGGCTCGCGGCGATGCCCAGGCCCTCGAGCGCCGACGCGCACCAGGATCGGGCTCAGGCCGTAGCCGATCGCGGACAGCAGCGAGAACGTGATAGCCCTCGGCGTATTTCGGCTCGAACGCCGCCGGCTTCTCGGCATCGATCGCGGTGATCTTCTCGTCGGAAGCCTTGGCGCTCCGCCGTCGCCGACGCTCGCCGCATCGTGATGCTCGGGCCGAGCAGCATCAGCCCGATGCCGAGGATCTTCAGCAGCGTGAGCTATTCGCCCAGCAGCCAGATCGCCAGCATCAGCGTGACCAGAGCAGATTGAACTGCTGGATCGGCGCGACCAGATTGGTGCCGATCGCGCGCGTGGCGCGGTAGTTGCAGTAACGGCCCCAGACGAAATGGAGAATGCCGGCGAGCGACAGCGCGGCGAGCGCTGTCGGCGAGAACCCCAGACTTCGCCGAGCTGGCCGGTAAGCAGCGCGGCGAGGAAGAACAGCGGCACGCCGATCGGCACCGTGATCGCCATGCGCCTGCGCCATCGAGCCCGTAGCACGCCGCGCCGCACGCTGGCATTGTTGAAAGCAAACGTCGCCGCCGAACAGACGGCGAGAAATCCCCCGAGCACGCGTTTCCTTGTTCTTCTTGCGTCATTCGCCGGGCTTGCCGGGATGACGGATGCTGATAGCGCTACCGCTTGGCCAGGCTGGCCTTGTCGGCGATCTCCGCCCACTTGGCGATCTCGCTCTTGAGCAGTTCGCCGAGCCCCTCCGGCGAGCCGCCGACGAAGCGATAGCCAAGCGTTACGCCGCGCGCCTTGACGTCCGGCAGCGCCAGCACCGCGTTCACGTCGCGGTTGATCTTCTCGACGATCTTCCGCGGCGTGCCCTTGGGCGCGAAGATGCCGTACCAGCTCGTCTCCTCCACGATCGGCACGCCGAGCTCCTTGAAGGTCGGCATGTTCGGGAAGCTGCTCGGCGCGGCTTTCGCCCGACACCGCCAGCGCCCGCACCTTGCCTGACTGATGTTGCCGAGGTGCCGCCGAGCGTCACGATCCACAGCGAGATGCGCCCGCTCATGATGTCCATCACCGCCTGGCTCAGCGAATTGTAGGGCACGTGCTGGAGCTTCATGCCGGTGACCTCGCTGAACAGCACGGTCGCGAGATGGCCGCGACGAGCCGGGACCGGCGGATGCGTAGTTGAATTCGCCGGGCCGTGCCTTGGCGATGTCGATCAGCTCCTGCACGGTCTTCGCTGGAAACTCCGGCGGCACCATCAGCACGTCCTGCGCGGTGCCGACCAGCATGATCGGATCGAGATCGCGCACCGGATCGAAGCCCTTGTGCGGCGGATGGTGACGTTGACGGCCAGCGTCTGCGCGCCGAAGTGCAGCGTGTAGCCGTCCGGCGCCGCCTGCGACGCCTGCGCCGCGCCGATATTGCCGCCGGCGCCGGCGCGGTTCTCGACCACGACCTTCTGGCCCCACATTTCTCTGAGCTTCGGCTGACGATGCGCGCCAGCGTGTCGAGCGTGCCGCCGGCCCCGAAGGCGACGACCATGCGGACCGACTTGTCCGGCTAGTCTGTGCGGAAGTCGTTTGCGCCGCGCAGCACCGGACGCGCCTATCCATATCGCGGCGACGACTGCCGCCCTCACGCCCAATCTCTGCATCCCTCCCGGCCGGGTCTGCGGCGGACTACTTCGTAACAAGCCCTGCTCGCTTGGCAAGCTCGGCCCATTTGACAATCTCGCTCTTGATGAATGTTCCGAGCCGCTCGGGCGAGCCGCCTTCGAGCCGGAAGCCCATTCTCAATTCCCGCGCCTTCATGTCCGAGGCGGCGAGAATGCGGGTCATCTCGGCATTGATCCGTGCAATGACGGACGTGGCCGTACCTTTCGGCGCGAACAGCGCGTACCAGCTCGACTCCTCGATCGGCGAAAGCCCCGCCTCCTGATAGGTCGGCACCTCCGGAAGCTGCGCGGCGCGGGTGCGGCCCGACACCGCCAGCGGCCGCACCTTGCCGGTCTCGATGTGGCCGAGATAGCCGCCGAGCGCGGGGATGAGCAGCGAGACGCGTCCGGTCATCAAATCGGTTTGCACCGCCGACGACGACGTGTAGGGAATGTGCTGCAACTTGATGCCGGCTTCCATGCCGAACAGGATCGTCGCCAGCGTCGACGACGTGCCGGGACCCATGGTGCCGGTGTTCAATTCGCCCGGATGAGCCTTGGCGTAGTCGACCAATTCCCTGACCGAATGGAACGGTGAGTTGGGCGGAACGATCAACACGTCCTGCGCGGTCGCGATCAGGATCACCGGCGCGAAATCGGCCGCGGGATCGAAACCCTTCACCGGCGCGAGCGTCGCATTCACCGCCACCGACTGCGCCGCGAGATGCAACGTATAGCCGTCCGGCGCCGCCTGCGCCCCCGCGACCGCCCCGATATTGGCGCCGCCGCCTGGCCGATTTTCCACCACGGCGTTCTGGCCGAGGCCTCCGCCAGCTTTTGCGCGACGATGCGCCCCAGCGCGTCGATCGAGCCGCCGGCACTGAAGGCGATGATGATGCGGACCGGACGGTCGGGATAGCTTCGCGCCGATGCAATCCCGGATGGGGCCATGAGCAGCATTGCAACGACGACCGCCGCGACGATCGGACAGACCACGTCATATCGTCCTCCCTTAGCAAGGAGACGATATCGTCGTGACTGTCGGCGAACCATCCCTCCCATAGGACACGCGACGCACTGCCGCTGGCATCGCTCGTATTGTCGCCTACGCAGCCTGTGCTATGATCTTAAAAAAATGAGGAAACGCCATCGTGATAAAGTCAATGCGCGAGACCCGCGCGCCGTTCTAGCGTTGCTCAGATTGCGCTGATCATTGCGGCCATCAGCGCCACACCAGCTTCAGCAGCAGACCCGGTTGCCGACTTCTATCACGGAAATACGATCACGCTTGTCGTCGGGACCGGCGAGGCCGGCGGTTATGCTCTCAGCTTCCGCTCTGATAAGCCAGCACCTTCGCCGCTTCATTCCAGGAAACCCGTCAATCATCGTCCGCAACATGCCGGGCGCGTCGAGCGTCGTCGCTGCGCAATATGTCTACAATGTTGCGCCCAAGAACGGCACGACGATCGCCATGTTCCAGCCGACCATTCTGTCGGAGAAGCTGCTCGGATGCTCTGCAATGTATGACCCGGAAAAGTTCATGTGGGTTGGGCGCGTATGCCCTAGCATCCTGGTAGGTGGGGTCTGGCATTCATCGCCCGTAACCACGCTTGCCGATGTGATGCAGCGCGAGGTCTCCATGGCTGCTGGAGGGGCCTCAGGGACTGCCGCAACGGTCCCGTGGTCGCTGACCCGTATGCTCGGAACGAGCTTCAAAGTGATCACGGGCTATCCCGACGACTCTGATGCGCGCGGCCTTGCAATGGAGCGCGGCGAGGTCGACGGTGTGGGTGGCGAGTGCGAGCTGGGAGTATCTGCAGACGAAAGAAACGTGGTCTAGAGAGAAGCTGATCCGGCTTCTCCACGCCGTCAACGTATCGCGCACGAACTACCTGCCCGATGTGCCGGCGCTTCCCGAACTCGGCACCAATGACAAGGATCGCCGCGTGCTCTTCTTACTTGCCAGCACATCAGCAATCGGCCGCGCGCTTGTATCTACTCCGGGGTTAATCTGCCGCAGCGCCTTGCAGCGCTCCGCGGTGCATTTGAGCAGATGGTCAAATACCGACAATTTATCGCCGATGCCAAGCAGCGGGCATTCGACGTCGATCCGTTGTCGGGACAGGACCTTCAGAAATTGGTTGCCGAGACCATGAGCCAACCCGAAGATGTGCTGGCGGAGTTCCGGCTCGTCAGTCAGCCACCGAAATAATCAACAACAGAAACCAGAAGAAAGGAAACGCCCTTGACCAACATTGCCAGGAAGTACTTTACGGCGATCTCTTGTCCTTTCGACTCGAGGGGAGCTGATCGATGAAGCCGGCTACCGCAGGATCATCCGTTACTATCTGCAGCCGCGGTTCGTGAATGTCGGCGGCCTGATCGTGAATTCTGCCGCCGGCGAAATCCACACCCTGACGCGCGTGGAAAAGCGGCGCGTGCTTGAAATCGCGATGGAGGAAGCGGCCGGCAAGATGCCGATCTTCGCCGGCAATTTCGGGATCAGCACAGCCAAAGCCGTTGACGTCGCCCGCGACATCAAGGCGATCGGCGCCGACGGCCAGTTCGCCATTCCGCCTTGTGGCGGCACCGAGGTTTCGTCCGGCTGGGATGCCGACAAGTATCCCGAAGTCTGGCTCGACATGCTCAGGGAGCAGGACAAAGTCGCCGATCTCCCGATCATCACACATCCGTCGGGGGGATCGATCGTGCCCATCTACGGCAAGGGCACGCCCGCACGCGCGACCGAGATCATGTGCAAGGCGCTTCCGAACATCGTGGGCTGGAAGATGACCTACCCTTATGAGGGCAACAAGAAGATCACTCAGTTGCTGCGCTCCCTGGACCGTGATGTCGCCGTCCTGCAATCAAGCGGCTATTACTTCCACGAATATCTGGCGGCCGGGAATTTCGACGGCACGTTGTCGGGCTTCTGGAACGTAGCGGTTGAGCAGATGCTCGATCACATCGACGCCTGGAAGCGCGGCGATGTAGCGACTGCGACCAAGATCTGGACGAGCGGCTTGAGCGAGTTGCAGGCTTTCCAGAAAGGTGAGGGTCGCCTGCACGTCCGCTACAAGATCGGCGCCTATCTGCGCGGCCTCGTCGATAGTCCGGCGATGCGTCCTCCCATGCCGCAGCCGCGTGCCGAAGAGATCGAAACGATGCACCGCCGGATGAGCAAGGTCGGGATTGCGGTGATCGACAAGAAGGACTTGAAGCTGGCAGCCTGACCTGAGGCTATGCGGTTCTCAAT
>CAWKMR010000028.1:0-33937 GCA_963850705.1 uncultured Alphaproteobacteria bacterium | reverse complement strand
TTGTCTGCACGCCTCCGCCGACACGAAAACCGGGCGCGGCGTGGCCGCGCCGCTCGTTTGTACAGGCGGCGCCGACGTCTCAACCGATGTCACTTAGTACGCTCCTGAACTATTCCTGGCTTGAGTTGGCCCTCTCCTCCGCTCATTCCCGCGCAAGCGGGAATCGAGAACCTTCCTTTTGGCCCCTGGGTCCCCCGCTTTCGCGGGGACGAGCGGAATGGAGGTGATGCAACATTGCGGGCCATCTTCACTAGATGCGCTCGATATTCGCAGCCGCGACCACTTTGGTCCATCGGTCGATATCGGCGGCGACCCGGCTCTTGAACTCGGCGGGCGTCGAGGGCTTCGGATCGTTGCCCAGCGCCTTGAGCCGCTCGACCACCGCCGGCTCGGCGATGACGGCGGCAATCTCCTTGTTCAGCCGCGTCACCAGCGCGTCCGGCATTCCCGCCGGACCGACCACGCCCTGCCAGGAGCCGATGACGAAATCCGGAAAGCCGGATTCGGCGACGGTCGGCACGTCCGGCAGCGCGAAGAAGCGCGTCGCGCCGGTCACGGCAATCGCGCGCAACTGGCCGCTCCTGATCGCCTCGAGGTGCGCGGTCGGCGGATCGAGCATGAAGTCGAGACGCTTGCCGAGCAGGTCGGTCACCGCCTGCGGGCTGCCGCGATACGGCACGAGTTGCACGCGCGCATTGGTGACGCGCGACAGAAGCTCGACCGACAGATGCTGGAGCGTTCCGTTCGGGCCGCCGTACAGCAGCGGCTCTTTCTGCGAACGCCCGGCAGCAACGAGATCCTTCAGCGTCTTGATCGCGTGTTCGGGATGCGTCACCAGCACGAACGGATATTCGGTGACCGTGCTGATGAACGTGAAATCGTCGACCGGCTGGTAGGCGAGCTTCCGGTACATCGCCGCGCTGACCGCGTGCCCGGACGGAATGCCGAGCAGCGTGTAGCCGTCCGGCGCGGCGCGCGCGACCTGCGACGCCGCCAGCGTCGCGCCGGCGCCGGGCCTCGCGTCGACCACGACCGACTGGCCGAGCCGCGTCGACAATCCTTCCGCAACGATGCGGACGATGCCGTCGACCGAGCCGCCCGGCGGCAGGCCGTGCACCATCGTGATCGGCCGGTTGGGCCAATTCCCTGCTCCGCTGCCGGATTGCGCAGCGGCCGGCATCGCGCCTAGGGACGACAATCCCGCGAGCACCGCGCGGCGTGTCAGTGCGACCATTGACGTTTCTTCCTGCGTTTTCAGAGCTCGGCGGCCTTCATAAGGGGTCGCCGAGCTCCGATCAAACGCCTGAATCGTCGCGGGTCGCGCTCAAATTCGTGTTGGACGGGTTACAAGGTAGATGCCGAGCGCGACGGGGACGATGCCGAGGAGGTCAGTCGCCGCGACATGCTCGCCAAGCAACAGCCAGCCGAACAGCATTCCGAGCGGCGGCATCAGGAAGTGGTAGGAGCTCGCCGCGGTCGCACCCGAGACGCTGAGCATCTGGAACCACAGCAGATAGGCGAACACCGACACGAACAGCACCAGGTAGGCCATCGCCGCGAGCAGCGACCAGGTCGGCACGATGTCGCCGACATTTTCGAAGCCGAGCGCGAACGGCAGCGTCGCGACGCCGGCCGTGAGGCTTTGCACGCCGTTGCCGACCCAGAATCCGTTGGTGGGCGCGAACCGCTTGAACAGAATGGTGCCAACGACCAGTGAAATCAGCCCCGCGATCGTGAAGGCGATGCCGACCGGGTCCAGGCCTCCCGCCAGCCGGCTCTCGACGACAAATGCAACACCGCCGACGCCGAGCAAAAGACCGGCGATCTTCCTAAAGGTCATGCGCTCGCGCAGAAACACCGCGGCCAGCACGGCGGCGAGCACGGGATTGGCGCTGACGATCAGTGCGGACAGGCCCGACGGGATGCTGCGTAAGCCGATGTAACCGAGGCCGAGATACGCCGCCTGGTTGGCGACACCGAGCACGGCGAACAGCAAAAGATTGCGGCGGTCGAGCTTCAGCGGCACGCCGAAGGCCGCGGCGGCCGCGAGCACGACCACGCCGGCAAGCAGAAAGCGGATCGTCAGCAGCAGCAGCGGCGGGCAATCGGCCATCGCGAGCTTGGCAACCGAAAAGGCGGAAGCCCAGAGCAGGCAGAACGCCGCCACCATCATGGGAAACGGAATGCGGAACTCGGTAGGGGCCGGGGCGGCGATTGAGGTCGGGCGCATGGCGGAAACTCCTTTGCGTCCGAGGTAGGCCCTCCCCTTGATATTTGGAAATTAAATGATACCATCTAAACAAGTGGAAATGTAAATGGTGCGGCCATGCTCGACCTCGAACTCCTCCGCAGCTTTATTTCGGTCGTCGATACCGGCGGCTTCACCAGCGCCGGCGAGCGCGTCCACCGTACCCAGTCGACCGTGAGCCAGCAGATCAGGCGGCTTGAAGAGACGCTCGGCTATCCGCTGCTGCACCGGAATGGAAAGCAGGCGACGCCGACCGAACAGGGCGAGCGGCTTCTCTCCTACTCGCGGAGGATCCTGGCGCTCGAACAGGAAGCGCGCGATGTGCTCGCGCGCCCGACCGGCGAAGGCATCATCCGCCTCGGCATTCCGGAGGATTTTGCCGCCTATCGGCTGACCGAGCTCCTGTCGAATTTCACGCGTTCACGCCCCGGATTGCGCCTCGATGTTCAGTGCGGCTTGAGCGTGCAAAATCGCCGCGCGCTGGAGCGCGGCGAACTCGACCTTGCGCTCTACAAGCGCGATGCCGGCGAGCGCGGCGGCATTGCATCTTGGCCCGAGCGGCTGCGGTGGATCACCAGCCGGAAGCATCCGATCGACTTCGATCGCGATCCGTTGCCGCTGGTGATGTCCGAGCAGGGCTGCCTTTACCGCAAGCGCATGATCCATGCGACCGAGTTGGCCGGACGCGCGTGGCATATCGCCTACACGAGTCCTAACCTGGCCGGCATCCAGGCCGCCGTTTCCGCGGGGCTCGGCGTCAGCATTCTGTCCGAGGTCGCGATCTTGCCGGAGCATCGCGTGCTCAAAGCAAGCGAAGGATTTCCGACCGTCACAAATACGGAGATGGCGCTGGTCGCGGCACCGGACGCCAGTCCGGCAACGCGCAGCCTTGCCGACGCGCTCGCCGATTTCTGCTCGTCAATCGATCCGCGCAAGGCGGCATAGCTGACAACCGGCATTTTTCGCCGCTGCGCGTATTCGCGCGCCGCTTTGGACTGTACTGTAGGGCGTCCCTGGGGAGGGCGCCCATATGGTTCAGCGATCGGTTCTCGGTGCGGCCGTGCTCGCCGCGCTGCTCTTTCAATCAAGCCCTGCCGCGCAGGCGCAAAACTATCCCACCGGTCCGATCACCGTTGTCGTGTCGTTCCCGGCCGGCGGCAGTATCGATGCGGTCGTGCGCGCGATCGCGCCGAAGCTGCAGGAGCGCATGGGCCGGCCGATCGTGGTCGAGAACCGCGCCGGCGGCGGGGGCGTGATCGCGACCCAAGCCGTCGCCAAGGCATCGCCTGACGGACACATGCTGCTCGCCACGGCGAGTTCGATTGCATCCAATCCCTCGCTCTTCAAGGCGCTGCCGTTCGACACGCTGAAAGATCTGCAAGCGGTCTCGCTGCTGTTCCACACGCCGCTGGTGCTGGTGGTCAATCCCGGCTTGCCCGCGAAATCCGTTCCCGAGTTGATTGCGCTCGCCAAGAAACGACCCGGCGAGATTTCGTTTGCGCAGAGCGGCCCGGGCTCGGCGGTGCATCTCGCCGCCGAGCTGTTGCAGACCATGACCGGCACGAAGATGAACGGCGTCGCCTATCGCGGCGCGCCGCCGGCGTTGAACGACGTGATGGCGGGTCATGTCGCGATGATGTTCGCCGATGCCGGCTCGGTGGTTTCGCTGATCGCGGGCGGCAAGGTGCGCGCGCTCGGCGTCTCTTCGACCACGCGCGTGCCGGCGCTCCCTGACATTCCGACCATCGCGGAAGCCGGCGTCACCGGCTTCGATGCCGTGGGCTGGACCATGATCTGCGTGGCGGCGGCAACACCGTCCCCGATCGTCGACCGCTTGCAGAAAGAGTTCGCACTGGCCGCAGCGGCGCCCGACGTCCAGGCGCTGATGATCAGGCTCGGACTCCTTCCGGTCGCAAGTCCGCCGCCGGCGGAGGTACACAAATTCCTGGCGACGGAAATCGACCGCTGGGGCGGCATCATCGAAAAGGCGGGCGTGGCGAAATCGCAGTGAGCATGATCCCGAAAAGTGGGAACCGGTTTTCGGATTAAGATCATGCTCGATCAAAAACGCCCGCACGGAATTTCTTGAAAGACAGGGGAAGCGTTTCCATGAGTGAAGAGGATTTGCTGCGTGAGAAGACCGCGACGCTGGCGCGGATGTTGAACATGCAGGGAACGATCGGAATGTTCGGGCACGTGTCGATCCGCGTTCCCGGCACCGACCGCTGCTTCATCAGCCCCGGCGCCAGCACCGAGAAGGCCACGGTGCGGCCGGAGCAGATCTTCGTCTACGACATCGACGGCACCATCATCGAGCATCCCGGCGGATTGATCCCGCTGGAGTGGCGCATCCACACCCAGATCCATCGCGACCGGCCCGACGCCATGTGCATCGCCCATCTGCATGCGCCGCATGCGCGCGCGCTTGGCATTGCCGGCAAGGAGGTGGTGCCGGTGTTCCTGCACGGCTCGTTCCTGCGCGGCGGCGTGCCGACCTGGAACAACCCGCGCCTCGTGGTCAATGACGAGCAGGCCGCCGACCTCTCGCGCGCGCTCGGCGACCGAAACGTGATGCAGATGCGCGGCCATGGCTGCGTGATCGTCGGCGCGACTGCGGAAGAGGCGTTCTTCGCCTGCACGTTCTTCGAAGAGAACGCGCAGATCCAACTGCAGGCCGAGATCATGGGCGGCGCGATCCCGCTCACGGCGGACGAGGCGCGCGATTGCGCCGAAGGCACGTTCAATCCGCGGCTGTTCCCGCTGTTGTGGACCTATTACGAGCGCAAGGTGCAGCTTGCGGGGTGATCGGACGCGGGAGCGTGGAAGCGCACCCGTCAGACAACGGTGCCGAACAATTTTCCGATGCCAGCGGTCAAAGCCATCGCCAACACGCCCCAGAATGTGACGCGGGCCGTGGCTCGCAGGACGTTCGCGCCGCCGGCCCTTGCTCCGATTGCACCGAGAAGCGCGAGAAAACCCAATGAGGCTGCGGCCACCAAGGGGACAAGCGCCGCGGCGGGCGATATGACAACCATCATCAGCGGCATGGCCGCACCGATGGCAAACGTCGCCGCCGATGTCAGTGCGGCTTGGACAGGGCGCGCGGTCGTGATCTCCGAAATCCCAAGCTCATCGCGCGCGTGGGCGCTTAAGGCATCCTTCGCCATCAGCTGATCGGCAACCTGCCGCGCCAGGGCCTGATCGACACCGCGATTGACGTAGATTTCGGCAAGCTCCTCCCGTTCGAACGCGACGTTCTCGCTCAACTCCTTGCGCTCGCGCGCAAGATCGGCCTGTTCCGTATCGGATTGCGAGCTGACGGACACATATTCGCCGGCCGCCATCGACATGGCGCCAGCCACCAGTCCCGCGACGCCCGCGATCAAGACGTCGTTCCGCGTCGCCGCCGCCGCGGCCACGCCCACGATCAGGCTTGCGGTTGAGACGATGCCGTCGTTGGCACCGAGCACCGCGGCGCGCAGCCACCCGATCCGGCTGACGAGATGGTTCTCGGGATGCACGCGAAGGCGGCCCATGTTGTCCTCCTGATCGAGCTTCGAGCGGCGGTGTCGATAGCTCTGACCGGCAAGATCGCCGGAATCCTCACTGCTCTTGAATCGACTTGAGATAGCTGATGAGCGCTTCGATCTGAGTACGCACTCTCCGTTCGACCATGGCAGGATTTTCGCCCGGAACAGACACGCGATAGCGATCACCCCAGACGGGCATGTCTCTTTTTCCGTGAGTGGCAACGATCACGCGGCCGTCAATGATTTCGGCAATTCTCCTGGACGGAAATTCTCCGCCGTTTGATCGCTTGATCTGGGTCAGGTCGGCCGGAGATACCTTGAGTGTCCTGGCCAGGGGACCATCACCGCGTCCATCAATTCCGTGGCACGGCATACAGGCGACTTCATATTCCACAATCCCACGATGATAGCTTTCGGCGCACGCTGCACCACCAAGTCCAAGCAGGGATGTCAGAACGACAAACGGCGTTGCGACAGTTCGAAAATGCGCCTTTCCGATATTCGGCATCCAGACCTCGATCGCGACCTCGTCGAATATTTGATTCTTAGGGAAATTCCATCGGCATCCCCACCGTCATGGTTCGTGGGTCATGGATAGGATCAACTCCAACGCCGGAAAATTCCAGATGTTGCCCCTAGGGTCGCCCTCCTAAGGGACATTACGGAGGCGTCGTTCCCAGGCACGTTTGCCCAATGCGCTTTGCACGCATCGGCCATGCCATTGCTGTCCGGAGAGAAACTGGAGCGGGCGAAGGGATTCGAACCCTCGACCCCGACCTTGGCAACGCTGCGGTTGGTCGCAGCTAACGGTTTGATATTACTCACTATCTTGTTTTGGCCTTGCCACAGTCCCCGGCATTTCCCGAGGATACCGTCCGACCCAGTCAATAGATGCATTGTGGAACACGCCTAATTGGCGAGTGCCACTGCCAATGCGCCCGAACACAACGTCAGACGTGTTACTCGCAGGCTGTGCGGGATACGCATTACGAACAGGAGAGCGGAGACGGCTTGGAAGGCCAGGCCGACGCCGATAGCCATTCTGCTTGCCGGGGTATCTAAAAATAACAGCGAGGCCGCGAGTGCCAAGAACATTCCCGCCCAGCCCAGCACGAACGTGCAATGCTGCCCGAGGTAACACGCGACCGTGCGAACGCCCGACATGAGATCCCCGTTCAGATCGATGGCATCGAGCACTGCTTCACGGAATACAATATACGTCGCCAATAAAGCTAATATGCCGCCTGGTAGTGCGATCCCGGTGACATGACGCCCAAACATCAGCGGCGATATCACTAAGAGCGCCGTGTAGACACCCTTGACGACCGGCCACTTTGTCGTGACCGGTGAATAAATGTAGAGGGCAGCCGCGATTGCCATGATCCACAATGCGGGTGATAAGCCGAATGAGATGTATGCCGAAATCGTTGCCAAAAACACGAAACACCTCGACCGCAACCTGGGCGGCACGAATAGAAAGCTGTCCAAGGGCACTAGGGCGTAATTTGGCAGCTAAGCGATCCTTTTCCCGATCATAAATATCATTCATCAAAAAGCCGCTCATTGTAACCATCGTTAGAGCAGCGAATGCGGTTGCTACATTCCACCAAGAAGATGTTGGAGATCGAAAGACGACGACAGCCGCCGCGAGACCCGCGATCCAACAAACGCCAAGTCGGGATGATCGCAAGACATATTGTGCAACATCTACCCAACGGTAAGCGGTCGCTAATGCGGATGCCATGGCCGCGCCTTTCGCATCGGTTGGCTTCATGACGTTTATGTCCTGCGTTTCGCTTAGCGTAGCGGACAATCGGCTGGGCCAGAAGATGGTCAGAATCACCGCGAGCACCGCGAGGACAACGACTGCAACCTCCTACGAGCGCAAGACGAGCTGCGTATAGATTCCTAAGTCCGTTCCCAGGTTGGTTCGCAACCACGAACAGGATGAACCACACCAACGTGAGAACGATGCAGACCAATAGCGACATTGCCAGCAGCAGATAGAGGCAAGACGCGTTCTTGGAATACAGTTCCCGGTTCCAGATGTTGAGGATGAAAGCGTCGAGGTGCAGACCAAAGAGATCCTTCGATAGCCTCATAAGCCCAGCCATGAAGCCAACCAACGCAATTAGAGCGAGGAGTGTCTGAAAAGGCACCTGATTGGCCTGCACCCGGTTTGGATGACACCCGCTTAAGCTAATCCAGCCTTCCGCTCGAACTCCATAGGGCTCAGGTACCCGATGGTCGAGTGCCTTCGTTTGAGATTGTAGAAGCGCTCGATGTAGTCGAACACATCCGCTCTGGCTTGGTCTCGCGTCCGGTAGGTTTTGTTCCCGGTGCGCTCAGTCTTCAGCGACGAGAAGAAGCTCTCCATCGCGGCGTTGTCCCACACGTTGCCTGATCGGCTCATCGAGCAGATGACGCCGTTGTCGGCCATGAGCCGCTGGAACTGTTCGCTGGTGTACTGGCTGCCGCGGTCGGAGTGATGCAGCAGCGCATCTGGTTTACCCCGCCGCCAGATCGCCATCACCAGAGCGTCGGTCACGAGTTGCGCAGTCATCCCTGCGCTCATCGACCAGCCGACCACGCGACGCGAGAACAGGTCGATGACAGCAGCAACGTAGAGCCAGCCTTCCGCCGTCCACACGTAGGTGAAGTCCGCAATCCATTTGCGGTTGGGAGCGGTTGCTTCGAAGGCGCGATCAAGCACGTTGGGAGCGACGGCGGCGACCTGCCGCTCACCCAGATCAGGCGGCAGACGACGCCGTCGCGGACGTGCTTTGAGAGCCTGTTGCCGCATCAACCGCTCCGACCCGATGCAGACCGCACGCAATGCCTTCCGTCAGCAGGTCGCGCCACACCCGCCTGGCGCCATAGGTTCGATCGCTCGCCACGAAGCTGGCACGGACCTTGGCACCAATCTCTTCATCGTCACGGCTGTGCTGGCTGCGCGGTCGTGTCAGCCAACCATAGAAGCCACCCCGCGAGACACCGAGCGCCCCGCACAACCAATCCGCCGGCCAGATCCCCCGGTGCTTCGCAATAAAACCGAACTTCACGTCGATTCCTTCGCGAAGTAGGCCGCGGCTTTTTTTAGGATGTCGCGTTCGGCCTTCAGCTTGGCGACTTCGCGCTTGAGCCGGGCAATCTCCAGCTGCTCCGGCTTCATCTGGCCATTGCCGGGAAACGCGTGTTCGGGATCGTCGGAGAGCTTCTTCACCCAGTCGCGCAGTTGCGATGTGTGAACCCCAAGGTCTTCCGACGCCTGCACATACGAGACGCCTCGATCCTTGATCAGGCGCACAGCCTCAAGCTTAAACTCCCGCGTAAACTTCCGTCGCTCCATGACACACCTCCAGCTCCATCAAAACACCTAACTCGGTGTCTTCGGAACCGGGTGCAGGCCAATGTGACCGCGAAACCATGAAGGTCGTCGGTCTCATTGTATCGCAAGAATACGAGCATCTGAATTTCTGTACCACGGGGCGGGCAGACCAACGGCGCTGGGTGTCGGCTAGGCCGCCATTGCTGTGAACGGGCCACGAACAAAGTCTCCGGATTTTCCCCGTGTTCTGGCGGGAGCTTCGCGTTTCGTTCCTCCGATAGCTGCCGAATGCGCTTTGCACGCATCGGCCATGCCATTGCTGTCCGGAGAGAAACTGGAGCGGGCGAAGGGATTTCGAACCCTCGACCCCGACCTTGGCAAGGTCGTGCTCTACCCCTGAGCTACACCCGCATCCGAGTAGGTATGGCGGCAGGTCCAACCGGGACCGGACCGCTCCTGCGAAGCTATGCCAAATGGCACCCGGCAATGCAACCGGCGCCGCCCTTCTAGCCGGGCGGCCTGAAGGATGTGTTAGCGCCGCTGGACCTTGGCAAGACGCGGTATGGCCCCGATTGCGGCCAAAATTTGCATTACAGGCGGCGGCCGGCATAAGACGCCCCGCCATGCCCGCGAGCCCCGACGACCTCTTCGCCACTCTCGACCGGCTCGGCATCGCCCACGCCACCGTGACCCACCCGCCTTTGTTCACGGTCGAGGAGTCGCGCGCGCTGCGCGGCAAGATTCCGGGCGGGCATTCGAAGAATCTGTTCCTGCGCGACAAGAAAAGCGCGCTGTTCCTGGTCACTGCGCTCGAAGACGCCGCGATTGAGCTGAAATCCTTGCATCGCGCGCTCGGGGCCACCGGCCGTTTCTCGTTTGGTTCCGCCGAATTGATGCTCGAAACCCTGGGCATCGAACCGGGCTCGGTGACGCCGTTTGCCGCGCTCAACGACACCGCCGGCCGGGTCACCGTGGTGCTCGACACCGCCATGATGGAACACGACCGGATCAATTTTCACCCGCTGCGGAACACCATGACCACCACCATTGCGCGCGACGATCTGGTGCGGTTCCTTGACGCGACCGGGCACCCCCCGCGGATTTTGCCGATTTCACGGGCCGGCGACGGACCCGCGGAAACGATTGCAATCGGTTCCACGGACACCATCTAATCGGGCATAATCCGATAATCCGGGCGTCGCGGGGGCGCCGCTCACAAGGGCAGCAGGACGGCAGGACGGCATGTTTCAGGACTCGGCCAATATGAATGTTACGGTCACGACCGGCACCGGCACCGCCCCGGCGGCCGACGGACTGATCAAGGAAACGACCACCCAGACCTTCGTGAAGGACGTGATCGAGGAGTCGAAGCGCCAGCCGGTGCTGATCGATTTCTGGGCGCCGTGGTGCGGGCCCTGCAAGCAGCTCACGCCGATCCTGGAAAAGGCCGTCAAAGCCGCCAAGGGCAAGGTCAAGCTCGTCAAGATGAACATCGACGACCACCCCGCGGTGGCGGGGCAGATGGGCATCCAATCGATCCCGGCGGTGATCGCCTTCGTCAACGGGCAGCCGGCCGACGGTTTCATGGGCGCGCTGCCGGAGAGCCAGGTGATCCAGTTCCTGGAGCGGCTCACCAAGGGCAAGATCGGCGGCGAGGAAAAGGATGCGCTGGCGGCGGCCGAGGCCGCGCTCGCGCAGGGCGACGCGACCTCAGCCGCCAGTCTCTATGCCTCGCTGCTCGCGCAAGACGGGACCAACGTCGCGGCGCTGGCTGGGCTCGCGCGCACCTATCTTGAAACCGGCGCTGTCGAACAGGCGAAGCAGACGCTCGCGATGGTGCCGGAAGCGAAGCGCAACGATGCGGCGGTCGCTGCCGCACGCGCTGCGCTCGAACTCGTCGAGCAGGCGCAGTCGGTCGGCCCACTCGACGAATTGAAAAAGAAAGTCGAGGCCAACCCGCTCGACCATCATGCGCGCTTCGACCTCGCGGTCGCGCTCAACAGCAAGGGCAACCGGGCGGAAGCGGTCGACAATCTGATCGAGATCGTACGCCGCGACCGCAAGTGGAACGATGACGGCGCGCGCAAGCAACTCGTCCAGTTTTTTGAAGCATGGGGTCCGACCGACGACGCAACCGTGGAAGGCCGGAAGCGGTTGTCGTCGATCCTGTTTGCATGAGGCTGAATCAATCGGCTACGTGTGCGGTGGTGCCGATGAACGTGACCTATCATGGTCCTGGCGACCTGCCCGACGTGATCCCGGTATTCCCGTTATCGGGCGCGCTGCTGCTGCCGCGCGGACAATTGCCGCTCAACATTTTCGAGCCGCGCTATCTCGCGATGATCGACGACGCGCTGCGCTCGGGCCTTCGTCTGATCGGCATGATCCAGCCCGACCCGGCGAAGCCCGGGACCGAGGACACGCCCGGACTCTACAAGATCGGCTGCGTCGGCCGCCTCACCCAGATCGCGGAGTCCGGCGACGGCCGCTACCTGGTTCAGCTCACCGGCATCGCCCGCTTTCGGATCGAGGAAGAGCTCGGCGTCGCAACGCCGTTCCGGCAATGCCGCGTGACCTTCACGCCGTTCAAGGACGACTTCTCGCCACGCAAGGGCGAGGAGGACGTCGATCGCGAGAGCCTGCTCAAGGCGCTCAAGGCTTTCCTGGAGGCGAACAACCTCAAAGCCGACTGGCAGGGCATCGAGAACGCGCCCAACGAGGCGCTGGTCAATGCGCTCGCGATGATGTCGCCTTATGGCGCCGCCGAGAAGCAGGCGCTGCTCGAAGCCCCCGACCTCAAGACCCGCGCCGAGCTCCTGGTCGCGGTGACCGAGATCGAGCTCGCCAAGAAGGCCACCGGCGGCGAGACCGCGCTGCAGTGATTGTGATACGGTTGTGGCAGTAGTGCCGGCAAAAGGCGCGCTGTCGATCGGAGGGGGAGACATCGATGCGAGGACTGTTGCACCGGGTCCGTTTCTGCGCCGCATTCATCATCATGGTGTCGGCCGGCCCTGCGCTGGCACAGCTCGCACCGCCGCGCACGCTGGAAGAGCTGAAGCAGGAGATTCAGTCTCGCGCGGACCGGCGCGCCTATCCGGTCTCGCAGCTCGATCCCGCTGAAGTGCGCGAAGCGCTGGCCAATCTCAGGAGCCAGGAACGCGACCACTGGGCGGCGGTCTGGAGCGCGATCGGAGATCGCCATCTCGCGAAAGCCAAGTCTCTCGAGGCCAGCGACAGATCGGCCGCGGCGAAGGCCTATGAGCACGCGATGGAGTATTACCTCTTCGCACGTTTTCCATTGGAGGATTCCCCGGGAACCGAAAAAGCCTACGACAAGGTCCTGGAAAGTTTCGCCGGCTACGGGCGGCTCATCGATCCGCCGATCGAGGCCGTGACGTTCAGCTATGAGGGCAAGGACATCGTCGGCTATCTGCGCAAGCCGAAAGGCATCACCAAGCCGCCCGTCGTCGTGACCATCGGCGGCCTCGATGGCCGCAAGGAAAATGCCGTCATCCGCAACGCCGGGTATTTGCCGCATGGCGTGGCGTTCTTCGCGCTCGATATGCCCGGAACCGGGCAGACGCGCGTCACCATCCAGCCAGGTGCCGAGAAGGTGTACTCAGCCGCGCTCGATGCGCTCGCCAAGCGCGACGATCTCGACGGCAAGCGCATGGTGGTCTACGGCGGAAGCTGGGGCGGCCACTGGTCGGCGCGTCTTGCCTATTCGGAGAAGGATCGCATTCGCGGTGCCGTCGTGCAGGGCGGACCCGTGCACGGCTATTTCCAGCCCGACTGGCAACGCAAGGCGCTCGGTACTCGGGAGTATCTGTTCGGGCTGTTCGAGGCCCGTGCAGCCGTCTACGGAGTCAAGACGCTGGAGGAGTTCCTCGCCTATGGTCCGCGTATGTCGCTGAAGGACGCTGGCTGGCTCGACAAGCCGTCCGCGCCCATGCTCGTCATCAACGGCCGCAACGACACGCAGGTCCCGATCGACGACCTTTACCTGTTGCTGAACGCGGGCGATCCCAAGGAGGCCTGGGTCAATCCAAGAGGCGGTCACATGGGTCGTACGCCACAGCTCACGGACCAGAAGATCTTCGAAACGGTAACGCTCCCGTGGGTCGTGCGGCGGCTGGGCGTGCCCGAGTAGCCCGTGTCCGCTCGATTGCGACCTATCCGCCCCGGCACCGATCCATCGGATGGCAGACACGAGTCGTTAAGCACGACGAACGACAGCCTTGAATTCTCCTCATTAGAAGCGTATGTGAGCGCTTGTTGAGAGCGATTTGGCCGTTGATCGGCCGCATACGGGTCGCGTGAACGAATTCCACGTCTTGGTTTTCGACCCTTCGCATCCAGCACATTCATCGACAGCCCAGACACGCGGGATGTCTAGTTTCCCCGCGATGAAGGCTGCGCCACTGGCTGCGGCCAGTGTCGCCATACGACGAAAGATTCCCAATTGACTGCTTTTCTCGACCTCGGCCTTGCCGAGCCCATCACCCGAGCCCTCGCCGACGAACAGTACGCGACCCCGACGCCGATCCAGGCGCAGACCATCCCGCAAGTGATGCAAGGTCGTGACGTTGTCGGCATCGCGCAGACCGGAACCGGCAAGACTGCCGCTTTCGCACTGCCCATCCTCAATCACCTCTCCAACAACCGCCAGCGCCCGCTGCCCAAGAGCTGCCGCGTGCTGGTGCTCAGCCCGACGCGAGAGCTTTCGGCGCAAATCGTCGACAGCTTCAAGGCCTACGGCCGCTACCTGCGTCCGACCGTTGCGCTTGCCATCGGCGGCGTAAATATCAACCCGCAGATGCGCGCGCTCGCCCATGGCGTCGACGTGCTGGTGGCAACGCCCGGGCGGCTGCTCGATCTGATGTCGCACCGGGCCGTGCAACTCGACCGCGTCGAGGTGTTCGTGCTCGACGAAGCCGACCGCATGCTCGACATGGGATTCATCCATGACATCCGGCGCATCGTCGGAAAGCTGCCGGCAAAACGGCAGACGCTGTTCTTCTCGGCGACCATGCCGCGCGAGATCACCGAGCTCGCCAATTCGATGCTCAAGGATCCGGTGCGGGTCGCGGTGACGCCGGCCGCCACCACGGTCGAACGCATCGATCAGCGCGTCATCATGGTCGACCGGGGCGCAAAGCCCGCGCTGCTCGCGCAACTGCTGCGCAGCGAGCCGATCGACCGGGTGCTGGTCTTCACCCGTACCAAACACGGCGCCGACAAGGTCGTGCGCGCGCTCGTCACCGCGCAGATCGCCGCCGAGGCCATTCACGGCAACAAGTCGCAGAACCAGCGCGAGCGCGTGCTGGCCGCCTTCCGGTCCGGAAAGGTGCGCATCCTGGTGGCCACCGACATCGCCGCACGCGGCATCGACGTCGAAGGCATCAGTCACGTCGTCAATTTCGACCTCCCCAACATCCCGGAGAGCTACGTCCACCGCATCGGCCGCACCGCGCGTGCCGGCGCGGACGGTATCGCGATCTCGTTCTGCGATGGCGAGGAGCGCGCCTATCTGCGCGACATCGAGAAGCTGATCCGCATCACGATCCCGGCGACCGACCAGCGCGGCGTCCGCCATGCGGAGCCGCGCGTGGAGGGGGCGGCGGCGCCTGTGAAGGAATGGAGCCCGCACGAACCGCGCCGGGCGAACGGGCACGGCAAGAAGAAGCCGCAGAACCGGCAGCAACACAACAAACCGGCGCAGCCGCGCAAGCAGCATGCATCATCGGAGCATGCGCGTAGCGACCACCAAAGCGAGCCGCAACGCAACGGCCAAAACCATCAGCAGGCCCGCAATGGTCATCAGGGCCAGCCGCAGCGGAACGGCGAGAACCACCAGAAGCCCCGCAACAGCCATCCGAAGCGCAATGGCCAGCAGCATCAGCAGTCGCGCAACGGTCACCCGCAAAATCGTTCGCCGTCGCAAGGCGACCATGACGGGAATATCGCCTCGGTCGGGTTCATGCGGCCGACCCAAAGGCAGAAACATCGCGGTAGCGGCCTTGCGGCTGGCCGGCCGGCGCGCTAACGGGATCGGAGGGAAGGATCCATGTCGAAAGAAGACCTGCTCGAATTCGATGGCACCGTCACCGAGGTCCTGCCGGACGGCAATTTCCGCGTAAAGCTGGACAACGAGCACGAGCTGCTCGCCTACATGTCCGGCAAGATGCGCAAATTCCGCATCCGCACCGGCGTCGGTGACCGCGTGGTGATCGAGGTATCGCCGTACGACCTCAACCGCGGCCGCATCAATTTCCGCCACAAGGACACCAACCGCCCGATGGGCTCGCCGCCGACCCGCCGGCAGCAGAGCGTCCGCCGGCGCTGATCCGGCGCGCGTTGACCAGAGTTCGAGCATGACCGACACGCCTCCCGACCGTCCCGCCGGCATCGTCGATCCGAAGCTCCTGGAAATCCTGGTTTGTCCCGTGACCAAGGGGCCGCTGGAATATGACAGCGCCCGCCAGGAGCTGATCTCCCGCTCCGCCAAGCTCGCCTATCCGATCCGCGACGGCATTCCGATCATGCTGCCGGAAGAAGCGCGGGCGCTGGACTAAGCTCTCCCACCAGCCCGGCCTTGTGCCGGGCTCCTACGTCTTTCAACATACAGCCTACACAAGACGTCGATGGCCGGGACATAAGGGCGTTCGCGCCCGTCTTCGACGGGCTATGCTCGGCCATGACGGCGCGGTGCGCGTAGCGGAGAAAACAAGATGCTGAAAATCTGGGGGCGGAACACGTCCATCAATGTGCAGAAGGTCATGTGGGCGATCGGCGAGCTCGGCATTCCCCACGAGCGCATTGATGTCGGCGGCGCGTTCGGCCGCACCAAGGAGCCGTTCTATCTGGCGATGAACCCGAACTCGCTGGTGCCGACGCTCGAAGAGGACGACGGGTTCACCCTGTGGGAGTCGAACACCGTCGTGCGCTATCTCGCCGCCAAGCACGGCGCCGGAACGCTCGAGCCCGCGAACCCGCAGGAGCGCGCCCGCGCCAGCCAGTGGATGGACTGGATGCTGACGGTCTGCGCACCCGCGATCCATCCGCTGTTCTGGGGCCTGATCCGCACGCCGCCGGAGAAGCAGGACCACGCCAAGATCGCCGAAGCGCGCGACAAGACCGCCGCCGCGCTGCGCATGCTCGACACCCAGCTCGGTAAGACCAAGTTCGCCGCCGGCGACGCCTTTTCGATGGGCGACATCCCGGTCGGGCTGATCACCTATCGCTTCCGCAAGCTGGTGCCGGACCGCACCGGGATGGGGCTCGACAATCTCGAGCGCTGGTTCCTCGGCCTTGAGCAGCGCAAGGCGTTCAAGGAGCAGATCCTGCCGGTGCCGTTTTCGTGAGGCCTATTGTAGCCCGGATGAAGCGAAGCGAAATCCGGGACCGTCTCGCAAAATTGCAAAAATCGACCCCGCATTGCGCTTCGCTCCATGCGGGCTACCAGTTCGAATCCTAAAGCGCTTCGCCCTTCAGCAGCTTCGGCACCTCGCCGACCAGGCCCGCCGCTTCGCGGATGAAGAGCTGCTTGAGCGCCGGCAGCCGATCGACCAGGCCGAGCCCGACGTCGCGCACGACGCGCAGCGCATCCGAGCGGTTGGAGAACAGCCGGTTCAATCCGTCGGTGGCGACGCCCATCGCCATGGTGTCGAATCGGCGCCAGCGCTGATAGCGATCGAGCGTGACCGGCGAACCCGGATCGAGCCCGAGCCGCATCGCGTCGACGATCGTTTCCGCGAGCGCGGCGACGTCCTTGAGGCCCATGTTGAGCCCCTGCCCCGCGATCGGATGGATCACATGCGCGGCGTCGCCGACCAGCGCGATGCGGTCCGCCACGAAGGCGCGCGCGACGTGCAGCCCGAGCGGAAACGCGCGCCGCGGCCCAACGGCTGCGATCTCGCCGAGATGCAGTCCGAAGCGCTTTTCGAGCTCGGCGTGAAAGCCCGCATCGTCGAGTGCGACAATGCGCTCCGCCTCTTTCGACTCCTCAGTCCAGACGATCGACGAGCGATGCCCGGTCGCGTCGCGCTTGAGCGGCAGGATCGCGAACGGTCCGGCCGGCAGGAAGTGTTCCTCGGCGCGGCCGTTGTGATCGCGTTCATGGCGCACGGTCGTGGCAATGCTCGACTGCCCGTACTGCCAACCGTGGGTCGCGATGCCGGCGCGATCGCGGATCGACGAGTGCGCACCGTCGGCAGCGACCAAGAGGCGCGCGCTGAGCGATGCGCCGTCCTGCAGCCGGATATTGATGTAATCGGACGCCGCCTCGCCATCGGCGACCGCGGTGTTCATCAACTCGACGCCATCGGCCCTGGCCTTCGCCAGCAGTGCGGCGAGCAGCGGGCCGTTTTCGATCATGTGCGCGAACGGCTCATCCGGCGCGACCTCGCCGTCGAAGGTGAGAAACGTCGGCCGCATGGCGTCATCGAGGCGGCTGTCGGTGACCGCCATGTCGAGGATCGGCTGCGCACCGTCCGCGATCCGCTCCCAGACGCCGATGGTTTCGAACAATCGCCGCGCCGCCGCGACGATGGCCGATGCGCGCGGATCAGCGGCGCCACGTTCGAGTGCGGGATCGGCGACCACGACCTGGCAGGAATCCCCGAGCGCCTGGCGCAGCGCGATCGCCAGCGACAGCCCGGCGAAGCCCGCTCCCGCGATGAGAATATGGATGCGTTTCGGCGTCATTGCTCGCGAACTGCCGTTCGACCGATCGGTCTTGTCCCAATCCTGGGCATGTGTTGCAAGGATAGCGCGGCGTGACGGTAGAGGCGAGAAGGCATGAAGGGCTTTGGTTGTGAGCGCGGGTGGGAGCCGCTCTCTCCAGGCAAAAATGCGAACAACCGCAAGGCGGCAACAATCCGGTTCTACGAATACTCCGAATACGCCTTCTCCTCGACGATCTCAGAGCCCGTGATTTCGTTGATCTGCCGCTTGAGGGCACTGCGGCGGTCGTTGGTCTTGTAGACGCTGCGCGCGAGCTCAACGAACTCGGGCCCAAATTTCCGTTCGTGCTCACAGGCACGAATGCGGTCCTCGATTTCCCACAGCATTTCGTTGACCTGGCGCAACTCACCCTTGAGCCGTGCAACGTCTCCGTTCGCCACAGCGCGCCACGCACGCGACTCGTTCAGCAGGTCGAGCTCCTTGCGGACGTTGGCAACCTTGCCGGGGTCGGCGATCCGCTCGGCCTTGATCTCCAGGATCGTGATTCGGTCGATCAACTCGCCGATCGAAATGGATACAACAGGAGTTGCCGGCGCAAGTTGCGCCGGGCGCGTACCAGCACGGCGCTCAAGCACACGGTCCAAAATGGAGTTGACCGCCATGACGAAACGAGAATGGCTCCATTCTGCGGAAAATGGGATCAGTCCGGCGACATCGCGATCAATAATTTCTCCAAGCGAAGAGTCTTCAACACAAATGGAGGGGGTCACGCCAAATAGATGGCTGAACGCAGCAGCTCGCGAAATCGCCAACGGCCGCTGAACGGCCAAGGCATAGTCGGTGGCCGTCGAGAGGCTGTATGCTGGATTTTCGACTGACAGAAAAACATTGATCGTGTTCGAGGTGAGAAAATTCAAGATCTCAGTGTGCGTACGAATATCGTGGCCAATCTCCAGTCGAATGCGCGGCTTTCTGACAAAAGCATTGCATCGCGCAATGAGATCGGCGGTGTCAGTGTTTTTGGAAGCGCTGTCACCTAATATCTGGAAAGATATTTTAGCTTCATCGAACTGATCCTGGACGAGGTTTATCAGGCGCTCCACGTCGCCAACTGCTATGGGAGGAAAACAAAGGCTTCCGACCGTAGGGATCGTCGGCGCCGCGACTTGGTTGCCGAACGAAGGAACGGGCCTCGGCAAGGAAAACGTTTGTGAGTCGCTGGAATTAAAAGTTGGGTCAGGCACAAGCTTGTAGTCGAACAATTCCTGTTCAGCGCTCTCACTAGCCGGCCGGGTCATTCCATGCGTGAGCCCGAGCTGGCAGCAATCGTATTTTTTCAAAGTTTCTTTTGAGAGCCACGGCATAGTGATTTGATGATAGTTATAGATCACGGCGCTCGGACGAGACTTCATGATTTCGGCATCAAGCTCGTGCTGATTGTCGACCTCCGCATAAGCATAGGAATAACGCATCGATCTCGAGAGCATCTGAGCGATGTTTATTCCGTATTGATGTATCTGGCTTCGAGGACTTCGATTGGAGACGAGAAGAATCGGCTTCCCAACTGCTTTTCGGGAACGAAAGGACGTGTTGTGGATCGATTCAGTCTTAAGCGTGGTCTCTTGGCCCTGACTGAATCTGAATTGTCTGCCAAGCCGCTTCAGCCGATTTCCTAGTTTCGTTATTTTTTGACGAGCCGGGGATTTCCCAAGACGATGAACGGATGCGTTTGAGTTGCCTGCCGGCGAGAAATGATTTAAACAGTCATCCAGCATAGCTTCGAACTGAGAAACGAAGTTTGCGCCACTCCAGTCATGCTGAATTCTCATGACCTCTGGCCGACTCATTTCTATTGACTGCCGTAGATTGCGAAAAGGATACGGCGTCAGGTACGGGTGAATATGACGAAAGGTTGGATTGTCGGAAATCGCCAACGGTTGACCGCTGCTGATGGCCTGATCGGTCGTGGCCGCGAGACCGGTTAGATCTCTGGAATACAGAAAACAATTCAGCGTATTTTCGGCACACCACTCGATCAGCTTTTCTTTGTCATAATATTCGTGAGTGACCTGCACTTCGATTCCCGGCTTTGCGCACTGCTTGGCCAAATTCGAAAGATATTCGGCGTAAGGACGATTGTGGAAACGGTATGTGGAGCGATCCATATATTGGGAGGATGGAATATTGATCCGCACCAAAGCGCGGTCAAATTCTCGGCTCACTGCGTCAACAACGAGCTCATATCCCTTTCCCTGCGTGGCAAAACCGAATGTGCCGATAATCGGAATGTCCCCGGGTTTGGCTAAAGGGCGACTTTGCAGAGGCCGCGGTTCGAGAGGGCGTGCGAGCGGATAGACTTTGCGGAACTCTTTGGTGATTGTCGGATCGATAGGGCAGAAGACGTCGAAACTCTCACGTGCAACGCATGCGAAAATGAAATCGGGCAACGTTTCCAAGACGAAGGTGAGCTTTAAGCCACGAAGATTACGGAGGCTTTCAATATCCAACGACGGCATGGTCGCGGGATGGTAGTTGAAAGCAAAAAAATCGTAGTCGGTTTTGATTTCTCGCCCGTCCGAGTCGAATTCCACATAGTCGAGATCGAAGGCCCTCGAATTTTTCAGATGGGCGTAAATCATCACGCCCGATTTATAAATACTGTCTTGCGCTTTCCGCGAATTGACAAATAGGCCGCGCCTGACTTTCGAAGAACCCGACATGTTTGACATGCTACGAACAAATCCGTGAGTGGCCTGGGCTGGATTGATTGGCACCAAGCTTAAACCAATTCGGCATTCATTTCGAACTCCAGCGGATCGTGATACCTAGTGGAGTGGATTTGACATTCGCTACCCATCTGGCAGCGGGTTCGCTAAGCGAATGTCAAATCCAAAACTCCACTAGCACTTAATACTTGCTAGTGGTCCTTTGATTCTAACATTCGCAAACTCGCCTGCGGAAACGGGATGCGAATGTTCGAATTGGACCACTAGCGTGGATTGCCGCCGCTTGGGCCTGCGTTGATATGCCGGCTTCCGTCACGGCCCTGCCCCGGCGAGCCCAACCATCAGAAAAGAATTGTCGGCAGCGACCTGGACACCTATAAATTCCTCTCCAGATCTCGCCGCTATTGTCGAGATTCACCGCACGCCGCAACCGCGCCAACGCCGAAGCAAAGCGCTCCAAACTTCGATGGATAGTGCAGATTCAGTGCGTCCAGTTCTGTTTGTAAACCACTCCAAGAAGCGGTGTGGCATTTATATGTTCGGATTTGAGATCGTATCGCAGCTGGCGTCTTCGAAGCGGTTCAACTTTGTTCCGGTCGAATGTGAGAGCCCCTCGGACCTTGTGAGCGAGCTGACCAAGCACGACCCGGTTGCAGTGGTGTTCAACCATGACCCAGGTCCGATGCCATGGGCACCGCTTGCAGCCGCGATCTGCTGCGACGTCCCAACGATCGCTATCGTGCATAATGTGACAAGCGAGATGGCCGATAATTGGCCAGAGTCATTCTTTGACGTTCTGGTGGCGCACGATCCCGATCTAAAAACGAAAAATCCGCTTTTCATGTCGGCGCCGCGGCCCATCGGGGACTATGCGCCGGTGAGCCACCCGCCGCAGAATGGTCCGATACGGGTCGGCAGCTTCGGATTTGCCGATCCAACAAAGCATTTCGACGAAGTCGTGAGCGTCGCTCAGCAATCATTTGACCATTGCGTCATTCGCCTTCATTTCCCGCGCGGGGATTTTGCCGACCCGGATGGAAAAGTCGCACGGTCAATCATCGACCAGTGCAAGAGCATCGTTAAGCCAAATGCGTCCCTGGAAATATCGAGTGAGTTCCTGACACGAAACCAGTTGATCGAATTTCTTGCTTCGAACCATATCAATGTTCTGCTCTATGAACCCAATCGCGGTTACGGCGGCATATCTTCGGCGCCGGACTGGGCGCTGGCATCCGGACGTCCGCTTGCATTGCGTCGCGGCAAGATGTTTCGAAATTTTGACAAGGCCGCGCCGTCGATCTTTGTTGACGATCTGTCTCTCCCCGAGATTTTACAGAATGGCATCGCTCCCTTGGCGTCCTTCAAACGAGACTGGTCCATTGAGAAGCTCGTGGCGGCGTACGAGATGGCGGTCGATCGGGCGCTCAGCGCGAAAACTGACCAGCGATCACGGCGCGACGTAACTTTAAGGCGCGCGATTTCCGCCGTAGAATTGCTCACCCGCGCGCATTCGGAGGAAACGGCGCACATTCGTAAGCGACAATCGCGACATAGAGTTCGAAAGCTGCGGGATAAGATGGCTAACGCCTCTTTGATTCCGGCGTTCATCCATCGCTCGATGCGGACCCGCGTAAAAATTCCGCGATTTAATACCGTTCTTGATGATGAGGCGCGGCGATACTACCAACCTGCGATCAAAACGCTTAGGCGGGTCGCGCCTGCGATGATGGAACGGAAGATCGAAAGAGCTAACGTCCAGCAAGGCTTCATGCTGGCCGCTGTCGAAGAGCTTTCCCGAGGCAACAGACGCCTTCCAATCCTGTCGGCTGGATGCTTCGACGATACTGCCTATGCCGCCCTGGAAGGCCTTGGTTATAAGGTTGAGGGGATTGACCCGGCGGTCAACTGCGACCTCGCGACGTTCAAGCGAACGAACCCCGGAAAAATCGGCACGTACGGTGTTGTGTTCTCAACGTCAGTGATCGAACACGTCCCGGACGACGAGTTTTTTGTAAAGGACATGATGGACATGGCCTCCGCAGAAGGCGTCGTGATTCTGACGTGCGACTATCGAGACGACTGGGCACCAGGGCAACCAAAACCATCGTCGGATGTTCGAATGTATACGCGCAACGATTTGCAGCGCCTGGTTTCTGCAATGGGCGACGTTACGTTGATCGACGAACCCGACTGGGACAATCACCCAGCCGATTTCAGGTATTTTGAATTCGGTCGTGAATTGACATACGGATTCGCAACGCTTGCCGTAAATAAGCGCCACTAGCCTTTTTCGGACCCGCTCCACTCATTCGGTCTCAATCTCCGGAAGCGGCCGCAGTGAATTTCTCATGATGGGAAAGCGCGGCTCGACGCCGTGAGAAGCTGTTTGATTGCATAGTCAATTCAGTATTTGATCAATTGTTTCGGATGCTATCGAAGGCCCGAGCAAAGAGCGATGTTCCGAAAGGCTAGAATTAATCCGCAGGGCGAAAGAAAAAGGCTTCTTGATCTAATGAACAGTCTCGGCACTTGAGGGCCCAGGCGCCCGCCGCGGTGAGAGATGAATGATGTCCGAGCCGTCAATCTCGATCGCCATGTGCGTGTATAACGGCGAGAGATATATCCGCCAGCAGCTCGATAGTTTCGTCGCACAGACGCGGCGGCCTGATGAACTCGTTGTCTGCGACGACGCATCGAGCGACGCCACCGCCGAGATCGTCGCCGAATTCGCCCGCACTGCGCCGTTCGATGTCCGCCTGTGGACCCAGCCCAGCAACGTCGGCAGGATTGCCAATTTCGAGAAGGCTATTTCGCTTTGCACCAGGGAGCTCATTTTCCTGTCCGACGCGGACGACGTCTGGCATGCCGGCAAGCTTGAACTCGATGTCCCGGGTTCTTGCGGCCGCGCCTGGCGCGACCGGGATATTTTGCGATGCCGAGATTGTCGACGCTGCGCTCAAGCCGCTCGGATATTCGCATTTCGACCACCGCGGCTTCACCGCCCGCATGCAATCGCAATTGCGCAACGGCGACGCCTTTGAACCGCTGCTTGGCAGCCGGATCGTGCAAGGCGCCGCTTTGGCGTTTCGGGCCTCATGCCGTCCGACCTTGCTGCCGCTGTCGGCCCATTGGGGCCAGGACTCCTGGATTGCCGTTCTGCTGGCCGCCAGCGGCGACCTTCTGTGTGTCGATGACAAGCTCATGAGCTATCGCCAGCACGACGCCAATCTCGTGGGCGCCATGCGCCGCCGTCCCGCCCGTCTTGAGCGTTGGATGCGGAAGCTCCGCCACCCGCGATCCCACTATCGCGAGGCGCTCAAGGCAACAATGTATGCCGGGCGGCAGCTGGACGATTTGCAGGAGCGCTTGGCGCGTCAAGGCGAGCTTGTGCATTCGGCGCGCCTGCGCGAAGCCATGGATCGGCGGCGGTGGCGGCTCAAGCGGCGGCGGTTCGTGATCGGAACGCTGCTCACAATACTCGGGGATCGCCCGCAAGCGGCCTGAGGCGCGGCATGGCCTGACCCGCAAAGCCATGCCAGAATTGCCGGCGGATTGTCACAGCGAATGCGGGCCATGTCGGCGATTGAAAATCTCCTGTCCATCCTCGACCTCGAACAGCTCGAGGTGAACCTGTTCCGCGGGCGCTCGCCGCAGGTGACGTGGCAGCGGGTGTTCGGCGGCCAGGTGATCGGACAGGCGCTGGTCGCGGCCTGCCGCACCGTCGACGTCAAAGAGCGGCCGCCGCATTCGCTGCACGGCTATTTCCTGCTCGCCGGCGATCCCAAGGTGCCGATCATCTACGACGTCGAGCGCGTGCGCGACGGCAAGAGCTTCACCACGCGCCGGGTGAAGGCGATCCAGCACGGCCAGCCGATCTTCATCATGTCGGTGTCGTTCCACCGCCAAGAGCCCGGCCTGACCCATCAGGCGAAGATGCCGGACGTCCCCTCGCCCGACGAACTGCCGACCGAAGCCGAAATCCGCGAGCGCGTGCTGCCGATGATGCCGGAGCCGGTGCGGCGTTACTACGAGCGCGAACGGCCGATCGAGCTGCGCCCGGTCGAATACGGCCGCTACCTCGGCAAGAAAATCGAAGACGGCCGCTTCAATGTCTGGATCCGCGCGACCGGCAAGCTTCCGGACGAGCCGGCGATCCATCAATGCGTGCTGGCCTACGCCTCCGACATGACGCTGCTCGACTCCGCGCTCACGCCGCACGGCCGCAGCGTGTTCGAGAAGACCATCATGGCGGCGAGCCTCGACCACGCGCTGTGGCTGCATCGCCCGTTCCGCGCCGACGACTGGCTGCTCTATGCGCAGGAACTCGCCGAACATGGCGGGCGCGCGCGGCTTCTCGCGCGGGCTGATCTTCGCGCGCGACGGCACGCTGGTCGCCTCGGTGGCGCAGGAAGGGCTGGTGCGCGAGCGGCGGGAAGACCGCTGACCGAGGACGTCTCTGCCGCCGGCCACTCTTTCAAACCTCCTTAGGTCAACATTATTGACCTGATCTGCCTAGAAAGGTTGGGCACAGCCGATAAAATCGGCAGCGACCCGCTTAATCTTTGTCCGCGTTGCCGATATCGTGCTCACCGCGTGCCGGCACGCGGACCTCCAGCGCCCCGGCCGGCATTTGAGGGTGTTGTGTCATTGCGCGGCTCGCCGGGCCGCCTCATCGCGGGACGATCCATGAAACTGGTCATCGCCATCATCAAACCGTTCAAGCTCGAAGACGTGCGCGACGCACTGACCGGAATCGGCGTGCAGGGCATGACGGTCGCCGAGGTCAAGGGTTACGGCCGGCAGAAGGGGCACAAGGAAATCTATCGCGGCGCCGAATACGCCGTGAATTTCCTGCCGAAGGTGCGCCTCGACGTCGCGATCGACGACAACCAGGTCGAGAAGGTCGTGGAGGCGATCTCCAACGCCGCCAAGACCGGCCAGATCGGCGACGGCAAGATTTTCGTCCACGGGATCGAGCGGGCGGTGCGCATCCGTACCGGCGAGACCGATACGGACGCGCTCTAGAGCAGAACGCGACAACCGGCGACAACGCGAGCCGGGGAGCTCGCGCCAGTCGAACGCTGCAACGCCGAACGACGGCGTCCTACCAAGGGGGGAATCTATGACGACCAAGGCGTCGCCCGTCCGCATGCTTTGCGGCATGGCTGCTTTTTCCATTGTGCTCGGCTGCGTCGCGCCGGCGTTCGCCGAGACCGCACCGCCACCGAAGATCGACGCGGCCGACACCGCCTGGATGATCTCGGCCACCGCGCTGGTGCTGATGATGACCATCCCGGGACTGGCGCTGTTCTATTGCGGCATGGTGCGCAAGAAGAACGTGCTCGCCACCATGGCGCAGAGCCTGCTCTGCGCCATGCTCTGCTCGGTGCTGTGGGCGGTCATCGGCTACTCGCTCGCCTTCGGCAGCGAGGGCACGATCCTCGGCAATCTCGACCGGCTGTTCCTGCGCGGCATCGGCATGGAGACGGTGCATTCGGCCGCCAAGACCATCCCGGAAATGCTGTTCATGATGTACCAGATGACCTTCGCGATCATCACCGTCGCGCTGGTCGCGGGCTCGGTCGCGGACCGGATGCGGTTCTCCGCCTTCGTGTGGTTCGCGATTCTCTGGATGCTCATCGTCTATGTGCCGATCGCGCATTGGGTCTGGGGCGGCGGCTTCCTTCGAGACGGCGGGCCTGCTCGACTTCGCCGGCGGCACCGTGGTGCATCTCAATGCCGGCATCGCCGGGCTGGTCGCGGCCTATGTGGTCGGCAACCGCCACGGCTACGGCAGCGACAACTTCTCGCCCTACAATCTGTCGCTCGCGGTGATCGGCACCGGCCTGCTCTGGGTCGGCTGGTTCGGCTTCAACGGCGGCTCGGCGCTCGGCGCGGGATCGCGCGCCGCGTTTGCGATCGTGGCGACCCATCTCGCCGCCGCCATGGGCGCGCTGACCTGGATGGCGATCGAATGGTGGACGCGCGGCAAGCCGTCGGTGCTCGGCATGATCTCCGGCGCCGTCGCCGGGCTCGGCACCATCACGCCGGCGTCCGGCTTCGTCCTGCCGTGGCACGCGCTGATCGTCGGCCTGCTCGCCGGCTCGATCTGCTACTGGGCCTGCACCTGGCTCAAGCAGAAGCTCGGCTACGACGACTCGCTCGACGTGTTCGGCATCCACGGCGTCGGCGGCGCGCTCGGCACCCTGCTGTGCGGCGTGTTCGCGGTCGCGGCCTTGTCGGATGCGCCGGGAACGCCGGGAACCGCGGGCTTGCTCGAAGGCAATAGCGGCCAGGTGCCTGATCCAGCTCTACGGCATTGGCGTCACCGCCGTCTGGTCCGGCGTCGCGACCTTCATCATCCTCAAGGTGATCGAGCTCATCGTACCGCTGCGCGTCACGCCAGCAGAGCGAGATCGAGGGGCTCGACGTCACCCAGCACGGCGAGTCGCTGCAGTAGTTAGCGCGCGATCGCCCGAACAAGACGAGGCCCCGGCCATCACGGCCGGGGCTTTTTTCTTGAGGTTCACTCGCACGACGAGGGGGCTGCGCCGGCCCATTCGGGCAGCCGCGTGGGGGGAGCCATAAAGTGGCCAAAAGCCGGCCGTGCGCACGCCCTGAGCAGCCTGCGTGACCTTGAATCAGTGCCGCCTAAAAATTAGGCAGCCTTGGCGTGCGATTGTGCGGCGTGCCATTCCACAGCCGTAGTTGTGCTACCGTCCGGCCCAAAAATCATTCGATCTGCCAATTGCTTAGACTCTGTCCGCCGAACTGGCACGGGGCTTGATTCGCAACTCGGCGCATTGCCCGCGGGGGGATCACTTTCGTGCGGCGAGGCGATGGTGAGCCGCCCACACCTGCTTCCGCAGGGCCGGGCTCAAGCGGGGATTGCATCCATGAAAATCGTCATGGCCATTATCAAGCCTTTCAAGCTCGATGAGGTCCGCGACGCTCTGACCGCGATCGGCGTGCACGGGATGACCGTGACCGAAGTGAAGGGATACGGGCGTCAGAAGGGTCACACCGAAATCTATCGCGGCGCGGAATATGCCGTGAGCTTCCTGCCCAAGATCAAGATCGAGGTCGCGGTCGCGTCCGACCAGGTCGACAAGACCGTCGATGCGATCACGGGGTCTGCCAAGACCGGCCAGATCGGCGACGGCAAGATCTTCATCCTGCCGCTCGAAGCCGCCGTGCGCATCCGCACCGGCGAGAGCGACGTCGCTGCCCTCTAAACCCGCGCATCCAAGATCAAGGAGTTGACCACGATGCAAAAGACACTGACTCGCGCGGGACTGGCGGCACTTGCCCTGACCGGCATCGCGTGTCTGCTGACCGTTCCCGGCCTCGCGGAAGAGGCGGCGCACGCCGCCGGCCGCACCGCCGCCCAACTTCAACAAGGGCGACGCCGCCTGGATGATGACGTCGACGGTGCTCGTCCTGCTGATGACGATCCCCGGCCTGGCGCTGTTCTATGCCGGCCTGGTCCGACCCAAGAATGCACTGTCGGTGCTGACCCACGTCTTCTACACGGTCTGCATCGTGATGCTGATCTGGGTGATCTACGGCTACAGCCTCACCTTCACCGGCGGCACGTCGATCATCGGCGGCTTCGACAAGCTCTTCCTCAAGGGCGTCACCGGCGAATCGCCGGCCGCCACGTTCTCGGTCGGCGTACCGCTCTCCGAGATCATCTACATCTGCTTCCAGATGACCTTCGCGGCGATCACGCCGGCGCTGATCGTCGGCGCCTTCGCGGAACGCATGAAGTTCTCTGCGGTGGCGCTGTTCATTCCGCTGTGGGTGACCTTCGTCTACTTCCCGATCGCGCACATGGTCTGGTACTGGGCCGGCCCGGACGCGATCGCCGAAGCCGCCAAGGCGCTCGCCGCTGCGACCGACGCCAACAAGGCCGAGCTGCAGGCCAAGCTCGACGCCGTCAATGCCGACTCCGGACTGATCTTCGCCTGGGGCGCCATCGACTTCGCGGGCGGCACCGTGGTGCACATCAATGCCGGCATCGCCGGACTGGTCGGCGCGATCATGGTCGGCAAGCGCACCGGCTACGGCAAGGAGCTGATGCCTCCCCACTCGCTGGTCATGACCATGATCGGCGCCGCGCTGCTCTGGGTCGGCTGGTTCGGCTTCAACGCCGGTTCCGCGCTTGAAGCGACCGGCGCCGCGCGCCGGCATCGCGATGATCAACACCTTCGTCGCCACCGCCGCGGCGGCGATGTCGTGGATGTTCGCCGAGTGGCTGATCAAGGGCAAACCGTCGCTGCTCGGCGCATTGTCGGGTGCCGTCGCCGGCCTGGTCGCCGTCACGCCGGCGGCCGGCTACGCGGGACCGATGGGCGCGATCGTGCTCGGCCTGATCGTCGGCGTGGTGTGCCTGTTCTTCTGCACCACGATCAAGAACATGCTCGGCTACGACGACGCGCTCGACGTGTTCGGCGTGCACTGCATCGGCGGCATCGTCGGCGCGATCCTCACCGGCATCCTGGTGAATCCCGCGCTCGGCGGCGCCGGCATCATGGACTACGCAGCCGGCAAGATCGCCGACTACGAGTTCGGCACGCAGGTCATTGCCCAGATCAAGGGCGTGCTGGTGACGCTGGTGTGGTCCGGCGTCGGCTCCTTCATCCTCTACAAGGTGGTGGACATCCTGGTCGGCCTGCGGGTCTCGGTCGAGCAGGAGCGCGAGGGCCTCGACCTCACCGACCACGGCGAGCGCGCCTACAACGATGTAAGCGACGCACAAGCGATACGGTTAGGGCGGATACCCGGCACCGCCCTTGCCGTCGGGGGGCCCTGGCGCAATCCAGGGCCCCTCACTTTTTTGGGCATGCGGGCATTGTCGGTCCGGCCCGGCGCGATTTGTCTTGCCGCCGCAGTTCTGAAACACTCGCCCGCCTCCCCAGCAGGCGCGCGCGTGAAAACACAACAATGACTTCGGCGCAACAACGCACCTGGAACGACCTCGACCAGCAATACCGCGCCAGTGTCGCGCATCAATTCGCCCGCTATGCGCTGGCGCTGCGATTCGAGGACCTGCCGGACGACGTGATCCACCACGCCAAGCGCAGCCTGCTCGACGGACTCGGCAACGCCATCGGCGGCTACGCCGCTCCCGGCCGTGCCGCCTGCGAGGCGGTGGCGCGTGCGCTTGGGGGTCCCGAGGAGGCCACCGTGTTCGGCTCCGGGCTGCGCACCGGCGTCGCCAGCGCGACGCTGGTCAACTGTTTCATGATGCGCTTCCTCGAATACAACGACCTCGGCGGCGGCAACCACAACGAGGAGGCGATTCCATCGCTGCTCGCGGTGAGCGAGCGCGACGGCCGCGACGGCCGGGACTTCCTGACGGCGCTCGTCATCTCCTACGAGATCGGCGCCCGCGTCGTGACCGCCGCGCCGGACGGTCCGATGGCCTACGACAAGCATGGCTGGTCGACCGACGCGCGCGGCGGCCTGAACATGCCGCCGGCGATCGGCAAGCTCATGGGCCTGACCGAGGAGCAGATCGCGCATGCGACCGCAATCTGCGCCGGCCGCGGGGTGCCGCTCGGCATCCTCGACGCCGACAAGGAAGAGAACTCGATGGCCAAGAACCTTCGCTTCGGCCAGATCACGCGCGATGCCATCGTCGCCTGCATGCTGGCCAAGGAAGGACTGACCGGACCTCTGCGCGTGGTCGAAGGCGACGGCGGCTATCGCGACGGCATCCTGCGCGGCGACCTCGATCTTGCGGCGCTCACCAATTTCGATGGCTGGAAAATCCGCGACACCCGCTACAAGCGGCTGTGCGCCAATGGCAGCACGCAAGGCTATCTGCACGCCCTCATCAACCTCGTGACCGAGAACGATCTCAAGCCATCCGACATCGCCTCGGTGAAGATCGGCGCCAGCGCGCGCGAGGCCCGGCACACCACCGCGATCGCAAAAAAATATCCGCGCAACGCAGAGACCGGCGACCATAGCGCGTTCTACGCATCCGCCTTCGCCATCAAGGAGCGTCACTTCGGTCCGGACTCGGCCGATCCCCGCCACTTCAGCGACCCGGTCATCCTCGACCTGATCGAGAGGATCGAGGTCAGCCGCGACCCCGCGCTGCCGCTGCGCACCCGCACCGGAAATGCCGAGATCACCACGACCGACGGCAGGACATACCGGATGCAGTGCGACGCGCTCGTCGACCACCTCAGCGACAGCGAACTCGAGAGCAAGTTCCGCGACACCGCAAAGCGGTACCTGACCGCGTCGCAGATCGAGCACGCCTTCGACGTCATCTGGACCATCGACAAGGCCGCCGACATGCGCGAGGTCGCGAAGTTCATGAGCTTTGCCTGAAGGGAGTGCCCTCGATGTCAACAATCAAGAAACTGTCGGCCTGCCTCGGTTTGCTCGCGAGCGCGCTGGCGACCGCGCCGTCGCAGGCGCAGGACTTCTTCCGCGGCAAGCAGGTGACGATCGTGGTCGGCTTCACGGCCGGCGGCGGCTACGACCTGACCGCGCGGCTCTATGCGCGGCATTACGGCCGGCACATCCCGGGCAATCCGAACGTCATCGTGCAGAACATGCCGGGCGCCGGCAGCGCGGTCGCAGCCGCAAGCCTCGCCAACGCGCCGCCGCAGGACGGAACGCGGCTCGGCTTCATCGCCGGCGGCGCGGTGATCGATCCGCTGCTCGAGCGGCAAGGCCCGCTACGACTCCCGGCAATTCCAATGGATCGGCGGCCGCGCCAACGAGCCGAGCATTTGCGGCGTCTGGCACGAGGCGGGCGTCCCGACCATGAAAGACGCCATGACCAAGGAAGCGGTCATCGGCGCATCCGGCCCGGGCTCGCGCACGCTGACCTATCCGAAAATCCTGAACGAGCTCACCGGCACGCGTTTCAAGATCGTCACCGGCTACCCCGGCGGCAACGAGATCGCCATCGCGATGGAACGGCGCGAGGTCGACGGCTGGTGCGGCATTTCCTGGGGCAGCGCGAAAACCCGGCTGGCGCCGTGGCTGCGCGACAAGAAGCTCGACATCCTCACGCAGTTCGCGCTGACGCGCGCACCCGACATGCCGACGGTGCCGCTGGCCGGCGAGTTCGCCCGCAACGAGCGCGACCGCAAGGCGATCGAATTCCTGGAATCGGACGCGGTGTTCGCCTGGCCGATGTTCGCGCCGCCCGGCGTCCCGGCCGAGCGCGTGCAGGAGCTGCGCAAGGCGTTCGAGGCGATGCTGAAGGACCCACAGTTCCTGGCCGATGCCGCCAAGCAGAACATGGACATCGACCTCGTGCCCGGAGCCGAGCTGCAGAAGCTCGTCAACGAGCTCTACACGACGACGCCGGATGTCCTCGAGATCGTGAAGAAGGCGATGTAGCGGACCGGCTTCGTCACTCACGCCTAGTCTTCGGGCTTTGATAGAAGGGCCGTGATATTCCGGCGCTGATGCAGTACGCGCACGATTTCGATCGCGTCGTTTCTGACGCGGTAGAAGATGGCGTAGGGGTGAACGAGGATAGATCGGAGTCCTGGCATAATTTCATCGCGCGCGCGCCATGCCAGGGGGCGTTGCTGGACACGCTCGCTCGCTTGATGGATATCTCTAAGCAGTCGATCTGCGACGTCACGCGAGGCGACGCTAACGAAGTAGTGCCAAATTTCACGAAGATCGCTCTTGGCCGCTGGCGCCCATACGATCCGTCTAGCTTCACCTGGCATCTTCGCGGTGCAACTGACCGATGAACTCCTCGATATCGAGCTCATCGCCCGTTCCGCCATCCAATTCGCGGATACCGACTTCGACGGCGGCACGCAGCTCGCTAAGTTGCTCGATGCGCTCCAAGAGTTCACGGCCAAGTTGTTCTTGCGCCGTTTCCGGGAGGGCGGCGGCTTTGGTCATGGCAAGTTGCAGGGCTTTGGACATATCCAATCCTATCACACCCCGCCCTCTATCAGGGAGACCCGCCATTGGTTAATCGCGCCTTTACCCGCCCGCCCATAAGGTAGGAAATCCCTTGTGCGGCGGCGCGCGCGCCGTTTAGTCGATGTATATGACACCCGCCGAACGCCAGTCTCCGCCGTCGCCCAACCGGGCACTCGCCATGCGCTCGCCATTTGTGCGTTTGCGCGAGCTTTTGGGCGACCTCCCGCCGGGACAGTCCGCGATCAGCCTGGCCGTCGGCGAACCGCAGCATGGGGTGCCGTCGTTCGTTGGCCCAGTGCTGGCCGCCTCGCTCGACGAGTTCGGCAAGTACCCCATGAACAAGGGGCTCGACGAGTTCTGCGCCGCTGCCGCGGCTTGGCTCGGGCGGCGGTTCAACCTGCCCCGGCCGGTCGATCCGGTGACGGAAGTGCTGATCCTGAACGGCTCGCGCGAGGGCCTGTTCCTCGCCGGGATCGCGGCCGAGCGGTGGGCCAAAGGCCGATCCGGACGCCCGGCGATCCTGATGCCCAACCCGTTCTACGGCGCCTACGAGGCCGGCGCGGTCGCCGCCCATGCCGACCCGGTCTTTCTGCCCGCGACCGCCAAGACCGGCTTCCTGCCCGACCTCGATTCGCTCACCGACGAGCTGCTGTCGCGCACCGTCGCTTTCTATCTCGCCTCGCCCGCCAACCCGCAGGGCTCGGTCGCGAGCCCGGACTATCTGGCGCGGCTCGCCGGGCTCGCGCGCAAGTTCGGGTTCATCGTGTTCAGCGACGAGTGCTATTCCGAGATCTACACGACGGCGCCGCCGCCCAGCATGCTGGAGCATTCCGGACGCGATTTCGAGAACGTGGTCGTGTTCCAGTCGCTGTCGAAGCGCTCGAACCTGCCCGGCCTGCGGGTCGGCTTCGTCGCCGGCGATCGCAAATTCCTCGCGCGCTTCCTCGAACTGCGCAACGTTTCGTCACCGCAGGTGCCGGTGCCGGCGCAGCGCGTCGCCATCGTGGCCTATGGCGACGAAGCGCATGTCGAGGCGAGCCGCGCGCTCTACGTCCAGAAATTCGATCTCGCCGATCAGATTCTCGGCGGCCGCTACGGTTATCGACGTCCGGCCGGAGGCTTTCTGCTGTGGCTCGACGTCTCCGCCCACGGCAGCGACGAAGCCGTCACGCTGCGGCTTTGGAAGGAAGCCGGCCTGCGCGTCATTCCCGGCAGCTATCTCGCACGCGAGCAGAACGACGGCTCGAATCCGGGCGCCGGCTATATCCGCGTCGCCATCGTGCAGGACCGCGACACGACCGCCGAGGCGTTGCATCGCCTCGTCGCCACACTGGGTTGAGGATCGCACATGTCGACCATCGACCGCGGTTTCGATAGCCTCAGTCTCTCCGACGGCCTGCGCGAGGCGTTGCGGCGCCGTATGCGGGAACTGACCGGTATTGCCCTGATCGGCTTTGCGATGCTGCTGGTCGCCGCGCTCGCCTCGTGGTCGGTGCAGGAC
>CAWKMR010000027.1:0-71298 GCA_963850705.1 uncultured Alphaproteobacteria bacterium | reverse complement strand
CGTTTGATGTCACCACGCGCGGCTTCTGCCGCGAACGATGCGCTTTTCTGCTCCAAGGTCGATGCTACTGTGAGGCTGACGCCCACGGGACTGTTGACTTCATGCGCCACACCCGCCACCAGACGCCCGAGCGCTGCAAGCTTCTCTGCCTCGATCAACGAATTCTGGGCTTCTCGCAGATTTCGCAAGGATGTCTGCAGCGCAGCCTCCGCGCGCTTGCGCTCGGTGATCTCTTCTGCCGCCACGTTGACACCTACGATCTCGCCGGTTGGTCCGCGTAGGGGGTGCCAATAAGTTACCCAACACCGCTCTTGGTTCTGGTCAGCACGTTGGCCAGTAACCTCGACACCGATCACAGGTTCGCCGGTCGCCATGATCGAATTGACGATACTTTCGACCGAGTTAGCCAGCGCCGGGACGCAATCACGAACGGTGCGTCCGATGTGATCCTCAACCGATATGCCACATATCTCCGTGAGGCGTTGATTGATGTGCACATACCGACAGTCGGGAGACAGGAAAGCGAGGCCAATCGGGGCGGTATCATAAATCAGCTGCAGCGCAGGCTGCTGCGCAAATGGACTGCCGATCAAAAAAGATGATTGCTCAGCTTCGGCCTTCCGGAATTGGTCATGGGACAACGAGCACCTCCGACCTGGTACACCGGTCCCTCACCGAGAGGCCCGACGTAGATTTCGCTGCTAAGTACGGGAACGTCTTTGGGAGTCATTTCACTGCATCTTTGTTACCTCGGTCTCGCCAATGCCTGGGCCGGCGTTTTTCTGTGGCCGGCGGTTGTCCTTCACCTGATCCTTACGGTCTTGCTTGCGCAGATCTGGCTGGCGACCAACCGTCAGCCGAAGTCCGGGGTGGCATAAGTTAGCGGCCACACGTGCGCGGTTTCGACGAAACCAAAGAAGATCGAAGATTGCACCAAAGACAGCATTTCACACGCTTGGACGTTGTCGCACGACGACCTTGGTGCCAACCGGGACCCGCTGGTACAAATCGATAACGTCATCGTTGACCAGACGAAAACACCCAGAAGACACGGCACTTCCAATTGTTGCGGTTGATTGGTGCCGTGAATCCGATAGATGGTGGCACCAAGGTAGAGTGCGCGCGCACCCATGGGATTGCCGGGACCGCCAGCCATGAAGCGGGGCAGATACGGCTGTCGTTGAATCATTTCCGGTGGCGGCGTCCAGTCCGGCCATTCTCCCTTGCGGCTGATCTGCAGAAGTCCCTGCCACTGGAATCCCTCGCGACCGACCCCAATGCCATAGCGGATCGCTCGGTTGTTTCCTTGAATATACAGGTAGCGATGAGCGGTATCGACGATGATGGTGCCCGGAGGTTCGTTGGTCCGGTAAAAGACTGCTTGGCGCTGAAAGGCCGTGGGCAATCGCTCGTCCCTCGGATCGGGCACGACCCCAGGCTGATCGTCAATGGCCATGGAGCGACCTGATTGGGCCTCAATTTGTTCAGCGGTGATGACAGGGAAAAGTGTGATGGTCGCGGCAACGATTACTAATCGAGCCCGCGTCCGCATGCCGTTAAGTCGCCAAGTGCTCATGGGAGTCCTATTGTTGATGCTGCGTGCAGCTGCTTGCTCGCCCATTTGTGTCGGGAAAATCCTGACATCCCTTTTGAGCCCCTTCGACCAATCAGGTCGGGTGGCAAACATGACTTTTTGAGGGAGGCTGCAATCACTTTACGCATTGACTGTTGTCCGCTCCAGTCCATAAACAATTGACGACCTTCATTTCTAGCTGGCAGCCGACCTTCCGCTTCGCGCCAGCGTCCAATCAAAAAGGGCATATCTCAATGTTTTATCGCCTCATCAAGCCTGCATTGCTTCTCGGCCTCCTCCTGTTGACCGGAATTCCGCCCATGCCCAAGGGAGTTCAGTCCGGCAGGGCATGCTGACATGCAGGACGTCAGCGAGCTTGGGGCTCATTGTCGGCTCGACTCAAAGGCTCGCGTGCCAATTCAGATCGAACTCTGGTTGGACTCAGAATTACGTGGGCAGAATGAACCGCATTGGCCTTGATATCGGAATTACTGCTGGGGGAGTCCTGGCATGGGCTGTTCTTGGCAGTTCAAGCGCTATACAGCCCGGAGTGCTTACGGGTCGCTTTGTTGGCGCCAGCGGTGACATCTCGTTGGGTGTCGGCGCCGGTGCAAATATTCTGATAGGCGGGACGGCGAAATCGATTTCGCTACAACCACTATCGGTGGAAGGACTAGTCGGCCTTAATCTTGCGCTTGGGGTAGCGGGACTGACGCTGACGCCGGTTCGTTGACCCTCAGGAATCCGTCCACTGGATGCAGAATGATTGTTATCTTGTGGAGTTATGAAAACTGTTTTGTCCGTTCCAGAACTGATCGCGAGAGGACAATAGATGAAACATATACTCCGCCTGCTTGGCCAAGATTGTGCTCCTCCCCTTGGGCATCAGCATTTCGAGCATCGCATACGCGCAAACGGACGTGATGAATGCGATACTCGAGAGGTTGACGGCAGGTATCCAAAAACTGGAGACTTCCTGCGGCGAGGATATCAAGAAATATTGCAGTACTGTCACGCCTGGGGAGGGCCGCCTCCTGCATTGTATGCAGGCGCATGAGGACAAGATAAGTCCCGCATGTGAATACGAACTGAACGAAGTGGCATTGCACGCCCAAACGACCCTTGACAGCTTGAGGGTAGCCGTGAATGCCTGTCAGGGCGATATAGATAAATTCTGCGCGAAGACGCAACCAGGCCAAGGTCGTATTGCGGCGTGTTTGGCGGCGAACAGAACGTCGGTTTCCAAGAACTGTGTGGCGGCCGTTCAGAAGCTCCAAGAGAAGTAATCGCGCGTAAGGGGCTGACAAAAGATGGCGACTCGCAATCGTCAGCGACCAAAGATCGCCTCGGAATTTGCACTTATGAAAAATCGCGAACCTGCCGCGGTCAAATGGCCCTCGGTGTCTTTACTCACGATTTCGAGTCGTTCGTTTTGAAGTGCCAACAGACAGCCATCCTCGTTAGAGAGGGTCGGCAGGGGTGAGACGAAAATTGCTGCGGTCCCGCTCAGAGCTTTTCTGATCCTTTCGTCGGCCTGGAATGTTGCTGGCCGAAGATAGACTTTGTCGCGATCCGGAAATGACGTTCGGGCCCTTCCGGCAAAAATTCGCAGTGGCTCTGTGCGGAGTAAGCGGGCGCGGAATCGCCAAGGCACACCGAACCAAACTGGAAACTGACCGATTACCACGACACGCTCAACGCCCATCGTTTTGAGCCGGGATACCGTGCTTCGAATGGCGTCATTGTCGAGCATACCCCAACCGCCGACGCCCTCGTACAATTCCCACTGTGCAGCCATCAGCACTGTTTGAGGCTTCCACGACTTGATTCTCTGCATCACCAAATCGTTGAAATCTTTGCATGTGGGCCGTTGCGCACTGGCAAAGGAAATTACCGGCGGACAACCCGAACTCGCGTGAATGGAAAGGTTGAACGTGCGGGTTTGGCTCCTGGCCTCTAATAGGCCGATCCCCAGCGATGCGGCGTGGGAGTCGCCCCATAAGACAATTCCCCTTTCATTTTGCTTCCCATTTTCAAGGCACACAACGCCAAACTCACTGGCGTCCTGTTCACATGCGAATCGAGGTGGGGCATCAGTGCCCGTGATCAATCTCTGGACTTCCGGCGAATACCGGAAGGCAAGCCCCCCATGAAAGTAAATCAAAGCACCGGCACATCCCACAAGCCCGAGCGCCAGTGTGATGGCGGTGGGCTTGAACGGTGTAGGACGGCCGTAGCGAATTGGTTTTTCAACAAAGCGGTAGGTCAATGCCGCTAAAGCGAACGCTGCGCCAACCAGAGCCAGCTTGACCAGTGTACTCGGCTCTTTGAAGTGGAAGATGCGAGCGAAGGAAAGTAGCGGCCAGTGCCATAAATAGAGCGGGTAGCTAATCAGGCCGACATAGACGAGCAGGCGATTGCTGAGAACAAGGCGACAGATCGAGGCCGTTGGCCCTGCGCCGATGAGCAAGACTGTGCCAACCGTCGGCAATAAAGCCCACCAGCCGGGAAAACTCCGTTGCGTGTTGATGAGAACCATCGACAAAACAATAAGCGTTGCACCAAGCCAGCCAGCACACTCCGCCGCGGAGCTGTAGTATTCAATGGGATACCCGAACAGCTTCTTTGGGCCTTGTTCGCTACCCGTTCCGATTTCGTTTCTGAACATTTTGGATGCAAGCATGCAACCGAGCATCAGCTCCCAGAAGCGAGTCACGGGCAGGTAGAACGCAGCGCTCGGGTTTGTCGCACTGAGCGCGACATTCCATGCAAATGAACTAATGCAGATGATGGCAGCAGCGATGAAGGGGTCTTTCTTCCAACGTGCGAACACTAGGATCACTGCTGGCCAGACCAGATAGAATTGCTCCTCAATGCCAAGCGACCACAGATGCAGCAGAGGTTTAAACTCCGTCATCTGATCAAAGTAGCCAACCTCACTCAGCAGCAGGAAGTTGGAAGCAAAGCCGGCTCCCGCAACGATGTGTTTTCCGAGCGATTGATATTCGTCCGGAAACAGCATGGCCCATCCGAACGCGGCACAGGCAACGAGAACGACGATGAGTGCCGGAAAGATGCGCCGGATCCGTCGCACAAATCCGAACAGACTGAAAGTGCCTGCCTGCAAGTCCGCGTAGATGAGACGTGAGATCAGAAAGCCTGAAATGACAAAGAAAATATCGACACCAATGAACCCGGCTGGGATATTTTTTGGAAAGGTGTGAAATATCACCACGAACAAGACGGCGATCGCCCGCAATCCGTCAATATCGCCGCGATATTCCGGCTTCACACGTCGCTCCGTTGAGAAGATTCCCTAGCCCAACTGTAGTGAATATTCGGGTTATTTATGCTTCCTGCAATACAGACCCCAAGATGAGGCAAGAAGCACACAGGGTTATGGCGGGTGACGACAAGAGAACACATTTTTTTGGTGAGTTCGGCACCGAGCTGAGCGTCACCACGCATCGCGGTCTTACTACTTCATCGCAGGCTTTAACGGAAATTCTGAAGTCGGTATTCGGGCTGTCGATGTGTGCGATAGAAAAAAGGGGACCCAACAGCAGACGTCCGCGCTCATCGCGTGTTAGGCGAGCCCAGCATGCCGCGCTACGAGCTTTGTCTAGCGTGGCGCTTAGTCAGCTCGCTGCATCAGCCGCCCAAGAACCCTCGCAGCACTCGTGGCGTGCCACTGACCACCACGCGGCGTGAGAATGCCACGGCTGTTGAGCTGCTCAGCGATCTTGCGGATGCTCACGATGCCGTGGGCCTTGATGTCGCGAATGACGGCCTTGAGGTTCTCAACGTGACCCTGGGCCCCAGTTGATGCCAGCTAATCCGCTAGCATTTCAGCTTTGCCGCAAGTGCCTCAATGCCGCGCAGATCGAAGTCGAGGACCCTGAACGGTCGCAGTTGGACGCGGAGCCGCTTGGACGTAGAAAAGGCTTGTCTGTCATCGTCAGTCCAAATCTGCAGGACGTGACCGGCCTGTGAAGCTGTCGCCATTCGAGTGTGAGCCTCATTATCATCAAAACGATAAATCACCGACACATGCGTGCTGCTGACAGGCTCGTGTAAGTAGACGATGGAATCTGCACCTTGCTTTGTGCACTGAATAACGAGCGTGGCACGTCCACCAAATTCTTGAAGTATTGCTCTAGTCAGGTCCCGGCCAGATTGGTGCGAAGTCTCAACTGACCATTGTGCTAGACCGACAGTAGAAGGCGCGAACAGCTCTACGCCGATTGCCGCGAGAATTGCCGCCACGCTAATTCTGGACATGCTCGATGCTCGCCAGTTCTTTGCTCCACTACGCTAACGAAAATCCAAAGTTCCGCCTAGTCGCAGAGTTTCGCGTGGCGGGGGCAAGTGACAACCGGCGTTGTAAAAATGCAAGCGAGGCGAAGGCCGAAGCGCCGTCGCCTCCATAACTCGCCCCATATCACATCTATGGTCGAGCTGGATACGCGCTGGGCATTTGAGCGACAGGCGCCGAAATTAGGCTGCCCTTGCGAGCGCCTCCGCCCGCACGAATGATGACTTTCCCGAAATCGCAAGATTAAAGGATCGCATCGCGGAGTTTGGAGCCGTAATGGTCCCGAGACCACCTAAGCTTTCTCCGACCGCTTGCGAAGCGAAAGAAAATGCCCCTCGAATTGGCGAGGGGCTGGTGCGCCGGCCTGACCGGTGCAGACGATATTCAGAGGCACGCTCGGGGGAAAACCGCTTGGCCTCTCACGGGGAAGTCATTTTCAAGGAAGCAACCATCAAGCGAGCGCGTCCCTTCGAAGCAAGGGCTCGATACAGGCGCCGTCGATTTTTCATCCTGTTGTTTTCGAGAAACGTGGCGACGAACTGCTTATCAGGCTTGTGCGGCAACATAGCCGTCACATTGCGGGTGGTGGTTCGCAGGCGGGCCCTTTGTCGGCGGGCGTCCTCTGCGCGCTCGTCTGCCTTATTATCGTGCTCTGTACGCTTCGGCGTCTGCATTGCGGCCGCCATCGTTGGTTGCCGAGGGTGCGGCCTGGGTCCCAAAAATCGGGGACCCAGGACCACATTTGCATCAACCCAATCGCTCGGGAAGCTCAGTACCGCGCAGCGACCGGTGCAGCATACCCGCCGAAGCGATAGTTCATCCGGAGCGTAAACACGTGGAAGGTTTGGTCCACGTTGGCAGCCAAAGCGGGAGCCCCGCCCAAAGCTACGAAGTTGAGATCCCGGTCGCCGAGATCGAGCCAATTGTATTGGGCGGCGAACGACCAGTTCGGCGTAAAGGCGTATTCAACACCTACGCCGAACGTCCAACCCGTACGGCTAAAGCTCACCTCCCTGGAAATGATTGCCGCTCCAACAGGCGTGTGGAAGTCGACATTAGCGCGCACACTCGCGGCGCCGCCCGTCACGTAGAATAGCGCCCGGTCCGCCGCCCAACCGAGGCGGCCCGTGAGCATCAGCAGCGACTTGCCGTCCGACTCAAAGAAGTGGCCGCCCGGCAGGACCCCTGCGTTAACCTCGCCGCCAAGGTCGGCGAAACTGCCGGAGAATTCGACGCCAAACACAACCTGTCCGGCCTGCCAATTGTAGCCGATCTGGCCGCCACCGAGCCATCCGGTTCGGTCTACGCAACCATCGGCATTTAGCAGGGTAAGCTCCAGGCATCTTTCAACCTTGGCACCACCGATGTGACCGCCGATGTAGAAGCCGCTCCAAGAGAAGGCTGGTGCCACCACGACCGGCGGCGGTGCTTTCCTCGGCAGATCGGCCGCGTAGGCGGAGCTACCAGCAAGAGCGATCAGCGCCACGCTGCTGAGCAGAATTTTTTTCATCTAAATCCCCCGTTCGAGTGAACACTCGAAAATAAGATAGACCGCCCCAGCCCTTTTGGCTGTGACAAATGGGCAACAGACGCTGGGAAACGTATGTTCTAAGGAAGATCTGACAGAAGTGGCGCAATCGCCGAGCGGAGCCAAAGATATGGCACAATCATTGATCGTATTTCAGGCGACCGGGATGCAATAGCCGACGTCGTCCCAGAGCACAGCACTCTTGCGCATCGGAAACCCAATGCGATTCCCGACCAGTGCGGATGGTTGCCGCCCCCTAATTGCGCCGCTCTTCCCGCCGCTCTCCACGTCCTTCGCGCCGGTCGTCACGGCGCTCTCTGCGCCCTTCGCGCCGGTCCTGGCGCCGATCTCTCCGTGCTGCGCGCCGCGCCTGACGCCGATCTCTCCGTGCTGCGCGCCGCGCCCGACGCCGATCTCTCCGACCTGCGCGCCGCGCCTGACGCCGCCTTCTGCGTTCTAAACGCCGCTCGGTACCGGGCGTCGTGTCGGTCGGCGGGGTAGTCCCTGGGGTGGGCGCGGTGGCGGGTGGTGTTGCAGGCTGCTGGGCCTCAGCCTCTGACACCGTCAACAAGGTGGGAGTTGCTGCTAGGCTGAAGAGAGCGGCTAGTCCGAGTGAAAGAGCCCTACGACGCGAGAGAGCCTCACATTCGCTCATGGCCAAACTCCCTGGACTTGGTGGGTTATTGCTCCGCCTTCCAACTTGACAGGATAAGTGCCGGCACATGAACGCGTGGTGAACATGCTCAACAGCATGGCCTTCGGCGTTAGATCCTTCGGCAGCGGGACCGATCGAAATCACTTGTGCGAGTTCAGCACACTCGGGGAAGGCAACCCCGCCGGGGACTGCGAACCCAATCGTTGGTCCGTCGCTCTGCCGCTCCCGCCGGTCTTCGCCACGCAAGCAATCAGCCCCTTGCGCTTGCGACCACAGTTGTTGAGGCGTGGGTTGTCATTCGACGTTGACCAGCGAGAAACGAAAACTGCCCGATGCGGCCTCGAAGTGTTCATCGGTAAGTAATCGATTTCGGCGGACTATTGGGACACTTGGTCCTGGATGTAGCATGTCCCAAGTTTCGAAGTTGAGCGCATGAAAGGGCGCCGGACATTGCCGGAGTACCTAAGTTTCAAGCTCCCGACTTTTTCATCAGTTCGGATTGCTGACCATCGCCGCACGCTGGCCGCCGAGACGCGGAGCCAGCACGATGACAATTGCGCCCATCTTCACGCGGCTGTAGAGGTCGATCACATCCTCATTGGTCATGCGAATGCAGCCCGAGGAGATCGCTTGTCCGATGTACTCGGGCTGGTTGGTGCCGTGTATACGGAACAGCGTGTCGCGGTTGCCCTGATACAGATAAATGCCGCGTGACCCGAGCGGATTATGTGCGCCACCTTCGACGCGATTCGGAACTTCGGGAATGTGCCGTTTGATATCAGCGGTCGGCACCCAGGCCGGCCACTCTTCCTTGCGTCCAACTCGCGCGACACCCCAGAAGGCCAATGCGTCTTCGCCGACAGTCACGCCGTAGCGGATCGCCTTGCGGTTGGGGAGTACGTAGTAGAGATAGCGCGAGTTTGAATCGACAACGATGGAGCCTGCCGCTTCCGAGCGGTGATAATCGACGACGTGGCGCTGATAGGCCTGCGGGATCGTAACCCGCGCATACGGAGCTTTGGCTAGAAGCTGACGGTCGCGCGGCGTCAAGTTGGCTTGGTTGGCAGGTTCAAGCGTCGCCTGCATGCAGCCGCCCAGCATCAATCCGAGAAGAAGCGCGCTCTTACGCCCTACCATAACCACCCCATCCCATCTATGGCGCTGCCCAGCCTACCACTCTCTAAGCGTTCTTTGGCGAATCTACTCAAAATTATTCGCCATGACCTTAGCGTTCGGTCATCCACTGCGCGGGGGCATGAAGTTTTCCAAGCTCGAAAGACTGTCCGTAGGTATCATGATGGTGCCGCCCCCTTCCCATACGGGCGCGATCTTCGGTTACGTCGCTGATGATCGAATTGGCGAGCCGCCCCGCGAAAGCTCGTCGCGCTGGCGAGGTCGAGCATCAGGAGTCGTACGCCCGACGCTGCCCCCGCGTCGGGGGATTTTCATTTGCCCGATAGGAAACATGCGTCGGCTTTGGTCGCCGCAAGCCGGTGACGAGCGCATCGCGGCTATGGCGCGGATGGTGGCAAGAAGCGCTCCTAATCCCCATATTCACCCATGACCCCAAATAGGGATGGCGAAGAGGCAGAGGCGCGCAGAGCGATCCTGCGGGCACGAAAGATGGCGCAGGCCGATGAGGGACGTGCGGCGATGGCCGACTACGTGCGAGGTCAACAAGCCACGATCGATCGCACTGCGAAGCTGAGAGCGCAGCGACTGGTGCAGCAGGCACTTCCCACAGAGCCTCCGAGGAAATCCAAAGCTCCGAAGAAAGTCAGCGCCAAGAAGGCCGTCAAGCGGGCGTGACGCAGTTCTACCATTTGGCGGCGGGCGCGGCTTCACCACGACATTCGCTGGCATCGGCTCGATCGCGTTCCTGGTTTCGTAGTCGCGTAGCTCGTTGGAGCGGCGGCGGCCCTCGATTGGACCCGGCAAATCCCGCACACAACCTGATCTAACGGTCGTTAGACCGATTTGTGTGCGTGCGGGATGAGTTAGGTTGCCTCAGGATCAATGGTCGCGACTAAACTTGCGCGTTCGCAAACAGAAGGTCGCGGACGCGTGACAGGGTCATGGCCGTTGAAGGCGATAGTGATCTTGCGGCACGCGCTTGCGGGGTTGCCAGTCGGGAAACAGCAATTCCCCATCCTTGCGCAGCCCGCCGCAGATGGTGTTCACGTCGGTGAGACGGACGACATGCTCTGATAGCACGGTTGGCCATAGCTTGCGGTAAGGCATGGAGTTCGGCCGCTTCGGGCTTAGCTCTATGATTGCCGCCGCCGCGTTCGTTCTTTCTCGTTCCAGAAATGCTGTCGTTTGGTCTGGCCCCATATCATGCAACGAGTTCAACAATTCCACTTTGGCCGCTGGTCGATGCAGAGTGCCGAACTTTCCCGGCGGCCCGGACTTTTGACTGCTTAACGAGGGCGGTGATCTGACAGTCACGAAACGCCGCGATACCTCGCTCGTGCCGCGTCGCATAGAACAGGCAGTAAAGCGTCCGATCACGTAATCGGCCTCAACATTGGGTCGTCCGCGACGTATTCATACCCGCCGATCTGTCGAAGGCTTTCCTTAAAACGCCCCGACAGCATCTCCTTGCGCTCGTCGGACTTGAGGGCTCGCCCGCCCTCTCCTGCATGCTAGGCGCTGCCGCCAATTGCCGTGGGGCATCAGCTCATCAAGACCTTTGACGACGACAGGATCACTCATGCTGGCGGCGCGGTTGATGAACTCGAACATGAAATTGAACGTCACCTCCGACTTTGGCCGCGCCAGCATCGGCCGCAGCTTCAGCAAGCGGAATGCGCCAGCCCTTCGGGTCGATCAGAAAGAAGGCGAACGCCTCGGCGGGATGTCGCTTCACGATCTGCGGCACGACGCTGATAAAGTCGGCCGTATAAGTCTTGATCGTGATGTCGGGATATTTCGGCGGGATCGTCGCGAGCTGCGCATAGGCCTTGGGATCTCTCTCGACCAAGCAGCGCCGTCATCTGCACGTCGCGGCCGCTGCTTCTTCCACGTCTCCTTCGCCCGGCGCAGCGCATTCAAAGCGATGCCGAAAGACGTGTCGTCGAACTGCTCGCTCGCGCTCTGCCATGGCCCGGCAAAGCCATCGACATAGACGATATGGTTGTAGGTGCTCGCTGTCTTGAAGACCAGCGCTTCAAGATAGCGTTCAAGGAAGATATGCTTGACGTAAGCCTGCTCGCGGCCCGCGTAGTCCTCGAGCGAGACCATGGCGACGGTCTTTATTCTGCCGCGACCGCGTAAGATGCGGGCGGTTTCGGAAACTGGTTCCACTCGCGGCCGTCCAGTTTGCGCCCGCCCGTCTTCGGCCGCAAGCCGCCCCATTGCTTGAAGAAGAACGCCACGCCTGCGGCCTTGCACTGGTCGCGGATCGACGCGCACCCACGCCCGCTCCATGGGCCGTGCCCGCGGGCCGCTCTCGCCGCCGACAATCACCCAATCGATGCCGTCGAGGTTCAAGCTCGCCGATCGGGCCGATCAGCGGCTCGATGGAAAGGAAGCGCACGCCGGCCGGCGCCTGCTGCAGATGGCGCACGCGCGACAGCTTGCGTGCCATCCTCGACCGACACGCCGACACCACATGTGCGCCGGCCCGGGCGCCGTGCCATAGCGGCTGCTTCAGGAAATCGCGCATCAGCGACGAGCGCTTCGTCAGCACCTGGAAGGTGTGCCAGTGCGCCGCCTCCATGGTGTCGAACACGCGCGCGATGAATTCCTTCGGCACGTCCTTGTGGAAAAGGTCGCTCATCGAATTGACGAAGATCATGCGCGGCTGCCGCCAGCGCAGCGGCTGCTCAAGCCGCTCCGGCCGCAGCGTCAGGTCGAAGCCGTTCTCGAACGGATGGCCCGGCACGCCGCGAAAGCGCTCGGAGAAGCGCTCGGCATAGCAGTTGTCGCAGCCCGCGCTGATCTTCGTGCAGCCCGTCACCGGGTTCCACGTCGCGTCGGTCCATTCGATTGATGATCCATCTGCCATGATGCGCCGCCCGAAAGCAAAAATAGCACGGCCAGAGTTGTCGGGAGAAGCACAATCGGTTCTTTGCGCGCACACCATGCGCATCAACGACAAGAGTGGTCAGCAGCCGACATTGAGGACCTTGCTCTGGCACTGAAAGACAGTGGCACGATTGAAAGCGTGGCCTTTTCCTGTGCCGCGCGGACACGGTTGAGGATGTGCGCCGTGCCCGGATCGCGGCCGAAGCGCCCCAGCGGTCGTCTCTGAGTTAGGGGCGGCCTTTCAGGGCAGACAGTTGACGCAACGCCATGAACGAATTTGGTATGTCGTCGATGCATTCAATAATTTTGAGAAATAGGTGCGAGGCGAAGGCGGAAGCCGCATAAGTTGCTGCCACGCGCGCGCGAACTGGTGGCCAAATCTCACTAGATCAGTCGACACTCGTCCGGATCCCCGCGCTCGACGGGGCGGCGCTCCTTGTCGTAATGCGCTGCGGCTGCTTACCCGATGCTTACCCGGGCGGTTTCAGGGAAATGTCAAAATTCAAGAAAACTCATGGCTTACTGGCGCACCCGACAAGATTCGAACTTGTGACCTCTGCCTTCGGAGGGCAGCGCTCTATCCAGCTGAGCTACGGGTGCGTGCTTTTGTCGTTCCTTGGCCCCTAGATAACCGAACGGCGCGGCAGCGGCAACGGCTAGGTTTTTGTGGGGTCGGATACTGCGCGAAGTCCGAAGGCAGAGGTCACAAGTTCGAATCTTGTCGGGTGCGCAGTGCCGGAATGGTGCTGGGCCTCCAAAACCTGTCGGCTGGTTCGCGCCAGCAAAAATGGCTCAAGAAAATATTTTGCGACCTGTGAAGTAGGTCACACGCTCGACAAGTGATGTGAACTATCGTGCGTGCGCGAACGACAAACAGGGAGATTGGCAACTCAACACAATGAGATGCCCGTATTGCTGGAGTGGGGCGACTCACGTGGGGAGACTTTCCGTGTCTGTTTCGGTACCTGATTCTCAAGTACGAGCGCCCCGGCGCACGAAGTGGCCGGCGGTTGTTCTGGTCTTTTTGTGACTTTGGCCTGGTGGGTCGTCCTGTTCGAAGCCGGTTCGGCCCTATTCCGATATGTGTGGTGACGGCGCGTTGCGCGTCCAAGTCAACAGTGGAGGACCTGGAGCGGGAGTGATGTGAAAGTAGCGCGCGCGGGAATAAATCCGAGCTATCAACGTTATTTATGGAAGTGAACAGAGTAGCGGCCGTAAGGGCGAGAAAAGGGAACTAAGCCTTATTCGGTCTATGTGTGGGATCTTGCGGAATGTTCGATCAGAGTAATGTCCTTTGGGGCCTCGCCATTGTGCTTGGTCCGGTGCTCTTCTTCGCGGTGACAATCTGCTGCGTCTTCGTCTATGACCCGAAAAGAGCAAGCGGGAAGCATGGCGCGGCGAGCACGGCGCTTGCTTTCGATCGAGAGCGTTACGAGGAAATCGAAGAGATGACGGGCGAGGTGGCGAGTCGCCGCTCGTGCCCGACATCGCGCCGATGAAAGCTTCGACGAAGGGTGAATCCGATAATTCGGGCCGTCGATACTAGCGCGCCGTCGACACTGGCGGGCTGGCGATGACCGGCTCTCGCGTTTCAATCGTCGCGGCCTTCGTTTCGACCGGCTGCCCAAGCGAGATGCCACGCCAAGAACAGCATTGACGGTGTGCAAGCCACCATTACACCCAAGAAAAATGCCTGCAGCGTCGTCATGCCAATCTCAGAAGCTAAGGGACTGACGGGGTAAACGCACCGCTGCCCGCAAAACCGTCGTGCTTAGTTGCAGAACGGCTGACCTTGGTTCATCGCGACGGCAAAAAAAGTGACGCGGTCTGATCTGTTTCAGCTTCGGAGGGCAGCGCGCCATCCAGCTGAGCAACGGGTGCGTTCCGGGCCCCGGGATAACCGAGAACGGCGCGGCAACGGCGCTGCGCAGGGCGCTTTTCCGCCGCGGCCAAGCCTCCTATAAGGGAGGCATGGCCGAAACCGCGACCCCGCAAAAGCCCGCCCGCGCGAAGAAATCCAGCGCGCCGCTGACCGACGCCGCTTTCGACTGGCAGGACCCGCTCGACCTCGAAGGCGAGCTGTCCGAGGACGAGCGCATGGTGCGCGACACCGCGCGCGGCTATGCGCAGGACAAATTGTTCCCGCGCGTGCTCACGGCGTATCGCGAAGAACGATTTGATCGCGAGGTCGTCAACGAGATGGGCGAGCTCGGGCTCCTCGGCGCGACCATCCCCGAGGAATACGGCGGCTCCGGTCTCGGCGACGTCTGCTACGGGCTGATCGCGCGCGAAGTCGAGCGCGTCGATTCCGGCTACCGCTCGGTGATGTCGGTGCAGTCGTCGCTGGTGATGTATCCGATCTATGCCTACGGCACCGAGGCGCAGCGCCGCAAATATCTGCCGAAGCTCGCGTCAGGCGAAATGCTCGGCTGCTTCGGGCTGACCGAGCCCGATCACGGCTCCGATCCCGGCTCGATGGCGACGCGCGCGGAGAAGGTCGCGGGCGGCTATAAGCTGACCGGCAACAAGATGTGGATCTCGAACGCGCCGGTCGCCGACATCGCGGTGGTCTGGGCGAAGCTCGACGGCAAGATCCGCGGCTTCCTGGTCGAGCGCGGCACCAAGGGGTTCTCGACGCCGACCATCGAGGGCAAGCTCAGCCTGCGCACCTCGATCACCGGCGAGATCGTGCTCGAAGGCGCGGTGGTGCCGGAGGAGAATCTGCTGCCGAACGTGCAAGGGCCTCGCCGGCCCGTTCGGCTGCCTCAACAATGCGCGCTACGGCATCGTCTGGGGCGCGATGGGCGCGGCTGAGTTCTGCTGGCATCGCGCGCGGCAATATGTGCTCGACCGCAAGCAGTTCGGACGGCCGCTCGCCGCCAATCAACTGATCCAGAAGAAGCTCGCCGACATGCAGACCGAGATCGCGCTCGGCCTTGCCGGCGCGCTGCGGCTCGGCCGGCTGATGGAGGCGGGCAAGGCCGCGCCGACGATGATCTCGCTGATGAAGCGCAACAATTGCGGCAAGGCGCTCGACATCGCGCGGCTCGCCCGCGACATGCATGGCGGCAACGGCATCTCCGACGAATTCCACGTCATGCGCGTGCTCTCGAACCTCGAAACCGTCAACACCTACGAAGGCACGCACGACATCCACGCGCTGGTGCTCGGCCGCGCCCAGACCGGCATCCAGGCGTTTTTCTAGAAGAATGGCACTTTCCTTGATCCGTCACCTTGAGGTGCGAGGTCCACGAGCGCGTTTACGCGCGTCTTCGACGCGCTATGGGCCGAGCCTCGAAGGGCGACGGCCCGGGCCGGCATCCTTCGAGGGCCGCTTCGCGGCCACCTCAGGATGACGGCGAGAGGTCGGAGTCATCAACGAACTGACCGAATGGATTCCCTCCACATCGCTTTCCTTTTCTTCGCCGGCATTGCCGGCGGCGCGATCTCGACGCTCGCGGGCGGCGCTGCGATCATCACGTTTCCGGCGCTGCTGGCGACCGGCATCTCGCCCGTGCTCGCGAGCTGTTCGAACCTGGTGGCGCTGGTCCCCGGCAACCTTCTTTCCGGCTACTACGACCGCAAGCAATTGCCGCCGCTCGGGCGCTCCTTCGCCGGGCTGGTCGCGGCGTCGGTCGCAGGCGCGCTCGCCGGCGCGACGCTCCTGATGTTCACGCCGGAGCGCGTGTTCGCCGCGCTCATTCCGCTGCTGCTTGGTTTCGCCACCGTGCTCTTCGCATATGCCGCACGCATCAGCGCCTGGCTGCGGGCACGCGGCGAAGCGCGCGGCGATGGCGCGCACAATTGGGGCACGATCGTCGCCTGGCTGCTGCCGGTATCCGTCTATGGCGGCTATTTCGGCGCGGGCCTCGGCGTGCTCGTGCTCGGCATCCTCTCGGTCGGGACCGGCGGCGACTATCGCTCCGCCAATGTCACCAAGAATCTGGTGGTCGGGATCAACAGCGGCGTGGTGGCGGTGTTCTTCGCGTTGAACGGCATGGTGGCGTGGCCGCAGGCGCTGGTGATGATGGCGGGCGTGCCGATCGGCGCCTTGCTCGGCTCGCATATCGCCCGCGTGCTGCCAAGCGATGCTGCGCGGTGGCTGCTGGTGACGATCGGCGCGTCGCTCACGATCGCATTCGCGTGGCGGTACTGGTTCTAGTGAGCCTGTTCATGTGCAAAAAAGAAGACCCCCGCACGCGGGGGTCCCTGGAGGTACCAACACTGAAGTTGGTTAGTCCGCCTTTTCTTTCGCGGCGGGCATTCGGGATTGCGCGCCACCCTGGCCGACCGTGGCGGGCGGTATGCTGCGTTCGATACCGGGCTGGTTGCCGGACGCGGTGATCGGGTTGCTGCCGGAGAGCGCATACAATACGACGCCGCCGACCACCATCACCGCGACCGCGATACCGGCCCAGGTGGCAGTGCTCATGCCTTCCGCATCGGCTTCACGCTCAAACTCACGGCGATAGTTGGGATCATTGGGGTTCATCGTCATGGCATGTCCTTTCCCAGAAAGCTGGGGCTCTGCGTGAAACGCTCTGATGCCGGGCGCTCGTTCCGTGTCGAATGCTCGCAAACTCCTTAATTTGCCATGTTGCATGGCAGACCCGCGAAAGAGGCCGGCGCCGCTAGCGCCGGCCTCCTGCTCGGTGCTCGCTACCGTGCGATCTGCGACCGCAGCGTCCGCTCGACCGCGCGGTCGAAGGAATCGGTCGTGGGCCGCGGCGCCTTGTTGCGCGTGTCGGCGATGTGGCGGTCGCGCCGGCTGCACGAGCGTCGGAGAGCTGCTCGTTGAGCGTGCGGCGCTCGCTCATCTGCCGATCGACATGCGCCTGCCGCTCGGACGGCGACATCCGGCGCAGATCGTCCGGCAACTGCGACTCCGGCAACGACGACAGCGACTGCCGTCCGCTGGCGACGTCGCCGACGAGGTCGCCGTCGCCGGTGATCGCCTCGGCGATGCGTCCGGGCTGGGCCGCGCGCTTGGCCATGTAGCCCGCCATGTCGGAGGCGACCGGCCGGCGACTCGGCGACATACCCCTCGAGACGCCCACGCGTCGTGCGCTGCTGGGTCGGCGAGCCGTAGGGCACCACGGTGCGGTTGATGCGGCCCTGCAGCTCGATGATCTCGCGGTCGTAGGGCGTCTCGATCACGACGATCTTGCCGCCGTCCTGCGGGATCGACATGTACTCGCCGCGGCCCATCTGCGCGATCTCGCGCCAGTAGCGCTCGGTGTCGCGCGCGCTGCCGGCCTGCACGGTGTTGACGGTGATGTCGCGCGCGCGGGCGAGCCGCAGCACCTCCGGGTATTTCATGTCCTGCGCATAGTCCATGTGCGGCGGCGCGTCGCCGACCAGGAAGATGATGCGGGTCGACTCACGCCCGCGGCTCCAGTTCATTTTGGTGACGCCGACGAACAGCGCCTCGTTGACGCTTTCCGGCCAGTCGCCGCCGCCGCGCGCACGCAATTGCAGCAGGTCGGCGTAGAGGCCCTGGATGTCGGTGGTGAGGTCGAACGTCTTGGTGACGTAGTCGTCGCCGATGTCGCGATAGGCGACGAGGCCCATGCGGATTTCGGCGTCGGGGCTGCAATCGATCAGCGTGGTGGCGATCGACCAGATCTTGCGTTTGGCGCCCTCGATCAGCGGGCCCATCGAGCCGGTGGTGTCGAGGACGAACACGACCTCGATCACGGGTTTGGTGCCTGCCGCCTTTGCCGGCAGGATCGACAGCATCATCGTAAAGGCGAGAAATGCGACCGGTGCAAAATGCCTGAACATTGATATCCCCTCAGCATCGTCGCCCCGGGCGGGATGCTCGGCGCGGTTCGCGTCCGGGCCGGGCCGGAATTGCGGCGCGCCATCGGCGGATTCGCGGAATAATTCGTGTGTGGCGTCGCCGCGTGCGTTGCATTGCAAACCGCGATATGAGTGCGGCCATGAAAGTCGCGGGAAAACCTATGCGCAGCATCTGGCTGGAGGCCGACGGCGAATCCGTCGGCGCCATCGACCAGACGCTGTTGCCGCACCGCTTCGCCACAATCCGGCTCGAAACATTACAGGACGCGGCGCGCGCGATCGTCACGATGCAGGTGCGTGGCGCGCCGCTGATCGGAGCGACCGCGGCCTACGGCATCTGCCTGGCGTTGCGCGCCGATGCCTCCGACGAATCGCTGGAGCGCGCCTACGCGGCGCTGCTTGCGACGCGTCCGACCGCGATCAACCTGAAATGGGCGCTCGACGAGATGGTGGCGGCGGTGCGCAACCGCCCGCGCGAGGAGCGCGTCGCCGCCGCCTATCGCCGCGCCGCCGAAATCTGCGACGAGGACGTCGCGATCAACCAGGCGATCGGCCGCCACGGCCTGCAAGCTGATCGAGGCGATCGCCGCCAAGAAGCAGCCGGGCGAGCGCGTCAATGTGCTGACCCATTGCAATGCCGGCTGGCTCGCGACCGTCGACGTCGGCACCGCGCTGGCGCCGGTCTACACCGCGCACGACGCCGGCATCCCGCTCCATGTCTGGGTCGACGAGACGCGCCCGCGCAACCAGGGCGCCTCGCTCACCGCCTGGGAGCTCGGCCAGCACGGCGTGCCGCACACCGTCATCCCGGACAACACCGGCGGCCACCTGATGCAGCACGGCGAGGTCGATATCGCGATCGTCGGCACCGACCGGGTCGCCGCCAATGGCGACGTCGCCAACAAGATCGGCACCTACCTCAAGGCGCTGGCGGCGAAGGACAACAACGTGCCGTTCTATGTGGCGCTGCCGTCGCCGACCATCGACTTCACGGTGAAGGACGGCGTCGCCGACATCCCGATCGAGGAGCGCAGCGCCGACGAGGTCGCGACGATGTCCGGCAAGACCGCCGACGGCCGCATCGAGACGGTGCGGATCGTGCCGGACGGTTCCGCGGTCGCGAATTACGGCTTCGACGTGACGCCGGCGCGGCTCGTCACCGGCCTGATCACCGAGCGCGGCGTGATTCCGGCGTCGCGCGAGGCGCTGGCCAAGGCTTTTCCCGAGCGGAGCGATGCGGCAAAATAGTCGCTCGTTTGAGTTCCCGAGTGTTCGAGTGCTGGGGGCGTTGCGTGCGTTACGGTCCAGGGACCACCATTGTCCCGTTGCCAGGAATTCTGCATTCGATGAGCTTCGCCTCGCTTGCCGCATCGCTTGCCCGTCGACGGCCGCCAGTCGGCGACCGCGCTCGCGGTCGCGCGCGGGACGACGCGGCTGCTGCATTCGTTCGGGCTCTCGGTGGTGAGCGAACTGCCGCTGGCGTCGGGCCGGCGCGCCGACCTGGTCGCGCTCGGCGCCTCCGGCGAGATCTGGATCGTCGAGATCAAGTCGTCGATCGCGGATTTCCGCGCCGACCAGAAATGGATGGACTACCGGCTGCATTGCGACCGGCTGTTCTTCGCCACCACGATGGAAGTGCCGTGCGAGATCTTCCCGAAGGATACCGGCCTGATCGTCGCCGACGCCTTCGGCGCCGAGATCGTCTGCGAGGCGCCGGAGCACCGGCTGCATGCCTCGACCCGCAAGAGCATGATGCTCGCCTTCGCGCGCGCCGCGGCGCTGCGGCTTTCCGCGCTGGCCGATCCGGAAGGGCCGTACGGTAACGAACTCTAGAGCATGATCCCGGAAAGTTGCTGACGTTTCGGGCAAGATCATGCGATCACGCAGAACGCTTGTGCGGGTGCGTCAAAGTCCCGTGTTGATCGGCCGGACGCCGGACCATGAGCATCGCCTCACAAATGGCATTTTGTCGGCGCTTTTGCGCCTGCCGAACGTAGTTACTGTTTGCGTAACAGGAGAACAGCGTGATCGAGATCAACACCGATGCCGGGGGGCCGCGCCGTTGCAACTCTGGCAATCATCTGCGGCCTTGGTGCAGGACTTGGCGCAGCGTCGCCTGCGGTCGCGCAGTCGCCCGCGGAATTCTACAAGGGCAAGACCGTCACCATCGTGCTCGGCCATCCGCCCGGCGGCTCTTATGATCTTTATGCTCGGCTCGCCGCCGATCATCTGAAGCGATTCATTCCGGGCAATCCGAACATCATCGTGCAGCACCGGCCGGGCGGCGGCGGCGTGGCGGCGGTGCGCTGGTTCCACGCGCAAGCGCCGCGCGACGGCACGTCCATCGGCCTGTTCGCCGAGACCATCGGCCACACGCAGCTCCTGACGCCGGAGCAGGGCCAGTGGAAGGTCGAGGAGATGACCTATATCGGCACGTTCACGCCGAGCAACGCCGCCTTTGTCATCCGCAAGAACGCTCCCACCATCACCGCGGACGGGATGCGCAAGACCGCGGTCACGGTCGCCTGCACCGGCGTCAACTCGCAGAGCTATCAGTATCCGGCGTCGCTCAAGGAGCTCGGCGGCTTCAAGTTCATCATCGTGTGCGGCTATCCCGGCTCGGCGGAGGTCATGCTCGCGATCCACCGTGCCGAGGCCGACATGTTCTCGGGCTCCTGGCACGTCTGGCGCGCGACCCAGCAGGCCGGCCTGAAGGACGGCAGCCTCATTCCCGTCATCCAGGGCGGGCTCAAGCGCACCCAGGACCTTCCCGACGTGCCGCTGATGCAGGAACTGGTCGATGATCCGCGCAAGAAGAAGATCATCGAGTTCATTTCCGCGGGCTCGGCGATCGGGCGCGCGCTGATCGCGCCGTCCGGCGTACCCGCCGACCGGATCGCGGCGTTGCGCACGGCGTTCGACCAGCTCGTGGTCGACCCGGCCTTCAGGGCCGACGCCGCCAAGCGGTCGGCCGATCTCGAGCCGGCGCCCGGTCGCGGTCGTGCAAGGCTATAGCGACACCATCGCGAGAGCGCCGAAGGACGTCATCGAAACGGCGGCGCTGGCGATGGCGGCGGAAAAGAAGAAGTGAGATATCGGATGGCGCTCGCGACTAGCGCGAGCGCCACCGCTTCCACCTCGATCTTGAATCCGTAGTGCAATTGCGGCACCGGCACCACCGCGCGCGCGGGGCGCGCGGCGCCGGCCCATTGCGCATAGATCGCGTTGAACTCCGGCCAGGATGCGATGTCGGTCACGTAGACGCGCACCTGCAAGAGTTTCTCGACGCTGCTGCCGCCGCCGGCGAGCGCATGCGCGACATTGTCGAGCACTTGTTGCGCTTGTTCCGCAAAAGATGCCTCGTTGAGCTTCGTTCCGTCGGGCGCGATCGGCAATTGGCCCGACACGAAGACGAGCCCGCCGCCCGCCACCGCGTGGCTGTAATGGCCGCCGGGCGCGGCCATGGTCGCGGGATTGGCGGTGCGGATGCTTGTGGTCATTTTGAACCCCGTTACTGCGGCTTGATGCCGGCGGCCTTGGCCAGCGCGCGGTTCATCTCCACCGACTGGCGGATGTAGTCCTGGAACTGCGCCGGGCGTCATGTCCATCGGCTCGCCGCCCGACGCGGCGAGCTTCGCCTTCACGTCGGGGTGCTCCTTGGCCTTGCGGATTTCCTGGTAGAGCCGCTCGACGATGTCGGGCGGGGTCTTGGCCGGCAGGAAGAAGCCGAGCCAGAATTCGTAGTCGGAATTCGGATAGCCGGCCTCGACCGTGGTCGGCACGTCCGGCAGCGCCGTCGAGCGCCGCGAGCTGCTCACGGCGAGCGCCGAGAGCTGACCGGCACTTGATCAGCGGCTGCGCGACCAGCACCGGGCTGAAGAAGAAATCGACGCGGCCGGCGACCACCTCGGTCTGCGCCTCCGGCGCGCCGCGGAACGGAATCTGCTGCGCCTCGAAGCCGGCGGAGAGCCGCAGCCGCTCGGCGGTCATGTGCGCGGCGGCGCCCGCGCCGACGGTGGCGTAGTTGATCGAGCCGGGCTTCGCCTTCGCGGCCGCCACCAGCCCCTTGAGCGACTTGTGCCGCGACGGCGAGACCACCAGCACCAGCGGCACGCTGACCGCCGGCGTCACCGCGGCGAAGTCGCGCGCGGTGTCGAACGGCAGATTGGCGAAGGTCGCCGGGAAGATCGTGACCGCGGTGGAATGAATGAGAATGGTGTAGCCGTCGGGGTCCGACTTGGCGACGAAAGCGGCGCCGATGGTGCCGCCGGCGCCGGTCCGGTTCTCGACCACGAAGGTCTGGCCGAGCTGCGCCGACAGCCGTTCGGCGATCACGCGCGCGGTGATGTCGAGCGCGCTGCCCGGCGTCACCGGCACGATCACGCGGACCGGCTTGCTCGGCCAGTTCTGCGCCGGCGGCGTCTGCGCCATTGCGGCGTGCAGGCCGGCGAGCAGCGCCAGCGCGGCGAGTATGCGTCTCATGGTCCCCTCCCGTGCTGCCTGTTGATCGGCAGCGATGGCGTCAGCATAGCATCGGCCGCGCCATCGCAACCAGCCCTGGCGGTGTCGCGCCGAGGTCATCGCCAGATGCGATGCAGCCACAGCCACTGTTCGGGATGCTCGCGGATCCAGCGCTCCAGCAGCGATGCGTATATCTGCGTGGTCGCCTGCACGTCGACGCGGCCGCGCGCGTCGCGCGCCGGCTCGATCGGCCCCACGATCTCGTAGCCGAAGCGCCGGTCGGGGCGGCGGATGATGCGGCTGCCGTAGACCGGACAGTCGTAGATGCGCACCAGCCGCGCGAACAGCGGGTTGAGCTTGGTCGGACGCCCGAAGAACTTGACCTCGATGCCGTGGGCGTAGTGCTGGTCGATCAGCATGCCCAGCGCGTCGCCTTCGCCGAACTTCTTTTGATCTCCGAGACCATCGACGGGCCGGCGGCCAGCGGCGTGGTCCCGGCCGCGTCCGGATGCGCACCAGCTCCTGCGGTCAGCGGCTGGTTCTTCAGCCGGCGGTATGGGACCAGCGCTCTGACGCCGTGCTGCGGCGCGGCGATCGCGCACAATTTCCCAATTGGCGCTGTGCAGCGAGAAATGCAGCGTGCGCCGCTTCGCCGCCTTGATGCCGGCCACGACCTGCGTGCTCGCTGCGTCCTTGATCACGCGGCTTTGCGCGGGATCGTCCTGACGCCAATACGTGTCGAGCTGCGCATATTCGACGACGGTGCGGGCGAGATTGTCCCACATCCCGACCGCGATGCGCTCGCGCTCCTGCGGGCGACTTTTCGGGAAAGGCGAGGGCGAGTCTGCTCGAGCGCGCGGCGATGGCCGCGCAGCCGCGGGCCGACGCGCCGCATGATCCAGGCGGCGACGTTGGCCCAGCGGTCCGGGTTGGTGCGGCGGACAAGTCCGCAGCAGATCCGACCGCCAGTTTCCCGCCGAGCCCGCCCGCGCGATTGAGCAGCAGCCGGCCCTGGACGTATTCGTGGTCGGGATTGGCGTTGCCGATGGTCCTCAGCAGCCTGCCGATGAATGGCTCGTACTCCGTCCGCTTGTCCGCAACGCGCCAGCGGTCGCGAAAGCCGGCGCCCAGCACGACCGAGCGGCCGTCCGGCGTGCGCAGGATGTGCCGCGATAGGGCGTGGGATCGCCGAGGAAGCGGACGTCGAATGTCTCGATGAAAGTGAAGTCGGCGTAGGGCACCGACCATTCGCGCGCGCCGTCGCTGATCAACGAGCTCGTTCTCGCCGAGACGATAGGTCCGGGCGCGTGCGAAGGGATGTGCACGATAGCGATACGACAATTCGGACATGCCACGCTTTGGTCTATCGCGGACGTCCGCAGTCCGCCCCGGCCCGCTACTTCGGTGCCCGCTTCGCCAGGATGCGCTGCAGCGTGCGGCGATGCATGTTGAGCCGGCGCGCGGTCTCGGAGACGTTGCGGTTGCACAATTCGTAGATGCGCTGGATGTGCTCCCAGCGCACGCGATCGGCCGACATCGGATTTTCGGGCGGCTCGGCCGACTTGCCTTCGAGCGCGAGCAGCGCGTTGACGACGTCGTCGGCGTCGACCGGCTTGGCGAGATAGTCGAGCGCGCCGAGCTTCACGGCGGTCACCGCGGTGGCGATGTTGCCGTAGCCGGTGAGGATGATGGCGCGGGCGTCGGGACGGCGGCGCTTGAGCGCGGAGATCACGTCGAGGCCGTTGCCGTCGCCGAGCCGCATGTCGACCACGGCGAAAGCGGGCGACGAGGTCTCGAGCTGGATCAGGCCCTCGGCGACCGACTCCGCGGTCGTCACGGTGAAGCCGCGGCCTTCCATGGCGCGCGCGAGCCGTTGCAGAAACGACTTGTCGTCCTCAACGATCAGCAGCGTGCGGTCGCCCGCTGTCGTTGCACTCCGGTTCTCGGCCATTGTCTTATCGGTCGTTGCCTTGTCGGCGACTGTCATTGCCATGGCGTCTGCCTCCAGCGCCGCGCCGCTGGATGCAAAATTCTGGGACAAGACCCAAAGACTTTGCAAGACCAGAGGCGACGGCTGCAGCCGTTTACGCAAGATCAATTCTATATATTCACGGAGCGGCGCGCCTGACAACCGCAGGGCAAGGTAAATTCTTGTCCATTTACTTAGTTTGGCCTGGTAATGCGCCGGAACTGTCGTCAGTCCGCCCGGCGATCAATACGCAAATGCCGCCGGCTGCTCGAAGTCGCCGCGGCCCCAGCGCACCCGCACCACGGCACCGCGCTGCGGCGCGGCGCGGTTCTCGAACTCCAGCGTGGCGCCGGCGCGTTCGAGCAGCGTCTTGGCGATGAAGAAGCCCAGCCCCAATCCGCCGCCGGCCTCGCTGTCCACGTTCATCTTCCGCTGCCGCCGGCTGGTGACATAGGGATCGCCGATCCGGTCCATGATCTCCGGCGCGAAGCCCGGTCCGTCGTCGGTGATGGTCACGGAGACGTCCTCGCTGCTCCAGTCGGCGGCGACCTCCACGTTGCCCTGCGCGAAGTCGACCGCGTTCTCGACCAGGTTGCCGAGGCCGTAGAGGATCGCCGGATTGCGCCCGCCGACCGGCTCGGTGGCGTCGTGCGGGGTGAGCGCGACATTGATGGCGACGCCGAAATGGCGGTGCGGCGCCACCACCTCCTCGATCAGCGCCGACAGCGGCATGCGGTCGAACGGCTCGGTGTCGGCGGACAGTTCCGTGAGCTTGCCGAGGATCTGCCGGCAGCGCTGCGCCTGCTCGCGCAACAGCACGATGTCCTCGGTCAGCGGCGATCCCTTCTCGATCGCGCGTTCGAGCTCGGTGGCGATGACGGTGATGGTCGCGAGCGGCGTGCCGAGCTCATGCGCGGCCGCGGCGGCGAGGCCGTCGAGCTGCGAGAGATGCTGCTCGCGCGCCAGCACGAGCTCGGTCGCCGCCAGCGCGTCGGTGAGCTGGCGCGCTTCCTCGGTGAGCTGCCAGGCGTGCACGCCGATGAAGCCGAGCGACAGCAGCGTCGCGAGCCAGACGCCCGGCGATGTAGACCGCCGGCAGTTGCATGCGGCCGCTCGTCGGCGTCCCACGGCAGCGGATAGTAGTAGAACGCGAGCACCGAGCTGCAGAGCGCCGCGAACACGGCGAGGATCACGATCATGCGCGGCGGCAGCGAGGTCGCCGAGAGCAGCACCGGCCCGAGCAGCAGGAACGAGAACGGATTCTGCAATCCGCCGGTGAGGAACAGGAGCACGCCGATCTCGGCGATGTCGAAGGCGAACAGCCAGGCGGCGCGGTCGGGCGGCAGCCGCTGCGTCACCGAGAAGCGCACCCGCAGCGCCACGTTGAGCCAGGCGGCGAGCGCGATCACCGCCAGGCAGGCATAGAGCGGCAGCGTGAAATCGAGCGCGAAATGCACCACCAGCACGGCGATGGTCTGGCCGATGACGGCGATCCAGCGCAGCCGCACCAGCGTGTCGACGCGGACGTGGCGGCCGGTCTCCAGCGCCTGTCTGAGGTCTTCGGGCATGGGCCGAATGTAGCGGTTCGTGCGGGTGCCTCAAGCGCGGTCGATGGCCGCGCGGCGAAATGAGGGGGGCTTCGGTCCTTACGCTTAACGGCCCTTACGCCTTGTCCGCCTTGTCCCTGAAATAGGCGAGCGTCCCGCGGCTCACGACCCGGTCACCCTCGATCAGCTCGTGCGGATCGATGTCGCTCGCGGTTGCCGATCCGCGAATAGATCGGGCCGAAGTCGCGGTAGCATTCGTCCAGCAGCGACTGGAAGCTGTCGATCACGAAATAGGTCTGCTGGAAATCGTCGATGATGTAGTTCGTGCGCATGACGCGTTCGAGATCGAACGCGACGCGGTGCGGCGAGGAGCTCTCCAGCGCGAACACGCTTTCGGTCATCGACGACATGATGCCGGCGCCGAAAATGCGCAAGCCCGCGGCGCTGCGGATGAGCCCGAACTCGACCGTGTACCAGTAGAGCCGGGCGAGGTTCTTCAGGCAGCCGAGATCGATCGCGCGCTGCCCGCCCTTGCCGTAGGCCTGCATGAAGTCCGCAAACACCGGGTTCGCCAGCAGCGGCACGTGGCCGAACACGTCATGGAAGATGTCCGGCTCCTCGAGATAGTCCATCTGCGCTTCCGGGCGGATGAAGGCGCCGGCCGGAAACCGCCGGTTGGCGAGATGATTGAAGAAGATGTCGTCGGGCACGAGCTCGGCGACCGGGACGACGCGCCAGCCGGTGATCTTTTCCAGCCGGTCGCTCAGCTTCGCCATGTCGGGAATGCCGGCTTCGGAGAGCTGCAGCGCGTCCATCGCCGCCAGGAACTCGTCGCAGGCGCGATTTTTCAGGATTCGCCTGCGAGCGCCGGAACAGGCGATCCCAGCGGTCATGCTCGGCGCGCGAATAGGATCGCCAATCCTGATCGATGGTGAAATCCGGATTGCGCTTGGCGTTGAGGTATCGGTTGGTCTCGGTTGCGGCCGCGACCGCCATGGCGATGCTCTCGTTTGTCGCCGCGACTGCGATTCGAACCTCCGGGGCGAGCAAAAGTTGATGCTGCGGGCGGAGTGAAGCAACATTTTGGCGAGGTATCGCCCTGAGCGTCGCGCCTGAGAGTCGCCCTCGGCGTCGCCCTGGTGTCGCCCCCTTGCCTCCGCCTCGCGCATCGCGCCACATGTGCGGGTGAATCCACCGACATCTTTCGAGTCTCCGCGTGCCCGCAACTCCCGCCATCGAAGTCGACAAACTGACCAAGGTCTACAGCTCCAAGGGCAAGGTGACGCGCGCCGTCGACGGCATTTCGTTCGCGCTCGCAGCCCGGCACCGTCACCGGCCTGCTCGGTGGCAATGGCGCCGGCAAGACCACCACCATCGCGATGATCCTCGGGCTGATCGAGCCGACCTCCGGCCATGCCCGCGTCATGGGCGCCGAGATGCCGCGCGAGCGTTATCGCGTGCTGCACCGGATGAATTTCGAGAGCCCCTATGTCGACATGCCGAACCGGCTCACGGTGCGGCAGAACCTGACCGTGTTCGGACGCCTGTACGCGGTCGAGAATTTGCGCGACCGCATCAGCGCGATCGCCGGGCAACTGGATCTGTCGGAGCTGCTCGACCGCCCGACCGGAAAGCTCTCCGCCGGACAGAAGACCCGCGTTGCGCTCGCCAAGGCACTGATCAACCGGCCGGAGGTTCTTTTGCTCGACGAGCCGACCGCATCGCTCGACCCCGACACCGCCGACTGGGTGCGCAGCCACCTCGAACGCTACCGCGCCGAGCGCAACGCCACGATCCTGCTGGCGTCGCACAACATGGCCGAGGTCGAGCGGCTGTGCGAACGCGTCATCATCATGAAGCAGGGCAAGATCGAGGACGACGCGGCGCCGGACGTGCTGCTGGCGCGCTACGGCCGCGACAACCTCGAAGACGTGTTCCTCGACGTCGCGCGCGGCCGCGGCGAGGCGGCACGCGAGGCCGCGCAATGAGCGGCCCCAGTGGCGAATATTCGACCTCGGCGCTGGCGATCGTCCCCGCATCGCATCAACGCGATGGTGGTGCGCTATCTCTATCTGCTGCGCTCGTCGTGGTCGCGGATCCTCGAGCTGATCTACTGGCCGGCGGTGCAGCTGTTCGTCTGGGGATTCCTGCAGCTCTACATCGCGCAGAATTCCGGCTTCTTTGCCCGCGCGGCCGGCATGTTCATCGGCGCCGTGCTGCTGTGGGACATCCTGTTCCGCGGCCAGCTCGGCTTCTCGGTGTCGTTCCTCGAGGAGATGTGGTCGCGCAACCTCGCCAATCTGATGTTCAGTCCGCTCCGCCCGATCGAATTCGTTGCCGCGCTGATGGTGATGAGCATCGTGCGGCTCGCGATCGGCATGGTGCCGGTGACGATCCTTGCGATCGTGTTCTTCGGTTTCAATTTCTATTCGTTCGGTTTTGCGCTGGCGGCGTTCTTCCTCAATCTCATTCTCACCAGCTGGTCGGTCGGGATCGTCGTGTCCGGGGTCGTCATGCGCAACGGCATGGGCGCGGAAAGCCTCGCCTGGACCGTGATGTTCCTGCTGATGCCGCTGACCTGCGTCTACTATCCGGTTTCGGTGCTGCCGGCCTGGCTGCAATGGGTCGCCTGGGCCTTGCCGCCGACCTACGTGTTCGAAGGCATGCGCGCGCTGGTGCTGGAGCAGACTTTCCGCGCCGATCTCATGATCGCGGCGTTTGCGCTCAATCTCGTTTACTTCGCAATTGCGGTAGCGGTGTTCCTGGGGCTGCTCCGGAGCGCCCGCCGGATCGGCTCCCTGCTGCAGTCCGGCGAATAGCGACCCCCCTGATAATTCAGGGGAAAATCCCCATTTCTGCTTCACGGGATTGCAAGTATTCCCCGCTAGGATTGACGCTGTGACGGAAAAAAGACAGGCTGCTGCACTGCAAAATCCTCTGCCGGGGACCGGGGCTATGGCGATTGGGGAATTCGGCGGCGCCGCAGCCGCACCGGGCGAACTCAGCCCGATTCTTGGCCCGATGTACGGCGCGCCGGCCTATTGGCTCTATGAAATGGGCCAGGCCTCGCTCAGTCCGGCCCGCGCCTTCGCCGATGCCGGTCGCTTGTTCTTCAAGAATCCCGCCAATCCCTGGTCGCACACCGAGCTTGGCAAGACCGCCGCCGCCGCTTTCGAAGTGTTCGAGCGCTCCACGCGACGCTACGGCAAGCCGGAGTGGAACGTCTCCTCGACGCTGATCGGCGCCGAGCGCATTCCGGTCCACATCTCGTCGGTGTGGGAGCGGCCGTTCTGCCGGTTGCTGCATTTCGAACGCGCGTTCGAGCATGCGCTGCGGCGTCCGCAGCCGCGGCTGCTGATCGTTGCGCCGATGTCGGGTCACTACGCGACGCTGTTGCGCGGCACCGTCGAGGGTTTCCTGCCCAACCACGACGTCTACATCACCGAATGGGTCGATGCGCGCGTCGTACCGATGTCGGAAGGAAAGTTCGATCTCGACGACTACATCGACTACCTGATCTCGATGCTGCATTTTCTCGGCGGCGACGTTCACGTCATCGCCGTGTGCCAGCCTTCGGTGCCGGTGCTCGCCGCGGTCGCGCGCATGGAGGCGGATGGCGACCCGCATGTGCCGCATTCCATGGTGCTGATGGGCGGCCCGATCGACACGCGGATCAATCCGACGGGGGTTAATCTTCTGGCCGAGCGGCGCGGCATTGACTGGTTCCGGCGCAACGTCATCACCAAGGTGCCGTTCCCGAATCCGGGCTTCATGCGCGACGTCTATCCGGGCTTCCTCCAGCTCTACGGCTTCGTGAGCATGAACCTCGACCGCCACATGGAGGCGCACCGCAATCTCTACCTGAACCTGGTCAAGGGCGACGGCGACTCCGCGCAGAAGCATCGCGAGTTCTACGACGAGTATCTCGCCGTCATGGATCTCTGCGCCGAGTTCTATCTGCAGACCTGCGACACCGTTTTCATCCGGCATGCCCTGCCGAAAGGCGAGATGACCCATCGCGGCATTCCGATCGATCCTTCAAAAATCCGGCGCGTGGCGCTGATGACGGTCGAAGGCGAGAACGACGACATCTCCGGCGTCGGCCAGACTGAAGCCGCGCACGCGCTGTGCTCGAACATTCCTGCGGATCGCAAGTACCACTGGCTGCAATCCGACGTCGGCCACTACGGCGTGTTCAACGGCTCCCGTTTCCGCGCCGAAATCGCGCCGCGCATCGCCGATTTCGTGCTCTCGAACAACGCCAACAGCCCGCACAAGCCAGCGTCCGCGCCGAATGGCCGGCCCGCCAACGGGACGGCGCACGGCGCCAACGGCGTGGCCCCCAATGGGGCCGCCAAGCCGTCGCCTTCGTCAGCCGCCAGGACGGCTTAAAGGGCCGGAAAGGCCCGTGGCATCGGGCTTTGTGCTGGCTTTGGCACCCCGAATCAAAGGGAAGCCACGCAAGCCTTTGTTCCGACATCATAATTTTAACGCTCGCTCAGACTGTAGATTTAGGGGCCCTGCCGGACTGCCCGGAGGCGCCGATTCACGCCCGTCCCGACACAAGCTATTGTAGTGAGTCGCAACCACAGGCCCCGCGCCTTGGGGAAGGGCCTTTATTTCTTGCCGAGCATGATGCGCGCACTTGCCAGTATGCCAGTATTTCGCCTGGGGCGTTTTTTGGGCGGGACTTCGGCTATGTCATTGCGTGCGCTGCTTTATCGTCGGCCGACCGAACCGCCTTCGATCGACGTCATCTTCGACAAATCGATCTATCTCGTGCGCATGCGCCGCCACCGGCAGGCGCGGCGCTACACCTTGCGCATCGATGCGGCCTCGCGCGAGGTCGTGCTGACGATCCCGCCGCGCGGCAGCCTGAAGGAAGCACGCGAGTTCGCGCAAAAGCACGGCGCGTGGATCGCCGCGCGACTGAAGCGCCTGCCGCAAGCGACGCCGTTCGCGCGCGGCGTGGTCGTGCCGCTCCGCGGCGTTCCGCATCGCATCGTCCACCGGTCGCGATGTCCGCGGCACGGTCTGGACCGAACAGGATCGCGACGGCGAGCGCCTGATCTGTGTCGCCGGCGAGCCGCCGCATCACAACCGGCGGATCGGCGATTTCCTCAAGCGCGAAGCGAAGCGCGACCTCGATGCCGCGAGCCGGCGCTATGCCAAGGAACTCGGCGTCACCGTCAAGCCGCATCTCGGTGCGCGACCAGTCGAGCCGCTGGGGCTCGTGCTCGAACTCCGGCGTGCTGTCGTTCTCGTGGCGGCTCATCCTCGCGCCGCCTTACGTGCTGACTATCTCGCCGCGCACGAGGTCGCCCATCTGGTCGAGCTCAATCACTCGCCGCGGTTCTGGCGGCTGCTGAAGCGGCTCAATCCCGACTGCGAGCGCGCCAAGGCGTGGCTCGACACCCACGGCACCGACCTGCACCGCTATGGCGCGCCGGTGAAAGCGGGCAAGAACATCGGCTGATTGCGCGCCAGCCTACGGCGCGATTTTTCAATACGTTTCGAAGCGTCAACGTCGGTTATCCGGCATCGGCTGGCACACAGGAAAGTAGCCAAACCTGCAACACCTTGGGCCTTTTCGAAGGGCGCGGCAGTTCCTCGCCACGCATTGCTCATAACTCAGTCCGACGGTGGGCACGTTCTTGCATCGCTCTAGACACGTGCCCAGCGTCCACACAACGCCGCCTTCGCAGCCGCGTTGCGCGTCTGCGGTCGATAGCCACATCGAAGAAGCAAGACAGAGACCAACGGCGCTTAATCGCGCAAATGTCCTCATCACTATTCCCCCTAAGTTGTCGATCTCAACTTAGCTTTAAGCGCAGGTAGGATGAGTTGAGCGCAAGCGAAACCCATCAACCGCCGTTGCAGAGAGGCAATGGGTTTCGCCCATCCTACAAGTTGCTTGCGTCCAGCAGCAAGTCGCGCTAGGAAAATAATCCTTGACGGTGACTGTGAACGCGCCTATGTAGGGGTGGTCCCGCTCACCGAGGGCGTCTCCGGAGACGAGCCAGAGTCGGAACGGGATGCGGCGTCCTGCGGGCGTGGCTCGTAACCACGCTCCCGGGAGGCGCCCGGGCAACACCGCCCTTCCGCCACTACGAGCGGGACCTGCGAACGCAGCAATGCGAGACCGAAGGGCACCGCTCACTGTGCAACGCCCGAAGGTTTCGCCAAGGCGGGTCCGGAGCCAACAAACCGCCGCGGTGGAGCGCCGAGAGGCGAGCGTTCCCCGGCTGCGCAGACGGCGAAGGCGCCTCGTAGAAGCGCGTTTACGCGCGTCTTCTACGCGCTATGCGCCTGCGGGCCTACGTCACTGGCCCGCCGACGGGTGCCGCTGCACCCGAGCGCCTGTCGGCGCTCCGCCCCCTCACTTTGCGTGAGAGGGAGATTGGCAAAGCTCGGAGGCGGATTGCCTCGCGAGAACGAGGACGCGTGCACGCTCTATCTCCGTCATCCTGAGGCGCGAGCGACCGGAGGTCGCGAGCCTCGAAGGACGACGGCCCGGCTGTTGCAACATTGGGGCCGTGCATCCTTCGAGGGCCGCTTCGCGGCCACCTCAGGATGACGGATGGAGGTTTGAAGTGTTGCGAGAGCTACGAAGCGTGTGCAGTTCGTAGCCCGCATGGAGCGAAGCGCAATGCGGGGAGGATTGGCGTCGCGGGAAAGGCCGTCCCGGATTTCGCTTCGCTTCATCCGGGCTACCAGCTCCTTGCCGCGGAATGAAGCGCGCGAGACACCCCTTGACATCCGTTCCTGATTTCCGATATTTCTGTCATGACAGAAATTACAGACAAGCCGGCCAAGCTGCCCGAAACCGTCGAGCGCTTCATCCTGCATTGGGGCGACATGGGCTCCCAGTGGGGCGTCAACCGCTCGGTCAGCCAGATCCAGGCGTTGCTCTATCTCTCGGAGCGGCCGCTGACGGCGGAGGAAATCGCCGACTCGCTCGGCCTCGCGCGCTCGAACGTGTCGAACTCGATCCGCGAGCTCATGGCCTGGGACCTGGTCCGCCGCGTGCCGGTGAAGGGCGACCGCCGCGATCATTTCGAGGCCGAGACCGACCTCTGGGAAATCTCCATGCGAATCACCGCAGTCCGCAAGGAGCGCGAGATCGATCCCGCGGTCGACGCGCTCAAGGCCTGCGTGGCTGGCGCCGACCGCGACACCAAACTGCATCCGGTCGCGGCCCGGCGGCTCAAGGACATGCTCGCCTTCATCGAGTCGGTCGACCGCTGGTACGCGCAAATGCTGACGGTGCCGAGGCCGAAGCTCGCTGCACTGCTTCGCCTCGGCACCCGGATCGTAAGCCTGCTGCCGATGGGGAGACAGAAGTAACCAACGAGAGGTCCGTATCATGCGTGCGGAAGCCGTTGCATTTGAACTTGCACCCGTGCCGGGCGACGACATCGAAGTCCGGACCGCCCCGCGCTCCGATCCCAATCTCGGCGATCTCCGGTTCCGCGCGCTGCTGCGCGACAGCGAATGGTCGTCGCTGCCACCTGCGATCCGCCGCCGGTTCAGCAAGCGGATGCCGTGCGGCGGCACCACGGTCTACGCCGGCGAAGTCCTGGAAACCCGGATGAACGTCGGCGGCTGGTTGCTGGCGCAGGCGCTGCGGCTGATCGGAGGGCCGCTCCCGACGGCGCGATGCGCCCACGTTCCGAGCGTCGTGACGGTCACCAACGACAAATCGAGCGGCGGGCAGATCTGGACCCGCATCTACGCGCGCCGGCATGGCTTTCCGCAGGTCGTGCATTCTTCCAAGCGCTTCGCCGGCCCGACCGGCCTTGAGGAGTATGTCGGCTACGGCGTCGGCATGTCGCTCGATCTCCGGGTGCGCGAGGGCGCGCTGATCTTCCGGAGCCGGGACTATTTCGTGCAGGTGTTCGGGCGGCGCTTCTTCCTGCCGGCCTGGCTCCGCCCCGGCGAGTTGACGGTGATCCACGCGGAAGTGCCGGACGGCCGGTTCAGCTTCACCCTGCAGCTCATGCATCCGCGCTTCGGGCTCATGCTCCGGCAGATGGCGTTGTACCGGGAGTTGGCGTCATGACATCGCACCTGCTTTCGCGCCGCCATGCGATCCCAAGCCATGCGACGGCGCTCGTCGAAGCGCTGCCGGCCCGGCAGCACGTGCTCGTCACCGGCGGCACCGGTTTCATCGGGCGCCGCCTGGTCGAGGCGTTGGCGAGCGCTGGGCACGATGTGACCGTGCTCACGCGCGATCCGGTGAAGGCCGCGACGCTGCGTCCCCCGCTGCGGATCGTTACCGACCTTGCGCAGATTCCGAACGACGCGCGGATCGACGTCGTGATCAATCTCGCCGGGGAACCCACCGGCAATGCGCTTTGGACCCGCCGCAAACGCCGCAAGATCCTGTCGTCGCGGTTGCGTGTGACGCGCGCCGTCGTCGGCCTGATCGCGCGATTGCGGCAGCGTCCCGCGGTGCTGATCAGCGGCTCCGCCATCGGCTGGTACGGTTTGTGGCAGGACGAGACCCTGACCGAATTCGACGGCGGCAAGCGCTGCTTCTCGCATCGCCTCTGCGAATCCTGGGAGCGTGAGGCGAAGAAGGCGCAGCGCCTGGGCGTGCGGGTCGTGCGGCTGCGCATCGGCCTGGTGCTCGGAATCCAGGGTGGGATGCTCAGCCGGCTGCTGCTTCCGTTCGAGCTCGGGCTTGGCGGACCGATCGGCAGCGGACGGCAATGGATGTCGTGGATCGAGCGCGATGATCTCGTGCGCCTGATCGCCCACATCATCGCGACTCCGTCGCTGACCGGCGCCGTGAACGCGACCGCGCCGGAGCCGGTCACGAACGCCGAGTTTGCGCGGACGCTGGGCGGTGTGTTGCGGCGGCCGGCGCGGCTTCGAATGCCGGCCGCGATTCTGCATCACCTCGGCGGCGCGTTTGCCGATGAACTGCTGCTGGGCGGCCAGCGCGTCATTCCCGACAAAGCGCAATTGAACGGATTCACCTTCCGCTACGAGACCGTGCGCGGCGCACTGGATGCGCTGCTCGGCCATGCGCAGTCGCTCTCGGCGACGCCGCGGACGGCGCTCAAGCGCGATGCCGTGGGTTCAGCGGCGGCCGAACAGCCGGTCGATCAGCCATCCGTCGAGACCGCCGCTCGGTTGCTGCGTTCGCGGCGGCTGCGCGCCCGCTGAAGGCTCGACATTGGCGGGCGGCGTCGCGTGCAGCGCCTGCTGGACGATGGCTGCGAGCGACGGCCCGGAAGGCCCGGACTGGCCGGGCAGGGCGGCGACCGTAACACCCTGATGGGCGGTGCGCATGAAGCGGGCCCAGATCTCCACCGGCATGCCGCCGCCGGTCGCGCGGCGAGTCGGCGACGAGTCGTCATTGCCGAGCCAGACACCGGTGACGAGGTGAGCCGTGTAGCCGACGAACCAGGCATCGCGGAAATCCTGGCTGGTCCCGGTCTTGCCGGCGGACTGCCATCCCTGCAACTGGCCCCTCTGCGCGGTGCCGACCCGGATCGTCTCGCGCATCATCGCATTCATCATCCCGACGTAGCGCGGCTCGATGATCCGCCCGAGATCGTGCGGCGACCGATGGTAGAGCGTCTTGCCGGCCTTGGTGCTCACGCGTTCCACCACATAAGGCGCGATGGCGTTGCCGCCATTGGCGAACGGCGCATAGGCCGAAACCAGCTCGATCAGCGAAACCTCGGAGGTGCCGAGCGCCAGCGACGGATTGGCTTCGAGCTTGGACGCAATGCCGAGACGATAGGCGGTGCGGGCGACGGCGGTCGGGCCGAACTCCTGGGTCAGGCGCACCGAGACCGTGTTGAGCGAATGCGCGAGGCCCTGGGTCAGCGTGACGGCTCCATAATATTCGCGGCTGTAGTTCTCAGGCCGCCAGCCCTTGATCGCGATCGGCTTGTCATCGCGGACGGAATCCGGCGCGAGGCCGCGCTCCAGCGCGGTGAGATAGACGAACGGCTTGAACGCGGAGCCGGGCTGGCGCCGCGCCGCCACCGCGCGGTTGAACTGGCTCTCGGCGTAGCTTTTGCCGCCGACCAGGGCGCGCACCGCGCCGGTCGGCGTCATCGCAATGAGTGCGCCCTGGCTCACGCCAAACTTCTCGCCCTTCTGCGCGAGCTCGTTGGACAGCGCGGCTTCGGCGGACGCCTGAAGCGCGGGATCGATCGAGGTGCGCACGACGATATCCTGGTCGACGTGACCGACGAGATCGTCGAGCACGTCCATGATCCAGTCGGCGATGTAGTTGGCGGATCCATTGCCGGCGGCCTTCACGACGTGCGCCGGTTGCGCCAGCGCGAACTTCGCCATCGTTTCGGTTACGAATCCGTGCTCCGTCATTGCCGCGAGCACGATTTGCGCGCGCCGCTCGGCGCCATTGGGATTGCGGTTGGGCGCCAGCCGCGACGGCGAGCGAACCAGGCCGGCCAGCATCGCCGCCTCGGCGATCGACACCTGGCGGGCGGATTTTCCGAAATAGCGTTGCGCCGCCGCGTCGACGCCATAGGCGCCGGCGCCGAAATACACGCGGTTGAGATAGAGCTCGAGAATTTCCGTCTTGCTGAATTTCCGCTCGAGCCAGAGCGCCAGCACCAGTTCCTGGAGCTTGCGCGCGAAGGTGCGCTCCTGGGTGAGGAACAGGTTCTTGGCGAGCTGCTGGGTGATGGTCGAGCCGCCTTGCGACACGCCGCGCCGCATCAGGTTCGCAGCCGCGGCCCGTACCAGTCCGATCGGGTCGATACCGAGGTGACTGTGGAAGCGGTGGTCTTCGATCGCGAGGAAGGCTTTCGGCAGATACGGCGGCATCTCCTTCAGCGTCAGCGTGGCGCCGTGCATTTCGCCACGCGTTGCGATCGGCGTGCCGTCGTTGCCGGCGATCTCGATCGACGGTGGCCGCCGCGGAATTTCGAGCGAATGGATCGGCGGAAGATTGGCGGCGACCCAGACGATCGCTCCGCCGCAGACGATCAGGGCCCAAAGCCCAACGACGGCGCACCAGTAGAACGCGCGGCGAAGCGACGCGCGGCCGCCCTTCGCACGCTTGCGTCCGCCCGTTGTTGCGTCGCTTTCGTCCGCGGCGGCGCGCGCCCTATGCTGCGGTGCCGTACTGACGGCCGGCTCGCGACGTTCGCGCGACTTGCGCTTTTTGGTTGGCATCTCCCCATCCCGGCCATCCCCGTGGCCAGAAGTGTGAAGCCGCACGGTAGGTTGGCTCGTTTAAGGGGCCGTTACCGGCGTCCCGGGTGCCGGCCGCAAACATTCGCCTAGTCTTTGGATTCTCGTCGGAATATTCGCTGCGGTGTGTGCGGCGTCAGTTTTCTGTACAACTGATGAACGACCAGATGAACAAATATACATAAACAAATTCAGCGTCTTATATAGCTAACGCGCGATTAAATCCTCTTCCATCAAAAAAAATTCCAGCATAAAGTCGTCGCCTATCCGGGAGACCCGGCTAGGAAATCTTTTTTGGGGGATCAATCATGCGAAAGCTCGCACTGCTAGTTGCGGCGGCACTGATCGTGTCCGCTCCGATGCTCACCACTTCTTCGACTGAACTCGTTCGCGGCCGCGAAGAAGAAAGAGGCCGCCAAGAGCGGCGGCGGTACGCCTGACAACCGCGGCCTGTTCGACGCGCTCGGCGACAACGCGCAAGGCAAGAGCGTTGCTGCCAGTGGTGACAAGGGCGCCAAGGGCAAAGGCAAAGGCGGCATGGGTGGAATGGGTGGAATGGGCGGCATGGGTGGAATGGGCGGCATGGGTGGAATGGGCGGCATGGGTGGAATGGGCGGCGGCGGAATGGGTGGAATGGGCGACGGCGGCATGGGCGGCATGGGCGACGGCGGCATGGGTGGCATGGGCGACGCCGGCAAGAAGAAGTAAGCCGCACACGTTCATCATCGGCCGAACGCTCAACGTCGAACGCACCAGTCGTTCAAACCACGAGACGTTCAAACGTACAACGGCTGCAGGCATCGCCCGCAGCCGTTGTTGTTATTGACGGAGTGCTTGCGGTTAGCCCGCGACCGCTGCCGGATTTGCCGGCGCGCCGTCGACCGACACGAAGAGCTGGAGCAGCGCTCGCTTGATCGCCGCCTGACGGGTCGCCGAGGAAATCTTGTCGCCAAGCAGGTCCGTCACATAGAACACGTCGACCACGCGCTCGCCGAAGGTCGCGACATGCGCCGAGGCGATATTGAGGTTCAGCTTCGATAGCGTCGCCGTCAGCTCATAGAGCAGGCCGGGACGATCGAGGCCGGTGACCTCGACCATGGTGTAGCGATTGGACCACTGGTTGTTGATCGTCACGTCGGGTTCGATCGCGAAGGCCTTCAGGCGGCCCTTGGGCGGCGCGCGCTTGGCGACCATCTCCGGCAGCCGCAGGTCGCCGCGCAGCGCCTGCTCGATCGTCGAGGCCACCCGCGTCGCGCGCCGCTCCTCGTCCTCGTCGCGCTCGAAGCCGCGCGACACCGCGATGGTATCGAGCGCGCGCGCGTCGGTGGTGGTGTAGATCTGTGCGTCGACGATATTGGCCCCGGTCATCGCGCAGGCGCCTGCGATGATCGACAGGAGCCGCGGATGGTCGGGCGCATAGACCGTCAATTCCGCGACGCCGCGCGCCTGGTCGAGATTGATCGCGGTCGCCAGCGACTTGCCGGCCGTTTCGGTTGCGCGGACGAACCGCGCATGAGCGACCTTGGTCGGCAGATCGACCTTGAGCCAGTAGGCCGGGTAGTGCCGCGCGACATAGGCCTCGACCTGCGCGGCGGGCCAATCCGTGAGCTGGGTGCGCAGCTCCGCTTGCGCCATCGCGACACGCTGGGCGCGGTTCACTTCCGAGAAGCCGCCGGTCAGGACCGGCTCGGTCTCGTAGTAGAGCGTCCTGATGAGCTGCGCTTTCCAGCCGTTCCAGACGCCGGGCCCGACGCCCTTGATGTCGGCGGTGGTCAGCAAGGTCAGAAGCTTCAGCCGCTCGACCGATTGCACCACCTCGGCGAAGTTCTGGATGGTGACCCGGTCGGACAGGTCGCGCGACTGGGCGACACGAGGACATCACCAGGTGCTGCTCCACCAGCCAGGCGACCGTATCGGTCTCCGCCGGCGAGAGCCCGAAGCGCGGGCACAGCCGCCGCGCCACCCGCGCCCCGGCGATGGAATGGTCCTCGATCCGTCCCTTGGCGATGTCATGCAGGAACAGCGCCACGTACAGCAGCGTGCGGTGCTCGGGCTGTATCGTGCGCATCAGCTCGGTGGCGAACGGCGCATCTTCGGCGCGGCCGGCCTCGATCTCGGACAGAATGCCGATGCAGCGCAGGAGATGCTCGTCGACCGTATAGTGGTGATACATGTTGAACTGCATCATCGCCACAATGCGGCCGAAGGTGCGAACGAACTTGCCGAGCACGCCGGCCTCGTTCATGCGGCGGAGCACGGTCTCGGCATCGTTCCTGGACGTGAGGATCTCGAGGAACAGCCGGTTGGCCTCTTCGTTCTCACGCAATCTGTTGTCGATCAAATGGAGCGAATGCCGGATGGCGCGCATCGCATCCGGATGGAATGCGAGATTGTACTTCTGCGCGAGATGGAAAATGCGGATCAGGTTGACCGGATCGCGCTTGAATACGTTCTGATCCGCAACCACGATCCGGTTGTAGTCGACGATGAAATCCTCGGTTTCGCTGAGCGTGCGCCGCTGCGACGGCCGGAACCTCGCCATCATGCGGCTGAGCACCGGCATGGCTTTGGCCTGGCTGTCTTCGAGCTCGGCGCACAGGATGGCGGTGAGGTCGCCGACATCCTTCGCGATCAGGAAGTAGTGCTTCATGAAGCGCTCGACGTCGCGCAGTCCGGGATGCGAGGTGTAGCCGAGCCGCACCGCGATCTCGCGCTGGATGTCGAACGACAGCCGTTCCTCCGCGCGGTTGGTGAGGAAGTGCATGTGGCAGCGCACCGACCACAGGAAATCCTCGCAGCGGCGGAACAGCATGTATTCGGATCGGTTGAAGACGCCCTTCTCGATCAGCTCTTCCGGCTCGCGCACCCGGTAGACGTATTTCGCGATCCAGAACAGCGTGTGCAGGTCGCGCAGCCCGCCTTTGCCATCCTTGACGTTCGGCTCGACCAGATAGCGGGATTGCCCGGCGCGGCGGTGGCGCTCCTCGCGTTCGGCGAGCTTGGCGGTGACGAATTCCGGGGCGGTGCCCTGCGCCACGTCCTTGTCGAAACGGGCGACCATCTCGTCGAACAGCTTGCGATCGCCCAACAGGAAGCGCGCTTCGAGGACGGCGGTGCGGATGGTGATGTCGGCCTTGGCCTGCCGGACGCACTCGTTGATCGAGCGCGTCGCGTGTCCAACCTTGAGCCCCATGTCCCAGAGGCAATAGAGGATCGTCTCCGCGACGGACTCGCCCCATGCGGTCTGCTTGTACGGCAGGAGGAACAACAGATCGATGTCGGAGCCCGGCGCCAGCAGTCCGCGGCCATAGCCGCCGGTTGCGATCACCGCCATCTGTTCGGCCTCAGAACGGTTTTGCGCGGGATAGAGATGCCGCTCGGCCAGCTCGAACAGCAGGCGGATAATCTCGTCCTGCATATGGCACAGCCGCTCCGCGCAGCGGCGGCCATGCCGGTCGCCCAGCAGCAGCCTCTCGGCGGCGGCGCGGCCTTCCAGGAGCGCGGCCTTCAGCCGTTGTGCGAGCGCGGTCCGCAGCTCGCGCTCGCGCCCGGCGTGCAGCTTGCAGAGCTGCGTCGAGATCGGCCGCCAGCGCATCGACGTCGAGCAGGCCGGCGGGCGTGCGTTGAGCCTCTTCGGAGAGCGTGAGCATGGCCTGTGGGGATAGCGGAGCCGGCGGCAACTGTCATCCACCGGCAGGAGGACAACCGAGTGTCTCTAAAAAATAAAGTTTATTCAATAAGTTAGTCAGGTTGTTCTCGGCGCGGGCGACTGCCGCCAGATTAATCAACCTTGAGATTGGCGTCGCGGATGACCTTGGCCCACTTCGTCGTTTCGGCGTTGATGAAATCGCCGAACTGCTCGGGCGACGACGTCATCACTTCGTAAAGCAGCGGCTCGAGGAATCGCTTGCGGAAGGCGTCTTCGTTGAACAGGCGCTGCACCTCGCCATTGATCTTGAGCACGATCTCGCGCGGCGTGCCGCCGGTGGTGAACAGCCCGAACCAGGTGAGTGCTTCGTAGCCCGGCAGGCCGCTCTCCGCGACCGTCGGTACTTCCGGGATGCCGGCGAGCCGCTGCGCGCTGCCGATCCCGAGCATCTTGACCAGGCCGTTGCGCCACGGCTGCAGCGCAGAGCTCACGGCCACCGAGGTCAGTTGGATGTGACCGGCGACGACGTCGTTGAGCGCCGGCGCGGCGCCGCGATAGTGCACGGCCTGGAGTTTCACGCCCGCCATGCTTTCGAGCAGCGCGACATTGACGTGCCCGGCGGAGCCGACGCCCGATGTGCCGTAGCTGATCGTGCCGGGCTTCTCCTTGGCGAGCGCGATCAATTCGCCGACGCTCTTGGGCGCGAAGCCCGGATGCGCGAGCAGCGCCTGGTTGGCGCGCACCAGGCCGGTGATCGGTGCAAAATCCTTCACCGCGTAGGGCAGGCGGCTGTAGAGCGACGGATTGATCACGAAGATCGTCTCCGCGCCGAGCATCAGCATGTGCCCGTCGGGCGTGGCCTTGGCGACCTGCGCCGCGCCGATCTGATGATTGGCGCCGCCGCGGTTCTCGACGATGACCTGCTGGCCCCAGACCTCGCTCAGGCGCTGGCCGACCGCGCGCGCGAGGCTGTCGCTCACGCCGCCCGGCGCCGCGGGAACGATGATGGTGATTGGTTTCGTGGGATAGGCCGGTGCCTCGGCCACCCATGCAACAACGCAGATGAGTGCAAGGAATATTCGCCAGCCCGCCATCGCCGTCTCCTCGTTATTGGGAGACTATAGCGGATCAGTCAGTCTTTGGCGGCGGATTTCGCCTTGAGCCGGTAGAGCGCCTCCAGCGCCTCGCGCGGCGACAGCTCGTCGGGATTGATCGCCGCGAGCGCGGAGATGACCTCGGCCAGCGCCTCGTCGATCTCTCGCTTCGCGGGCGTCTGCGGCGCCGTCGCTGCGAACAGCGGCAGATCGTCGAAGCCGCGCGGCGATGCGCGGTCCTCGGCTTCGAGCTTGGCGAGCACGAGCTTGGCGCGTTCGATCACGCTTGCCGGCAGTCCTGCGAGCTTCGCGACCTGGATGCCGTAGCTGCGGTCGGCGGCGCCCGGCACCACCTCGTGCAGGAACACGACCTCGCCCTGCCACTCCTTGACGCGCACCGTTGAATTGAACAGCCGCGGCAGCTTGGTCGACAGCACCGTCAATTCGTGGAAGTGCGTGGCGAACAATGCGCGGCAACGGTTGGCGGCATGCAGGTGCTCGATCGTGGCCCAGGCGATCGAGAGGCCGTCGAAGGTTGCGGTGCCACGGCCGATCTCGTCGAGGATGACGAGCGAGCGTTCGCCCGCCTGATTGAGGATGGCGGCAGTCTCCACCATCTCGACCATGAAGGTCGAGCGCCCGCGGGCGAGATCGTCGGCGGCGCCGACGCGCGAGAACAGCCGGTCGACCACGCCGATCCTGGCGCGGCGCGCGGGCACGAAACTGCCCGTCTGCGCCATGATCGCGATCAGCGCGTTCTGGCGCAGGAACGTCGACTTGCCCGCCATGTTGGGGCCGGTGAGCAGGCAGATGCGTCCGGCGCCTTGCTGCGGGAGGGGAGAGAGATCGCAATCGTTGGCCACGAAGGGCCCGCCGTCCGCGAGCAGCGCCTGCTCCACCACCGGATGCCGCCCGCCTTCGATGACGAAGTCGTGGGAGTTGTCGACGTCGGGCCGCACGTAGGTCTGCTCGACCGCGAGCTGCGCGAGCGCGGCCGCGACGTCGAGCGCCGCCAGTGCCTCCGCTGCGTCCTTGATCGGGCCGGATGCGGCCGTCACCTGTGCCGCCAGCCGCTCGAAGGTTTCGAGCTCGATGCCGAGCGCGCGGTCGGCGGCGCTGGCGATCTTCGCTTCCAGCTCGCCGAGCTCCGTGCTGGTGAAGCGGACCTGGCCGGCCATCGTCATGCCGGTGGATGAAGGTCGCATTCAGCGGAGGCTGACGAAGCTTTTCGGCGTGCTGCGACGGCACCTCGACGAAATAGCCGAGCTGATTGTTGTGCCGGACTTTCAGCGAGCGCACGCCGGTCTCGTCGGCATAGCGCGCCTGCAAGCGCGGCGATGACGTCGCGCGTCCCTTCGCGAAGCATGCGCGCCTCGTCGAGCGCGGCGTCGTAGCCTGCCCGCACGAAGCCGCCGTCGCGCTTGAACAGCGGAAGCTCGTCGTCCGAGCGCCGCGGTGAGCTCGCGGCTGATCGCGGCGTCCGGCTGGCGCAGGGCGGTCGCGGCCTGCTGCGACCTCGAGCGGGACGGCGCCGCCGGCGGTGAGCTCGGCGGCAAGGCTCGCCGCGGCGTCGATGCCGTCGCGGATCGCGGCGAGGTCGCGCGGGCCGCCGCGGTCGACGACGAGCCGCGACAGCGCGCGGGCGAGATCGGGCGCGCCTTTAAGCTTGGCGCGCATCGCACTGCGCAAGCCCGACTCGGCAACGAAATGCGCCACCGCGTCGTGGCGCTGCGCAATCGCCGCCGGATCGGTCAGCGGCGCCGCCAGCCGCTGCGCGAGCAGCCGCGAGCCCGCCGCGGTCACGGTCCGGTCGATGGCGGAGAGCAGCGAGCCGCGCCGCTCGCCGCCGAGCGTCCGCACCAGCTCGAGATTAGCGCGGGTGGCCTGATCGATGCGCAAGCGTCGCGCCTTCGGCCTCGCGCAGCGGCGGCGACAGCGGCGGGCGCTGGCCGAGCTGCGTGCGCTCGACATAGGTGATGCAGGCGGCGGCGGCCGTCAGCTCCAGCCGCGAGAGCGCGCCGAACGCGTCCGAGGTCGCCACCGAGAAATACGACGACAGCCGCCGGTCGGCGGTCGCGCCGTCGAACACATCGCGGGTCAGCGGCGTCACCGCCGGCAGCGAGCGCAGGAACGGCGCCAGCTCCGGATCGGAATAGAGCGCGTCGGAGACGATGATCTCGCTCGGCTCGAGCCGCGCCAGCTCGGCGGCGAGCCCGGCGCGGTCGCATTCGGCGATGCGGAATTCGCCGGTGGAGATGTCGATCCAGGCGAGCGCGAAGCGGCTGGTCGTCGTCGGTCGACGAGGACCGCGCGCGGGCGAGCGCGAGCAGGTAGTTGTTGCGCCGCGCGTCGAGCAGCGTGTCCTCGGTCAGCGTGCCGGGCGTCACCAGCCGGACGACGTCGCGCTTCACCACGCTTTTGGAGCCGCGCTTGCGCGCCAGCGGCGGGGTCTTCCATCTGCTCGCAGACCGCGACGCGGTGGCCGGGCGCGATCAGCCGATGGAGGTATTCGTCGGCGCGGATGACCGGCACGCCGCACATCGGGATGTCGCGGCCGAGATGCTTGCCGCGCTTGGTGAGTACGATGCCGAGCGCGCGCGCGGCGATCTCGGCATCGTCGAAGAACAGCTCGTAGAAATCGCCCATCCGGTAGAACAGCAGGCAATCCGGATTGGCGGCCTTGATCTCGATATACTGCTCCATGACCGGGGTGGCGCGTGCCGGTGGCATCCGACGGCGGATCGGACGCAAAACCGGACGGAGCGAGGGAACGTGCGGCATCCATGGCGCCGCGACGCTAGCAGAAGGCATCCAGCCCGTCATGCGCGGGCTTGACCTGCGCGTGAATTGTCCTGCGAATAAGATGTGCACGGATTGTGGAGCGCCCGCAAAATGAAGTTCCTGCTCGTCGCTGTGCTTGCATTCCTGGCCGGCGCGCTGCCCGCCCGGCGCAAGAGGCGGTACAAGCGTGGCCCGCCAAGCCGGTGCGGATCGTCGTACCGTTCGCGGCGGGCGCGACGCCCGACATCATCATGCGGCTGATCGGCGAGCGGCTGCAGGCGAAATCGAAGCAGTCATTCGTGATCGACAACCGGCCCGGCGCCAGCGGCAATCTCGGAACCGATGTGGTCGCGAAGGCGGCGCCCGACGGCACGACGATCGGGATCAGCATCCTCGGGCCGCTCGGGCTCAATACGCTGCTGTTCGCGAAGATGCCGTACGATCCGTTCACCGATCTCGCGCTGGTCACGCGGCTGACCGACCAGCCGAGCGTGCTCGCCGTCAATGCGGACGTGCCGGCGCGCGACACCGCGGAGCTGGTCGCGCTGCTCAAGCGCGAGCCCGGCAAATTCAACTACGGCTCGATCGGCAACGGCTCGCTGTCGCATCTCGCCATGGAAGCGATCGCGATGAAGAGCGGCACGCAGCTCGTGCACATTCCCTATGGCTCGTCGCCGCAGGCGGTCACCGCGCTCATCCGCGGCGACGTGCAGATCGTGTGCCTGCCGGCGATCTCGGTGGTGTCGCAGGTTCACACCGGGCGGGTGAGGGCGCTCGCGGTCACCTCGCAGAAGCGCTCGCCGCTGCTGCCCGACATGCCGACGCTGAACGAGGCCGGCATCGATGTCGAAGCCAATGCCTGGAACGGGCTGATCGCGCCGGCGAAGACGCCGGAGCCGCTGATCGCCGCGATCGCGCGCGAGGTCAACGAGGCGCTGCGCGATCGGCGCCATCCGCGAAAAGCTCAACGCGCAATACATGGAGCCGATCGGCACGTCGCCGGCCGAGTTCAAGGTGTTCGTCGATGCGGAGATGCGGCGCTGGACCCCGGTGGTCCAGGCCGCGAAGATCAAGATCAACTAGCTTTAAGAACAACCTGCGGCGTCATGGCCGGGCTTGTCCCGGCCATCCACGACTTTGCTAGATCGAGAAGTAAGACGTGGATGCCCGCGACAAGCGCGGGCATGACGGAGTCTGCAGTTACTTCACCAGCTTCACGCCGGTGACCTTTTCCAGGTTCTTGTAGTCGATCGCCTCGCGGTCGGCCTTCGGGATGTTGAGCGAGTCGAGGATCTCGCAGCGTCTGGCGCGGATACATCGTGCCGCCTTCCGGATCGAACGGGCAGTCGGAGGCGAACACGATCTTCTCGAGCGGATAGAACTCGAGGCCGCACTTGGTCGCCGGCTTGCCGCCGAACACCGCGGTGTCGGCCCAGAAATCCTGCTTGAAGTAGTCGAGCGGGCGCTTCTTGAGGCTCTTGCGCAGCCCGACATAGTCCTCGTCCGAGGTGCGCGAGCCCATCACGTCGTTGCCCGGTCCGAGCCGGCCTTCGAGCATCGGCACGATGCCGCCGAAATGGTGCGTGATGATCTTCAGGTTCGGATGGTTGTCCATGATCTTGGAGTAGACGAGGCGCGTCATCGCGCAGGCGGTCTCGTACGACCAGCCGAGCGTCCACCAGATTTCGTAGAGCGACTTCTTCTCGTGCGAGCGGATAGTCCGGCGTCTCGGCGCCGCGCGCCGGATGAATCCAGATCGGCTTGCCGAGCTCGTTCATCTTCTTCCAGAACGGCAGGTATTCCGGCAGGTCGATCGGCTTGCCGAGCGACGTTGGTGTAGATCTGCACGCCGAGCGCGCCGTTCTTGATCGCGCGCTCCGCTTCGCCGACGCCGGCGTCGGACGCGCCGAGCGCAACCTGCGCGACCCAGCCCGGGAAGTGGTCCTTCTCCTTGGCGCACAGCTCGGCGAAGCCGTCGTTGCAGATGCGGATCATCTCGTCGATCTGCTGCGGCGTCTTGCAGAAGCTCTCGAACGGCGGCTGCGGGTAGGAGAGGATCTGCTGATAGTCCTTGTGACCGTCGACGATCTTCTTGCGGACGTCGAGATCGTAGAGCGCCGGCAGCGAGCGCACGCGCTTGCCCATGTCCTTGTAGTCGCCGGCGATCTCCATCAGCTTGTCGAAGAATTTCTTCGGGAAGAAATGGGTGTAGGCGTCGATACGCATGGGGCGATGCTCCGGTTTTCGGCTGATCCGCTCGTTTCGATGGGCCGGCCGGGAAGCGCGGCGGTAGGTCGCGCGTTGTTAGCTTGTCGGGCGGCCCCGTCCATCATAGGACCGGCCGGTGCACGCCATGCGGCGGAGCGCGCCTTTCGCAAGCGCTTTAGGCTGGGTTAGCCTGCGCCGCGATAACGAGATTCGCGGGAGGACTTATGCAACGATTTGGCAAGGCGCTTTGCGCGCTCGCGACCGGCCTTCTGGTCTCGGCCTCCCTCGCATTCCCGTCGCAGGCCAGGCGCAGCAGCCGCAGAGCTTGGCCGCAGCGGCCGGTCCGCTTCATTGTGTCGCTCGGGCCCGGCAGCGGCGCCGACATCGGCGCGCGCCTGATCGCCGACAAGCTGAGCGCGAAATGGAAGCAGCCGGTCGTGGTCGAGAACCGCCCGGGCGGCGACGCCGTCGTCGCCATCAACGCCTTCATCGGCGCCAAGGACGATCACACGCTGCTCTACACGCCGACCTCGTCGTTCACCGCGCATCCGTTCCAGATGGCCAAGCTGCCCTACGATCCGGCCGAGCTCGCGCCGATCGCGCGGGTGTCCAACACGCTGGTCGGGCTTGGTCGTTCCGCCGTCGCTGAAGATCAACACGGTCAAGGATCTGATCGCGCAGATCAAGGCGCAGCCCGGCAAGATGAACTACTCGACCGCCACCGGCATGACCGATGTCATCTTCGAGGGCTACTTCAAGAGCGCCGGGCCTCGTCATCACGCGTGTGCCGTATCGCGATGTGGTCGCGCCGCTCACCGATCTCGGCGAAGGGCGCATCCAGGCCTATGTCGGCGCGCTCGCGATCGTGCAGCCGCATATCCAGGCCGGCCGGGTCGAAGCTGATCGCGGTCACCAACAGCCAGCGCGCGCCGACGCAGCCGGACATGCCGACGGTGGCGCGAGGCGCGGCTTCCCCGAGCTGACCTTCGACGGCCTTATCGGCCTGTTCGGGCCGCGCGACATGCCGGCGGCGGTGCGCGACCGCATCGCCGCCGACATCAAGGAGGTGATGGCCGACCCTGCGATCGCGTCGCGGCTCACCGCGACCGGACAGCTCGTCAGCCCCGGCACCGGCGCGGAATTCGCGGAGTCGATCGAGGAGCAGCGCGCCAAGCTTGGCGGCGATCGCCAAGCAGCTCGGCGTCAAGCCGCAGTAGCTTTGAATTTGCGCGACCACGTCGTCCGGCATCGGCTGCGCGCGCAAGCCGCCGGGCCGGCTGGCGTCGCGCACACCCAGCAGCGGGTCTCGTTGCCTTCCACCGCCAGCGCGCCGTCGAGCGTGAGCTTGTGCTGGATGGCTGAAGCTCGAACGGCCGATCTTGGTGAACGCGGACTCGATCTCGACGTCGTCGCCGTAGCGGGTCGGGAGCAGGAAGCGCGCCTCCGTCGCCGACCGACGGAAAGCCGCCGAGACCGTAGCTGCTTGTTGAGCGTGATTTTCTTCATGCCAAGCGCCCGCTCGATCAGGAGTTCGGTCGAGTGGTTGAACATGGCGAAATAGCGCGGATAGAAGACGATGCCGGCGGGATCGCAATCGCCCCATTCGATGCGGACCGTGCGGCGGATGCTGAACATGCGGGGCTGGCTCTCGGGCATTGACGGCGTGGCATTTGACCCCGCCAATAGCCCCCCGTAAATAGCCGCAGTCAATGGGACTTGTCCGATGGCGCGTTTCCTGTCGCTTGCCGAGGCCGTGCAATCGAATGTGCGCGACGGCGACACCGTGGCGATGGAGGGGTTCACCCATCTGATCCCCCATGCCGCCGGCCACGAGGTCATCCGCCAGCAGCGCAAGCATCTGACCCTGATCCGGATGACGCCGGACCTGATCTACGACCAGCTCATCGGCATGGGCTGCGTCGACAAGGTGGTGTTCTCCTGGGGCGGCAATCCCGGCGTCGGCTCGCTGCACCGCTTCCGCGACGCGGTCGAGAACGGCTGGCCGCAGCCGCTCGCGATCGAGGAGCATTCCCACGCCGCCATGGCCAACGCCTATGAGGCGGGCGCCGCCGGCCTGCCGCTGGCGGTGTTCCGCGGCTACATCGGCGTCGACCTGCCGAAGGTCAATCCGAAGATCAAGTCACATCACCTGTCCGTTCACCGGCGAACAGCTTGCCGCCGTGCCGTCGCACCGGCCCGACGTCGCGATCATCCATGCGCTGCGCGCCGACCGCGAAGGCAATGTGATGCTCGAAGGCATCGTCGGCGTGCAGAAGGAGGCGGTGCTCGCCGCCAAGCGCTCGATCGTCACGGTCGAGGAGATCGTCGACGACTTCGGCCCGCGCAACCTCAACGCGGTGATCCTGCCGCACTGGACCGTCGGCGCGGTCGCGACCGTGCCGGGCGGCGCGTATCCGTCCTATGCGCAGGGCTACTACAAGCGCGACAACGCCTTCTACATCGCCTGGGACAAGATCGCGCGCGAGCGCGAGACGCTTCCTCGCCTGGATGAAGGAGAACGTGCTCGAGCAGGGGCCGGAAGCCTTCGCCGCGCATGTGCGCCGCCTCAACGCGAAGGCTGCGTAGATGAGCCGACTACAAGCCCAACGAGATGATGACCATCGCCGCGGCGCGGGCGCTGCGCAACGAGGACGTCTGCTTCGTCGGCATCGGCATGCCGTCGGCGGCGTCGAACCTGGCGCGGCTCACGCATGCGCCGGGCATCACGCTGATCTACGAATCCGGCACCATCGCCACCAAGCCCGACGTGCTGCCGCTGTCGATCGGCGACGGCGAATTGTGCGACGACCGCGCTGACCACGGTGTCGGTGCCGGAGATGTTCCGCTACTGGCTGCAGGGCGGCCGCATGACCGTCGGCTTCCTCGGCGGCGCGCAGATCGACCGCTTCGCCAATCTCAACACCACGGTGGTCGGCGCCTACGACAAGCCGAAGGTGCGGCTGCCGGGCGGCGGCGGCGCGCCGGAGATCGCGTCGGCCTGCGGCGAGATCTTCATCATCATGGCGCAGTCGAAGCGCAGCTTCGCCGCCAAGCTCGACTTCATCACCTCGATGGGCCACGGCGAGGGCGGCGACCACCGCGCGCGGCTCGGCCTCAAGACCAAGGGCCCGACCAAGCTCGTCACCGACCTCTGCATCTTCGAGCCGGACCCGCAGACGAAGGAAATGACGGTGACGTCGATCCATCCCGGCGTCACGCGCGAGCAGATCGACGACAACACCGGCTGGCCGGTGCGCTATGCGGCGAATGTCGTCGGAGACCAAGCCGCCGACCGCCGACGAGCTGACGGTCCTGCGCGACCTGCACGCCCGCACCGCGCGCGCCCACGGCACCGCGGCGTAAGGAGAACTCATGAGCACGACGCGCGACGTCTTCCTCTGCGACGCCATCCGCACGCCGATCGGCCGCTACGGCGGCGCGCTCGCCAAGGTGCGCGCCGACGATCTCGCCGCGATCCCGATCAAGGCGCTGATGAAGCGCAATCCGAACGTGGACTGGGGCGCGCTCGACGAGGTCGTGTTCGGCTGCGCCAACCAGGCCGGCGAGGACAACCGCAATGTCGCGCGCATGGCGGTGCTGCTGGCGGGGCTGCCGGATCACGTGCCCGGCGTCACCGTGAACCGGCTCTGCGCCTCCGGCCTCAACGCGGTCGGCGATGCCGCGCGCGCGATCCGCGCCGGCGAGATCGAGTTCGCGATCGCCGGCGGCGTCGAGTCGATGACGCGGGCGCCGTTCGTCATGGGCAAGGCGGCGGAGGCGTTCTCGCGCTCGCGCCGACATCCAGGACACCACCATCGGCTGGCGCTTCGTCAATCCGCTGATGAAGCAGCAATACGGCGTCGATGCGATGCCGGAGACCGGCGAGAACGTCGCCGAGGAGTATCAGATCTCGCGCGCCGACCAGGACGCGTTCGCGTTCCGCTCGCAGCAGCGCGCCGGCAAGGCGATCGCGTCGGGCTATTTCGCCGAGGAGATCGTCGCGGTCGAGGTGCCGGGCGGCCGCGCCGGCCCGGTGACCGTCGACAAGGACGAGCATCCGCGTCCCGACACCACCATGGAAGGCCTCGCCAAGCTCAAGCCGTTCGTGCGCAATCCCGGCACCATCACCGCCGGCAATGCGTCGGGCGTGAACGACGGCGCGGCGGCGATGATCCTCGCCACGCGAAGCGGCCGCGAAGAAGCACGGCCTGACGCCGCGCGCGCGCGTGCTCGGCATGGCGTCGGCGGCGGTGCCGCCGCGCGTGATGGGCATCGGCCCGGTGCCCTCGACCCGCAAGCTGATGGAGAAGCTCGGCCTCAAGATCGGCGATTTCGACCTGATCGAGCTGAACGAAGCCTTCGCGTCGCAGGGGCTCGCCTGCCTGCGCCAGCTTGGCGTCGCCGACGACGCCGAGCACGTCAATCCGCATGGCGGCGCCATCGCGCTCGGCCATCCGCTCGGCATGTCCGGCGCGCGGCTCGCGCTGACGGCGGTGCACGGCCTCGAGAAGCGCGGCGGCAAGCTCGCGCTCGCGACCATGTGCGTCGGCGTCGGGCAGGGCGTGTCGCTGGCGCTGCAGCGCGCTCTAGCCGATCATCCGCGCCGGCAATCGCTGGAATAATCTTCTACACGGGCGCCCACTACCTTTGGATGATTTGACGAACGGCGGCGCATTGTTCCATCAAGCGCTGGCGATTCGATGCCCGCTCCCGCGGGACTGATGGAGATACTCCCACGTGCCGATGAGTGCCGGTTACATTCCGTTTCACCCGAACCCGTCGAAGCCGAAATACAAGCCGCCGGCGGGCGCGGTGGACACGCATTGCCACGTGTTCGGGCCGGAGGCGATGTTTCCGTTCGCGCCGAAGCGCAAATACACGCCCTGCGACGCGCCGAAGGAGAAGCTGTTCGCGCTGCGCGACTTCCTCGGCTTCGACAAGAACGTGATCGTGCAGGCGACCTGCCACGACACCGACAACCGCGCGCTGGTCGATGCGCTGGTCCACGTCCAACGGCAAGGCCAAGGGCATCGCCTTCATCGGCGAGGACATCACCGACGCCGAGCTGCGAGAGCTCGACCACGCCGGCGTCAAGGGCGTGCGCTTCAACTTCATCAAGCGGCTGGTCGATTCCACGCCCAAGGACGTGATGCAGCGCATCGCCACGCGCATCGCCACGCTCGGCTGGCACATCGTGATCTATTTCGAGCACGCCGATCTCGACGAGATGGGGCCGTTCCTGCAGTCGCTGCCGACCACGCTGGTGTTCGACCACATGGCCTGCCCCAACGTGAAAGAGGGCGTGAACGGCAAGCACTTCCAGAACTGGCTGAAGGCGCTCGACGCCAACAAGACCTGGATCACCAAGGTCACCTGCCCGGAGCGCTTCACCGTCGCCGGCCCGCCCTATGACGACGTGGTGCCGTTCGCGAAGGCGATCGTCGAGCGCTTCCCGGACCGCGTGATCTGGGGCACCGACTGGCCGCATCCGAACATGCCGAAGGAGGCGCCCGACGACGGCGTCATCGTCGACATGATCCCGAAGATCGCGACCACGCGCGGAGCTGCAAAAAAAGCTCCTGGTCGACAATCCGATGCGGCTCTATTGGAGTTGATGAGGTCGGGATAACACGGAGCGATGCCATGCTCGCCGGCCAGCTCGCCTTGACCACCGCCGCGATCTTCACCGGCGCCGCCGTCTACGTCAGCCTCTGCGAACAGCCCGCCCGGCTGCAGCTCGACGACCGCGCGCTGCTGACCGAATGGAAGCCGTCCTACAAGCACGGCGCCGCCATGCAGGCGCCGCTGGCGCTGATCGGCGCCGTCCTCGGCTTTGCGGCCTGGTGGCAGGCGGGCGACTGGCGCTGGCTCGTGGGCGCCATCGTCATCCTCTCGGCCTGGCCCTACACGCTCGCTGGTCATCAAACCGACAAATGACGAATTGCTGGCGATCGATCCCGCCAATGCCGGGCCAGCAGGTCGCGGGCGCTGATCGAAAAATGGGGCTGGCTGCACGCCGGCCGCAGCGGCGATCGGCGTGCTTACAACGGTTCTATTTCTCTGGGCCTCGCTGCGCGCCTGAGCGCGCCACGCGCTGCGCGCGGCTTACGTTGCATTGGTCCGCTGAGCTATATATGTCAGGGAAACTCGGCCGATTTGGCGTGGATGGAGCTAAGCCGATGGCGCGCAAGGACACCGCCCGCAAAGAGAAGGACTACGACGACATCCCCGGCACCGTCGTGTTCGACGCGGAGCGCTCGCGCCAGGGATTCGGCATCAACATGTTCTGCATGTCGCTGATGAAGGACGAGAACCGCAAGGCCTTCAAGGCGAACGAGCCGGAGTATCTCAAGAAATTCAACCTCACGCCGGAGCAGACCGAAGCCATCCTCAAGCGCGACTACAACCGCATGCTCGAGCTCGGCGGCAACATCTATTTCACCGCCAAGCTCGGCGCGACCGACGGCCATTCGTTCCGGCATCTCGCCGCGGTGATGACCGGCTCCACGCAGGACGACTACGCCGCGATGATGCTCGCCGGCGGCCGCTCGGCCGAAGGCAATCGCAGCAAGTCGGGGCGCAAGACGACGAGCATGCTGGTCGGGAGCGCCAAAGCTTCAGGCAAGCCGAAAGCCGGCAAGGCGAAATCGAGCAAGCCGAAATCCGAAATCACGCAGCAAGGCGAGGTCGAAACGTGGCTAAGATCATCGCAGGAGTGGCGTCATCGCACGTGCCGGCGATCGGCGCGGCGATCGACAACAAGCAGACCGAGGAGCCCTACTGGAAGCGGGTGTTCTCGGGCTTCGAGAAATCGAAGGAGTGGATGGAGAAGGCGAAGCCCGACCTCGCCATCATCGTCTACAACGACCACGCGTCGGCGTTCTCGGTCGAGATCGTGCCGACCTTCGCGCTCGGCTGCGCGGCGGAATTCCCGCCCGCCGACGAGGGCTGGGGCCCGCGCCCGGTGCCGGTGGTGAAGGGGCATCCCGAGCTTGCCTCGCACATCGCGCAGTCGGTGATCCTCGACGAGTTCGATCTCACCATCTGCAACAAGATGGAGGTCGACCACGGGCTCACGGTGCCGATGAACCTGCTGTTCGGCTCGCCGCAAGGAATGGCCGTGCCCGGTGATCCCGCTCGCGGTCAACGTGGTGCTCTATCCGCCGCCGACCGCGCATCGCTGCTACATGCTCGGCAAGGCGATCCGCAAGGCGGTCGAATCCTATCCGGAAGATTTGCGGGTGGTGATCTTCGGCACCGGCGGCATGTCGCACCAGATCTCCGGTCCGCGCGCCGGCCTGATCAATTCGAAATTCGACAAGGCCTTCCTCGACAACCTCACCAAGGACCCGAAGAAGCTCACGCGCATCTCGCATCTCGAATTCATGCGCGAGGCCGGCGCCGAGGGCATCGAGATGGTGATGTGGCTGATCATGCGCGGCGCGCTCGACGACAAGGTCGAGGAGACCTATCGCTTCTACACCGTGCCGGCCTCCAACACCGCGGTCGGGCACATCATCCTCGAGCCGAAGCAGCAAGGCGGCCGGCAAGAGCAAGCGCCCCGCCACCAAGATGAAGCGCGCCGCCGCGCGCGCGAAGACAGCAGTACGCAGGAGCAAGTGACGATGAAGATTTGCGTTGCCGGGCAGGGCGCCTTCGGCCAGAAGCATCTCGATGCGCTCAAGCGCATTCAGGGCGTCGAGGTGACTTCGCTGGTGGGCGGCAATCAGGACGCCACCGCCGAGGTCGCCAAGAAATACGGCGTCCCGCACTACACCGGCGATCTCTCCGAAGGCATCAAGCGCGCCGACGCGGTGATCCTCACCACGCCGACCAAGATGCACTTCCGCCAGGGCGAGCAGGTGATGCGCGCCGGCAAGCACGTGCTGGTCGAGATTCCGGTCACCGACTGGTGGAGGACGCCGAGGCGCTGGTGAAGATCGCGAAGGAGACCGGCGTCACCGCGATGGGCGGCCATGTGCGCCGCTTCAATCCGAGCCATCAATACGTCCACAAGAAGATCAAGGCCGGCGAGCTGAAGATCCAGCAGATGGACGTGCAGACCTATTTCTTCCGCCGCAAGAACATCAACGCGGCCGGCAATGCGCGCAGCTGGACCGACCATCTGCTGTGGCACCACGCCGCCCACACCATCGACCTGTTCCAGTACCAGGCCGGCGAGAACATCTCCGACTGCTACGCGGTGCAGGGCCCGATCCATCCGCAGCTCAACATCGCGATGGACATGGGCATCGTGGCGAGGACGCCGTCGGGCGCGATGCTGACGCTGTCGCTGTCGTTCAACAACGACGGGCCGCTCGGCTCGTTCTTCCGCTACATCTGCGACAACGGCACCTACAAGGCGTTCTACGACGACCTCTCCGACGGCAAGGACAACAAGATCGACGTGTCGAAGGTCGACGTGTCGATGGACGGCATCGAGCTCGAGGACCGCGAGTTCATCGCCGCGATCAAGGAGAAGCGCGAGCCGAACGCGAGCCTCGCGCAGGTGCTGCCCTGCATGCACGTGCTCGGCAAGCTCGAGAAGATCATCGACCCGCAGCGCAAGGCGCACGCGTAGCGCAATCTCGCATCCTCTCGGCGTCGATGCCCGGCCTTGGGCCGGGCATCCACGCCTTGTTGCTATCGCTATGCTCCGAAGACGTGGCATCGCGCTCGGGCACAAGCCCGGCCATGACGACGTGGTTGGGCTGCGGCCCAACGCCGTCGCAGCGCACGATTGACGACTTTCCTCCCGCCGCGTTCCGCGCTACCGAAAGGGCAAAGCTCAGCCGGAGGAGCGTCCCATGCAGCGTACCAAGCCCCCGTTCCGCGCCGACCATGTCGGCTCGATCCTGCGCTCGGAGGCGATCCACGCCGCCCGCGCCAAGCGCGAGAAGGGCGAGATCACCGCCGGCGCAGCTCAAGGCGGTCGAGGACCGCGAGATCGAGAAGATCGTGCGCAAGCAGGAGGAGGTCGGCCTCAAGCTCGCGACCGACGGCGAGTACCGCCGCTCCTGGTGGCACCTCGATTTCTACTGGGGCCTGACCGGCGTCGAGAAGATCACGCTGCCGCACGGCATCCAGTTCCTCGGCGTCGAGACGCGGCCGGAGGGCTACAAGATCACCGGCAAGATCGACTTCCCGTCCGACCATCCGATGCTCGAGCATTTCCGGTACCTGAAATCGGTCGCGCGGGTGACGCCGAAGATGTGCATCCCGGCGCCGCCGGTGATGCATTTCCGCCTGCCGAAGGACGGCATCCCGAAGACCGTCTATCCCGACATCGACGGCTACTTCGCCGATCTCGGCAAGGCCTATGCGAAGGCGGTGAAGGCGTTCTACGACGCCGGCTGCCGCTACCTGCAGTTCGACGACACCGTGTGGTCGTATCTCTGCTCGCCGTCCGAGATGCAGGCCGCGCGCGACCGCATGCCGATGGCGGACAACCTTCCGCAGATCTATCAGGACGTCATCAACACCGCGCTGGCGGCGAAGCCCGCCGACATGACGATCACCACGCATGTCTGCCGCGGCAATTTCAAGTCCACCTGGGTGGCGGAGGGCGGCTACGAGCCGGTCGCCGAGCGGCTGCTCGGCGGCGTGAACTACGACGGCTATTTCCTCGAATACGACACCGACCGCTCCGGCGGCTTCGAGCCGCTGCGCTTCCTGCCGAAGGGCGACAAGATCGTCGTGCTCGGCCTCGTCACCTCGAAGATCGGCGACGCTGGAGAAGAAGGACGACATCAAGCGCCGCATCGACGAGGCGACGAAGTTCGCCGCCGCTCGAGCAGTTCTGCCTGTCGCCGCAATGCGGCTTCGCCTCGACCGAGGAGGGCAACATCCTCGCCGAGGACGAGCAATGGGCGAAGTTCCGGATGATCGTGGAGCTGGCCGACGAGGTGTGGGGCAACACCTGATGCTGCTTCCCACGTCGCTGGTCGGCTCCTATCCGCAGCCGGACTGGCTGATCGACCGCGCAAGCCTCGCCAAGCAGATGCCGCCGCGGGTGCGCGCGAAGGAACTGTGGCGCGTCGATCCCGAGCGGCTCGACGCCGCGCAGGATGACGCCACGCTGCTCGCCATCCGCGACCAGGAGCGCGCCGGCCTCGACATCGTCACCGACGGCGAGCAGCGGCGCGAGAGCTATTCCAACCGCTTCGCCACCGCGCTCGACGGCGTCGACCTCGACAATCCCGGCAAGACGCCGAACCGCACCGGCGGCTTCACCATCGTGCCGCGCGTGGTCGGCACGATCCAGCGCCGCCATCCGGTCGAGGTGCGCGACGTGCGAATTCCTGCGCGCCAACACCGACCGCATGATCAAGATGACGGTGCCGGGCCCGTTCACGATGGCGCAGCAGTGCGAGGACCACCACTACCGCGACGAGGCGGCGCTGGCGCTCGACTATGCCGCCGCGGTGAACGCCGAGATCAAGGACCTGTTCGCGGCCGGCGCCGACGTGGTGCAGCTCGACGAGCCCTGGATGCAGGCGCGGCCGGAGAAGGCCAAGGCCTATGGGCTCGCGGCGCTCGACCGCGCGCTCGACGGCGTCACCGGCACCACCGCCATCCATCTCTGCTTCGGCTATGCGCAGATGGTGAAGTCGAAGCCGTCGGGCTATTCGTTCCTGCCGGAGCTCGAGCAGTCGCCGGCGCAGCAGATTTCGATCGAGGCGGCGCAGCCGAAGCTCGATCTCGCCGTGCTCAAGGAGCTGCCGTCGAAGACCATCATCCTCGGCGTGATCGACCTCTCGGACCTGACGGTCGAAACGCCGCAGATCGTCGCCGAGCGCATCCGCCGCGCGCTGCCGCACGTTCCCGCCGAGCGGATCGTCATTGCGCCCGACTGCGGCATGAAGTACCTGCCGCGCGACGTCGCGCTTCGGCAAGATGCGCGCGATGGTCGAAGGCGCCGCGATCGTGCGGCACGAACTCACCGGACAGCGAGTACGCCCATCATGATGCGAGCAAAGCCGCCGTTCCGCGCCGACCATGTCGGCAGCCTGCTGCGCTCCGCGCCGCTCAAGGAGGCGCGCGCCAAGCGCGAGAAAGGCGAGATCACGGCCGACCAGCTCAAGGCGATCGAGGACCGCGAGATCGAGGCGATCATCAAGAAGCAGGAAGCGGTCGGGCTCAAGTCGATCACCGACGGCGAATACCGCCGCGCGTTCTGGAACTACGATTTCCTCGGGCAAGCTCGACGGCGTCGAGGCCTATCTCGGCGAGCGCAAGATCAGCTTCCAGGGCGTGCAGCCGAAGCCGATGATGCTGCGCGTCATCGGCAAGCTCGGCGGCTACGTGCCGCATCCGATGATCGAGCATTTCAAGTTCGTGCAGTCGCACACCAAGGCGACGCCGAAGATGACGATCCCGTCGCCGTCGTCGCTGCATTTCCGCTACGGCCGCGCCGCGGTGCCGGAGGCGATCTATCCGTCGATGGACGATTTCTACAACGACCTCGGCACGTCCTACCGCAAGGCGGTGCGCGCCTTCGCCGACGCCGGCTGCCGCTATCTGCAGCTCGACGAGGTCAATTTCACCTATCTCTGCGATCCCGAGCTGCGCAAGCACGTCACCCAGCGCGGCGACGATCCCGAGCAGATGCCGCACATCTACGCGCGGATGATCAATGCGGCGATCTCCGACATCCCCGCCGACATGACCATCACCATGCATCTGTGCCGCGGCAACTTCCAGTCGACCTTCGTGGCCTCGGGCGGCTACGAGCCGGTGGCCGAGATCCTGTTCAACGAGATCAAGGTCAACGGCTATTTCATGGAATACGACAGCGCGCGCGCCGGCGGCTTCGAGCCGCTGCGCTTCGTGCCGAAGGACAAGACCGTGGTGCTCGGGCTCGTCACCTCCAAGAGCGGCACGCTCGAAAGCAAGGACGAGCTCAAGCGCCGCATCGACGAGGCGGCGAAGTATGTCGAGCATCGACCAGCTCTGCCTGTCGCCGCAGTGCGGCTTCGCCTCGACCGAGGAGGGCAACATCCTCACCGAGGAGCAGCAATGGGCGAAGCTGCGGATGATCGTGGAGTTGTCAGAAGAAGTATGGGGTCGCTAATCCAATGATGCGTACCAAGCCGCCGTTCCGCGCCGACCATGTCGGCAGCCTGTTGCGTTCGCAGGCGCTCAAGGATGCGCGCGCCAAGCGCGAGAAGAACGAGATCACCGCCGCCGAGCTCAAGGCGGTCGAGGACCGCGAGATCGAGGCGCTGATCAAGAAGCAGGAAGCCGCGGGGCTGAAATCGGTCACCGACGGCGAATACCGCCGCGCCTCCTGGCAGACCGATTTCCTCAAGGCGCTCGACGGCGTCGAGTCCTACGTCGGCGAGCGCGCGTTCCAGTTCCACGGCGCGACGTCGCATCCGATCCAGCTGCGCGTCAACAAGAAGCTCGGCGGCTACACGCCGCATCCGATGATCGAGCACTACAAGTTCGTGCAGTCGCACACCAAGGCGACGCCGAAGATGACGATCCCGTCGCCGTCGACGCTGCACTTCCGCTTCGGCCGCAAGGTGGTGCCGGAATCGATCTATCCGTCGATGGACGACTTCTACCGCGACCTCGGCCAGACCTGGAGCAAGGCGGTGCGCGCCTTCGCCGACGCCGGCTGCCGCTACCTCCAGCTCGACGAGACCAATCTCACCTATCTCTGCGACCCCGAGCTGCGCCCGCAGGTCAAGGCGCGCGGCGACGATCCCGACAAGCTGCCGTTCGTCTATGCCGGCATGATCAACGCCGCGATCGCGGACATCCCGGCCGACATGACCATCACCATGCATCTCTGCCGCGGCAATTTCCGCTCGACCTTCATCAGCGCCGGCGGCGGCTACGAGCCGATCGCGGAGATGCTGTTCAACACCATCAAGGTGCACGGCTATTTCATGGAGTACGACAGCGCGCGCTCCGGCGGGTTCGAGCCGCTGCGCTTCGTGCCGAAGGGCAAGACCGTGGTGCTCGGGCTCGTCACCTCGAAGAGCGGCACGCTCGAAAGCAAGGACGAGATCAAGCGCCGCATCGACGAGGCGGCGAAATTCGTCGACATCGACCAGCTCTGCCTGTCGCCGCAATGCGGCTTCGCCTCGACCGAGGAAGGCAATATCCTCGCCGAGGACGAGCAGTGGGCGAAGCTGCGGATGATCGTGGAATTGGCCGAGGAGATTTGGGGCGTAATCGCCTGTCATGGCCGGGTCGTCCCGGCATCCAGCTTCTAAGGTAGAAAGTAAGACGTGGATCCCGGCAAGGCGGGCATGACGAATTACGGGGATTCGATGGCCAGGCATCGTTTCCGGAAAAGTCGCCATCGTCACCGGCGCGGCGCGCGGCATCGGGCGCGGCATCGCGCTCGGCCTGGCGCAGGAGGGCGCGCAAGGTCGTCGCCTGCGACATCGGCGCGAGCCTGCAGGGCGCCGGCACCGACGCCGGCCCGGCGCAGCAGGTGGTCGACGAGATCAAGAAGGCCGGCGGCGAGGCGATCGCCTCGACGCTCTCGATCGCCGAGCCGAAGAACGCCGAGGCGATCGTCAAGGCCGCGCTCGACGCCTTCGGCCGCGTCGACATCCTGGTCAACAATGCCGGCATCCTGCGCGACGCGATCTTCCACCGGATGAGCCACACGGACTGGAAGGACGTGCTCGACGTCCATCTCAACGGCTCCTTCAACATGAGCCGCGCCTGCGCCACGCATTTCCGCGAGCAGAATTCCGGCGCCTTCGTGCACATGACCTCGACCTCGGCGCTGGTCGGCAATTTCGGCCAGGCCAACTACATGGCGGCGAAGTTCGGCATCGTCGGGCTGTCGCGCGCGATCGCGCTCGACATGCAGCGCTTCAAGGTGCGCTCGAACTGCATCGCGCCGTTCGCCTGGACGCGCATGATCGATTCGATCCCGGCCGAGACCGAGGAGGAAAAGCGCCGCGTCGAGCGCTTCCAGCAGATGACGCCGGAGAAGATCGCGCCGCTCGTGGTCTATCTCGCCTCGGATCGCGCCGACGGCATCACCGGGCAGATTTTCGGCGTGCGCAACAACGAGGTGTTCCTGTTCAGCCAGCCGCGCCCGGTGCGCACGATCCACCGCTCCGGACGGCTGGACGCCGCAGAAGCTCGACCAGCAGCTCAAGGGCGCGTTCGGTCCCTCGCTCACGCCGCTGGAGCGCTCCGGCGACGTGTTCTCGTGGGACCCGGTGTGATGCGCATCCGACGTCATGCCGCGTGCGGGATCCAGTTTTCCGTGGATGAGCGACGTGGATGGCCGATACCGGCCATGACGGCGAAGATCATGCCATCATCTACGACAAGCTGCTCGCTAAAATTCCCGACGTCGAGCACAGCTACGGCCCGAAGGACTGCATGCTCTACGCGCTCGGCCTCGGGCTCGGCTACGATCCCGTCGACGAGGACCAGCTCGCCTTCGTCTACGAGAAGAACCTCAAGGTGCTGCCGACCATGGCGGTGGTGATCGGCCATCCCGGCTTCTGGGTGAAGGACCTCGACACCGGCATCGACTGGGTCACGCGTCGTGGCGGGCGAATATTCCGTGACGCTGCACCGGCCGCTGACGCCCGCCGGCACCGTCATCAGCAAGACCCGCGTCACCGAGATCATCGACAAGGGCGAGGGCAAGGGCGCGGTGCTCTATTCCGAGCGCACCATCGACGACAAGGCGACCGGCGCGCGCATCGCGACGCATCGCTGCACACGACGTTCTGCCGCGCCGACGGCGGCTTCGGCGGGCCGCCGCGCCAGCAGCCGCCGCCGCATCCGATCCCGGAGCGCGCGCCCGACCTCGTCTGCGACCTGCCGACCCGGCCGGAGATGGCGCTGGTCTATCGGCTGAGCGCCGATCCGAATCCGCTGCATGCCGACCCCGCGGTCGCCAAGGCGGCGGGCTTCCCGCGGCCGATCCTGCACGGGCTCGCGACCTACGGCGTCGCCGGCCACGCGCTGCTCAAGAGCCTTTGCGGCTACGATCCCGCGAAGCTGACGGCGATCGCCGGGCGGTTCTCGGCGCCGGTGTTTCCGGGCGAGACCATCCGCACCGAGATGTGGCGCGACGGCACGGTGGTGAGCTTCCGCTCCCGCGTGGTCGAGCGCGACGTGGTCGCGATCAACAACGGCCGCGCGGAAATCGCGCTATAGTCCGCCGCATGGCTGGCCCCGACGTCCATCACGACGATCACGCGCCGATCCGGGAATCGGTGCGCGCGCTGTGCGCGGATTTTCCGGGCGAGTACTGGCGCGCGCTCGACCGCGAGCGCGGCTATCCCGACCGAGTTCGTCGCGGCGCTGACCAAGGCCGGCTTCCTCGCCGCGCTGATCCCGGAGCAATACGGCGGCAGCGGGCTGCCGCTCGTCGGCCGCCGCCGCGATCATGGAGGAGATCCATGCGTCGGGCGGCAACGGCGCCGCCTGCCATGCGCAGATGTACACCATGGGCACGCTGCTGCGTCACGGCAGCGCCGCGCAGAAGGAGCGCTACCTGCCCGCCATCGCCAAGGGCGAACTGCGCCTGCAGGCGTTCGGCGTCACCGAGCCGACGTCGGGCACCGACACGCTCAACCTGCGCACCACCGCGGTGCGCGACGGCAAGCGACTACGTCATCAACGGCCAGAAGATCTGGACCTCGCGCGCCGAGCATTCCGACCTGATGCTGCTGCTCGCGCGCACCACGCCGCGCGAGCAGGCGGCGAAGCGCACCGGCGGGCTCTCGGTGTTCCTGGTCGACATGCGCACGGCCAAGGGCCTCACCATCCGGCCGATCCGCACCATGATGAACCACGCCACCACGGAAATCTTCTTCGACGCCATGCGGGTGCCGGCGGAGAACCTGATCGGCGAGGAAGGCGAGGGCTTCCGCTACATCCTCTCCGGCATGAATGCCGAGCGCATCCTGATCGCGGCCGAATGCATCGGCGACGCCAGCTGGTTCATCGACAAGGCGACCGCCTATGCGAAGGAACGCAGCGTGTTCGGCCGCCCGATCGGCCAGAACCAGGGCGTGCAGTTCCCGATCGCGCGCGCCTATGCGCAGATGCGCACCGCCGCGCTGATGGTGCGCGAGGCGGCGGCGCTCTACGACGCCGGCCGCGACTGCGGCGCCGAGGCCAATATGGCGAAGCTCGCCGCCGCCGATGCGTCATGGGCGGCGGCCGAGATGTGCGTGCAGACCCACGGCGGCTTCGGCTTCGCCGAGGAATTCGACATCGAGCGCAAGTTCCGCGAGACGCGGCTCTATCAGGTGGCGCCGATCTCGACCAACCTGATCCTCTCCTATCTCGCCGAGCACGTGCTCGACCTGCCGCGGTCGTACTAACGTGATCCGTCACCCTGAGGAGCGCGCCATCAGCGCGTCGCGCGTCTGCAGACGCGCTATGGCGAGCCTCGAAGGGCGACGCCGGCTGTTGCAACATCGTGGCCGTGCATCCTTCGAGGCGCCGCTGCGCGGGCCAGCCTCAGGATGACGGGTGAAGATGCGAGCACGCGACACATGACCCTCCCGCTCGAAGGCCTCCTCGTGGTCGCGCTCGAACAGGCGGTGGCGGCGCCGATGTGCACGTGCCGGCTCGCCGATGCCGGCGCGCGCGTGATCAAGATCGAGCGGCCGGAGGGCGATTTCGCGCGCGGCTATGACGACGTCGCCAACGGCGAGTCGAGCTATTTCGTCTGGCTCAACCGCGGCAAGGAATTGGTGGTCCTCGATCTCGCCAAGGCCGACGACAAGGCGCTGCTCGCCGCCATGCTCGCGAAGGCCGACGTGTTCGTGCAGAACCTCAAGCCCGGCGCGGTCGCGAAGCTCGGCTTCCCGATCGAACGGCTGCGGCGCGAGCATCCGCGCCTGATCGTGTGCTCGGTCTCGGGCTACGGCGACAGCGGCCCCTATGCCGAGCGCAAGGCCTACGATCTCCTGATCCAGGCCGAGGTCGGGCTTGCCTCCATCACCGGCGGGCCGATCGGAGCCCGCGCGCGTCGGCGTGTCGGTCTGCGACATCGGCGCCGGCATGAACGCCTATGAGGCGATCCTCGAAGCGCTGATCGTGCGCGGGCGCACCGGCGAGGGCGCCGAGCTGTCGGTCTCGCTGTTCGACGCCATGGCCGACTGGATGGCGACGCCGCTGATGCAGCAGGAAGGCGGCAAGCCGCCCAAGCGCGTCGGCCTCGCGCACACCTCGATCGCGCCCTACGGCGTGTTCAAGAGCCGCGACGGCGTCGACGTGCTGATCTCGATCCAGAGCGACCGCGAGTGGCGCGTGCTGGCCGAACAGGTGCTGGGCGACAAGGCGCTCGCGAACGATCCGAATTTCGCCAGCAATGTCGAGCGGGTGAAGCGCCGCGCCGAGACCGACGGCCGCGTCGCCGCGGTGTTCGCGTCGATGGACGTCGAGCCGCTGATCGCGAAGCTTGCCGCCGCCGACATCGCGTTCGCGCGGGTCAACGATCCGGCCGGGCTCGCGCAGCATCCGCATCTGCGGCGCATCGCGGTCAAGACCGCGGGCGGCGTCACCAACTATCCGGCGCCGGCCGGCCCGCCGCGCCGGCGAGACGCGCGCCGTACGGCGCGGTGCCGTCGCTCGGCGAGCACACCGACAAGGTCCGCGCCGAATTCCTGCGCTAGGGCATGATCCGAAGTGGGAACGGTTTCGGAAAAGATCATGCTCAAAAAAGCCTAGGTCAGTCCCAAATCCGCAAACGCGTCCTCGTGATGCTTCGCCGAATCCGGCGAGAAGCAGCAGAACACGACCTGCGTCAGCTTGCCCGGCTCGGCGGACGACTTCCGCCGCCACGGTGCCGACCGCGATGCGCGCGGCGCGGTCGGGCGGGAAGCGGTAGACGCCGGTCGAGATCGCCGGAAAGGCGATCGAGGTGAGGCCGTGCTCCGCCGCCAGCATCAGCGCGGTGGAGTAGCAGGAGGCGAGCAGATCCTCCTCGTCGCGGCCGCCGCCGTGCCAGACCGGCCCGACCGCATGGATCACGTGCCTGGCCTTGAGCCGGTAGCCCTGCGTGATCTTCGCCGAGCCGGTCTCGCAGCCGCCGAGCGTCCGGCATTCGGCCAGCAGCTCCGGCCCCGCGGCGCGATGGATCGCGCCGTCGACGCCGCCGCCGCCGAGCAGCGTCGTGTTCGCCGCGTTCACGATGGCGTCGACGGAAAGCGTCGTGATGTCGGCGACGCAGATGTCGAGCCGTGTCGCTCCGATCGCGGCGGTGAGGAGAGGGACGCTCATGCCCTCAGTTAGCAGACTTAGCCTCGATCTCGTGTCCCGCGGGAGAGGGCTCAGGCATGACGCAAATGTGGGTCCCTCGTCATAGTCTTGCGAGAGACCTACCCGGTCAAGCGCGTCACTTCAGCCCGCTCCGCAGGGGACACGTCACACGCCGCTGTCTACGCAGCCGAGCGGCTTGGTGACCGGCGTCGATCGAGCCATTCCGGCGTCGGTCGTCAGGTCGATCGTGCTCTTGCGGCCGATGTCGCCGAAATGCTCGTCGAGGAACCGCTGCGCTGCGGCCTGGCCGAGCTGGCGCAGCCGGTCGAAGGTCTCGTAGTCGTTGTTGAGCTTGCTGCGGTCGTCGATCGCCTTCGGTATCCATCACGATGCGGTGGAGCCGGATACGCCGGTATTGCCCGGGCGCGGTGCCGCGCGGCAGTCCGCCTTCGGTGATCAGCCGTTCCGCAAGCTTGAGCGCGCGCAGCTCCGCCAGCAGCGGCGCGTTGAACGTCAGCTCGTGCAGCCGCGTCATGATATCGCGCGCGCGGGTCGGCGCGCCGCCGCGCTCGAGCGGATTGATCTGCACGATCAGCACGTCCTCGGTCGAGGTCGCGCGCAGGAACGGCAGCACCGACGGGTTGCCGCTGTAGCCGCCGTCCCAGTAGGGCACGCCGTCGATCTCCACCGCCTGGAACAGCAGCGGCAGGCAGGCGGACGCCATGACGACTTCCGCGCGTCATTTCGGACGCGCGAGAACACGCGCTGTTCGCCGCTGTCGACGTTGGTGGCGGAAATGAACAGCTCGCGGCGGGTATCGCCGCGCACCAGCGCGAAATCGACGAAGCGCTCGATCAGGCTCTTGAGCGGATTGATGTTGAGCGGATTGAGATCGTAGGGCGACCAGTAGCGCGACAGCGCGCCGAGCCAGGGCACCGGCGAGCTCTGCCGCGGCACGAAGGCGAACAGCCGTTCGATGGCTTCGCGCTGCAGCTCCGGCAGCGCGCCGCCGAAGCTCGCCGCGCGCCAGAAGTCCGCGAGCCGCTGCCGCGCCTCCTCGGCGCCGCCGCGCGCCAGCCCGTCGGCGAGCATCACCGCGTTCACGGCGCCGGCCGAGGCGCCGGAGATGCCGTCGATGGCGATCCGCCCGTCCGCCAGCAGCTGGTCGAGCACGCCCCAGGTGAAGGCGCCATGCGCGCCGCCGCCCTGGAGGGCGAGGTTGACGCACTTGGTCGCGTCGGCGAATCCCAGCCGGCTGCGCCGGGCTGCGCTCCGGAGCGGCGGGTCAGGGCCGAAAAGACCTTGCTCAACAGGACTGGAAGCATCACATCTAGGGGGTGTTGACGACCAAAAGTTGAAACGAACTCAGTAACATAGGAACTTGGGGCAGTGTTTATTGCATTGCAATATGAAATTGTTGCGACGCATCATTGTTCCGAATGCGGCGCAAAACGGTTAAGGTTCCCCGATGGCCAGGGCCAGAACGGCACATGACAAGGGCGACGCGGCGGTCTTTCCGGCGCCCGGGCACGACCATGACCGCTGCACCAGCGACGCCATGGCGGTCGCGGAGGCGCGCTGCAGCGAGCGCGGGCAGCGGCTGACCCCGATCCGCAGGGATGTGCTGGGCGCATTGCTGGCCAGCCATCAGCCGCTCGGCGCCTACGAGATCATGGAACGGGTGGCGCCTTCGGGGCCGCGCCCGGCCCCGATCACGGTTTACCGTGCGCTCGAGTTCCTGCGCGAAAACGGCCTCGTTCACCGGATCGAAAGCCGCAATGCGTTCGTTGCCTGTGTGCACAGCCATGCAGCCGGCGACCTGGTGGTGTTCCTGATCTGCGAACGCTGCGGCACGGTCGGCGAGGCGTCCTCGTCGGAAGTCGCCTGCACGGTGAAATCGGCCGCCGATGCGGTCGGTTTCACGCCGAAATCGCCGGTGATCGAGGTCAGCGGAATCTGCACGCATTGCGGCAAGGGTTAATGCAAGGGCTTAACGCCCCAACGTTGACGCCGCCGGGTCGCCTCTGGCACCCAAGACGGCGCGAAGGAGAGAGATGAATGAACGCGGGTCCGCAGGAGCGACGCAAATCGGTGCCGGTCAATGTCGGCAACGTGACCGTCGGCGGCGGCGCGCCGGTCGTCGTGCAGTCGATGACCAACACCGACACCGCCGACGTGAACGCGACCGTGGGGCAGGTCGCCGCGCTGGCGCGCGCCGGCTCCGAGATCGTGCGCATCACGGTCGACCGCGACGAAGCCGCGGCGGCGGTGCCGCACATCAAGGAGCGGCTGCTGCAGCAGGGCTGCGAGGTGCCGCTCGTCGGCGACTTCCACTACATCGGCCACAAGCTGCTCGCCGATCATCCCGCTTGTGCGGAAGCACTCGACAAGTACCGCATCAATCCCGGCAATGTCGGCTTCAAGGACAAGAAGGACCGCCAGTTCTCCGCCATCGTCGAGACCGCGATCAAGCACGGCAAGCCGGTGCGCATCGGCGTCAATTGGGGCTCGCTCGACCAGGAACTGCTCACGCACCTGATGGACGAGAATTCGCGCTCCAACGATCCGAAGGACGCGCGCGAGGTGACGCGCGAGGCGATGATCCAGTCGGCGCTGTTGTCGGGCGAGCGCGCCGAAGAGATCGGCCTGCCGCGCAACCGCATCATCCTCTCCGCCAAGGTCTCGGCGGTGCAGGACCTGATCGCGGTCTATGCGGATCTTGCGCAGCGCTCGAACTATGCGCTGCATCTTGGTTTGACTGAAGCGGGCATGGGATCGAAGGGCATCGTCGCCTCCTCGGCCGCGCATGGGCGTGCTGCTGCAGCAGGGCATCGGCGACACCATCCGCATCTCGCTCACGCCCGAGCCCGGCGGCGACCGCACGCTGGAAGTCAGGGTCGCGCAGGAACTGCTGCAGACCATGGGCTTCCGCACCTTCGTGCCGCTGGTCGCGGCCTGCCCGGGCTGCGGACGCACGACCTCGACGACGTTCCAGGAACTGGCGCGCGACATCCAGAGCTTCATCCACACGTCGATGCCGGAGTGGAAGAAGCAATATCCCGGCGTCGAGACGCTCAACGTCGCGGTGATGGGCTGCATCGTCAACGGCCCGGGCGAAAGCAAGCACGCCGACATCGGCATCTCGCTGCCCGGCACCGGCGAAAGCCCGGCGGCGCCGGTGTTCGTCGACGGCAAGAAGTCGGTGACGCTGCGCGGCCCGACGGTCGCGGCCGATTTCAAGCAGATGGTGATCGACTATATCGATCGCCGGTTCGGCCACGGCGGCGCAGGGCGCACGGCGGCGGAGTAGGGCGGAGTTCGCCCACCGCTTCGTGTCCGGTCTCCACCTTTTCGAGCCATTGCGCCCCGCCGGCGCGGGCATACATGATCCGGCATGACCAACCGCGATCCCCAGGATTCCGGCGCCTCCCGGCCCCGTACCGAGCCCGAGATCATTCCGCCGGGTCAATCCGGCCGGCATCGTCGGCCGGGCATCTTCGTCTCGGTCGACGAGGACAACGGCGGCACGCGCCGCGTCTACATCGCGCAGCCCGGTCCATTCACGATCATCCTGGCGCTGGCGGTTCTGGCGCTGATCGCGGGCATCATGCTGATCTTGCTGCTCAGCGTGGCGGTGATCTGGATTCCGCTCGTGATCTTCCTGATCGCGGCGTTCGTCCTCTCCGTCACCTTCCGCCACTACTGGTGGCGCTTCCGGAGCTGGCTCGGCGCGCTGATCCCGGGCGCGAACGCCTTTCTGCGTCATGATCCCTTGATGAACTCGCCGCCCATATTCACCATCAGCGCAAGCACCGCCACATTGTAGAAGAACGACACCACGCCGTGAATGAGGACCAGGCGGCGGAGCGATTGTCTCGTAATCTGCACGTCCGACACCTGGAACGTCATCCCGATCACGAACGAGAAATAGAGAAAGTCCCAGTACGCGGGGGGAGCGTCTTTTTTCTGCCCGTCGGGCTTCGGAAACAGCAGGCCGCCTTTTTGCCTTCCGTCGGTTTCGCCGTAGTACTCGTGCGCATAGTGGAAGGCGAAGATGGTGTGGATGAACACCCATGACAGCACGATGCTGAGCGTCGCCAGCAGCGGAGACAGTCGGCTCGCCTTGTTGTCGGCGCCCAATCCCGCAAAGATCGCAATCACGCTGACCGCGGCCACAGCGATCACCGCGGCCAGGATCAATGCCGCGCCGACGTCCTCTTCGGCGAAGAGTTCGCGCATGTGGCTGTGTTCGTGCCGCGCAACCACCCACGCCGCGAGCGCAAGATAGACGAGGATGGCGACGTTCCAGGCGGCCAGAAATTGGATCACCAGGCGCGGTTCGTCCTGCAGGATGTTGATGATCCCCGAATGCAGCGCAGCCCACGACAAAACGCCGACTGCAGCTGATACGATCAGCTTCCAGTACACGTGGGCGGTCTGCGCCAGTCTCCTGCGCCTGGGCTTCGTCTGGGGCCTCAACTCAGCCATGGGTATCAGCCGTCATTTCCCGGTGAAGATCGACGCATAGAGCTTGGTCCAGCGCTCGCCGTCGTCGAGGAATTTCGCGACGTCGATGAGGGCGAGGTTCTCCGGCATCGGCCGGATTTTCGGATTGACCGGCACGTTGAAGCGGTCGGCGATGATCGGCTGCCCGTCGGTGAGGAAGAAATCCGCGAGCAGCGCGGCGGCGTGCGGATGCGGCGCGCGGCGCACGATGCCGGTGCCGGTCGGCAGCCCGATCACCGGCGGCAGATAGAGGATCTCGACCGGCGCGCCTTCCTGTTTCAATTGCTCGACGCGGTAGCTGTAGAGGTCAGCGCCAGCGCACCTCGCCGGTCGGCACGAGATTGGCGAGCAGCGAATGGCCCTTGCGCACCGACATGCCGTTGCGTCGCGACGATGTCGCGGAACAGTTTGACCGCCTTGTCCTCGCCCATGATGGCGGCGAGCTGCATGAACCAGTTGGCGTCGCTGGCCTCGACCGCCAGCCGGCCCTTCCATTTCGGATCGAGCAGGTCCTCGTAGCGCCTGGGCGCGTCGGCGGCGGCGATCAGCTTGGTGTTGTAGCCGCCGACAAAGGCGTTGATGCGCGTCGCGATCCATTGGCGGTGGGCATAGGTCGCGGCCGGGATGAGCTCCGCCGAGACCGGCGTCAGGAACGGCTGCATCGCCTTTTCGCGGACCAGCACCTCCATCTCGGAGCCCGCGGTCTCCACGATGTCGGCCTCGAAGCGGCCGGCGCGCTGCTCGCTGATCACGCGGCGCGCGACGTCCTCGGAGCTCGCGCGCCAGAGCCGCACCTTGATGCCGTATTTCTTCTCGAAGGCGGCAATCTGCGGGTTCATGTCGGCGACCTTCGCCGACGAGTAGAGCGTGACCGTGCCTTCCTTCTTGGCGCCGTCGAGGATGCGCTGGCTGCGGTCGGGGCCGGCATAGCTGAAGATGTCGGTCTGCGCGGCAGCCGCCGCCGGCAGGAGAGCGATCGCGAGGACCGCGAGCGCCAGCCGGACGCGCCGCAGTTCGTCGCGCCGCGCCCCGGCGTCATCACGCCGCACTTCGGCGGCAGGTTCGGCAGCTCGGCCTCGTAGACCGGCTCCATCTTCGAGGTCACGCCGTGCTTGGCGAGCTCGTCGGCGAACATCTTGCGCACCGCGGTCACTCGTCGGCGTAGTCGATCTGGTTGCCGCCGAGGCGGCGGCTGATCCAGGACAGCGGCACGCCCTGGCTGTTGCGCGGCGAGGCGTGCTTGAAGGCGAGATAGCGCGCCGGCGTCGCGCCGCCGTTGAAATGCTGGTGGAACCAGGCATTGGGCGGGACGATCAGCGTGCCGTATTTCCAGTCGTAGCGCTTGCGGCTCCTCGCCCTCCGGCCACATCAGCGAATAGCCTTCGCCGGTGAGCACGATCACGTGCGCGCCGGGCCCGTGCGCATGCGCCTTCTTGTAGGTGCCGACCGGGAACTGGGAGATGTGGCTCGCGATCGAGCCCTTCGCCATGTTGAAGCGGATGTGGCCGCCGCCGGCGCCGCGCTCCTTGGCGGTGATCAGCGGCAGGTTGATCGCGTCCGCGACGAAATTCGTCGTCAGCAGGAAGCCGTTCTGCTCGCCCTTGGCGGAGAAATAGTCCGGCTCGCCGGAGAAGCGGTTCTTGAAGTCGTGGTCGAAGTTGAAGACGAAATCGACGTCCTCGTAGAGGTTCATCACCGACGGAAAATTCGTGACCGCCACGAGCCGCACGACTTCCTGACCGGAGCCGTTGAAATGCTGGTACCAGCAATTGAGCGGGATGGCGAAG